>DASZAB010000028.1:0-46970 GCA_035945675.1 Verrucomicrobiia bacterium | reverse complement strand
AAAAATGCAAACACCATCCACACTGGCCAACGCAGCCAAAACGGCGGCACGATCCGCCGCCGCATTCACCGGTCGGCCCTCTCCCTTCAACTGCCGCGCGGAGTCGTCGCCGTTCACCCCGACGAGCAGGGCGTCACCGAGGTTACGGGCCGATTCCAGATAACTTACGTGGCCCACATGGAGAAGATCAAAGCAGCCGTTGGTCACGACCAGTTTTTTGCCCGCGGCACGCAGCGCCGCGCGCCAGGCCGGCAATTGGTCCCGGCCGATGAGCTTATCGCGGAAGTTCACGTTGTTATTCTGCCCGCGTGCCGGGCGAATTCAATAATTTCCACACGCGCAGAGTTTCGGTCACACCCCATGCCTGCGCGTCGCAGCCGCGCTGGGTATGCGGCGCATCGCCATCAAGAATTTCAGGAATCTGGCCGAGGCAACCTTCGTTCATTAATTGCTCCATGCTGCCCAGATACACCTTTGCCGCCACGACCGCTTCGGGCGCAAAATCCCACGCGCGCGCCAGTGCTTCGCAAAAATGTGGGAACGTCCAGGTCCACGCCGTGCCGTTGTGATAGGCCGGCTTGCGGCGCGTGTCCTCATCACATTCGTAACGCGGCCAATACGGCTCGGCGGGGTTATTCAAAAGTTCACCGTTACTATTGCCGTGGATCGGCAATGGCACGGATACGGGCAGTGGAGCGAGCGTTCGCAAAGCGCCGGGCACGAGCAGATAGGTTTGTGCCGCTTCAACACAGCGTTTGGCCCGTTCACCGGTTGCCAGGCCAAGGCTCACGGGGAAAAGGCAGTTGCTGCGCAGTGCGTCACTCGGCGCGGCATCGCGCGCGAGGACACGTGACTCCGCGAACAGCACGTCGGCAAACCAGCCCCGCTCCTCCAGCCAGAACAGTTTTTCAAGCGACGCGGCCGCGCGATTGGCAAGGTCGCCCCATTTCTTTTGTTCAGCGGGTGTTGAATGTTGTTCGAGCTGGCGCAGCAATCGAATCCACAAAGCCTGGATTTCCACCGGATAACCCTCGCGCGGCGTGCCGGCGGGATGGTTTGTGTCCATCCATGTGAAATGGCTCGGGCTCCAGATCAACGCTGAATCCGCGTCCATGCGAATGCCGTTGGGAGTGCCACTCGAATAATTTTGCGCGATGCTTGCCAGCACGTCGCGGATGGTGCGACGGGCATCCACCGGCGTTGAATAAAAATCGTGAGGTACAACCTCTGAAAAGTCCGCGCACGCCATGGCCAACCACAGCGGCGCATCCGACGTGTCGCGATTCGAAGCGTTGTCGCCATAGATTGCGTTGGGCAGCGTACCGTCCTGTTCGAACTTTGCAAACGTGAGCAGGATCTGCCTGACGTCTTCAGTCATTCCGGCGGCTAACAAACCGCGCGCACAGACGAGCGTGTCCCTCCCCCAATCCAAAAACCAGGGATAGCCGGCAATGACCGTTTTGCCCGGGTCGCGGCGGACGACGAATTGTTTTGCGGCATCGAGAAGTCGTCGTTCAAAGTGATTTATTTGAACGCGCCCCTCGTCCTGTCCTTCTCCCCGCAAGGAGAAGAGGGGGTGGCCGGAGGTCAGTTGAGGGGATTCATCCGGTTCTGCTGTTACCACGAGGGTAACGTTTGCACCTTTGGGCAATGGAATTTCAAACCAGCCCGGGCTGTATGCGTCGCCGCTGCCGGCCAGGCCGCGGCTTTGCTCAACCGGATGCGGAATGTTTTCACACCACTCCGGCTGTGGGTGATATTCGCCGGTATTCGCCAAAACGCGCAATTGGCGGTCGGCCGCGGGCGTGAAGGCAAAACCGATCGGGGCTTTTGTTTTTGGGTCCCGGGTCTGGAGTTCGTGGGTGTTCGTCGAAAAATGATAATCGGCACCGCCATTGCGTTTGGTTTCCCAATGGAAATTCCGGTCCTCGATGTCAAACCGCACGGTCAGGCGAACGTCGGCATCGGCGGGCAATTGTTTGCCCATGGCGCGCTCGGCGGTCGGGCGATTGAACTGAAAGACCGTCGTATTTTTCCCCTCGAGCATTTCGGCGCGCAACTCGATTTCCACGGTGCGCCCGTCGCCGGCATCGGCGACAAATTGCCAGACTGCCGGGGAGCCGGTCGTGAACGACGACAGGTTTTTTGCGTCAAGCGGCGAGATGAAACCGTCGGCATTCACCCAGGCGCGGGTGCGTTTGACAAAGACATGACGGTCCACAGGCACGCGCGGATCCAAATTTGCCCCCAGGACGCAATCGTATTTCGAATTCACCCGCCCCAAATCCACACAAAGACGCGCCATGCCGCCGATGCCGTTGGTCAACAGGACAAGATCTCCCGGTTTTGGATGTTGGTTTTTGGATTCCGGTTCTGCCGTAAGGAAACGAACGGCGGCGGAAACCCTTTGGGAAGTCGCGCTGTAACGCTCCAAAACCAATTCGGCATCAGCCGCATTCGGCTGCGGGGGAAAACATGCGATGTGGCTGTTACGCACAAAAATAGATCGGGCATGTTGCGGTGTTTGCCTCGGCTCATCCCGATGGCGGACTTCCAGCGCGGCTCGAAACGGGGCGCTGTCTTCAATCAACAGCCAATGGCCGGGGGGCACGGGTGTAATCCGGCGATGGTCGAGCAACGTCCACCGGGCAACACGCGGATAAATTTGTTGCGTTTCGCAGTCGGACAGCAATTGGGACAGCGGTGTTTTTCCGCTACGCACGGCAAATTCGGCGGCGGCGGCGAGAAAATTTTTGGGCGAGCGTTCCACCTGTTCGGCCAGCCGGCGCCAGTCGAAGCCGTCAGAAATTTCAGCGGGAACGACCTTGTTCAGGACTTCTGCCGCCCAGGCGGCTTGGGCGCGGGCACGCCGGTAGTCGTCACCGCTCAAACCCAGCGGTTTCGATGTCGGCGCCAGGCAATAACACGCCCCTGCCGGCAGCGTGTAGGTGGCTTTGCCGCCCGTCGTGGCGGCTTTTGGCGGGGATTGGCCGAGCAACTCAAATTCAAAGTTTGGAATTTGTAGTTCGGAGTTTGTCATTACAATTGACTGTTCCTTTTCAACGTCGGTGTTCACCAGTACGAGCATCGAATCCTTGCCTTCGGCGGATTCGCGCAACAGGGCATACACCGGCGAATCCGACGCACTCAAACGCGTGAGTTTTGCGCCATCGAAGAAGCAGGGGTGGTCGGCGAGCAATTGGTTTAATCGCGCCAGCTCGGGAACGATGTTGTCGGGGCTGTCCCACGATAGCCCGGTACAATCGTGGACCTTGATTTTTTCAGCGGCGAGCCATTCGACGCCGCAGGTAAAGCCAAACCCGCCGCTCAGGCTGGTCAGCGCACAAAGGCGATTGCGCAACAGCGACCAGGCCCGGCCACGTTTGGCCAGGCGGTCATTGTCATGCGTTTCACTGTAATGGACATAGAGCCCGCCGCGCGCGCCTGGGTGCAAGGCATGGTCGAGATAATTCGCCACCTCCGGTCCGGAATGATTCTGGAACAATTCGGAGTAAGCCCACTGCATACCGCCTTCCGTAAGCAGGTTTTCGGTGGCTTCCCAGGAACCACCCAATCCTTCGAGCAAGAAAACGGTTTCGGGGAATTCCTCCTGCACCCGGGCGATGATATATTGCCAGGCCGGCACGGGGATTTTGTAGCCGGCATCGCACCGAAACCCGTCAACACCGCGTCGGCACCAGGTCAGCAGCGCACCGGCGATGATATCCCAAAGCGCAACGTTGTCCTGTTTCAATTCCACGAGGTCACCCCAGGTAATGCCCCAGGCGCCGGGACTCGCGAAGGTGCCGTCCGGATTCCGCAAGAAAAATTCAGGATGATTTTCCTGCAGGACAGCGCCCCAGCCGGTGTGGTTAATGACGACATCGAGAAAGACCAGCGCCCCCAGCGCATGGGCCGCGGAGGTGAGTTCGCAAAACTGGTCAATGGCCGTGGTGCGATGATCGAATTCAGCGAGCGCCGGGTCAATCGCCGTCAAATCGAGCGCAGCATACGGGCTGCCAAACCGTCCGAACCGCGCGTAGGTGGTCGGGGTCGGGTGCACCGGGAGCAAATGCAGGATGCGGCAGCCGAGCGTTTGTACGATGTGCGGCAGCTGCCGCGCCAGGTCGCGCAATTTTCCAGAGGGCGGAATGACGGCATAACCCTGGGCGTCGAAGGGGTTAAGTTGAAAATTCAATTGTGCATCCACCGCGGTCGCGGCGGTGCGGGTGACCCCGAACAGCCGGGTGAAGGCGCAATAAATAACATTGGCGGTGCGGCAAAAATCGGGATGAACGCTGATGCCGACATCGGGGCCGTCTGGCCAGTGCTGCCAGCCTTTGGCGTCCAGTAAGTAAGGTTTGGCCTTAAAGAAACCAACCTCGGCGAGCGGCAATTCTATTTCCCAGACGCCGCCGTTTTTTTTCATCGGCATGTCGTGCCAGGAAGTTCCGGCATGACCCACTCCGCCGGCGTGGGCGGCGATGATTTCACGACGACGCGCGCTGCCGCGGCCAAGATTGGTGCGGAGCAACCCCCGCCAACGGCGGTGGGCATCATCTGTCCGGGCCGGTTTGGGGCAGGGACCGCCATCGCGCAACGTAAAACGAATTTGATCGCCGACGAAACGCACCAGGCGTTCACCCGGTGCGGGCGTCAGGGATAGCGTCGACTGTTCCATTGGCGATTTTTTTTAGCACGAAAAGGCGAGAACATAAATCGCAAAAGCGTGTTGGCCGGACATTTTGGCACTTTATGCTGTTTTGGCAGGTGTCCGTTGCCAGCAACGTTCAAGCTGGCAGGAAAATTGCTGAAAACCCATGTCTTGCCGCATGTGCTGGGTGAGAATGGCGTTGGCGAATTTCGAGGCATGGCCACAGCGACGTTAAATGCAAGTGAAGAAGCTCAATTGCAGCAGACAATTGAGATGTTCGAGGTTATTGTGCAATCGCAGCCGAACGATTGCCAGTCGCTGGAGATTCTCAAAGAGGCCTATACCAAACTCGGTCGCGAGCAGGAGGTCATCAACACCTCCAAGCGCATCGCACAGGCCTACCTCCAAATGGGACAACTTTCCTCGGCGATTTTGGAATACGAGACAGTGCTGCAAAGGCGCCCGAACGATGCCGATGTGCAATCGGCCCTCAAGCAGATTGAAGACAAGGCCAACAATGTGGCGGTTCAGCAAATCGTAGGGGTGGAACCGACGGCATTGACCATGTCCTCGGACACGGCGCGATTCCGCAAGAAGACGCGGGCAACCGCGGCAGAGGAAATTGATGATGGCCGCAAGGTGATGCATAAGGTTTTTGTGGAGGGTCGCATCATCAATGCCGGCGATTTCGATTTATGGTGGCGCTCGGCGGACTTGAGCAAGGCGCCGTCGGACGTGGTCGAACCCTTCATTAATGCACTTTCAGAAAAAGGGGTTTTGCCGATCGAGAAATCCCTCAAACTGCTGTCCGACAAGTCGCGTCTGGCTTATTTGCCGCTGGATAAATATGAGGTGGACATGGAATTGGCGCGGGGGTTTCCCATGGCCATCTGCCGGCGTTGGTGCCTGTTGCCCTTCGACCGGATGAGCAAGGCCATTCTGGTGGCGACGGCGAATCCGTTCAACCAGCAAGCGGCGAAGGAATTGGCCGAAACCACCACCAACCGGTTGCTCTGGTATCTGGCGTCACCGGCTGAACTGATGCAGAATATCCGCAAAGCCTTCCGTTAAAGCCATGGCCAAAGTCAAATCATTCGGAGAACGCATCGCCGACGCCCTGGTCGAAGACGGCCTGTTGACTGCCCAACAGGTGGAAACGCTGCTGGAGGAGCAAAAAAAAGGAGGCACGCGACTCGTCAAATTGATTATCGAAAAGGCCTATGTCAGCGAACAGGATTTGACGGTGTCCATGGGCCGTGTCCTTAACGTGCCGTCCGTGAACCTCGCCCGTTTGACCGTCCCGCTTGAAATCGCCGAATTGCTGCCGCGGGACGCCGCGCACAATTACAAAGTGATTCCCATATCACGGTTGGAAAACAAGCTGTTCCTGGCCATGGCCGACCCGTTGAATGTGCTTGCGCTCGACGACGTCAAGCGGCTTACCCGTCTGGAAATCGCCCCCCTGATTGCCTCGGAGAAAGCCATTCTCGACAAGCTGGCGGCGGTTGATTCCGCCAAGAGCGGTTCCATGGAAGACATCATTCAAGACGCTGAAAAACAGCGTGAAAGTGAAGAAGATGCTTCCATCGAAACCATCAAGGAAACCCTTGAAGAGGTCAACCTTGATCAGCTGGCCGCCTCCAGCGGAGAGGCGCCGGTTATCAAATTGGCCAACCTGATCGTCGTTCAAGCCATCAAGGACCATGCCAGCGACGTGCATTTGGAGCCGTTTGAGAAAGTCATGCGACTGCGCTATCGGGTTGACGGTGTGTTGATTGATGCCACGCCGCCACCCAAGCAGATGCAACTGGCCCTGGCCTCGCGCTTTAAAATCATGAGCAGCCTCGACATCGCCGAACGGCGCCTGCCGCAAGACGGCCGCATGCGGGTGCGCGTGAGCGGTAAGGACTATGATCTGCGCGTTTCGGTGCTTCCGACCGTGCACGGCGAGAAAATCGTCCTGCGCGTGCTCGACAAGACCAACCTTTCCGCCAGCATAGACAAGCTCGGGCTGGACGGCGAAACCTTTAAACAATTCAAAAGCGCCATTGAAGCGCCACACGGTTTGATTCTCGTCACCGGCCCGACCGGTTCCGGCAAGACGACCACGCTTTACTCCGCGTTGAACGAACTCAACAATCCCATCTACAACATCGTCACCGTGGAAGACCCGGTGGAATTTCAAATTCCCGGCATCAATCAAGTGCCCACCAAAAAGGAGATCGGCCTGACGTTCGCCAACGCGTTGCGGTCCATCCTCCGCCAGGACCCGGACATCATCATGATCGGGGAAATCCGTGACACGGAGACCGCCGAAATCGCCATCGAAGCCGCGCTGACCGGCCATCAGGTCCTCAGTACCATGCACTGCAATGACGCGCCCGGCGCCATTGCCCGGCTGGATGACATGGGCATCGCGCCGTTTTTGATCTCCTCCTCCGTGATCCTTTCCTGCGCCCAACGCCTGGTACGCCGCATCTGTCCGCACTGCAAGGAGCCGGTGACCTATCCGCCGAAGATGTTTGAAGACCTTGGGATTGATCCCACCGCGCTCAACGGGTTGCAGCTGTTCCGGGGGCGCGGTTGTGAACGGTGCAAAAATTCCGGCTACAGTGGACGAATGGCCATCATTGAGGCCATGTCCGTCTCCGATCAAATCCGCAAGCTCATCATTGCGCGCGCCAATACGCGTGAGCTGGCCAAGGTGGCCGTCAGCCAGGGCATGCGCACGTTGCGGATGGTCGCGTTGGACCGCGCGCGGGAAGGCGTGTCCACGTTGGAACAAGTCATCGTGATGACATCATCCCACTGATCTGCGCCGCCGGTTCAGAATTTACGCTGCGGAATAACAAACGGCTGTGGGTTTTGAGACAGCCAGGGAGCGGGCTGCGGTCCCCAGGTTGGCGTAGTCACAGCCGGGATGCCGGCTTGCCGTGTGACCGTGGGAAACGTTGCCAAAGCAGCCGGTTGGCCAATTCCACTATTCAATGGGGCAAAAGAGGCGCCAATGGGATTAATCAACGGCTGGCTCGAACCGAGCTGGGGGGAATCAACAATCGGCAAGGGATTTTGTGGCTTAAAAGCGGTTGTGCTGTCCGGGGCAGCCGTTGACGCTGTGACCGGTACGAAGCCCGGGTTGAGCAGCTGCTGGAACTGGTTCAATTCCGTCTGTTGCTTGGCGACCGTGGCGGCGCTGGGGGTTGGTTGTGGCGACGGAGTGCCAAATAATTTTGACCAAACAGAATCCCGATTCGGGTTTGCAGACGTAATGTTACCCGGCGCAGCGTCGGGAAACTGGCCGGAAATCGGGGGCGACTGGAGGTCTTCCGCACCGTTGTTCATCCGATCGGAAGAACTGTCGCCGTTGTTGGTCTGGTCATTTCCCTGCCCCCAAAAATCTCGTGACTGCGATGCATTGCCGGACGCATCAAATCGGGCGGATGGATTTCGTCTTTCCAGGTAGCGTTCCATTGGCGACAAATGTTTCTGCTGGCCGTTCTCGTCGCGTTTCCCGGACTGCAGAATCTGTTCCGGTGACACACCCATGATTTCCGCCGGCGTCATGAAAATCCAATCCTGGCGATCCTGAGGGGACTTTTGGATTCGCCCTCCTCCGTTCGGCGCCGGCGCCGGCCCGAAATTATTAAAGGAAGCCATGAGTGACGCGTCTGGAAACAGGCCCCGATAATCTGACGGGGCCACTGGCTGGGTGGAAGGCGAGATCGGGTTGGAGGAGATCTCGTTTGCGGCCGGCGACGAGAAAATAATGGGTTTCCAGGCATTGGTCGCCGGCGATTGAGCTTCCGTGAATGGGGCCACCACCAGAGCCGCGAGGGCCAAAAACAGCGACAATCTTAAACTAATCGGGCGGCTATCCATTCAACCCTCAGCCTACCGCACTTTACCACGTGCGTCAAAACGGATTTACTGCCGTTCGTACTCGCCCTTGCTGACCTTTTTGAGCACCGTAAACCCGGCTTTCTTGGCGTCCGAAACCGACAGCGGCTTGAGCTTGGTGGGCGTATTGAAGCCGGAAATGATTTTGCGTACCGGCTTTTTGCAGGCCGGGCAATTCGTGAGCGGCTTGGCCGACAGCGGCCGGCGCAGCGTGAACCGCCCACCACATACCTTGCATTCTCCCTCGCACAATTCGTATTCGTAAAGGGGCATGAAATAAATTTCGATTTTCGAAGTTCTGATGAAATCACTTTGCAATATGCTTTTTCGCCTTTTCCGCTTTTTCAATCCATGCCTGTAGCTTTTGTTTTTGACCGGGATTTTGTTGAATAGCTTTTTGCCATAAAGAAATAGCAATATTGTAATCGGCCAGCGCACCAGTTGAATCGCCCTTGTGATGTTTTGCGACACCACGATTGTAATAGGCGGCAGCGTAATCTGGTTTGAGTTTAATAGCCTTTGTATAATCAATCAATGCCGCATCCGAATCGCCTTTATCGTCTTTCACATTGCCGCGAAGCTCGTAAGCGATATCTAAATTCGGTTCAAGTTTGATAGCTTTGTTACAGTCAGCCAATGCACCATTCAAATCACCTTTTGCGCCGTCCACACTGGCGCGATTGCAATAGGCCACCGCAAAATCTGGTTTCAATTCGATTGCTTTCGTATAGTCAGCAAGCGCGCCATCTAGGTTACCTTTGTCAGCCTTTACATCGCCTCGTCTGAAGTAGGCAAAGGCATAATCCGGTTTCAGTTCTATCGCATTCGAATAATTGGTCAAAGCACCACCCCAATTGCCTGCATTTTCATCGCTCACCCCTTGATTGTAATAATCAAGGGCGCTTTGACCAAAGGAGATGGCAGTCAGGGACAAAAAAATTACGAGCGCCGAAAAATACTTTTTGCGGGTTTCATAATCTAGCTTTTGTCTCTTCACAACGCTCAGAGCGGTTAGTTGGCTGTCAACGGGGAGGAGCCCAGCAAATGGCAGACTTCAATACCGTCGTCCAAGTCCGGCCAGTAAATCGCAAAGCCGCCCGGTTCAATCGTCCAGTTCGCGCGTTGTTTCGGGGTCGCCTTCGCCAGCCATTTCAGCCACGGCACTTGACTGAATGGCAGGCTGACTTCGCGCCCGTCATCAAGCCGGACTCGAATCACGTTGCTGGTAAAGCGGACGCTTTTGGCGCGAACCGATGCGCTGGTTTTAGCGGTCAAAGTATTCATTCCACGCCTCTAATAATCGCGCCTGGTTTTCCTCTGTCAACTTCAAGATACGATTCAATTCTGCGCGGTTGTAGCCGCGATTATGTTCCATTTCAATAGGTTTGAGCCAGATTTTAGCCATGTTCCCGCCGCGAATGACATGAACGTGAGGCGGTTCATGCACGTCGGACGAATAGAAACGAAATTTGAAGCCTTCGACAAAAATCGTCGGCATGGCTTCGCCGCTCTATTTCTTCAAAAACGCGCTGAACAAATCAATTGGCAGCGGCAGGAACGTCGTGGTGTTGTGTTCGCTGGCCATTTCGCGCATGGTCTGGAGATAGCGCAATTGCAGCGCGATCGGTTCCTTGCTGATCATCGCGGCGGCCTGCACCATTTTCTCGGCGGCCTGGAATTCGCCTTCGGCATTCACCACCTTCGCGCGGCGTTCGCGTTCGGCTTCGGCCTGCTTGGCCATCGCGCGCTTCATGCTGTCCGGCAGCGCCACGTCCTTGATTTCAACCGCGGTGACCTTGATGCCCCACGGCTCAGTCTGGCGGTCAATGATTTCCTGCAACTTCTGGTTGATTACATCGCGTTGTGACAGCAAATCGTCCAATGAAGCCTGGCCGAGCACGCTGCGCAACGTCGTTTGCGCGATGAGCGAAGTCGCCTTCCAGAAGTTTTCCACCTTCACCACCGCGTCCATCGGATTGATGACACGGAAATAAACCACGGCATCCACCGTGGCCGGCACGTTGTCCCTGGTCATGATTTCCTGCTTGGAAACGTCAATGGTCACGACGCGCAAATCCATCCGCACCATTTTGTCCACAATGGGGATAAGAAAGATGATGCCCGGGCCCTTGGCGCCCAGCAGTTTGCCGAGCCGGAAGATGACGCCGCGCTCGTATTCGCGCAGGATGCGCAACGCCTGCGGCAAGATAACGACCAGAACGATTAAAACCGGAACGATGATGGCAAGTCCGCCGCCGATGAGGTGTTCGATTGGTTGTTGGTCCATAATGTTTCTCTGTTAATGTGTTTTTGGTTGCACTTTCAAAGTCAGCCCGTCAATTCCGACAATTTCAACCGGCTGCCCGCTTTCAATCGTCGTTTCGCTTGTAGCACTCCAATTTTCGCCTTCGATAAAAACCTTGCCGCCCGTCGAATCGATGCGCGACAGCGCGTTGACCGTTTTGCCAATCATCGTTTCCATGCCGGCGCGCTTCGGCAAAAATTGCGCGCGAATGCCTTTGCTGACGAAGAAGACGAAAAAAGTGGCGGTGACGAGCGTGGTTGAAATCACCCAGGTCATTGGCAAATGATAGGCGGCCGGCTCGTGGTTGAAAAGCATCAACACGCCGAGAAAAAAAGCGATGATGCCGCCGCCGGTCAAGACGCCATGCGTCGACGCAAAAATATCTATGATGAACAACGCGACGGCCAGAACGATCAAGGCCACCCCGGCCGCGTTGAGCGGCAGGGTTGCCGACATGTAGAGCAGCAAAATCAGCGCGAGCGCGCCGGCCACGCCGGGGAAAATGGCGCCCGGATGGCTCATCTCCGCGATGATGCCATAAATGGCGACGAGCAGCAGCAGCATCATCACTTCCGGCTGCCAGAACAGCTGGAAAAATTTTTCCCCGGCGCTCATCGGGATGGCCACGACACTCGCGCCTGCGGTATGCAACATTTTGCCATCAATCTTCTTCCCGTTTAATTTTAGAAGCAAATCGGGAACGTTCGTCGCAATCAAATCAATCACTTTCATTTTCAGCGCCTCCTCGGACGTGATGGCTTTGCTTTCGGTGACGGAGGATTTGGCCCATTCGACGTTGCGATGCCGTTTCTCGGCAATGGTCTGCATCACCTTGGTGTAGGCGTTGCCGATTTTTTGCATCATGATGCTGTTGGTCGTTTCGCTTTCGTTTTCCAGTTCGACCGGATGGGCCGCGCCGATGGTGGTGTGCGGGGCCATGGCCGCGATGTCCGCAGCGAGCGTGATGTAAACGCCCGCGCTGCCGGCCATCGCGCCTTCCGGCGCGACGTAAACCACCGTGGGCAGCGGCGACGCGTAAAAGTCCTGCACAATGTCGTTCATGGAATTGGCGAGGCCGCCGGGCGTGTTCAATTGGATGATCAGGCACTCGTCGTTCTGTTTTGCGGCAACTTCAATGGCGCGGGAAATGTAATTGGCCGTGGCCGGGCCGATGGCGCCGTCAATCTTAATCAATCCGACCTGCGTGGCCTGAACCGCCGTGCCCAGCAGCAGCCCGACCATGATGAGGAAATGCCAATGCTTCATAACTTTCCCGCTTAAAAAGCACGCTAACAGAAAGTGCGGCTTCTGCAATTAAATTTACCGCGTTCGGAATCCTGCGTGCCCCCGCGTTTCGACAAAGGGATTGACCCGGTGGCAATTTCTCTGCCAGCGTAGCCAAGGTGTTCCAAAAACCGGCATGACAAATCCGCAAAATACGCCAATTCCTGAAGTCGCCGATGTCGAGCTGGTGAACCGTGCCCAGGCGGGCGAGTTAAGCGCCTTTGAGACGCTGACTACCCGTTACGAGCGGCGGGTTTTTTCCCTGGCCCTGCGGATGCTGCGGCAGGAGCAGGACGCCGAGGACGTCACCCAGCAAACCTTTCTCAGCGCCCTGGAAAACCTGGGCGGTTTTCGCGGTGAAGCCAGTTTTGCCACCTGGCTTTTCCGGATTGCCACCCACGCGGCGCTCAAAGTCATCCGCAAGCGCAAGGGGCTCAAAACAGTTTCCCTGGAGGAGGCCACCGAAGGCACGGGCGATGTTGATTCCGTCCCGCATCCGGAATTTATCGCGGATTGGAGGCAATCTCCGGAACAACTGGTTCAAAAACGCGAAATTCAGCGGCTGCTGGATGAGGCCTTGTCCAAACTGGACGAAAAGCACCGGCTCGTTTTCCTCCTGCGTGATGTGGAAGGATTCTCTGTGAAAGAAACCGCCGAAGCCCTGGGTCTGACTGAGGCTAACACCAAAGTGCGATTGCTCCGGGCGCGCCTGCAACTGCGCGAACAGCTGACGCGCTCTTTGGGCGACCCGGACAAACAAGTGATACGGGATCCCGGCCATGCGCATTGAATGGTATGAACTTAACTATAGGAACGCCCGTCTCCGACCCGGCGCGATTCGGACGGCAGCTATTTGCAGCGCGCCGGGTCGGAGACCGGCGCTCCGGACGAAAATCGTCCGTCGAAGCTTGTAACTTTTTCCCCGATGACGGCTCAAAAGAATCAATACGACACACCATGAAGTGCGAAGAACTGTTGGCGATGCTGAATGAATACGTGGACGGCACGATTGATCCCGCCGTTTGCAAGGATTTTGAGCACCACATGGCCGGCTGCAACCCCTGCCAGGTGGTCGTGGACAACATCCGCAAGACCATCACGTTGTACAAGGAAGGCAAGCCCTACGATTTGCCGGTGCCGTTCCGGGAACGGCTCCATGGCGCCCTGCGGCAACGCTGGCAGGAAACGCACGAAAAACCTGAAAATCGAAAGCGGCAAGCATGAGCTGGAGTTCCATTTTGATTATCGGCCTGGTTCTGGCTGTGTTCCTGGGTTTAAAACGTCTGGGATTGGTATCGGCCGATACCGCGCGGAAATACTTGAAGGAAGGCGCCTTGGTCGTGGATGTGCGCAGCACCCAGGAATTCAAGACCGGGCATCTGTCGAATGCCGTGAATATTCCGCTGGGCGAACTGCAAACCGGCCTGCCGCGCCGCGTATCCGATAAAAATCAAGTTTTACTCCTGCACTGCCTCAGCGGAACGCGCAGCGGCATCGCCCGGCGCGCGCTCAAAGCGATGGGCTACGCCAACGTCTTCAATCTCGGCTCCTATGGCCGGGCGAAAAGCATTTTGAACCGGCAAAATTAACGCATGAAGAAATAGAAAGGACCTTTATGGCTCGTCTGCTCATTCTCGGCGGCGGCATCGCCGGCCAAACGGCCGCGCTGCACGCGAAAAAAAGACTGGGCGGCAGCCACGAGGTCGCCGTCGTCACGCCCAACAGTTTGTGGAACTGGATTCCGTCGAACATCTGGGTCGGCGTCGGGCTGATGAAACCGGAACAGGTGACGTTTCCACTGGCGCCGGTTTACCGGAAGACAGGCATCCTCCATTACCAGGCCAAGGCCATCAGTATCCATCCGGAGGGAAGCGCCGGGCAACCGAAGCCGTTCGTGACCATCGAGCACACCGCGCCGGAGAAAAAGGGCCGGCAGGAAATCGTCACCTATGACTACCTCATCAACTCGACCGGGCCGAAGTTGAATTTTGACGCGACCCCGGGCCTGGGACCGCTCCACCACAGCCAGTCGGTGTGCACTTACGATCACGCGGCCCACGCCGCCACAGCGCTGGATGAAGCGGTCGCGCGGATGCAACGCGGCGAGAAGCAGACGCTGGTGATTGGCACGGGCCACGGCACCTGCACCTGCCAGGGCGCGGCCTTTGAATATCTGTTCAACGTGGAATTTGAATTGCGCCGGCGCAAGGTGCGGGACCAGGCGAATCTTATCTGGATCTCCAACGAACAGGAGCTGGGCGATTTCGGCATTGGCGGCATGCACATCAAACGCGGCGGTTACATCACGCACTCGCGCGTTTTCACCGAATCGCTCTACACCGAACGCGGCGTGAAGTGGATCACGCGGGCCCACGTCAAGGAAGTCGGCAAGGACACGATTTTGTATGAAACTCTTGACGGCGAGGAAAAGACCGTGTCGTTTGATTTTGCCATGCTTTTGCCGCCGTTCGCCGGCGTGGGCCTCAAGGCATTCGACCGGCAAGGCGCGGATATAACCGGTTCAATTTTTGCCAAAAATGGTTTCATGCTCGTGGATGGCAATTACGAGCCAAAACCTTACGACCAATGGCTCCCGGCGGACTGGCCGAGCACTTACCAAAATCCGAAATACAAAAACATTTTCGCCGTCGGCATTGCCTTTGCGCCGCCGCACGCGATTTCCAAGCCCATGACCAGTCCGAATGGCACGCCGATATTTCCGGCGCCGCCGCGCACCGGCATGCCTTCCGGGGTCATGGCCCGGCAGGCGGCGTTCAACATCACGGATATGATGGAGGGCCGGAGCGAGGTTCCGACGCGGCAGGCCTCTTTGGCAAAAATGGGGGCGGCCTGCATCGCTTCCGCCGGCTCCAGTTTCCTGAAAGGCACCGCCGTGGCCATGACGATGTATCCCATTGTGCCGGATTTTCAAACCTACCCTGAAACCGGGCGCATGTTGCGCTACACCACCGGCGAAATCGGATTGGCCGGCCATTGGATCAAGCACCTGTTGCACTTCGGTTTCATTTACAAAGCCAAGGCCAATCCATTCTGGCGCCTCGTGCCGGAATGACTTTTGCCGCGAAAGGAAAACCTGCCATGATCGAACCTTCAAAAAGCGAACGCCGGCCTTACGAACAAAGTTTTTATCCGCCGGTGCCCACGCCGTTCACGAAACGGATGCGCACAAATCTGCTCTGGCAGTTTTTCCGGTTCGTGGTGCTCAACATCAAAATGCTGCGGATGGTCCGGAAACACTGACCCGGCGAATCGTTGTGCCCGTCTGATCCGCATGGATGCGCCCTTGGGAACCGCCGGCCAGGTCGCAAGCACGTCACGTTGGCGGCGAAATGCCCAACGCTTTCATCGCGCAAGGCGCGTCGCAAATTCCCGCCGGACCGATCATTTGCCGTTTAGATTGGAAAATTCTAACAATCGTTTAACGATTTTCTAACGGCCGGGCAGCTAACCTGCCGCCGCTATGAAAAACTATTTCATGACCCTCATTGGCGCCGCAGTCATTGCGGCGGTTATCCCCGCGCAGGCGAAAGTCTCGCAAAAGACACTCGATAATTTGAACGCCGCCTTCCAGGGCGAATCCAACGCGGCCCATCGCTATGAAGCGTTCGCCAGGCAGGCCCAGGCCGATGGTGACGCCTACGTGGCCCGTCTCTTCCGCGCAGCGGCCAAGGCCGAGTCCATTCACCGGGAAAGCCACAAGCAGGCCATCCTCGCGCTGGGCGGAAAGATCAATGACTTCAAGCTGGACGAAGTGAAGGTCGGCACCACGGCTGAAAATCTCCAAGCCGCCATCAAAGGTGAAAGTTACGAGCGCGACACCATGTATCCCGAGTTCCTCGCCCTGGCAAAGGCAGACGGGGCCAAGGAAGCCGTGCGCACGTTCGTTTACGCGCAGAAGGCTGAAACCGAACACGCCCGGCTCTACCAGGCCGCGCTTGATAACCTGGGCAAGCAGGCGGATGTGCCGATCTACGTCTGCAAGGTCTGCGGTTACACGACCACCACGTTGCCTGCCAAAAACTGCCCGTCCTGCCGGGAACCCGTGAGCAACTACGAGCTGATCGACTGATCATAACCCCGTCAACCCACACTGATTGCGAGGTCATTATGCCTGCTATTCCCGATCCATTGCACCCGGCGATTATTCATTTCCCGGTCGTCCTGATCCTGCTGGGAACCTGCGTGGTGTTTGTGGCTGTGTTCTGGCGCAAGCATCACGCCCCCGCTCTGGGGGCGGCCTTGCTCACTCTGGGCGCGCTTGGCGCCTGGGTCGCGGTCGAAACCGGGAAGTCCGATGGCGGTCTGGCCGAAAACCTGCCTCCGCAAGCCGCCGCGTTGCTCGATGAGCATCAAGACTGGGCCGAACGCACACTGACCCTGGCCGCCATCGCAGCGGTGGCGGGGATCGCCTCGGTCTGGTTGTTTCGCTTCCCACGGACCGCCCGAGCGGTTGCCGTTGCCACGGCGCTGATCGCCAGTCTCGCCAGTTATGCGCTTTACCAGACAGGCCATCGCGGCGGAGCGCTGGTTTTCCAGCATGGAGTTGGTGTGAACGTTACCGCGCCGGCTACGCCGGGTGAAGGCACGGCGGACGTTGCGTCCGCCCGGCAAACCCAGGACGCCGCCGGACCGGATTAGCGCCGTGGCTTTGGAGTTTTCTTGCGTTGGCATTGCTGGCAGAATGTCCGGTGAAACGACCCGCATTGCTGCCATGAAAATTCTGCTGGCGGAAGACAACCTGAAATTGCTGCGTCATCTTGCCGCCGGACTGCGCGAAGCCGGGCACATCGTGGATTGCGCGCAGGACGGCGCCGAGGCGCGTTGGGCGGCGGAAAACAACAACTACGACGCGCTGGCGCTCGACATCATGATGCCGCAACTGGACGGGATGACGCTGGTGCGCGGTTTGCGCCGGCGGGGGGTGACGGTGCCGGTCATTCTCATCACCGCCCGCGGTGAAGTGCGCGACCGCGTGGCCGGACTGGACGCCGGAGCGGATGATTATCTGGTCAAGCCTTTCTCGCTGGATGAACTGCTCGCCCGCTTGCGCGCCTTGAACCGGCGGCAGCGCGGCGGAACGAGTCACCAGTTGCGCGTCGGCGATCTGGAATTGGACCTGACATCGCGCAAAGTCCGCCGGGCTGAACGGGAGATTGAGCTGACCAACCGCGAGTTTGCCCTGCTGGAATTTCTCGCCCAGGCCTCGCCCAGGACCGTTTCTAAAACGGCGATTGTCGAACACGTCTGGGACCAGCACTTTGACGGCGGCACCAACGTCGTCAATGTCTATATCAACTACCTCCGTTCCAAAATCGACATTGCGGGCGAACCCTCGCTCATCCGCACCGTGCGCGGGGTGGGATTTGCCCTCGCCGCGCCTGGCACGCCATGAAATCCCTGCGCTGGCGTCTCACGCTCTGGTTTGCCGTCAGCCTGCTGGTGGTCGTGGTCGCGCTGATGGGATCGGCCCTCTGGCATCTCGACCACGAGTTGCGTCTGGAAAAATGGGAGCACACGCGTCCGTCCCAGCCGGACTGGGTGCTGCACGGCAGTTTCACGGACCAGGAAGTGCGCGACATCCTCGGCGAACTGGCGCAATTCTGGCTGCTGGTCGGCGTGCCGCTGGTCGGCCTGGCCCTGACCGCGGCGTATTTCATCGCGCGGCGCTCGACCCGGCCGGTACAACAGATCAACCAGCAGTTGGACCGGCTCGAAGCGGCCACGCTTTCGCAGCGGATTCAGGCGCCCGACACCGACCCGGAAATCGGCCAACTGGTGCGGCATTTCAACGAATTGCTGGGCCGCCTGGAAACTTCATTCGCCCATCTGCAAAGTTACAGTGCGCAGGTCGCGCATGAACTGCGCACACCGCTCCAGTTGATGCGGCTGCGCATTGAAGCCAACGCCGCTGCGATGGACCCGGCGCTGGCCGAGGAGTTGCAGGAGGAAATCGCGCGGCTGTCGAACTACGTGGAGACGGCGCTGGCGATTGCCCGCGCCGAACAGGGCCGCCTCGAACTGGCGTCCGAAATGATTGTCTTAAGAACGTTCCTCGACGACAACCTCGAACCCTTCCGCCGCCTGGCGGAAGCCGAAGGCCGGAAACTGCTCTGGTTCTGTCCCGCCGGTCTGGCGGTGCGCGCTGATCGCGCTGCGCTGAAGCAAATCCTTTTCAATCTGCTCAACAACGCGCTCCGGCACGGCGCCGGCAACATCCAACTGCGGGTCAAACGACGCGGGCAAGGCGCCAGTATCCTGATCGGCAACCGCGCGGCACAACCGTTTCCCCGGCCGGAGGCAGGACTTGGAATTGGGCTGCGGCTGGTGGGCGCCTTCGCGCAGCAAATGCCCGGCGCGCGCTTTCGTTGCCGGCGCGGCCGTTTTTACTGGTCGCAACTCCGGTTGCCCGCCCCGGATTACCCCGGCGCAGTTTGCCAGCCTGGTAGTCTCTGAAGTGGCATCCGCCGATTGAGGTGTAACCATTTCGCCCCTCCAGACTCAGTGTTCGATGCGGATGTACGCAATGCAGTTTTTACGCATGCAACCAGACTGTATCGTATCGCATACAGCACATCGCGATGGGCGGTTGAAGGCAATCCTAAGTTGTAACGGCAGAAAAGTAATCTTGGAAAAATCAGTTCTACTGGTTTATGCTGTGTTGTAAGTTAGCCTGGTTCATCATGTTGGACGGGTTTGCGTTGTGCTTATGGATGGTCAGATGGAAAAATCACTCGCCGGTTTGAGCGTCCTGGTCGTGGATGACGAATCTCTTTTGCGCCGGCGGCTTGCGGCGCATCTCGAAGCGTTGGGCGCCGATGTGACCGGCGCCGAAACTGTCGCGGCCACACGCCAGCTGCTCGAAGGCCTGGAGTTTGACTTCGTTCTGCTGGACGTGCATCTGCCCGATGGTTCGGGCATGGATTTGTTGCGGGCAGGTGCTTTTAATTCCGCGACCGGCGTGGTGGTGATGACGGCGGAGGGCGCGGTGACGGATGCCGTCGAGGCGATGCGCCTGGGCGCCGTGGATTATCTGGTCAAGCCGTTTGATCCCGCGGTGCTGCCGTTGGTGATGCGCCGCGCCCGCCTGGCGCGGCAATCTTCGCGCGTGGCCGAACATCTGCGCCAGGCCGACCCGGACGCGAATTTCTTTTTTGGCGAATCGCTGGCGCCGTTGCGGCAGCAGTTGGAAAAAATCATTGCCGCTGATCTACGGCTGCAAACCCGCCTGCCGCCCGTGCTCATCATCGGTGAAACCGGAACCGGCAAATCAAGCCTGGCCCGCTGGCTGCACCGGCACGGGCCGCGCATGGCGCAGCCGATGATTGAAATCAATTGTCCGGCGCTGCCCGAGTCGCTGGCGGAATCCGAATTGTTTGGACACGAACGCGGCGCTTTCACCGACGCGCGTTCGGCGCGGCAAGGCCTCTTCGAAGCGGCGCACGGCGGCACGTTGTTTCTGGACGAACTGCCCAGCCTGTCGCCGGCGCTGCAAGCCAAGGTTTTGACCGCGTTGGAGGACCGGAAAATCCGCCGGCTTGGCGGGAACCGTCAGATTGAGGTGGACGTGCGCATCATCGCCGCAACCAGCCGCGACCTTTGGGCGGCGGTGGCATCGGGCGAATTCCGTGAAGACCTGCTGCATCGGTTGGATTTGTATCGCCTCAATCTGCCGCCGGTGCGCGAACGCGGGGAGGACATTCTTGAATTGGCCGAACATCTCATGTCTCAGCTTTGCCGCGGCCACCGCCTGCCGCCCCGGCGGATTACCGAGGAAGGCCGTCGCCGGTTGCTGGCCTATCGCTGGCCCGGCAATGTGCGGGAACTGGCCCATGAATTGGAACGGGCGTTGGTATTTGACGATTCAGCGGCGTTGGATTTTTCACATCTACCGGCGGGTGCGGCATCGGGCGAAAAAGCCGCCGGGCCGCCGGATTGGTTGAATTCCCACTTTGTATTTCCGGAAGAGGGGTTTGCACTGGAAGACGCCACGAACCGGCTGCTGCAATTGGCCTTGCGCCAGTCCGGCGAAAACATCTCGCGCGCCGCCCGGTTGCTGGGAGTCACCCGCGATTTTGTCCGCTATCGGCTTCACGGCGACCGCAAAGAGAAGCTGGAAAATCCAACTGAAACCCGTAAACCGGACGAGTCATGAACCATCGCAGCTCATGTTGAACCGGGATGACGCAACGGAATTCCGTCAGCCCAGCAGCCAGCCGGGAATGTTGAAGCTGTTGTTGACGGCGTTGTTGGCCGGATTTGGATCGGCGGCGAATTCGGAGGAAGTTGGCCAGGCAGCGACCAACCGCGCGCCACTGGCAGTGTGGGAGACCACAATTCGGGCAACCATCGGCGGCGGTTATCGCGACAACGTCCTGAGTTCCAGCGTGGCGCCGGAGAGCAGCGCGTTTGTTGCTTCCACGGCGGAGGCCTCGTTGATCCGCCTTTCCGAAAGTGGCGCGCAAGTCATTCTCTTTTTGCTGGGCGAAGAAACACGGTTTACGGACGCGCCGGCGGTTGGGAAAGAACAGCTTTTATCCGGCAGCGCGCAATTTCTCAAGCCGGTCGGAACGCGCGACGAATTGGGCGGCCGTTTGCTTTATCTCTATCAAAACCAGGTGCTCGACGTGTCCGACAGCGAGGCCAATCTGTATCGCGTGCTGGTGAAAGGCCATGGTTTTACGGTGCAACCTTATTGGAATCACACGCTCGGTCGCGGTTGGTCCGCGCAACTGGAAGGCACCATGCTGCGGCAGCTTTATGAGCACGAACTGGACGGCTTCTGGGAAGCGGGCGGCCGATTGAGTTTTCTCTATCGCTACGGCCACAAATCGGAATTTTCCTTCGGCTACCAGTTCCGGCAGCGGCTCTACGACACGCGCAATCAATTTGATCACTATGGCGTGGCGGTCCCCAATACGAGCCTCATTTACAACCGGCACGAATTCGCCGGCGAATGGCGTCATTATTGGGACACCGGCCGTCACTGGTTGACGGCGACCAGGGCCGGCGTCCTGCTCAATCGCGACAACGGCTCGGGCTATTTTGATTACGACCGCATTTTGTTCGCCCAGCAATTGCGCTGGCGAAATTATGGATGGGAAATCAAGGCCGGCGGGCGGTTTGGCTGGCATTTTCATCGCATCCAACTCGTGGCTGGCGAACGGCGGGAACGCTCCTATTACGCGCTCGACCTGCGCGCGGAAAAACGGCTGGGCAAGCACTGGCTGCTCTACACCGCCGCCGGGCGGGAATGGAATTTCAGCAATGAACCGCTGGATGAATACAATGATTGGACGGCGAGCAGTGGCATTGGCGTGGAATTTTGAAATCCGTCCGGAACGGTATGAACCATAATCATCATTGGGAAAAGTTCATGCCCCGCACCCGGCGCGTGTTTGTGCTGGGGATTGGGCTGGCGTTGCTGGTGCTGGCGATGACAATCTTCGCCGGCTGGCTGTTTGTGCGCGGACTGGTTCGCCAGCAGATCGCGCAGCGCGATGCCGAAGCGCTCCACGCCACCACGTTGATGGAGCAATTGGATGCGCGCAATGGCCGGGAACCGCTCGAAGACGACGAACAAATCGGCTTCGACGCGGCCATTCTGGCGTCGCGGCTCAAAGGTGTGATGGGCATCCGTTTTTACGACACCGCCGGAAAGTTCAAGGATGCGTTTCCCGCCACGATCCAACCCCAGCCGCTCGACGCCGACGCGCTGGATGCGGCCCTTCATCTCGAGCCGTTCAGCCGGTTCCGTCCCGACACGCCGATGAGCGACATTTTCATTTATCTGCCGCGGTTTTCCACCGGACACATCGCGCGGGTGCCGACCCTGGAAGTGACCGTGCCGCTGCATCGCCGGGACGAGCAGAAACTCGCGGGCGCGGCGCAATTCATCATCGAAGGCGAGAGCATCGCGCAGGAATATGCCCGGCTGGACCGGCGTTTCGGCGGGCTGGCCGTCCTGGCCTTTGGGGCTGCCGGAATGTTGTTGATCGCGCTGCTCTGGCCGGCCCTCCGGCGGGTCGAGCACCTCAACCGCCAGCTCGCCCAGCGGAACGAGCGTTTGTTGCGTGCGAACGAAGAACTGGCCCTGGCGGCGCGCGCTTCGGCGCTGGGGGCGGTTTCGGCCCACCTGATGCACGGCCTCAAAAACCCGCTGGCCAGCCTGTCCCAGTACGTTCGCAACCACGGCCAGGCGGCCTCCGAACCCGCCGGTGACGAATGGCAGGACGCATTGTCCGCCGCGCGGCGGATGCAATCGCTCGTCGAGCAAACCTTGGAGGTGCTGGGCGACGTTCGCGGCGCGCCCGCCTACGAACTCACGATTGAAGAACTCTTGAATGCCGTGCGCCGGCGCGTTGAACCACTGGCGCAAAAGCAAAAGGTGACTCTGGAAATCAAGGCTGAAGCGGCGGACAAACTTTCCAGCCACACGGCCAATCTGGTCAGCTTGATCCTGGTGAACTTGTTGGAGAACGCCCTCCAGGCCACACCCGAGGGCAAAAATATCCGGTTGCATCTAAACCACGAATCGGAGCGGTTGATTTTCCGGGTTCAGGACGAAGGCGGCGGTTTCCCGGAACATTTGCGCCGGAATCTCTTTCTGCCGTGCAAGTCCACGCGTGAAGGCGGCAGCGGGATTGGGCTTGCCATCTCAAAGCAGTTGGCTGAATACCTGGGGGCGAGCTTGGAACTGGCGGCGACGAACGCCGACGGATGCACCTTTGTGCTGGGTTTGCCTCTGCATGCGCCGGCGGGAGACGGCTTGGCCCGGCCCGCTTGATTTCCGCTAACGGGCGCTTGCGCCCAAACCCAAGTTGAAAGCGTGGGTGATTCCGCCCACCCATTCGTCCCGTTCACGACCCGACCTTTCAAAAGTCCAGGAAACTCGCGCATTCCGCGTCGGGCATCGAGTGGCACGTCGATTGCAGAGCAAGGGGTGTCATGGATAACCGTCGAGAATTGAAGGAAAGTTAAAATGAAAACCACCAGACTGATTGTAACAATGATGGCCGCGCTGGCTTGTGGAACGGTTGCGGCGCTGGCCCAAGGCACAGCCCAAGGAGACCAGGACAAAGACCAGGACAAGTTGCAGGACCAGGTGCGCGATCAAGACCGGTTGCAGGATTACAGCCCCGATCTGGAACGGGATCGCACCCGGCTGCACCAAAGCCTGCCCACTGAAGTTCAGCAGGCGGTGCAGGACATGAAAAAGGCGCGGGAACAGTATCAACAGCAAAAGTTGGAAAAAGCCAAAACACTTGCCGGGGTGACCGATCAGGAACGTGACCAGCTCCGCGATCAACTGCGTGACAGCATCCAGGATCAGGTCCGGGACCGGGAACAGCTGCGTGACCGGTTGCAGGAATTGCGCGAATGCCTGCCGAGCCATCAGGAATTGATGGAGCAGGCGCGCGAACAAGCCCAAGATCGTGAACGTCGCGGTGATGATTAAATAATTGACGTCATGAGAACCTCCAGGCAGCAACCTTTCTGGCCGCCTGGAGGTTTCTTCTTGCCGGATCTTCCCAATCATTCCGCAGAACTTGCCTGGCTTGCCTTCCCGGAGCAAAAAACCGTGGGTCGGAGATTGCCATTAAAAATATGGCAGACGGCGATTTTTAACGTGGCCGTGAACTCCCGCCGGCCTTCGCCTGTGCCATTGCTTAAACAGTCCGGCACACGGTTCAAATGCCTTCCGTTGCTTTGGGTTCTGTTCACCTGCTTTTACCTGAATGCAACGGCGGTGGAAGTGGACAGCGAACGCTGGCGGTGGTCCAACCCGTTGCCTCACGGCAATAACGTTCTGGACATGCTCGTAAAAAGCAACCTCGCCGTGCAGGTGGGCGATGCGGGCACAGTCTATGTCCAACGCGACGGGGGGCGCTGGGCGCCCGCCGTGACCGGAGTGACGGATTATCTTCGCGGCGCGGCTTTGATGGGAGACAGGTTCATCGTGACCGGCGAGAACGGCTGCATTCTCTGGTCCGATGACGGGAAAGTTTTTTATCCCGCCGAACTCTCACCCGCCACCTTGGACTGGTTTGAAGGCGTGGCTGCATCATCACAACGTGCGGTGGCGGTCGGCGATAACGGCTCGATTTACACGAGCACCAACGGAACGAGTTGGACAAAAACCACCTCCGGCACGACTGAATGGCTGCGCGGGGTGGCGTTTGGCAACGGGACGTTTGTCGCGGTCGGCGAAAACGGAACGATTCTGCAAGGCGGCGGGGTGGCTTCGTGGAACCGGATTGCGAGTGGGACAACGGCGCATTTGAACCGGGTCCGTTACCTGAGCAATGACAGCGGGAGTGCATTCATGGCCGTTGGCAACGGCGGGGTTGTGTCGAGCAGTCCGACCGGAGGTTCGGGGTGGGTCTCATCAAACAGCGGCACGACGAACAATTTGTTTGATGTGGCCCTCAATGACACCGGTGTTTTGATTGCCGGCGACCAGGAATTGCGTTTTCGCGCCGTCGGCACGACCACCTGGACCAATCAAATCACTGGATTGGCCTCCAACGCGCCGCCAGCCTGGACGTATCTGTCGGCGGGCGGTTTCTCGAATACTTTTCTCGCGGCCGGCCGCACCGGATTGCTGGTGGAGGGCAACCGCGACAGCGGCACCGGCGAATATACGTGGCAGCCGATGCCGGATTCTTCCCACGCCTGGCTCTGGGACGTGCGCGTGCAACAAGGCGCCTTCACTGCGGTTGGTGACCTGGCAACCATACTGACAAGCCTCGACGGCATTCTATGGGCCAGGGAAATGGTGCCGGTGTCCCACACGAACACCGTCTTGCTGGGCGTGGGAGGCAATACCAACCTGCTCTTGGCCGTTGGCAATGCCGGCAACGTCCTGATCAGCCGCGCCGGACTGACCAATCTCACCGTGACGAACATCATCGGCACAAACGTCATCGTTACCAATGCGGTTTTTGAAACGCTCGGCGTCATCTGGACCAATCTGCCCGCGTTCACCACCAATTCGCTGCAGGGTGTGGCGGTCAGCGACGACATTTTCGTGCTCTGCGGCGATTTTGGCAGCATCTTTACCAGCGGCAATGGCTCGAACTGGGTGAAGCGGGCTGCTCCGACTGCCAATTTTCTTTCCAGCGTGACGCCTTTCCCTGGCGGTTGGATTGCAGCGGGCAATCGCGGCACGCTTTTGCGTTCCGGTCCCGATGCCGCCACTTGGACCGGGATCAACCTGGGTACGACCAACTGGCTTTACCGCGTGCGCTGGTTGGGCAACCAACTGCTGGTGCTCGGACAGAACGGCGCCCTTTACACGAGCGACAACGGCACGAATTGGACCGCGCGAACCACCGGCACCACCCGCTGGCTGAATGACGCGGCGTTCCTGGACGGAACCTGGTTTGTGGTCGGGAACCAGGGTCTGCTCCTGGCCAGCACCAACCTCGCCAATTGGACTACGTTGCCGGTGCCAACCATCAAGTCGCTTTACAGCGCCGCCGTGTCGGACGGACAACTGGTGATCGCGGGCATCGAAGGCATCGTGCTGCGCAATCAAATTCTGCCCGACCTGACCCCCGTGAATTTTTTCGGGTACGACCAGGTCCTGGTGACCAGCACCAACGTAACGGTCACTGAAACCAATTTCACGGCGACGGCGTATGAACTGTTCCTGTTTGGCGGCGAACCCGACCAGTTTTTTGAATTTCAATCCTCGACCAATTTGAGCGCCGGTCTTTGGGACACGAAAGCTTCCCTGGAATTGTATGATGCCTCGGGAACGATTTATCTGATCCGGTCCCGCAGCATTACCAATACTCTACCCCGGGAATTCTATCGCACCCAGCTTCTGCCTTGATGCCCTTCGCGGCATTTCGCCGTGTTTCTTCCCCTGCGCCCGTTTTGGACAAGTTATTAGATCGTTTTCAATAAAACTGTGCCCTGCTTCGAAAGCGCGGCCATAAAATTCCTCGAGGTTTTGGACTGCGGCAGCCCTCTGCCGCTTTCTTACGCGCCGTGATTCCCAAAAGCGGCAGAGGGCTGCCGCAGTCCAAGACGCTGGCGCGCGGTTCGGTCAGGTCAAGCCCGCTGACGGCCACAGATTTTTTGAAACCTCAATAAAAGCCTGCCATTGCCAGACGGCAAAATTTGAAGCGCGCGGCTGACTTGTGGTAAATTAGCGCGGCTTTGCTGAAGTAAAATTGAACCGATTTTTGTGTTCGCCGCATAAAGTGCCGTCCGAAACCTTTGCGTCAACGGCGGCAGCGCATAAATGGGAATTGAAAATGGATGCCGCTTTTTGGAATAACCGCTATACGGTCGCCGGCCATGTTTATGGTGAGGCACCCAATGTGTTCGTGGAACAGGTCGCGTCGCAAATTCCCGCCGGCCCGGTGTTGTGCCTGGCCGAAGGCGAGGGACGCAATGCTGTTTATCTCGCCACGCTGGGCCACCGCGTTACCGCCGTGGACCAATCGGAAGTTGGTCTGGCCAAGGCCCAACGGCTGGCCAAAGCGCGCGGTGTTGAAATCGAAACGCTGGCAACCGATCTCGCCGGTTATGCCATCGCCGCCGGTGCCTGGGCGGGAATCGTCGCAACCTTTGCCCATCTGCCGCCGGCGTTGCGGCGCCGGATTCACCGTGGTGTGGTAACGGGCCTTCAGCCCGGTGGTGTTTTTGTTCTCGAAGCCTACACGCGGGCGCAATTGGCATTTGGCACTGGCGGGCCGAAATCGCCCGAATTGCTCATGACGCTGGCCGCTCTCCGCAACGAGCTTTCGGGATTGGATTTGCTGGTTGGGCGCGAGATTGAGCGCGACGTCCTCGAAGGCGGCGGACATACCGGTCGCGGCGCCGTGGTGCAAATTCTCGCCCGCCGAAATGAGTAACGGTTTTGTCCAACGCGGCGGTTGGTGGGTAGTCGGACAATTCCTGCTTTTCATTGTCATCGGAATTCTGGGCATTATCTGCCGGGCAACCTCAGAGCCGCCGGCGATTTTCATCGCGGGCCTGGTCCTTTTCACGATTTCCGCAATTTGTGGCATCGCCGGACTGCTGGCTTTGGGACGAAACCTGACGCCTTTCCCCAAACCATCCGCCACCACTCGATTTGTCCGGCGCGGCATTTATGGTTTGATTCGGCATCCGCTGTACACTGCCGTCTTCTGTGCTGCCGTGGGTTGGTCTCTTGTCTGGCAAAGCTGGCCGGCGTTGATCGTTTCATTGGGGTTGGGGATCTTTTTAGACGCGAAGGCCCGCCACGAAGAGCGTTGGCTGCGTGAGCAGTTTCCGGAATATGCGGGTTATGAACAGCGTGTGCGGCGATTTATCCCCTGGATTTACTGACGTTCGACTTCGCCCCGAACCTGGCCACCCGATTTTGAATTGGTTGCACCTGCCGCATGACCGGCTCAGGCTGCGCCGTTGGCTTCCGCCCGGATGGCTTTGAACCGGGTTCGCCTCAAAGCAGTTGAGTCGGACGCAATCAGTTGATGGCGAATGGAGGTTGGGCTGTTGATTCCACGACATTAAAAATATGACGTCGGTTTTGCTTGAAAAACAAGCATGTTTAATGGACCCTCCATACCTAAAACGACGAATCTGTTAACCAGACAACCAGGAAAGGAACAAACACATGTCCGACACCCTCGCCTTTTTAGAAAAATTCAAAAGCGCCTCCGAGAAAATGAAACAGTCCGCGCCCGACCTGATGAAAGGCTTCGGCGGCTTGTTCTTGAACATCATGAAGGACGGCGCGCTCAAGACCAAACACAAGGAACTGGTGGCGCTCGGCATCGCCGTCGCGCAACGCTGCGAGCCGTGTATCAACTTGCACGTTCAGAAATGCCTCGACGCCGGCAACACCCCGGCCGAAATTCTCGAAGCGGCCGGCGTGGCCGTGATGATGCAGGGCGGGCCGGCCTACACGCATATTCCCGTCGTGATGGAAGCACTGGAGGCGCTGGCGCCCAAAAGCTAGCGGCTGTTGGCCACGAACAACCGGGTCGGGAAAGAACAATCAACCTGTGGCTACCGCCATTCCGACCATGGACGGCCAGCCGCTCGGTCACTTGGGAGAAGCGCGGCGCTTTGAGTTCGTTGAAGTCGGACCCAGGAACCGCGCGGCCATTCGTTCTCAAGTCGTCGCCGCGCCATCCCACGAACCCGGCTCGTTTCCCCGCCGGCTGCGCGAACAAGGTGTTCGCGTAGTCATTGCCGCCGGCATCGGGCAACGCGCGCTCGACAACCTGATCCACTACGGCCTCGAGATGCGGCTTGGACAAGCCGGCGCTCCGGTGGAATCATTGGTGGCGGCCTGGCTGGCAGGACAGCTTACTCGGATGCCCGATGGTTGCGATCACCCGCACGGTGCAGCGGCGGGTCATGAATGCCAGCTTCCTGCTTATTTGGAAAATCAACCGGCGGAAGCGGCTGGTCACGACGGCCATGAGAATGAAAAATAACCCTCGATGTTTCAGGGCGTTGCCGGCCAGGTATGCTCATCGACCGCCCGAACGGCCGCCCGGTCTTGGAGTGCGGCGGCAATCCCGAAAGCCTTCGGGAGACGCCGCTTTCTGAAGGCGACCGCCCGACTTGAGTCACGGCCGCGCCAAAGCGGTGTCACCGCCACCGCACTCCAAGACACTGCCGCATTCTCGCTGGCGCCCTTCACTTCATGGCCCGGATGCGCGCCCGATTTTTGGAGGTCGAAGCTCCCCGGCGGGGATATGACTGGTTTGTAACTTCTACCCGGTTTGTGGCTCGGTAGAAGTGGAATGAATATTTTGAGCGACGTGAAAATGGAGATCGTTTGCCAGAAATCGGTTGTGGGAAAGGAGGCCGGACCATGTCGGCATTGATAATTTGCGCACTCATTGGCGGCGGCATCGGGGCGGCATTCGGCCGTTTTCGCAAATGTTCCACCGGCGCCTGTCCCTTGGTTGCGAACTGGCGGCGCGGCGCGCTTTCCGGCGCGCTGTTTGGCGTCGGGTTTTATTTTCTCACCGGCGTTGGCGGGTCCGCCGCCATGAACCAATCGACTGCGAACGTGGAACGCATCACCGAAGCGAACTTTGATGCCGGGGTGCTTCACTCCTCCAGGCCGGTGGTGGTGGATTTTTACGCGACCTGGTGCGTTCCCTGCAAAATTCTGTCACCGCGGCTGGACCAGCTCGCCGGTTCATTCACCAACGAAATCAAATTCGTCAAAATTAACGTGGACGAATCACCCAATCTGTCCCAGCGCTTCAACATTCAAGGCATTCCCACGCTGTTGTTTTTCAAGGATGGCAAGGTGGTGGACAAAGTGGTGGGATTGCCACCCACCGATGACTTGAAGGTGCATTTGCAGGCCTTGGCGGGAACGAACCCGCCGCCGGGCGGCGCTCAAAATCAATAAACCTCTGAAGCGATGAATAGTTTCGAACCCTTCCATCCGGCTCGAATCCTCTGCCCGGTGGATTTCAGCGGACTTTCGGACCTGGCCTTGAAATACGCCGCCGCCGGAGCGCGCGTGTTTGACGCGACGCT
Source organism: Verrucomicrobiia bacterium (assembly GCA_035945675.1). Lineage (GTDB taxonomy): Bacteria > Verrucomicrobiota > Verrucomicrobiia > Limisphaerales > UBA11358 > UBA11358. The sequence goes on along the minus strand of DASZAB010000028.1, from coordinate 17,301 downwards.
GGTGGTGTTTCATGCGCACCGCTTTGAACCGCCGGCCTATTTCACGAAGACCCAGGTCGCGGAGTTGATCCGCCAGCATCGGGCGGAACAGAGTCAGGCCAGGGATTTCCTGCGCCGCCACGTCCGCAGGCGGCTGGGGGCGGCGGCGGACCAGCTCGGGTTGCAATTTGAAACCGCCGACGCGCATCCGGTGGACGCCATTCTCAAGGCCGTCGCAAAACATCGCACGGATTTGATCGTCATGGGCACGCAGGGGCGTGGCGGCGCCCAACGGCTCTGGCTTGGGTCGGTGGCGGAAAACGTGATCCGCCGGGCGGAAGTTCCCGTGTTCGTCGTGCGGCAGAAACAGCACGAATTCATCGACACGTCCGATCCAAAGGCCGCCCCGCGCCTGGCCACCATTCTATGCCCGGTCAATTTCAGCCAGGCTTCGCGCGCCGCGCTGCGGCATGCGGTGTCACTGGCGCAACAGTTCAACGCGCGGCTGATCACGCCCTGCGTCGTTGAAGCCGGTGATTCGCGCGGCATGACGGAAGCCAAACGCGAACTGGCGGCATGGCTGGACGATGCTGGCGCTGGCCAATGCGATACGCAGATCGTCGCGCGCAAGGGACAGGCCGCAGAACAAATCGTATCGCTCGCCGCCGTCGCCAGGGCGGATTTGGTGGTGTTGGGCGCGCACCGCCGCAGTTCGGTTCAAACCTGGCTCTGGGGCGACACGACCGAACTTGTGCTGCGCCACGCGACGGCGCCCGTGCTCGTTGTGCCACACTGACATGATGCTCGCGTTCGCCCTGGCCCTGGCGTTGCTGATTGGCCTTTCGCTGGGATTGTTGGGCAGCGGCGGGTCCATCATCACGCTGCCGGCGCTCGTTTATGTGGCCGGAATTCCAGCGCATGAAGCAGTGGGCATGTCGCTGGTCGTGGTCGGCGGCACCAGCATCGTGGGCAGCCTGCTGAACGCCCGCCGCGGGTCGCTCGACTGGAAGGCAGGCGCGTTCTTCGCCATGAGCGGCATGGCCGGGGCGTTCGTCGGGGCAAAATTCACCCACTGGGTTTCCGCGCTGGTTTTGTTGTTCCTGTTCGGCGCGTTGATGCTGGTGGTGGGCGCGCGCATGTTGCTCAAAAACGAAACCGACACGCAACCGCAACAGTGCCGCCTCTGGCGGTGCCTGGGCGCTGGCGTGGCGGTGGGCATACTGACCGGATTCCTCGGCGTGGGCGGCGGATTTCTCATCCTGCCGGCGCTGGTACTGTTCGCCGGATTGGAAATGAAACGGGCCATCGGCACGTCGCTGGCGATCATTGCGGTAAACTGCCTCGGCGGACTCATCGGCCAGTTGCGTTACGTGAACCTGGATTGGCACCTCACGCTGGCTTTTCTGGCGGCGGCCGTTGCCGGGATGTTCGCCGGCACGGCGCTCACCAGCCGGCTCTCCGCCGCTACATTACGGCGCGGCTTCGCCTGGTGCGTGCTGCTGCTGGGCGCAATATTAGTGGGATGGAACGGGATGGGCTTGATCGGCATGCGTTAAACCGGCTGGCAAAATTCTTATGGCCGCCCGCGGTCTGGAGGCGCTTTCATCTCTTCCGGTTCAAGGTCGTGAAAGCCATCGCGAACACAAAATCCATTAGGGCAATCCAAGGCTGGTAAAAGCCAAAATCCGTGGAGCCATATTTAGCGACTTGGCTAATTATGCAAGTAGCAAATAAATATGACTGCCGCCGAATTGACCAGATACAAGGCGCAGGCCCGGATCATCAAGGCCCTCGCACACCCCACCCGCCTGTTCATCGTGGACGAACTCTCGCGCGGCGAACGCTGTGTCTGCGAGCTCACCGACCTGATCGGCGTGGAGATGCCGACGGTGTCGCGGCATTTGAGCCAGCTTAAAAACGCCGGCCTTCTGGAAGACGAGAAGCGCGGCGCGCAGGTGTTTTATCGGTTGCGCGTGCCCTGCGTGCTGAACTTTTTCAAGTGCGTCCAGGCCGTCCAGATGGCGCACGACGCAGAATAATCTCATGATTTTACGCCCTCAAAGTCATCCTCATCCCTTTGGTAATCACCCGGAACACCTGGCCCGGCACGAGCCGCTGGCTCCGGCATCCGCTGTTTCCCGCAGACCGGGCTGGCCCAAATATCTGCCGTGGGGCGCCGCGGGCCTGGTCAGCTGGTGGCTGGTGTATCACAGTCTGGCTCCGTTCGCAGCGTGGTTCACCTATTCGCTGTGCGGGCTGGCGACCGGAACGCATCTGAGTACGGCGGTGGAGTTCTTTGTGTTTGAATCGCCCAAAGTGCTGATGTTGCTCACGCTGGTCGTTTTCGGTGTCGGCATCATACGCTCATTCTTCACCCCGGAACGGACGCGGCGTATTCTCTCCGGCAAACGTGAATCAACCGGCAACGTGCTGGCGGCATTGCTCGGCACCGTGACGCCGTTCTGTTCCTGTTCGGCAGTGCCGTTGTTCATCGGCTTTGTGACCACCGGGGTGCCGCTGGGCGTGACGTTTTCCTTCTTGGTTTCGTCGCCGATGGTCAACGAGGTCGCGTTGGTGCTGTTGTTTGGATTGTTCGGCTGGAAGGTCGCGGCCATTTACCTGGGCATGGGATTGGCCATCGCCATCATTTCCGGCTGGATCATCGGCCGGTTGCGGATGGAGAAACACGTCGAGGACTGGGTCTTCGAGACGAAAACCGGCGGAGCGGCCGAGGGGGAAGCTCCCGATTGGCCCGCCCGCATCCGTCTCGGCCTCGCCGCGGTGAAGGACATCGTGGGGCGCGTGTGGCTCTATGTTTTGATCGGCATCGCGGTGGGCGCAGGCATTCATGGCTATGTGCCGGAAAATTTCATGGCGTCGATCATGGGCAAGGGCGCGTGGTGGTCGGTGCCGCTGGCGGTGCTCATCGGCGTGCCGATGTATTCCAACGCCGCCGGCGTCATCCCCATCGTGCAGGCGCTGCTCGGCAAGGGCGCGGCGCTGGGCACGGTGCTGGCGTTCATGATGTCGGTGATCGCGCTCTCGCTGCCCGAAGCCATCATCCTGCGGAAGGTGCTCAAGCCCCGGCTCATCGCCACCTTCTTCGGCGTGGTGGCGCTGGGCATTCTGCTCGTCGGCTACCTGTTCAATCTCATCATGTGACCGCAGCCAACCAAACCAGACTAACATGAAAATTCAAATTCTCGGCACCGGCTGCGCCAGGTGCAACGCATTGACGTTGGCCACCGAAAAGGCGGCGCAATCGCTCGGCCTTCCCTACGAACTGGAAAAAGTGACCGACCTGAAACAAATCCTGGCGTTCGGCGTGATGACGACGCCCGCGCTGGTCGTGGAAGGCACAGTAAAAATCACCGGCAAAGTGCCATCGGTGGAGCAAATCAAAGCCCTGCTGCAACCGGTCAAACAATGAATCAACCGACGACAAAACGATTATGAAAAAACATCCGAAGTTAAGTCTGGCGATTGCGGGCCTGGTCGTCCTCGGGGCGGCACTGGTCATCGCCCAAACCAACAAACCAGCGGGCGTCACCAACGGCGCTTGCGGCGCGACCCTCCTCAACCCGGCGATGCTTGCCCGCATCGCTTTGAGCAACGCACCGGCAACCCCGTCGGAAAAGCTACCGCTGCCCAGACTGCTCGATCTGGGCGCCGGGAAGTGCATCCCCTGCAAAATGATGTTCCCGGTGCTGGACGAGCTAAAAAAGGAATACCCCGGCAAACTGGAGGTTGAATTCATTGACGTGTGGCAGAACCCCGACGCCGGGAAACAATACGGCATCGAGGTGATTCCGACGCAGATTTTCTATGATGCCGCCGGAAAGGAACTTTTCCGCCACATTGGTTTCTTTTCAAAAGATGACATTCTCGCAAAGTGGAAGGAACTCGGCGTGGATTTGAAAGGATCAAAGTAGTCCGCATGCGGAATGCCTTGCTCGTTTTATGATGGAAAAACTCTTCACCGCACTGAGCCACGCCATCGAAGGCGCACCCCTCATTGCGCTGGCAGCGGCCATGGCATGGGGTGTCTTGAGCATCCTGTTAAGCCCTTGCCATCTGGCGAGCATCCCGCTCATCGTCGGCTTTATCAGCGAACAGGGAAGAGTAACCGTGCGCCGTGCCTTCTGGACTTCGACGCTTTTCGCCGCAGGCATCCTCATCACGATCGCAGCCATTGGCACGGTCACGGCGGCGGCCGGACGCATGTTGGGCGACGTGGGGCGCTACGGAAATTATTTCGTCGCCGTTATATTCTTCGTCGTGGGCCTGCATCTGCTCGGCGTGATTCCGATGCCGTGGTCCGGGCCGGGTCAAGTCAGCATGAAGCGCAAGGGTTTGCTTGCGGCGCTCATCCTCGGGCTCGTGTTCGGCATCGCGCTCGGCCCTTGCACGTTCGCCTACATGGCCCCGATACTCGGTGTCACTTTCAAACTGGCGGCGACCAACTTCTTTTATGGCGCGTTGCTCCTGGCGGCCTACGGTGCCGGGCATTGCTCGGTCATTGTCGCGGCAGGCACATCCACGGAACTGGTGCAGCGCTTCCTGAATTGGAACGAGCAATCCCAGGGCGTCGCGGTCGTCAAGACCGTCTGCGGCATGTTGGTGACTTTGGGCGGGTTATGGCTTATTTACAGCGCAACATGACTGGCTTGGTCGAAACGCCAGCGACTGTGCCGGTGGATCCTGCCGGCGTGAAGACATGATTGCACTGGAAGTAGTTTGCGCTTTGAATGGGGCGGAATCGCCCGACACCCGGATATGAAACGAATTCGAATTGTTATCGGAATACTACTGGTCGCCCTGGTCGTGGCCGGCCTCTGGTATTGGCATCATCGTACCCAAACGGAGTCCGCCAATCACCTGAGGTTGTACGGCAACGTGGACATCCGCCAGGTGCAGCTCGCCTTTAACGACAGCGAGCGCATCGCGGCGTTGCTGGTGCAGGAAGGCGACCCTGTCCAGCCGGGCCAATTGCTGGCCACGCTCGATAGCAGGCGGCTTGCGGCCGGCGTCGCGGATGCCAGGGCCAAAGCTGCGGCCCAGGGCCAGGTCGTCGCCCGGCTGGAGGCCGGCAATCGGCCGCAGGAAATCAGCAAGGCCAGGGCCGACATGGAAGCCGCCCAGGCGGACCTGGAAAATGCCCAACTGACCTACGGTCGTGTCACCAATCTCGTTACCCAAAATGTGGACACGCAGCAGCGCGCCGATGATGCCCGCGCCGCGCTGGACATGGCCCGCGCCCGATTGGCCGCGGCGAAGCAAACGTACGATTTGATGGTTCTCGGTCCGCGTCAGGAAGACATCGCGGCCGCCAGGGCGACGTTGCAGGCCGACGAAGCGCAACTGGTGCTGGCGCAACAAAACCTTGCCGACGCCAAGCTCTACGCACCCACGAATGGCATCATCGAAGACCGCCTCCTGGAGCCGGGCGACATGGCTTCGCCGCAAAAGCCGGTCTTCACGCTGGCGCTCAATGACCCGGTGTGGGTGCGCGCCTACGTGCCGGAAACCGATCTCGGAAAAATTCACCTTGGCATGAAGGCAACCGTGACCACCGACAGTTTTCCCGGCAAACGTTATGAGGGGTGGGTCGGATTCATTTCGCCGACCGCGGAGTTCACGCCGAAAACGGTTGAAACCACCGAGGTGCGCACCAAACTCGTTTATCAAGTCCGTGTTTTTGTGCATCACCCGCAGAACGAACTGCGCCTCGGCATGCCCGCGGTGGTGACGATTCCGCTGGAGCAGCCTGACACACCCGCTGCCGCCGGATCTAGCGGCGAAAAGAATCCATGACTTCAAAACTACGCATGGGAGTTCCGAAACCAAAGGTTGGTAGGGCGCGTCACTCCGTGCGCGCCGCCTTGGAGCAAAGTGCCGCCTTTCAGGTTCGCGGCGCGCAGAGGACTGCGCGCCCTACCTGAAGGGTTACGGAAAGTGAAATGAAATCTGAAGTTCCCGGCAAAATGGAGCAGACGAATCGCCCAAGTGACGCCGTGCTGGAATTGCGCGGCGTGGGCAAGCAATTCGTCATTGGCCGGCGCACCATTCGGGCGCTCCACAACGTCAGTCTCCGGGTGCAACGCGGCCAGGTGACCGGGTTGATCGGGCCGGATGGCGCGGGTAAAACGACGCTGATGCGGCTGGCCGTGGGATTGCTGATGCCCGCCGAGGGGCAAATCAGCGCACTCGGTTTTGACGCGACGCACGAATCACTGGCAGTGCAGGCCCGGGTCGGTTACATGCCGCAACGTTTCGGTCTCTACGAAGACCTCTCGGTCCAGGAGAATCTCGATCTGTACGCGGATTTGCAGGGTGTGCCGCCCGAGGCGCGGGCGGCCCGTTACGAGGAATTGATGCGCATGACGGGACTGGCGCGATTCACCGCGCGGCTGGCGGGGCGGTTGTCCGGCGGCATGAAACAGAAGCTGGGCCTCGCCTGCACCCTGGTCCGGCCGCCGGAGTTGTTGTTGCTGGATGAACCCACGGTGGGCGTGGACCCCGTGTCGCGGCGCGAACTCTGGCAGATCGTTTATCGCCTCGTGCAACAGGAAGGCATGACCGTACTGTTGAGCACCGCCTATTTGGACGAAGCCGAACGCTGCCACGAAGTGATTCTGATGCACGAAGGCGAGGTGCTGGGTTGCGGCCCGCCACAACAATTCCGCGACCAATCACGCGGGCGGACCTACATGGTAAACGCTCCCGGCAAACGCAAACGCGCGGTGCAGGAAAAGCTCGCTGGCGCAGCCTCTGTGGTTGACGCGTTGATTCAGGGCGGGCGTGTGCGGTTGGTGATGGTGGATGAAACAACGCCTGAGGCAGCCAGACTGTTACCCGAGGTCGCCGATGTTTCCATCCAACCGGTGCCGCCGCGGTTGGAAGACAGTTTTGTCACGATGCTAAAACAACGCCGCGCGTCCGTAGCAGCGACACCCCGTCGCTTGAGGGCGGCGGCGGCGCCTTCACCGCCGGTTGAAAAAACGGATGCCATTTGGCTGGCAAGGTTCAGGCGCCGGTGCCGGCGCTTTGACGATGGGGCGACAGGGCGTCGCCCCCACCTCAACGGCCACGGCCCGGTTATTGAGATTAAGGATGTGAAACGGCGGTTCGGCAATTTCTATGCTGTCAAGGGCGTGACGTTTCAGGTGCAACGAGGGGAGGTGTTCGGGCTGCTGGGCGCCAACGGCGCGGGCAAGTCCACGACCTTCCGCATGTTGTGCGGTTTGTTGCCGGCCACCGAAGGCAGCCTGCGCGTGGCGGGACTGGACCTGCGGCACGCGGCGGCGGCTGCGCGGGCGCGCATCGGTTACATGTCCCAGAAATTCTCGCTCTACGGGAACCTGACCGTGTGCGAGAACCTCCGTTTTTTCAGCAGTGCCTACGGCCTGGCCGGCCAACGCCAGCAGCAACGGCTGGAGTGGGCGCTGGAACAATTTGAACTCGGACCGATGACCGACACCGTCAGCTTGGATTTGCCGCTCGGTTACAAACAACGGCTGGCCATGGCCTGTGCGCTAATGCACGAACCGGAAATCCTGTTCCTCGACGAGCCGACTTCAGGCGTGGACCCGCTGGCGCGGCGCGAATTCTGGAGCCGCATCAACGCGCTGGCGGAACAACACGTTACCATCATGGTCACCACCCATTTCATGGAGGAAGCGGAGTATTGCGACCGGCTGGCCATCATGGCCGACGGGGAAATTCTCTCGCTTGGCACGCCGGAGGAAGTCAAGCAGCGCCAGCGTTCCGCTGAACATCCGGACCCTACCATGGAGGATGCGTTTATCGCATTGATTCAAGGGCAGGGGCAAACGACGGGAGGGGCGAAATGAATGGGAGGGAAAACATCCAACATTCAACCTCGAACGCCCAACCTCCAATGTGCAGGAGCGCGGACAGCCTTGTCCGCGAGTTCCGAAGTCATGGTTTGCGCGGACATGGCTGTCCGCGCTCCGAGCAATGGTTCATGGAAAGTGCCTGGGTGTGCGCGTCAGCGTCTTGGAGTGCCGTGGCCGTGACACCGCTTTGGAACGAGTGTACCGGTCATCAGTTTAACACACTTCAAAGCGGCATCTCCCGAAGGCTTTCGGGATTGCCGCCGCAGTCCAAAACCTGGCGGCGGTTCGAACAATTCATTGGGAAAAGCAAATCCACATGAATACCGAACCTCCCGTCCTGAATTTGAAAAGCCCGCCCTCCCGTGGCGGCGGGGCCATGCGGTTGCGGGGATTGATCCGGAAGGAATTTTATCAAATCCTGCGTGATCCGAGCAGCATTGCCATCGCCTTCCTGTTGCCGGTCGTACTGCTGCTGGTCTTCGGTTACGGCGTTTCACTGGACGCGGAGCGCGTGCCGGTGGCGCTGGTCGTGGAACAACCCAGCGCCGACACCGCCAGCTTCACCAGCGGGTTCCAGCAGTCGCGTTATTTTCAACCGGTTTTCATGCGCAACATGCACGAAGCGGAATCGGCGCTGATGAGCCGCCAGGTCTCCGCCATCGTGCATCTGCGGGCGGATTTCGCGCGGCAGCTCCGCTCGCGCGCAGCGGAGTTGCGCCAGCCGGACGGCGCGCCGATCCAGGTGATTGTGAACGGCGTGGACGCCAACACGGGCCGGCTCATTCTCGGCTACGTGCAGGGCGTCTGGCAGGACTGGCTTCAACATCGGGCACGGGAAACCGGCGAAACGCTCAACACGCCGGTGCAGCTCCAGCCGCGGGTCTGGTTCAACAGCGAATTGCGCAGCCGCAATTTTCTCGTGCCCGGATTGATTGCCATCATCATGACCTTGATTGGCGCGCTGCTGACGGCGCTGGTGATGGCGCGGGAATGGGAGCGCGGCACGATGGAGGCGCTGATGGTGACGCCGGTCACGATGCGCGAGGTGCTGGTGGGCAAGCTGGTGCCCTACTTCATCCTGGGCATGGGCGGCATGGCGCTGTCGGTGGCGATGGGTGTCTGGCTGTTCGGCGTGCCGTTGCGCGGCTCGCTCGTGGTGCTGTTCGGCGTGGCGGCGTTGTTTCTGCTGGCAGCGCTGGGCATGGGCCTGCTGATTTCCACGGTGGCGAAAAACCAGTTTGTGGCCGGACAGGTCGCGATCATCGCCACGTTTCTGCCGGCCTTCATCCTCTCGGGTTTCATCTTCGACATCGGCAGCATGCCGGCGGTCGTCCAGGGGATCACGTACCTCCTCGCCGCGCGGTATTTTGTGGCGATGCTGCAAACGATTTTTTTGGCGGGCAACGTCTGGTCGGTGATTTTGCCCAACGCGCTGGCGCTGGCGGTGATGGCGGCGTTTTTCCTTGGCGTCAGCCGGCGCAAACTGCGGAAACGTTTGGAATAGGACAACGATGCGGCAACGAATCCTGGCCTTGATGATCAAGGAATTTCTGGCCCTGCTGAAGGACAAGCGGAGCCGGATGGTGGTCTTCATCCCGCCGATTATACAATTGCTGGTGTTCGGTTACGCGGCCACGTTCGATTTGAACCGCATTCCCTTCGCTGTCTATAACGAGGATTCCGGCCTGGCGTCGCGTGATCTGGTGGCGCGGTTCGCCGGTTCGCCCAATTTCCGGCAGGTGGCCACGCTCACGCACGAGGAGGAAATCGCTCCGCTGGTGGACGCCAAGCGCGTCCTGCTGGTGCTGCATCTTGGGCCGACGTTCAGCCGGGACTTGTGGAGCGGGCGTTCCGCGCCGGTGCAGTTGATGGTGGACGGACGCAACTCGAACACGGCGGCCATCCTGCTCAATTACGTCAATACGATCGTCGCCGCCTTCAACACGGACTGGCAGCAAAGCACCGGCTCGCCCCGTGGAGCAGGCGCAGATGACTCCACGGGGCAAGCGACGGCGCAGGCGCATCTGGAAGCGCGGGCGTGGTTCAATCCCAACCTGGTCAGCCGGTGGTTCATCGTGCCCGGCATCGTGGGCCTGCTGACGCTGGTGGTCACCACGCTGGTAACGGCGCTGTCGGTCGCCCGCGAACGCGAGCAGGGCACGTTCGATCAATTGCTGGTGACGCCGTTCCGGCCGGGAGAAATTTTACTCGGCAAGGCGCTGCCCGGATTCATCATCGGCCTGTTCGAGGCCACGCTGATCATTTTGATTGCGGTGCTCTGGTTCCAGGTGCCATTGCGGGGCAGCCTGCTGACGCTCTACGTGGGATTGCTCTGCTTTCTCCTCTCCACCGTCGGGATGGGGCTGATGATATCGTCGCTGGCCGTCACCCAGCAGCAGGGATTGCTCGGCGCGTTTTTGTTCCTGGTGCCGTGCATCATCCTGTCCGGCTTTGCGACACCCATTGCCAACATGCCGCATTGGGTGCAAATGATTACGTACGTTGACCCGTTACGCTACTTCCTGATCATCCTGCGCGGTGTGTTCCTGGAAGGCACGCCGTTCCACCTGCTGCTCGACCAGTTCTGGCCCATGGCCATCATCGGCGTGGTCAATCTTTTCCTTGCCGGCTACCTGTTCCGCCACCGGCTGTATTGACGCCTTTGCCAGAGCTGGCGCAACGAGGCGCTTTGCGAAAATCAGCGATGGATTTCGCAGCAGGAACCGGAATGACCTTTGTCCAGGCGATTCCATGGCATCTTCGCCAAAAGCAGAGCCAATCCGCAAAGGCCGGTAACGCCTGCAAACACCAGTCCGCAACCGATGAACAGCGGAAGGATGGCAAAGAGCGGGTTGACGGTGAGCGCCAGCACCGCGCCCACGGCGGCAAGGGAACCAACGGCAATCTGCACCTGGCGCATCAGCGGCAGCACCTTGCTCCCACCGCGATTCACCGGCAGGCTGGCGTCCATCCAGGCCTGTGTTCCGCCGGCAACCAGCACACAATCGTCAAAACCCGCGCGCTGGAATTTTTTGATGGCCTTGCGCGCGCGCCGGGTGGTCTGGCAAAGGATGTAAATGGGTTGGTCGTTGGCGCTTCGTTGGCGCAGAAACGTCACTGCATCGAGGTCGGCCAGCGGGAGCAATCTGGCGCCCGGCACATGCGCGGCGGCGTGCTCACCGATCGTGCGTACGTCCAGGAGTTCAATCGCATCCTCTCCGCCCAACAGTTCGTGAAGTTCATGTGGAGTGATGACCGTTCTGCGTTCGGCCGTTACCCGTTCAAATCGCCGGCCGGCCGCGAGGGTCTCCAGCCGCCGGTTTTCGGCGGCCGAGTTAATCATCAGTGAATCATTCATATTGGCGTTAATTTTAGCCGGTTCTAAATATATCACAAAGACATTGTTTATATGGAGAACATATAATAAAGTTATGTCATGAACCTGCGTTGCAGAAATTATTGTCCGGGGTCAAACGTTCATTTCCCTCGCCCCGCAGCGAAGCGCGGGGAGAGGGGCAGTTCAACAAAAAACCACCTCTCCCCGGCCCTCTCCCCCAACTTCGCTGGCGGAGAGGGAGAGCGAGGGGTGGGTGTCGTCTCCTGGTTCCATGTTTTCTATAAACCAACATGAATCGAAATCATCTGGCCTTGTTTCATGCCGTGGCCCGGGCGGGCGGGATCAGTCGCGGAGCGGAACTGGCGCGGGTGAGCCAGCCCGCGGTGTCCAAGCAAATCAAGGAACTGGAAGAGGCGCTGGGCATTCGGTTGCTGGAGCGGTTGCCGCGGGGCACCCGGCTCACCGACGGTGGCCGGTTGCTGGCGGACTACGCCCAGCGGCTGGCGGCGCTGGAACAGGAAGCGGCGCGGGCGGTGGAAGAATTCCGCGGACTCAAACGGGGACGGCTGGCCATCGGCGCGAGCACGACGATTGGCGCGTATCTTCTGCCGCAGGCACTGGGCGAGTTTCACCGGCGCCATCCCGACCTCGAACTGCAACTGGAAATCGCCAACACCCAGGCCATTCAACGCCTGCTTTTGGCGGGCACGGTGGAACTGGGACTGACCGAAGGCCTGATGGAGGCCGAACCCCTGGACTCCAAAATTTTCCACGAGGACGAACTGGTCGCGATTGCACCGCGCGGGCATCGGCTCCTGAAACGAAAACATGTCACGGTGCGGAACCTTTGTCATGAGCCGTTCGTGATGCGGGAGGAAGGTTCGGGGACACGCGCGGTGGTCGAGCTGGCTCTGCGCAAACGGAGACTGTCCGTCAAACCGGTGCTGTCCCTGGCCGGGACGGAAGCCGTCAAACACGCGGTGATCGCCGGAATCGGCCTTGCCATTGTCTCCCGACTGGCCATCGGCGGCGAACTTCAATCCGGTTCACTCGCCGTCATTCCAGTCGCCGACTTGAACATCCGGCGGCCGCTTCACCTGCAGACTCTGCGCGGCCGGCCTCCCGGACCGGCGGCTGCCCGGTTTCTGACCATCCTCGCCTCGCAAAAACCGCCAGCCGGGCGGTGACCCTGCCGGGAGCGCCGGCATCTTGCCGGCCAGTCGCAACGTTCGGATTAAAAATCCGCCGGCCGGATGCCGGCGCTCCCGGGAATGCCGCCGGTTCATCGCTCCGTTGCGCGATGCGGGAATCGTCGAAGCTCTCCGTGAACTTTACCAGCCTGGGGTTGTAACTTTTTTGCTTCGGCCACTCACTAAACAGCAGAAGCAACTTGGTCCGGGGTCTGACATGAAAAAATCTTTGAACTGACGGAGACAAATTCAGCCCGCGTCAGGCTTCGGGACTTTCTTGTGGCTGGTTGACGAATCCGCCAGATTCCCTTAGGAACCAGCCGTATGTCCGCTCAAAATTTGACTCCGACCATGGCCAACCTCGAGCGCCTTGGCCTGACCACGGCCGAAGCCCAGGCGCGGCTGAAGCAATTCGGTCCCAATGCGGTGATTGAGGAAAAGGCCCACCCGCTGAAGCGGTTCCTGAAACGGTTCTGGGCGCCCATCCCCTGGCTGCTCGAAGCGACGATCCTCATCCAGCTCTTCCTTGGCGAGAGCGTGGAGGCGGCCGTGATCGGCGGACTGCTTGTGTTGAATGCGGTCTTGAGTCTGCTGCAGGAAGGCCGCGCGCAGAAGGCGCTGGCGCTCCTGCGCCAGCAATTGCACGTGCAGGCGCGGGTGCGCCGCGACGGCGCCTGGACGACGCTCCGGGCCGAGGAACTGGTGCCCGGCGATGTCATCCATTTGCGCCAAGGCACCATCGTGCCGGCGGATGTGCTGATGGACGAAGGGTCGTTGCGGGTGGACCAGTCGGCGCTCACCGGCGAATCGTCCGCCGTGTCGGTCGAGGCAGGCAAAACCGCCTACGCCGGTTCCATGGTCCGCGGCGGTGAAGCCACCGGTGAAATCACCGCCACCGGCGCGCATACTTTCTTCGGCAAGACCGCCGAACTCGTCCGCACGGCGGGATCGGCCAATCGGCAGGAGCACGAGATTGTGGGCGTGGTGAAGAACCTGTTCGTGGTCAATGCGGCGATGGTGGTGATCGTAACGGGCTACGCGCACCACGCGGGGATGTCGCTCGAATATATTCTGCCCTTGCTGCTCACCATTCTGCTCGCCTCGATTCCCGTGGCTTTGCCCGCCACCTTCACGCTCGCGGCCGCGCTGGGATCGCTGGAGCTGTCCAGGCGCGGGGTGTTGATCACGCGCCTCAGCGCCTTGCATGACATCGCCTCGATGACCGTGTTGTGCAGCGACAAAACCGGGACCCTGACGCGTAATGAGGCCACCGTGAATGCGCTCTGGGCAGCCCCGGGGTTTTCCGAGAACGACCTGGTGTGCGCGGCCGCGCTGGCCAGCGATCCAGCCGGACAAGACCCGGTGGACGGCGCGATCATCAAAGCCGCCACCGACCGCGGCTGGCACGATGGCGGGATCGAGCGAACTGACTTCAAGCCTTTCGATCCGGCCACGAAGCGGGCCGAAGCGGTGTATCTCGAGGAGCACGGCTCACGGCGTTATGTGAAGGGTGCGCCCGCCGTCGTCGCGAAACTGGCCGACGCGGTGGATTCCGTCTGGCAAGCGCAGGCCGAAGCCATGGCCGCGCATGGGGAGCGGGTGCTCGCCGTGGCGGCCGGTGATGAAAAAGCGCTGCGGCTCGCAGGTTTGATCGGCCTCGCCGACGCCGTGAGGGACGATTCGAGGGCCGTTGTGAGCGCCATCCGCGATGCCGGCGTGCGCACGGTAATGGTGACGGGCGACAACGCGATCACGGCGCGCGCCGTGGCCGAACAGGTGGGCATTCCGGGAAGCGTGTGCTCTTCCGAGAAACTGCACGGAGACCCCGGCGGCGACGCGCTCGACTGCGGCGTATTTGCCGGGGTGTTCCCGGAAGACAAGATCAAGCTGGTGCGCGCCTTCCAGAAGCGCGGCGCGGTGGTCGGCATGAGCGGCGACGGTGTCAACGACGCCCCGGCGCTGCGCCAGGCGGAGGCGGGCGTGGCCGTCGCCAACGCGACGGACGTGGCGAAAGCGGCGGCGGCGATGGTGCTGACCTCGCCGGGTCTGGGTGGGGTGGTGCCGGCCATCGAAACGAGCCGGCGCGTTTTCCAGCGCATCATCACCTACACGCTCGCCATGCTGGTCAAGAAAATCGAGATGATGGCGCTGCTGGTCATTGGTTTTCTCGTGACGCAGCACCGGCCTCTGACACCGCTGTTGATGGTGCTCATCCTGTTCCTCAATGATTTTCTCACCATGTCCATTTCGACTGACCGGATGGAATTCTCCCGCCGGCCCAACCGCTGGAATACGCGCGGCATTTTGCTGGCCGCCACGGTGCTCGCGGCGTGCAAACTGGTGTTCTCGCTCGGCATCTTTCTCTACGGCCACTATGGCCTCCGGCTGGACCCGCGGCCATTGCAGACGCTGACCTTTGCCACGCTGATTCTCAGTTCGCAGGCCGCGGTCTACATGTTTCGAGAGCGCGGCCATTTCTGGCAGTCGCGACCGGGGCGCTATCTCGTGGGCAGTTCGGTCTTGGGCCTGGGCGTCACCGCGCTGCTGGCGCTGGGCGGCATACTCATGCCGGCCATCAGCCCTTCGATCCTGCTCGGCGTCGTGGGCGCGGGCGCGGCGTATTTTTTCTGCCTCGACTGGGTGAAAGTTCTGCTGTTCGCCCGGCTGAAGTTGCGATGAAGCGTCCTGGCCGGTGACCGGATGCCTTCGCTCAAGACATATTTCGAGTAAAGGCGAGGAGGCTGAACTGCCCGGCCGGACAACTCAAGGCTGGCTGGCAACGCGTGCCCGCAACCGGATTGTAACTTTTCCGCTGCTGCTGGCTCAGTATGGGCAGAGACGAAACAAGTCTTAAGCCATGAAAACGATCATTGAACTGAACGAAACGAATTTTGAGCCGGAAGTGTTGAAGGCCGTCGGCCCCATTTTGGTGGATTTTTACGCGCCGTGGTGCGGACCGTGCAAAATGCTCGCACCTTTCCTCGAACAACTGGCCGTTGAATTCAACGGCAAGATGAAGTTCGCCAAACTGAACGTGGACAACGCCCCCGAACTGGCCGGGCATTACGACATTACCGGCGTGCCGACACTGATGCTGTTCCGCGGCGGGCAGCCGGTTGACCAGATGGTGGGCCTCAATTCGCCGAGTTTGTTGAAAAAGTGGCTGGAAAAGGCCGCCAACGAAACCATCATCGCGTGACCACACTGCGGAGGACCATGACATGATTTTGCGAATTCTACTCGGCGCGGCTGTCGGGGCCATCCTCGGCTTTGGCTGGTACAAGCTTGTCGGCTGTTCGACCGGTGCGTGCCCATTGACAAGCCACCCGGTCATCAGCACTCTCTATGGCATGGTTGTGGGTGTGCTGATCGCAGCCAATTTTCATTAAATCTGAACCAATCAAAACACCCGTTATGAAAATGCATCTTATCATCCGCCGGTTCGCCGGTGCCTTCATCCTCGTCAGCCTGCTGTTGGCTCATTACCACAGCCCCTACTGGCTCTGGTTCACCGCGTTCGTCGGCTTCAACCTCTTCCAGTCATCATTCACCAATTTTTGTCCGTTGGAGATGATTCTCCGCAAACTCGGCGTGGGCGGCGAGCCCGGCCGGAGCAACACAACGGGCGGTTCCTGCTGTGCCAAGTAAAAATGGACTCAACGCACTCAGCGGATTGGTCCGAACAAAAGCCAGCATGGAGACTCGCGTTGAGAGAAAGCTTGCGAACTCGCTTGTCGTCTTGGAGTGCGGTGGCGGTGACACCGCTTTTGTTCACGATCAAACACGGCCCGTCCGATAAGTTACCGCCGTTCATAAGCGGCGGCGCGCTCCGCTTGCCGCCGCAGTCCACGACGCTGGCGCGTAAAGCCAGGCTGCTTGTTCCATTACGGATGGCGAGAAAGCTGAAATTGCTATTGAACTTCCTTGGATTGTCGTTCGCCTGTTCGCTGGCGGCCGCGGCGGAACCGTGGACGCTGGAAAGCGCGCTGGGATACGCGCTCGCGCACAACCCCGATGCGCAACTCGCGCAACAACGAATCAACGCCGCCCAGGCGGGTCTGCAACAAGCTGACGCCGCCTTCTGGCCGCAGTTGCAGGTCCAATCCAGTTACACCCGCACAGACAATCCGATGATGGTTTTCGGCGACATCCTCAACCAACGCGCGTTCGCCGCCAGCGGGGTGTCCGATTACGATCACCTGCCCAGCGTGGATGACGCCAACGTGCAGGGCCTCGTCACCGTGCCGCTCTACGCCGGCGGGCGGAACGCCGCCAACCGTGCCACCGCGAAGGCCAACACCCAGGCCGCCCGGCAGGACAGCGCCGCCGTTCGCAACGCGCTGGGTTTCGATGTGACCCGCGCCTTTTACACCGTGCTGAAGACGCGGCAGTTCATCCATGCGGCCCAGGCCGAGGTCAACGCGTTTGAGAACGATCTCGCCACGACAAAGAAGCGATTAAATGCCGGCACGCTGCTGAAATCCGATGCCTTGGATTTTGAAGTCCGCCTGGCGCGGGCGCGCGAGGACTTGATCAGTGCCCGCAATGCGAACATTTTGGCAGAACGCGCTTTGCGCAATCTTCTGGGGATTGACGGCGGTGATTTCACCGTGGCCGACACCGCGCCCGTAATCAGCGCCCCGGATGCCAACGATTTATCGCAACGCCCGGAACTGGCCGCCGCGCGTGCCCGCGAACGCGCCGCGCAGGCCCAGGTTCGCGGCGCGAAAGGCGGTTACCAACCAAGTCTCAACGCCTTTGGGAGCGTGGGTTACGATTACGGCACCAAATTCGATCACGGCGGCAGGAATTACACGGCCGGCGTGATGGCCCAGTGGAATCTTTGGGACGGCCTTTCGACCCGCGCCAAAGTCCGCGAAGCCACGGCCAATCTCGAGTCCACCCGCCAGGAAGAGCGCAAGTTGAGCCTGGCGCT
>DASZAB010000027.1:0-12991 GCA_035945675.1 Verrucomicrobiia bacterium | reverse complement strand
GAACCCGAACGGTTCGCTGTTGAACATTGCCGGCGTCTGCAATGAACGCCGGAACGTGGCCGGCCTGATGCCCCATCCCGAACGCGCGTGTGAACCGCTGCTCGGCAGCGACGACGGCAAATGGATTCTGGGGAGCATCATCGCTGCGCTGGAAAAGAACCCTGTCGCCCGGGCGGCGTGACAGGTCATGCACATCATCACCCGCAAACGCTTGAATGAATTCGCCGAAAAACGTCCGACGACAGCGAGCGGTCTGGCGCATCGGTACCGCGCGTTAAAAAAGGGACAACCCGGCGAACTTCGCCGAATTGCGCCGCGTGTTTCCGCACGCTGACCAGGTTGGCGGGCTGACGATTTTTAACAGCGGCGGCAACAAGGCTCGCGTGATTGCCGCGATTCACTGTAATCGCCGAAAGGTGTATATTCGTGCCGTGCTGACGCACTCCGAGTAGGACACCGGCAAATGAAATGAAAGATAACATGTCCACCGCGCAAATCGAAAAGGCGTTTGAAGCCTGGCCCCAAGTCGAGCCGGCGCTGCGTGTGCCGCGCAACGACCGCGAATATTGCCGGCTGGTGAAACGGCTTGACCGCCTGGTGGAGAAGCGGGCGAAAACGAAAACCATCCGCTCGCCTCGCTGATGGAAGTTCTCGCTGTGCTCATTGAAAAAATCCGAAGACGAAAACGTGGCGGAACTGGTGTAATTCCAGGAAACGAGCACTCCATCGTTTGCGCGACTCTACCGGCCTGCGAGTTCTTCGCTCTGCCGTTGCTGCTCTGAATGATTTTGTAGTGTTTCAGGGATGAGATGAATGTTTCCATGACCGAACCCGCCCTTACTCCAGAACTGGTTGCCCAGCACAATCTTGCGCCGGTCGGCTCCATAGAGTCCTGAATTCGCTCGGAGTTCCGCCTTCAGGCGGCTCGGAACCGCGTAAGCGCGGAACTCCAACCTTCAAATCAGGACACCTCCCCGCTCAGTGCCGGTTGAGTTCGTGGCAGAGCCGGAGCACCAGCGGGCGGTCATAAAGTTTTAATCGTGTCGTTCGCACGTCCACGGGGATGGCCGCGCTGTCCGCGCGGATCAATTTGCCTTCAACCGCGCCGCCCGGCGCGTCGGCTTCCAGTGTTTGGCTCTGGTCCATGACCAGAAATTGGGATTCCTTGCGGCCCAGAATGTCCGTGCGGAAGCAATGCAGCAGAATTCCGGCCTGGCGATTGGCATCAATGATTTTCCCGCCCGGTTCCTCCGTCAGAAACGCCGCGTCACTGAGGCATTCGAACAACGTGCGGTATTTATGCTCGGATTCGCACATCGCCCGTTCGGCGCGCTTTTGTTCGTCTTGTGTTTCAGCCTCGGCCAGCGCGCGGGCCACGACCGGAATCAGACGCATGAGCCGGTGCTTGAGCACATAGTCGGTTGCCCCGTTTTTGAGCGCCTCAATTGCCGCATCCTCGCCGATGGTGCCGGAAACGAACAGGAACGGAACTTCCGGCCGGCGCTCGTGGGCGAGCGCCAGCGCTTCGCGGCCGTCGAAACCGGGCATGGTGTAATCGGACAGAATCAGGTCCAGGTTTCCCTCCTTTTCCAGTGCCGCGATAAAGTCCTGGCGGGTATCCACCCGCACGAGCTCACACCGCGGCCAGCGCGCCGTCAGCATGACCTCGTTCAGTTCGGCATCGCGTTCGTTATCTTCCAGATTGAGAATGCGCAGCTTGGCCTTCATTATCACCTCCCCGGCAATCGCTTGTCGTCCTGACATTCTGACGCCGGGCAAAACGCGTCCGTTCAAAAATCGGCAAGCCGGTTGCACGAAGCTTCGTACCGGACGGGGCAGGACTGGCCTCACGCCTGTCTCCATCTAAAAATGTCTCCTCACGAGTTGGTGACTGCCCATAAGCCGAGGAAACAACGCCGCAAGGCGGAAATTCAAGAGCTAGAGACCGGCGCGACGCCCGTCCTGCTCCATCGTTGCGGCTAAGGAGATTTTGGCGCGGTGTTGGCCGGCTCGTTGGCGGTTTCCTTGATGAAACTGTCCAGCACCTGCAAATAACCGTCGAGCGATTCATCAGCCTCGGGGCCGAGCTGCCGTTTGAGCTCCTGCAATTGCGCGGCTGCCGCCTGGGCCTGCCGCCGCACGTCACTCACGTTCAGTTGCCCGCTCAACAAGCCGCTGACCATCTCGTCGTATTTGCGGGCGGCTTCGGGGTTGCCGGCCAGCATTTGCTGGCGAATCTGCCCGACGAAATTCGTGTTCGCGCCCAACTGCCGGAACGCCGCGGATAAATCCACATTGGTGTTGGTCAGGGCCGCCCGAGCGGTTGCCGTGGGGATATTGGTGGAGACGGCATGCGCGGGATGACCGGTCGCTTGGGAGGCGATGGCATTGGTGCCAAATGACAGGCTTACGACCTTGTTGCGCGGCACGGTGATTTTGCCCAGCACCTCGCTGTTCAACACCACCCTGTCGGGAGAAACCGACACCACCTTGCCGGAATAACGGTCGCCGTTCTGCATTTCCAGCACGTCCGCCCGCAGGCCCGGCACGACGAGCAACATCAAAATCATTCCGGACCAGGTAAACCGCAGCTTGAGCCTCATGACCGGAACGGTAGCCCATCGGAAGGCCGCGCGCAAATATCGCCTGACCCCAGGCGGGAGGCATTTCGCCGGACGCCGCCGGAATCCGCGTTGAAAACCTCCCCGGCTTTTCCCATCCTTGCGCCATGCCAAAGACAACCTGGAGTTTCACCCTGGATCGGGGCATGAAAAAAAATCCGGTTGTTTTCTTCATTGCCGTTTTTCTCGCCGGTCCGGTGGTTGCACAGGTTCCATCCTGGGGTTTGGGGCCATTTATTCGGCCAGAAGGCGTCAATCCCGTCATCACTCCAAATACCAACGCAATTTTTGACTGCCCGGCAAGCGGGAAACCGGTCCGGTGGGAAGCCTTGCACACCTTTAATCCGGCAGCTGTGGTCAAAGACGGGAAAGTATTCGTGCTGTATCGGGCCGAAGACGCCACCGGGTCAACGGCCATCGGCTCGCACACGTCTCGCTTGGGACTGGCGGTCAGCGAAGATGGTCTCCATTTTAAATGTCTGCCCCATCCCGTGCTGTTTCCCGCCAACGACAGTCAAAAGGACCGCGAGTGGAGCGGCGGTTGTGAAGACCCGCGCCTGGTTGAATCCGCAGACGGCACGTTTGTGGTCACCTACACCCAGTGGAACCACCAGGTCACCCGCCTGGCGGCCGCAACTTCAAAGGACTTGATTCACTGGACCAAATACGGCCAGGTTTTTTCCAATTATGCCGGTTTCTACAAATCCGGTGCGATTGTCTGCAAAATCTCGGATGGCCGGTTAGAAGCGGCGAAAATCAATGGCAAATACTGGATGTTTTGGGGTGAAGGCACGGTGTCGTGTGCGACTTCGGATGACCTGATCCATTGGGACATGGGAAAGGCGGTGTTGAAACCCCGGCCGGGAAAATTCGACAGCGCTTTGGTCGAAGCCGGACCGCCCGCTGTGTTGACCGACAAAGGAATTGTGGTGCTTTACAACGGCAAAAATGATTCCGCCTCTGGCGACCCCGCTTTGCCGGCCGGCGTTTATTCCGACGGTCAGGCGCTGTTTGATCCCAAAGACCCGACGCATCTGCTGGCGCGCACCGACAAGCCATTCTACAAGCCGGAAACGCCTTATGAGCGCACCGGCCAGTATGCGGCGGGAACCACCTTCGCGGAAGGCCTGGTTTTCTTTCACGGCAAATGGTTCTTGTATTACGGATGCGCCGATTCGTTTGTCGCCGTGGCCGTTTGGAATCCGGCAAAACAATAATTTCAATCGCCCAACCAGGCCTCGGACGCCTCGGCCTCCGGCCCATGAAAGGATAAAAATGAAGATGGCCAGAATGACCTGTGGTTTCGCGTTCCTCTGCGCAGCGCTGAATTTGTTGGCTGGCGCAAGCACGGCGATGGCTGCACCACCACCCACGCGTGATCCGCACACACCAGGCTTTGTCGCGGCCAAGGAGTTGCCTGACGGTCTCAATCCGCCGGCGGATGCTGATGGAAACTTCATTATCGGTCCGACGTACCACCGCCCGCTCGAAATGACGGTGCAGACCAATGTGCCGCAGGGGGCCGTCTTTAACTTCACCATGCGTTCGGCGGACAGCAAAATTTACCCCGGTATCGCTCGCGAGCGCGGTACATTTGGCACCCCCGACCCCACCGATCCCGCCAAACTGGTGGTGACCACCAGCCATCCGGCTCCCTACATCCGACCTGTGTCGGTTTATGTCCCCAAACAATATGTTCCCGGAACCGCGGCGCCTTTCATCGTCGGAGCGGACGGGCCTGATCGCCCGTTGTTCACGGCCTTGGACAATCTGATTGCCGACCACAAGGTGCCGGTGCTGATAGCCATCTCCATCGGCAACGGCGGTGGTGATGCCCAGGGCAGCGAGCGCGGATTGGAATACGACACGATGTCTGGACGCTATGCGGAGTTCGTCGAGCAAGAGGTGCTGCCGCTCGTGGAAAGCAAATGTCATGTGATCCTGACCAAAGACCCCGATGGCCGCGCGACGATGGGCGGCAGTTCCGGCGGCGCCTGCGCCTTGATCATGGCTTGGTATCATCCGGAGCTTTACCACCGCGTGCTGACGTATTCGGGCACCTATGTGAACCAGCAATGGCCTTACAACGCCGCGAGCCCGCACGGTGCCTGGGAATTCCATGAACATCTCATCCCCAACAGCCCCGTAAAACCCCTCCGCATCTGGCTCGAAGTCGGTGACCGGGACCTTTTGAATCCGAATGTCATGCGCGACAACCTGCATGACTGGGTCGTCGCCAATGAGAACCTGGCGAAGGTTCTGGCCGCCAAGGGTTATCATTACCAGTTCATCTTTGCGCGCAACGCCGGGCACGTGGACGGCCGGGTGAAGCAACAAACGTTGGCTGAAGCCCTGGAATGGGTGTGGAAGGATTATCGGCCAGTGGCGAAATAACCCGCGGGGTGTCCTGATTCCCGGCACCGCGGGCAATCCTCTGCCCGCCGTTCCTTCAAATGCGAAAAACGGCGCGCCCAGAGTGACGCGCCCTGCCGGGTCGCCCGTTATTTGTCCGCCGATCTCTTCGCTGCGTCCGCCTTTTGTTTCGCGGCGAAATCCTTTCGCGCTTGTTTTGGGTCGTAACCCTGCGCGGTGAGATAGTCGTCCTCGATGATGATTTTGTATTTCTTGAAGAACGCGGATTTCTCTTTCATGGACTCGCAGTCAATCGCCTCCTCGCGCGCGGCTTTGAGGTCTTGCAGCAGCACCGCCTTCTGCGCTTGCGTCAGGTTTGGGAAAATTTGCAGATAAACGTTATAGGTCACCTTCACCTTGTTCACCGTCAGTGCGTCCTTGACCGTTTCCACCTGGTCGGGCGTCAGCACCGCCGACAAATCCGCGACGAACTTTTCGTGCTGCGGCTTGAAGGTGGCATACACGCCGGCAATTTTGTCGAGCGCGGCGTTAGCGTTCGTCACATTCTTCGCCGCGCGGGCCTTGTTAAAATCGTCCCAGAGCGGCTTGATTTGCGCGTCGTTCGCGGCGTGCCAGGTCTTGAGCGCCGCGAATTGCGCCGCAAGGATGTCATGCACCCGCGCCGCCTTCGCCACATCCGCCAGCTTCAACTTCGCCAGGACGGGCTTGATATGTTTTTCGAGCGAGGCCTGCTCCTTGTCCGCCGCGGTCAAGGCCGGGGCGGCGGCAGGCGTGTTGGCCTGTGCGCGGACAATCACCGGGGCAGCGATGATGACGCCGGCAAGCGCTGCGATTAAAATCAATTGCTTCATAACGACAGGGAAATGCGCCCGGTACGCAAAGTCAATGGCAACCGATATTGGAAACTGCCAAAATCCTTGAGAAAATTGGAGGAGTCAAAGCTCGTCCTCGCGCTCGGCCAAGAAGAGCTGGTAGGCGCGGTCATAATCGGCTTCCGGCACGAAGACCCGGGCGGGACAGCTCAAATCGCCGTCATCTGGCGTGGCGGGGTCCACGAACGCCTGCGTGGCGGTGATGCCATGTTTCTCGAGCATCACCACGAGCATCTCGGCGTTGACGACCGGGCCGGTGTAAAACAGTTTCACGCGGGGAATTTAACCGCAGATGTCCGCAAGCACCAACTTCACCAAAGTTGCGTCATTCGGCCCAAGGTTGGCGCGGTGACTATTCGCCGCCTTCCATGTGGAAATACATGGATTGCAGGGCGATTTTTCCCGGCCCGGTGAAACGGTTCCACACCATCTGCCCGCCGCTGGCAAACAGCCCCGTCGAGAGTTTCTGGAACATGGTCTGCATCTGCACGGTGCGGTCCTTGTAAATCCAGCCGCCCGGCTCAATGTCAATCTGCTCGCCCGCTCCAAGCGTGACCTCGAAAACATTGCCGAAACCGTGCAGCCAAAGGATGCCTTCCCGCGCCGTACACGAAAAGGTATCAATGAAAAAACCGGTCCCGCCCAGCAACATATTGGCCGCGCCTTTCACGCGGGTGAAGGTGTATTCCACATTGTCCGTGGCCGCGAGCCATTGATGTTCCCGCACGTCCACGCCCATGCCGGCGTTCAAATGCAGGCCAAACACATGGCCCGCGCCGTCGCGGCTGAAGGCAATCCGGCCCGGACCCGTTGCGCCCGTCAGCAGGAAGGGCATCCCGGCCAGCATTCGCTTGAAGCCGCCTTTCATTGGATGCAACCCAATCTGCACGGCCGGATCTTTCCAGAGGAGGATGTGATGCTCGAAATAGACGCCGGTATGGCTCAATTCCAAATGCAGCGCCGGCACCAGCTCGCCTTCGATGTGATAGGTGACGCCGCCAAAGGTTTCGTTCTGCACGTTTGTAGGCAACAAGGTGGGGACAGGCATAATTTTGATTTGGTCAATGGTTGAACTGGCCGCGCATTGGAGCGCGGCCCGAAATGGCCGTCAAGCGAATCCTGACCGAAATGGAAAAGGCCCTGATCGCATTGGTGTTTGATTTTGAGTATCGGGGCACCCCTTTGAATGGCCGAACACCGCAAACGACACACAGCAACGAACTGTTGTCATTTACGGTACAATCGGTTACAAACCGCTCATTAAGCGCGGAAAGGAAATATTCCTGCTATGAAAACAAAACCGATCCTAATCTCAATCGTCATTACCGCAACACTTCTGGTCTGGCCGGCCCGGGCACAAATCTACGACACCAACAACGACGCGGTTTCAACCTTCGCCGGCTATGGCATACCGGGTTATGTTGACGGGCAAGGCCTGCTCACGGCTTTTAACAATCCGACGCAAATCGCCTCCGACACCGCCAGCAACCTGTATGTTTGGGACAACGGAAACCAGCGGGTCCGAAAGATTACCCCTGACCGGACGGTCTCCACGTTTGTCGGCGGCGGCTCTTATCTGGATGGTTACGGCACCAATGTTTCATTGTCCTGGGGCCAGGTCAACGCGATGGCAATAGACCACGCCGACCAGATCTGGTTGGTGATGGCCAACAGTTACTATGGCGGCGTTAACTATCTGCTGACGATCAACACCAATGGCTACGCGTCCATCGTCAATGGAGGTTTGACCAACCTGACGTCCTCCAGCGGCATCTGTTTCGATTCCGCCAACCATCTTTATTATTCGGGCGGAAACCGGATCTACCGCTACAACCCCGGCACCGGAACCGTTGCCCCTTTTGCCGGAAGTGGGATTCAGGGATATTTCGACGGACAGGGCACTCTCCTCACCGCCTTCTCCAATCCCACCGCCCTGGCTTGCGATCAGGCCGACAATATTTATGTCTGGGATTCCGGCAACGGGCGGATTCGTCGGGTGGACCAACAACAAAATGTAACGACGTTTGCCGGCAACGGTTATGCCTATTCTCCGGCTGACGGGGTCGGTACCAACGCCACTTTTAACGTGATTAATTCCATGTTTTTTGATCACGCGGGCAATCTCTACCTGGTCGGCGGCAGTTGCGTGCGCAAAATGGATGCCCAAACCAACGTGACCACCTTGGCGGGAAATTTTAACCAGTACGCTTCGGGCTACAACGACGGTCCGGGCAGTACCGCACTCTTCAATTCCGCCTACGGGGGCTGTTTATCGCAGGGCATGGTTTTTGTCGCCGACAGCGGCAATAACCGGATTCGCAATATCACCTTCAACGCCCAGGGACAACCTGTCGCCCCGGCGAACCTCCAGTTGAACACCTATCCCGGCGTGCAGATCACCGGCGCCATCGGGCGCACCTATCAGATCCAGTCCTCGCCTGACATGACTACCTGGAGCGCCGTGGCCACCGTGCTGCTCAACTCCAGTCCGTACCTGTGGATTGACCAGAACCCGATTGCCGGGAATAAATTTTATCGTGCCGTAATGCTGCCGTAGGCATTGAGGAATCGGCGGGCTGTTTTCGTGTCCTTACGAGAGGGAACAGCGGCGGTAAACGCGCCGCAGTCCAGACGCTTCGCGAAGTCGAAGGACATCCGGCTATCGCGCCAGCGTTTGGAGTGCGGTGGCTTCAGCACCGCTTCAAGCCCCGAACTTTCAACTTTTCGGCGCGATTCCTTCCCCGCACGATGGCTGCGTGAATCCCGAAGCCTCGGCAGCGCCCCAATCAGAACCTCCTGCGCCGAAAACTTTCGGCTTGCCGCCCGTCCGTCTCGTGGATTTAAAATCCCAATTGACGCCCAAGGATTGGCCGCATGCGCCAGTGCATCGGCTAGCGAACAATGCTGTCTATTTCGTCACAGCCGGCACGCTCGAAAAACGGCATTATTTCAACACGCCGCAGAAACGCGATTTGCTCGAACGCATCTTGCTTTCCTTCGCCCGTGATTGCGGCTGGCAATTGGAAGCCTGGGCCGTGTTCGCCAATCATTATCACCTCATCGCGCGCGGCAATCCGGACTCGCGGAATCTCGGTGAATTCTTGCATGACCTGCAGGGCGTCTCATCGCGCGAGTTGAATCAATTGGACAAGGCCGAAGGCCGCAAAGTGTGGTTTAACTTCCGGGATACAAAACTAACGCTGCAACACAGCTATCTGGCGCGATTGAATTACGTCCACCAGAACGCCGTGAAACACAAACTCGTGCCGGTGGCCAATCAATAGCCACATCCTTTGACATACAGATATTCAGGAGTGGAAACCCATTGTTAGGAATTTGAAGTAACTCGTCATGACCCCATGATGGAATGGGAACAGGCTGAAGTCGCCCCGTTATCTCACGTTCAACTTTAATCGCATCAAATCTGCGATGAGGAATCGCAATTAGAATAACCGGCAGACCTTCAAAAATGAGTGGCTTTAACGCCCGGATGACGTTGCCCTGGAAATCACGGTTTAGATAGTGAAAGTCGTCAATAACCTGAGGCCGTTTAGTAGCGCGCAACTGTGAAATTGCTGCCGCGCGCGGGTTAAGCGCTAATTTTTTTCCTTTATGTCGCCTCCGCCAGTTCTTCCTCGAAATCCACAATCTCTTTGATCTGCACCAGAAACCAGCGGTCGATTTTTGTGAGGTTGAAAATCTCGTCGATGGTGAAACCGGCGCGGAGGGCGTGGCGAATGAAAAAGATGCGTTCGGCATTGGGCATGCTCAATTTGCGGCTGATGACGTCCTTGGGCAGGATGTCGCGGTCGCCATACACTTCCGTGCCGACGCGCCACGGTTTGCCGTCGCCGCCCAGGCCGCTCCGGCCAATCTCCAGCGAGCGCAGGCATTTTTGTAATGATTCCTTGAAGGTCCGGCCAATGGCCATCGCTTCGCCGACGCTCTTCATCTGCGTCGTCAGCGTGGGGTCGGCTTGCGGGAATTTCTCGAAGGCGAACCGCGGAATTTTAGTAACCACGTAATCAATCGTCGGTTCGAAGCTGGCGGGCGTTTCGCGCGTGATGTCGTTGCGGATCTCGTCGAGCAGATAGCCCACGGCGAGTTTGGCGGCGATCTTGGCGATGGGAAAGCCGGTGGCCTTGGACGCCAGCGCCGAGCTGCGGCTGACGCGCGGGTTCATCTCAATAATGACCATGCGGCCGTTGTCCGGGTTGACGGCAAACTGGATGTTCGACCCGCCGGTCTCGACGCCCACCGCGCGAATCACGGCGAAGCTCTGGTCGCGCATGATCTGGAACTCCTTGTCGGTCAGCGTCTGAATGGGGGCGACGGTGATGCTGTCGCCGGTGTGGACGCCCATCGGATCGAAATTTTCGATGGAGCAAATAATGACGCAATTGTCGGCCTTGTCGCGCATCACTTCCATTTCGTATTCCTTCCAGCCGAGCAGGGATTCTTCGACCAGAATTTCCGAGACGGGCGACAGCTCCATGCCGCGCTTGGCCAGGACTTCGAATTCCTCAAGATTATAGGCGATGCCGCCGCCGGTGCCGCCGAGCGTGAAGGCGGGTCGGATGATGACCGGGAACCGGCCAATCTTTTCGGCCACGACCCGGGCTTCCTCGATGTTGTGCGCGGTGCCGGAAATCGGTACGTCCAGGCCGATGGAAATCATCAAATCCTTGAACGCCTGCCGGTCTTCGCCCTTATGGATGGCCTCGGCCTTGGCGCCAATCATTTCGACGTCGTATTTTTCCAGCACGCCGGAGCGGTGCAAGGCCATGGCGGCGTTGAGCGCGGTCTGGCCGCCGAGAGTCGGGAGCAAGACGAGTTTCGGTTGCAGGACCGGCGTCGCGCCGGTCTCTGACTTTTTGGCTTTTTTGGATGGAGACAGGCTGGAAGCCTGTCCCACGAGTTTTTGCATTTCCTCCTTTTCGCGGAGGATGATTTTTTCAATGCACTCGGGCGTGATGGGCTCGATGTAGGTGCGGTCGGCGAACTCCGGGTCGGTCATGATGGTGGCCGGGTTGGAGTTCACCAGCACGACGCGGTAGCCTTCCTCCTTGAGCGCCTTGCAGGCCTGGGTGCCGGAATAATCGAACTCGCACGCCTGGCCGATGATGATCGGGCCGGCGCCGATGATCAGGACGGAATGGATGTCAGTGCGTTTGGGCATCTTCGTATTTGCGATTGATGATTTACCCGCCTCCGCTGCGCTACGGCGCGGCGGGCGATTTGAAAACCAGGCAGATTGAACACGGACGCAACGAAAATTGAAAGGCAAAAGCCTTTCCCCCAATCAAATAACTTTCCACTTGCAAATTACGTTCAGGAATGGTTATGATTAGGGTGGATTAGGTCTGAAAGGTGTGAACCTGAAACGATATTGGGGCCGTTTCCCGAGCGCGGAGGCAAGAGCATTCAGCTTCCGCGAGCGCACACGGAGAGTTCACCATCACCGCGACGAACGCGGTAAACGGTGGGCCCCCGGTGGGTCCCAATGCTCCGCGGCAATTTTACATTCTCCAGTTGCAAAACTAAAACGGGAAATCAATGAAACCAAAAACTGAAAATCGTTTCGTTCGCGTCGCGCTCGCGTTGGCGCTCGCAAGCTTCAACCTTCAACTCTCAACCGCCTCCGCCGCACCAACGGTCACCGCGGTGGCCGCCGGATTACGTCACACGCTGGTCCTCGAATCCGACGGCAGCCTCTGGGCGATGGGCAACAACGGCGCCGGGCAGTTGGGCGACGGCACGACCACCGACCGCCATGTGCCCACTTTGATCGTGCGCAGCAACGTCGTGGCGATCGCCGCCGGCGAGTATCACAGCCTGTTCCTGACGGCCAATAGCAACCTGTGGGCGTTTGGCGGCAATGCCAACGGCGAGTTGGGCGACGGCACCACGACGGACCAGCACAGCCCGGAACAAATTACCTTCACCGGCGGTGTCACGGCAATTTCCGCGGGCGCACTGCACAGCCTGTTCCTGAAAGGCAATGCCTTGTGGGGCATGGGCTGGAATGGCTATGGCCAGTTGGGCACGGGCAATTCAGTGGACGTTCATGGCGCCTCGCAACTGGTGTCCAGCAATGTTTATCTTATCAGCGCCGGATACGAACACAGCCTTTATGAGACGACCGACGGCAGTTTGTGGGCAATGGGGCAGAATATGTTCGGCGAATTGGGCGACGGCACTCAGAACACGCAGTACACGCCTGAGGAAGTTCTGACCAACCACAGCGTGTTCACCGGCGTTTACGCGATCTCGGCTGGATTCGTGGACAGCCTGTATTTGTATGGGAGTTTCGTCCTCGGCGTGGGCGTCTGGGGCATGGGCTACAATTACGCCGGCGAACTCGGCGACGGCACGACGACCGAGCGCAACAGCCCGGTGGAAACGGTGAGCAGCGGCGGCAGCGCCGTCGCCTGCGGTTTCGGGGTCAGTCTGCTGCTCAAATCCGATGGAAGCCTTTGGCAAACCGAGAATGACGTCTGGACGGAAATCGTCTCGTCGAACGTGACGGCCATGACCTTGGGCTACGACGGCCGTATTCTGTACATACAGTCCGACGGTAGTCTGTGGGGCATGGGAAACAATTACTACGGCCAGTTGGGCGACGGCACGACCAACAACGCCGCCCAGTTCGAACGCATCATTCCGCCCCTCCAATTCGTTGTGACCAATCTCACCGTTTCCGCCGGAACCAACCTGGTCTTCAGCGGACTCAATGAATTTGGTGTCGGCACCACGGTCATATTGTCGAGCACCAACGTGGCGACGCCGCTGATCCAGTGGACGCCGGTCTGGACCAACGGGATCGGTCCCGGAGCGTTCAGTTTGACCGCAACTAATGTGGTCGATCCGGCTTTGCCGCAGCAGTTCTTTCGTCTCAAGCTGTTCCAAGTGCTATGAGAAAAAGCATTTTGTTGAAATCAATCCACACTGTTCGAGCCATGACTGCAAAAACCAAACCATTTATTGCGCTGGCTTTGCTGGTGCTTACTGCGCTCAACGTTCAACTCTCCACTGCCCGCGCCCAAGGCACGGCGTTCACCTACCAGGGCCGGCTGAACGACGGGGCGGCTCCAGCGAACGGCCTTTACGATTTGCGATTCACGA
>DASZAB010000026.1:0-4469 GCA_035945675.1 Verrucomicrobiia bacterium | reverse complement strand
AACCGGGATTTCCCATTTGGTTTCTTGCCCACGACCAGCATGGGCTTTTTGCGTGATTTTCTTCCTGCTCCACAGATTTGCAAGCCCGTATTCAGCAGCTTAAAGTAGGGGATGGATTGGCGCGCCGAAAAGGCGTTGGCGTGGCGGGCGTCCGCCGGAAGGGTGTCTTTTTGCGGCATGGCGCGCCCGGCCGGCGGAAAAAAGCAAAAGGCAAGGACGCGCGGGTGAAAAAGGAGGCAGGCTTGCCCCGTGGCCGTCAGGCTTTTCGTGGACACGAACGCAGTCCTTTTCCCGCAGCGGTTTTATCGGTCGGTTTTTAAGCCTTAGCGCGGTTACTACTTTGATGTAGCGCACACATTCTTGTCTGCGGGTTGGCGGGACATTCTTGTTCCGCGTTTCCTCCGCACGAAAGAGGCGGCAGGCCGCCGTCGCGCCGCGAAGGCGGAAAAGTCGCCTGGACCCGCAGGGTGGAAAGCCCGCGCTACGTAATAAGTGGGACTGCTCTAAATTCTCCGGTCAGCCCAGAGTGAGTCCTCCATAGCCCGAGGCCAGTGCAGATTGGCCGCTGGTTGGATCCACGCCGAACCAGCCATAAACTCACTTGTCCCGCCATAGCTTGCGAGCGAAGCCGGATGGCGCAGTCGGCGTTGGTAAAATCGAACGCCAGAACAGATGTGCAGACCGCCAGCGGCGAACACAAGGCGGCCGGGAACAAACCAAACTTTGGAACATTGAAAGTTCTTACAGCCTTGATTTTCGTTTGATCGATTGTTCGTTTGCGCTCCGCGAGGGTTGCATCACGGCGAACTGATCCGGTAAAACTTCTGCGCGTTTGTGGACGAAATCGGGTCCGTGACAATGGCCGCCCCGCTGCCGCCGATCGTGCCGCTGGACAGCACCGGCCACGTGAGAACCGGCGCGAGCAGATTGTTCGTCGCGCGCACCGAAAACGCCTGTCCCACCCGTCCCGTGAAACTTGCCTGGAACAGGTTGCCCGGCAGCAGCGCAACACCCGTGAATTCAGGCGGAACCGCCGGTGCGACGTAATTCAGCACCACCGAATTGCCGCTGTTGGTAACCACGAACGCGCCGATGAACGTGTTGCTGAACTGGCTGGTGTTGACCGTGAACTTCGCCGGGGAAAATCCACTCAAGCTGGCCGCCGTCGCAATCGTCCAAGTGTAATTTCGCGACGGGTCAAAATTGGCAAGCAGGCCGCGGGTGTTGTTGGTGGTGCGCGACGCTATCTGCACCGTGAACGGATTTCCGGTTGTGGCGTCCACGGTCAGCGCGCCGCTGATGTCGAGCCGGTCGGAACCGGTCGGGTTTGTCGCATTGATTTCGCAAAGATAACGGCCGCCGCCATTCCAGGTTTCCGCGCCGGTGGCCAGAGTGCCCACGCCCGCTCCTGGCGAAATCGTGCCGTTGTTGGTCACGGAGCCGTTGATTGTGCCGGTTCCACCAAGCGTCGCACCACCGCCCACGGTGACCGTGCTGCTGGCAGTGAGCGAGCTGTTGACGAGCAACGTGCCGCTGTTCAGGGCCGTCGCGCCCGTGTAGGCGTTGGGGCCGGCAAGGATGATCGTGCCCGCGCCGAGTTTGATCAGGCCGCCATTATTGCGAACGGCGCCAATCTGGCCGTTCATGATCAAAGTGTTGCTTTCGCCCACCACGCAATACGCCGGCACAACATCGCGCGCCGAGACACCAATGTTGATCGTGTTGGTGCCCGCACCGGAAGAAAATATCCCGTACGTGTAGAAGTCTTGCGCCGTGGCGCTGCCGCTGATGGTCCAGCCACCGGTGACAAATTGAACGCTATTGATGGACGTCTCACCGGCGGCGGCCGTCACGGAACCCGGCGTGGCGGCGCTGCCGTCGAAGTAGGCATAATTGCCGCTGTCAATGTTGCCGGGTGGCGGACCCTGCGGGTTCCAGTTGCCGATGGTGTTCCAAAGATGATCGCCAATGGCATTATTCCAAGTGTAGCGGCCCGGCACGTTCATCGGATAAAGACCGTTGGAGTATTGGCTGTTGCCGGTGTAGAGATTGGCGGTGCCGGGGGGATTGACGACTTGCGCGTTGACGGCGCCATTCGGAATGCTCACCAGCCGCTGGCCGTCGGCCGCAAGATCGGAAAGATCAATATTCGTGATGACGCCGCCGCTGCCATTCAGGAACCGCAGCGAAAATCCGGTCGCATCGTCATTGCCCAGGTTCCAAATAAGCAGTTGCGTGCCGGAGTCAAGCGAAAGATAAATAAGCGGCTTCAAAAAATAATCTTCGATGGCCTGATCACAATCAGACAATTCCACGGCCAGATTTGCCGGTGTGTAGTTGTTGGTTTCCGGCGCAAAGATCGCGATGCCATTGGCAAAAGGCGCGACGAGCCGAACGAGGGCCATGTCGGCGCGGACGGCTGCGGCGTTGGTTAACGGGGCGGTGCCGGGCCAAATGCCGGAAATGGCCTGGTTTTGCAAGCCATAGGATTCTATCGCCGCCCAGCGGCTCGAATGCAGGCTCCAAGTGCCATAGTAATCCTCGATGAGGACGGTCACGTTGTTGGATTTCAGGAGCGCGGCGCCGGCGGCAAAGTTGTATCCAACGCCGTCGCTCCAAAGGCTGATCGAATAGTTCGTTCCCTCCGCCTGGCGAACCATGCTGATCGCTTGAAGAATCGGATCAGTCGGGAAGCCGGCGTCGAAGTAGGCTTCGTCAATCGCCATGCCACCGGCCGCATAGGCGTAGCTCCAGCCGTTGTACCAATCCACGGCATTGGTCCAGTAATGGCCATCCACGCCGCGCGAATAAGCCTCGCCGCCCGTCCAGTCCACGCTCGTGACGCCGCGCGCCTGCCAGGCAGGATCGCTTTGCATCACCACGGTGACGTTTGTCTGGGTCGTGGTGCAATTCCACCAATGAAAAGTCATCGGACGCGCGGTAACCCACATTGTCTGCGTTGCCATGCCGGAGTTGATGAGATATTTGCCGTAGCGGGAAGGCGTCCACATCGCCTGACTCGCGGCGTTGGCGAGCAGTTGCGTAGTCACGTTGTGCGAATCGGTAATATTGATGATGCCACCATCGCCCAGCCCCGGCACGGTAATTGTCACGGTCTGATTAGTGACCGGCATGGCGACCGAAAGTTGAATGGCCTGTCCACGGCTCCAATTGCTGGCAGTGAAGAAAGCCAGCAGGATCAAGACGCCCCCCAGGCGTGTTGTGTTCCTGAGTCGCAGCCGATTGAACACGAAGGCAAGCGGGAACAAACCAGGCTTTGGAGCATTGAACTTTTTCACAGCCTTAATTTTCATTTGATCAATTGCTCGTTCGCGCTCCGCGCGGTTGCATCATGGCGAACTGATCCCGCAAAACTGCTGCTGAACAAGCGGCCGAACAAACCACTCTGCCGCTCTCTGATTTACTGGTGCAAATTGGACATAACGCCCGGCCGCAATGTATGCAGACTATAACCTAAACCATCCATAAACTCAAGAGCAGCCCCGAAAACATTTGCCCGCGAAAACTTTCGGAGTTCGGGGCGGGCCGACGGTGAGCCATCCTGCCGTCCGCTCGCGACCTGTCCCGCCATAGCTTCTGAGCGGCGGCGGATGTTGTTTATCGGAGTGGCTCCAGCGCGGTCAGGCGATTTCAGGATTTGTTTTAGGATTCGGAATCCAAGTGGCAGTGCGGATAATGTCTTCCCAAATTTTAAATATTTCATCCTTTTTGAATTTCGGGCGCACCTGGTAGGCGAGCATATAAACTCCACCGTCACCCTTGATAAACCTTCGGATGCAAGTCTCGTCCGCCGACAGCGACGTGTAGCTGACAATAATCGAATCGTCTCCTCCAGTTTCCTCTTTGATATCAATCCTGGGGTCTGTCTTCAGTAGCCCATCCTTCCAGGCGCACACGTATTTTCGGAGTGGCGCGTTGGTATCAGCAAACCGGATGGAAACCATCTCCTTCCAGGTCTCGATGGATTCACCCACGAGGAAAAACCTTGTGGCGGTATCACTGCCGGTCACGACTGGAGGCGCCCATTTGCGAGGGTCTTTTCCGTAGTTGAACCGTATCGCAGCCTGAAGTGATGCGGCAAACATCAAACAAAAGAGAATTGTGAATATGCGTTTCATATCTTAGGCATCTGCGTCATGGTCAATCTTGTTTCTAGTCAAATAATTCCGAGTCGTCTGCCAAATCATCGCGAGCGAGACCGCAAGAATGGCCGCTCCAAAGATAACAACGACAATGGTAGCGACTAAACCGCGACCTATGGTCAGGAAGGGCATAACCATGATAAATAAACCAGCCAATGCCAACATGCCGAATATGAACCAAACTCCAAGCACCGTGATCATGTGCCGAGGGCGGCTTGCTGCCTGACGGTAAATAAATCCTTCTGCAAATAAACGCTCGAATGGAGCAATCATCGAAAACGAGCTCAGTGGTGCTCCACACTTGAC
>DASZAB010000025.1:0-129617 GCA_035945675.1 Verrucomicrobiia bacterium | reverse complement strand
ACGCAGACGCTCGGCGACCGGATGGTACTGGCCCTCCACGATGGCAATCTTACTGCTGCCTGGACGAACCTGTTTGCCACCACGCGGTTGGTCACCGCCTGGCAAACAGAACCGATTGAGATTTCAGAACTCATCCGGTTTGGCAACACCGCACTGGCATACAACACCACCTGGCAGGCGTTCCAAACCAACGGCTGGTCGGATGAGCAACTCGCCCGGCTCCAGAAAGAGTGGGAATCAGTTGATTTGTTTACGAATCTGCCTGAGACGGCGGCCTTCAAGCGCGCCCGCGAAGTGGCTCTCTGCCAACAGGACAGGCAGGAATTTTTGGAGTTTCGTCCGACGTACAAGCTGTTTCTAATCGGATCGTTGCAGTCTCCAAGGGATATGTGGTATGGCCTCCTTTCCCTTCAGAGTGAGCGCGATTATCTCCGGCACGGCATGTACGAAGATCAAACTGATCTGCTGCTCTTTTATCACGACCGAGAACTGGAACTCCGCCGAGCGTTGCAAGCTCCTAATTGGGCGGTCATGCGCCGACTTCCGGGAGTGACGAATCTCTCCCGGTTGCAAACCAAGCACTCTTCGCGGATACAAGCCGCACTAAACCTGCATGAAATCGGGCTGCGCTTCCAAAGAAGAGGTTCCAGTTTTCTCGCCCGCGCCGCCGAGGCCGAAGCCGAGCGCAGAATCCTCATCACCGCCATCGCGCTTGAGCGGTACCGCGGTGAATATGGCTCGTATCCAGATACGTTGGCAAAACTCGCGCCGGAATTTCTGAAAGCCGTTCCCGCTGATTTCATGGACGGTTATCCCCTGCGCTACCGACTGGCGAATGAAGGACATTTTTCCCTTTATTCCGTTGGACTGAATTGCGCGGATGACGGCGGAAAATTCCCCACCCGACCGAAAGGTGCACAAGACTGGCAGGCAGGACCGGGAAACGCGCACCTGCTGGGCACAGACATCCTTTGGCCATTACCGGATTGAGGCCGTACGCAAACGACCAAAGGGCCGTACGATGAAAAACGGCACGAAAATGAATTTCGTGCCGTCACAGTTTTGTCGCCCAACATTTTCTAACTGGCCACCGCGCCCGTGGCGGCGGCTTTCTGGTTGAACACCAGCTTGTCACTCGCCGCCGTGACGAGAATCGGCTCGCCCTCGTGCAGGTTGCCTTTCAGGATTTCCTCGGCCAACGGGTCCTCGAGGAAACGCTCCACGGACCGGCGCATCGGACGCGCGCCGTATTGCGGATCGTAACCCTTCTCGACCAGGAAATCCTTGGCCGTGGCGTCGAGTTCCAGCTTGAGGTTCTTGTGGCGCAACCGCGCCAGAACCTTTTCCACCTCCAGACCAAGAATCTGGATGAGATCGGGCTTGGTGAACGAACGGAACACAATCACGTCGTCCAGCCGGTTCAGGAACTCGGGCCGGAAGGTCTTCTTTGATTCGTCGAGGATTTTCTCGCGCATCTTTTCGTAGCTGCTCTCGTCGGTGATGGGCGAAAAGCCGAGCGTGGATTGCCGGCGGATCAGATCCGAGCCGACATTCGACGTCATCAGCACGATGGTGTTGCGGAAATTCACCACCCGGCCCACGTTGTCGGTCAGTTTCCCTTCTTCGAGAATCTGCAACAACATGTTCCACACGTCCGGGTGCGCCTTTTCGATTTCGTCAAACAGCACGACGGAATAAGGGTTGCGCCGCACCTTCTCGGTGAGCTGGCCGCCTTCCTCGTACCCGACGTAACCGGGCGGCGATCCGATGAGCCGCGAGACGTTGAATTTTTCCATATACTCGCTCATGTCGAGGTGCACGAGCGACTTGGCATCGCCAAACATCTCTTCGGCGAGCGTCTTGGCCAAAAGCGTCTTGCCGACGCCGGTCGGGCCGAGCAGCAGGAACGTGCCGATGGGCCGGCGCGGATCCTTCAAATCCGCCCGCGACCGGCGCAGCGCCTTGCAAATGGCGGTGACCGCTTCGTGCTGGCCGATGACAATCTTCTCCATTTCCGTCTCGACCGTCAGCAGCCGTTGCATCTCGCCCTGTTCCATCCGTTGCAGCGGAATGCCCGTCCATTTCGAGACGACATGCAAAATGTCTTCCTCGTTCACGACCACGTGCTTTTCCTCGCGCGCCGCACGCCAGTCGCGCAAATGGGCCTCCAGTTTTTCCTTGGCCTGCTTTTCCCTGTCACGCATCTGCGCCGCGCCCTCGAAATCCTGGTTCTTGATGGCGCGCTCCTTTTTGCCCTTGATGTCTTCGATCTCAGCTTCCATCGCCTTGATTTCCGGCGGACGCGTCATGGTGCCGATGCGCGCGCGCGAACCGGCTTCGTCCAGCACGTCAATCGCCTTGTCCGGCAGGAACCGGTCCGTGATGTAACGGTCGGACAACTTCACGGAAGCCTCCACCGCCTTGTCCGTAAACTCGGCCTTGTGGTGCTCCTCGTATTTGTGCCGGAGCCCCATCAAAATCTGGATCGTCTCGTCAATCGAAGGCGCTTCGACCTTCACGGCCTGAAAGCGGCGTTCGAGGGCGGCGTCTTTCTCGATGTACTTGCGGTACTCGTTTAACGTGGTCGCGCCGACGCATTGCATCTCGCCGCGCGAGAGCGCCGGCTTGATAATGTTCGAAGCGTCCATGGTGCCCTCGGCCGAACCGGCGCCGACAATGGTGTGCAGTTCGTCAATGAACAAAATAATGTTCTTGGCGCGGCGGATTTCATCCATCACCGCCTTGATGCGCTCTTCAAACTGGCCGCGATATTTCGTGCCGGCGACCATCAGCGCCAGGTCGAGCGTAACGACGCGCTTGTCGCGCAACAGGTCGGGCACGTTGCCCTTGGCGATTTCCTGCGCCAGCCCTTCAACGATGGCCGTCTTGCCCACGCCGGCCTCGCCGAGCAACACCGGATTGTTCTTGGTCCGGCGGCACAGGATCTGGATGACGCGCTCGATTTCGTCCTTCCGCCCGATCACCGGGTCCATGTCGCCCTTGCGCGCAATTTCCGTGAGGTCGCGTCCAAACGCCTTGAGCGCGGGCGTCTTGATCTCCCCCTTCTTCTCCGCCGGCCCCTTCTCGCCGGCTTCCGGAATGGACGATTCCTCGCCGGTAAAATTGGGGTCCAACTCCTTCAAAATTTCCTGCCGCGTCTGCTCGATGTCCACGTCCAGGTTCCGCAAAATGCGGGCGGCCACGCCGTCGCCTTCGC
Source organism: Verrucomicrobiia bacterium (assembly GCA_035945675.1). Classification (GTDB taxonomy): domain Bacteria; phylum Verrucomicrobiota; class Verrucomicrobiia; order Limisphaerales; family UBA11358; genus UBA11358. Next base: position 126,400 of record DASZAB010000025.1, on the reverse strand, counting down.
GCAGCAGGCCGAGCAAAATGTGCTCCGTGCCGATGTAAGTATGATTCAGGTTTTTGGCCTCCCGCTTCGCCAGGTCCAAAACCTTTTTCACGCGCGGGGTATAGGGAATGTTGCCGATCATCTTTTGATCGGGGCCGGTGCCGACCTGTTTCTCGACTTCCATGCGGACGGTTTCGAGGTCGAGACCCATTTTTTGGAGGACGTTCACCGCCACCCCCTGTCCCAGTTTAATCAGGCCGAGCAAAAGATGCTCGGTGCCGAGAAAGTTATGGTTAAACCGGTCGGCTTCCTTCCGCGCCAGCGCGAGCACCTGTTGGGCGCGCGGCGTAAAATTACTCATGGCTTCGTCGCTCATACTCGCTCTATTGTGCTATAAATTGGCCGTTTTGTCCAATCCCGCTCCGCCCTTTTTTGTGTTTGGCCGGCTGACGTGTTTCAACCGGTCCCGCAGCATGTCTGCTCGCAGCAAGTCGCGTTCCTCCGCCGATAGTTTGTCCGAAAATTGTTTCTGCAAATGGGCCGGTTGCGTCATGATAAACAGCTCATCCACCGTCGAACGTTCCTCGGCCGGGAACAGCCCCAAATCCACTCCCAACCGCATCAGCGACAGCAAATTCATGGTTTCCTTGGACGAAATGCTGTGCGCATTGGCCAGAATGCCATAGGCGCGGCCAATGTGGTTGAACACCACCTTCGGCTTCTTCTCCAGCAGGATTTGCCGGGCATTTTCCTCGTGCTCAATGATTTGGGACAAAACCTTGTCCAGCCGCTCGACAATCGTCGTCTCGGTTTCGCCGAGCGTCATTTGATTGGAAACCTGGAAGACATTGCCCAGCGCTTCCGTCCCTTCGCCGTAAAGCCCGCGCACGGCCAGGCCCAGCTTGTTGACGGATTGAATAATGGGGTTGATCTGCTCGGCCAGCACCAGTCCGGGCAGATGCAACATCGCGCTCACCCGCACCGCCGTGCCCAGATTGGTCGGACAGGCGGTCAAATAACCGAGGTCGTTGTTGAACGCATAATCGAGCTTTTTCTCCAGCTCCGAATCCAGATGATCGATCGCGCCCCACGCCTGCCGCAATTGCAGGCCCGGACGCAGCGCCTGCATCCGCAAGTGGTCCTCCTCGTTGATCATCACACAGAAACTTTCCTCGCGGTTGAAGACCAGGCCGCTGCCCGAACCTTTGGCCGCATGCTCGCGGCTGATGAGGTGGCGCTCCACCAGAATCTGTTTGTCGAGCGTCGTGAGGTTGTCCATCACCTCGGAAAAGGCATCCTTCATTTCCGGGAGGCTTTCGACCGCCGGCCGGATCGCCTCCAGAACCTTCAGCCGTTCCGGCTTTTTGGCCCAGCCCGGAAAGGCCGCGTCGCGCAAATTGCGCGCCAGCCGGACGCGGCTGGACATCACAATCCGGTCGTGCGGACCATGCCGGCGCGCCGTCTCAGCGGGGGAAATGAGAAACTCATCCAATTTCATATCAGGTCACGCCCAGGCCCGTCCCGCGCGGCGTGATTTGTTTGATTTCGTCGCGCAATTGGGCAGCCTCTTCAAAATTTTCGTCCTCGATGGCCTTGGCCAGTTTCTTTTGCAGCAATTTGAGGCGGTCGGACTGCTCGCGGTTGGCGCGCAGCGCCTCCGGCACCTTGCCGGAATGGTGGGTGCCCTTGTGCATCGTTTTGAGCAATCCCTCCAAACCCTCGGCAAACGTCCGGTAACACTCCGGACAGCCGAGCCGGCCCGATTTTTTAAAGTCCGCCTGCGAAAAACCGCAACGCGGACATTTCGTTTCGACGCCGCCGCCGGACTGCTCGATTTCCTGCGAGGCGCCGAGACCGAAGAGAACATCCGCGTCCGCCAGTGAAAAGGAGGTCGGGTCGTTGATGCCCTTGGCCTTGGCACAGTCCTCGCACAAATCCAGCTTCTGCATCTTGTCACCCACGATCTGGGTGAGATGCACGGTCGCCGGCTTCTCCTTGCAAATGGAGCACTGCATGATTACGTCGCTGGTTAATGTGTTAAGCCGTCAATCCGGCGTTTCCGGTTAATAATACACCGGATTTTCATTCACGTCACTTGTATATCGGTTCACCGGAGGTTTTCGTCAAGGCATGGTATTCCGTCACCAGTTTGCGCGTAATCGGCCCCGGTTTGCCGGCGCCAATCACCCGGCCGTCGATCTTCACCACCGGCACGATCTCGGCCCCGGTGCCCGTCAAAAAACACTCGTCCGCATTGAATAAATCGTAACGCGTCAGATTCGGCTCGGACACCGCCAGCCCTTCTTCCTCGGCCAGTTCCATGACCACCCCGCGCGTGATGCCGTACAGCGCACCCGCCGAGAGCGGCGGTGTCTGCAGTTCGCCCTGCTTCACGATGAACAGATTGTCGCCCGTGCATTCGGCCACGAAACCTTCCGCGTTCAACATCACCGCCTCCTCGCAACCGGCGTGGTTCGCCTCGATCTTGGCCAGGATGTTGTTGAGGTAATTGAGCGACTTGATGGCCGGGTTCAGCGCGCTGTGCAGACTGCGCACCGTCGGCACGGTGACGATTTCCATGCCCTTCTGGTACAACGCCGGCGGGTAAAGCTGGATTTTGTCCGCGATGATGATGACCGACGGATTTTTGCAGCGGTTCGGATTTAAACCCAGCGTGCCCGCGCCGCGCGTCACCACCAGCCGGATGTAACCGTCGCGGATTTTATTGATCCGGCAGGCCTCGACCACCGCGCGCATGATGTGGGCGTGGGACATCGGAATGTTCAGCAGGATCGCCTTGGCCGAACAGAACAGCCGGTCAATGTGCTCGCGCAATTTGAACACGAGGCCGTGGTAGGCGCGGATCCCCTCGAACACCCCGTCGCCATAAAGCAGGCCGTGATCGAAGACCGAAATCTTCGCCGCGCGTTCGTCGTAGTATTTGCCGTCAATAAAAACTTTCATGAACCCGCCCAAACTACGGGAAAAGGTCGGGCGGGGAAAGTGAATTTGCGTGACAGCGGGAAAACAACGATTATACTGGCGCGCTCGGTGACCCTATGGTCTAGCGGTTAGGACACCACCCTTTCACGGTGGTAGCCCGGGTTCGATTCCCGGTAGGGTCGCCAACTTCAAAACATCTCTGCACGCGCACCTGCGATCGCCAGACTGATCGGAATGCCGGTTCTTTGCCGCTGCAGCGCTTCATCGCCTCAACCCTTCAACGGCATTGTCACTCCGTCGCGCCGATGCGGAAGAAATCCGCCGGGTCCGAACCGATCGGCAGGACGAGTTGCATCAGGGCGTTGGTGCCGGGCAGCGGGCTGCCCAGCGGCTGCCAGTCCACGAGATTGGTGGACCAGAGCAGTTGATACGTCACGCCGGGGAGGCCGGCCCAATTCACCAAAAAGTTGGTCCCGCTCACGCCGGAGGTCAGGCTCGGCGCGATCGTCGTCACGATCAAATAATTCTGGTTGGTCAGCGGGGCGGTCACGTTAGTGTAGGGGATGGAGCCGGGCGCAAACATGAAACTGCCCAGACTCGGCGTCACCGTGCCGCTCCAGCCCGGCGGCACGCCCAGCGCGTAATCGCCGTTCGTGTCGGTCGTCACGCCGGTCAAGCCGCCCGACGGTTGCAGCAGCACGCCGGCCACCGGTGCGCCGTCAGTGTCGGTGACCGCGCCGGAAATGGCCGGCAGCGACACCGTGAACGTGCCGGTGTACGCCGACGCCAGCGGCAGGCCAAAGAGGTTCGTGATGGCCGTCGCCGCCTGGATGGAATAATTGCCCAACAGGTTTTGAGCCGGAAAACTCACCCGCACCGTGGTCGGGCCGGTCGCCGCCGCGGTTAAATTCGACGCGGCCAGAACGCCCGCCGGCGTGACCAGCGTGTAGTTCGATGCCGAAACGGACTCCGGCTCCACGGCGTCGCTGAAGCCCAGGTCCACGTAGCTTACTGCGTTCATGACCAGGCCGGTTGGCGATTGCGACACAATCTGGAAATCGGGAAACGTCCCCGAAAGGAGAATGGTTCCTCCCTGGCCGGGCGACCAGCCGCCTCCGCCCCGAACGCTCGTGGTGCCGGCAAAATTGTTCGTGGGCGTGTAAATCGCGATCCGCCCACCGCCGCCCCCGCCGCCGCCGAGCGGCACGCCGGCGCCGCCCAGCGCCGAAATGTTCCCCGCGCCCGAAAGCGAACCGGCGCTGACCCACACGCTGCCGCCGGCACCGCCGCCCGAATCGTCCTGCAAGCCGGCGTTGCCGTTCGCGCTGACGTTGCCGCTCACGCTCAACGCGCCGGCCACGCTCAAGCGCAGCGCGCCGCCGCCGTCGGAGCCGCCGGTGGCCGTGGCCGCGCCGTTGCCGCCGCCGCTGCCGAAATCCACCGGCGCCGTGGCCGAGCCGTAGCTCGCGCCGCCGGGCGCGCCGGAGGACGACGCGCCGCCCGCGCCGCCGTAGCCGCCGCCGGAGCCTTTGCTGGAAACAGCGCTGCCGGCGCCGAGGCCGTTGGTCTGCGCGTAACCGAGATGGTCCACGCTCAAGTTGCCGGCCAGGTTCGCGTCGTTCAGCACGGCGAGGAAGAGATCGGACTGCGCGGCGGTCATCGTCAGCGTGCTGCCAGCGGCCAGGTTCAAATTACTCAACAACGGCAGCGGCGTGAGCGGAACAACCACGGCCCCGCCGGAAATGTCCAAATCAAACGGCGTTGCGGGCAGGGAATACGCGCTGGACAGCGGCGTGTTGGTGCCGGCCAGGCCGCCGTTGTCCACCAGCAAGGTTTGCGCACCGGCGATACCGGAGACGCGGGTGTAAATCGTGCCGGCCCCGCCCGGATACGCTCCGTTGCCGCCGGCGGCTGCAAGCTGGCCGGTGAAATTGTTGGCATTGCAGATCAAAGCGATGCGTCCGCCGCCGCCGCCGCCCGCCGCGCCGCTGGCCGCGCCGCCATTTGCCGAAATGACACCATTGCCGGCGAGCGGATCATAGGCGTTCAGATACAGAGTGCCGCCCGCGCCACCGCCAGAATTATAGCCGCCGCTGTTGCCATTGGCAGACAACCGTCCGTTCACGATGATCGTGTTAGCGACCAACTGCAACGCGCCGCCGCCGTTTCCGCCGTAGCTGTAAGGCGGGCCGGAATTGTAACTGGCGCCGCTGCTGCCGGGCACCGACGGCACTGCGATTGAATCGTAGGCGCTCCCGCCCGTCGGCCCGTTGCCGCCGCCGTAGCCGCCGTGCCCGCCGCCGCCGCGCAACACCGGACCGGCATAACCGGAGCCAGGACCGGATTGCAGGCCGTAGCCGCAGCCATCCAGCGAAATGGCGCCGCCGGCTTCGATGGTGACGGTGTTGGCATTGACGGTGCGCGTCCCGCCGGAGGCCGGCGCCGTCAGCGTGCCGTTGGTGCGGACGAGGAGATTGATCGGCGCCCACGCGCCGGAAACCGGCAGCAGGCCGACGGCGCCGTTCTGAATCGTGACGTTCAGGTTGAGGAAATCGAAACTGGTGTTGGTGCCGGCGTGGCCGCCGTTGTCCAGCAGCAGCAACGGGTAATTGGGGAAGCCGGCCGGATTGGTCTGGCAGTAAATCGTGCCCGCGCCGCCAAATTGCCAGCCGCCGCCGCCGTACGCCGAAATGACGCCGGCAAAGGAGTTGGTCAGCGGCGGATAACCGGGATTATTGAGCGTATAAATGGCGATGCGTCCGCCGCCGCCCCCGCCGCCGATGCCGTTCGCGCCGTTGCCGCCATTGGCCATGATGCTGCCAGCGCCGCCGAACGCGCCGGTCTTGCTGAGGGAGAGGTAAATGCTGCCGCCCGAACCGCCCCCGCCGCCGGAGCCGGAGCCGGAGCCGCCGTTGGCGGATATGATGCCATCCAATTGCAGCACGCCGCCGACCTGCAGGCGGACATAACCGCCGCCCCCGCCGCCGATGGAGTAAGGCGAAAATCCGCCGCCGCTGCTGCCGATGATGTTCGGCGACGCGGTCGAGTCGTAGGTTGTTCCGCCGGCAACCTGATTAGAAAGTGCGAACCCCCCGTAACCGCCGTGGCCCGCGCCGCTGCATGGATACCACGGTGAATTGCCATAGCTGTTGCCATGTCCGGGGCCGCTGCTTTGCTGGCCGCTGGTGGCATCGGCGAGAATCCCACCGCCGGCTTGGATCGTGGCGTCGCCACTGACCGTTAAGTTGATCGTGCCCTGAATATTGTTTCCAGGAACCAGCCAGGCATTGGAGGTGACGAGGAGACTCGCAACGGTTTGCTGTGACAAGGACGCGGCGGCGCCATTGCGCACCACCAGACCTGTGATGGAGTAAACGAAGGTGGAAATCGGCGTGTTCGTCCCGCGATGCCCGGCGTTGTCCACGATGAGCGACGGCTGGAGGGCATTGGTCCGGATGTAAATCGTTCCCGCGCCGCCGTAGTTCGCGCCACTGCCGCCGTACGCTGAAAACGTTCCGGCGAACGAATTCGACTGGGTGACACTCACGGCAATCATGCCCCCGCCGCCCCCGCCGCCGATGCCGTCCACGCCATTGCCGCCGTTGGCGGCGATAAGGCCGGAACCGAGCAGGCTGCCGACAGTCAGATTCAAGCTGCCGCCGGAGCCGCCGCCGCCGCCGAGACCCGCGCCGTTGCCGCCGTTGGCCGAAAGCAGGCCGTCCACCTGCAACACACCGGAAACGTTTATTGCCATCGCGCCGCCGCCGCTGCCGCCGAAGGAATAAGGCAAATATCCGCCGCCGCCGCTGCCGGCGGTGTTGGGCGCGATGATCGAGTCGTAAGGGGTGCCGCCGCCAATATTGGTGCCCGACCAGGCGGCGCCGTAACCGCCGTGGCCGCCGCCGCCGCCCGGATAATTCGGCTGGTAGTAATAGTAGCTGCCGTGACCCGGACCGTTGTTGGCGGTGTAACCGCCGCCGTCGGCGATGAGGCCGCCGCCGGGCTGAATGGTGGCGTTGCCCGAAACCGTCAGATTGAGTGTCTGCGACGCGTTAGGGTTGCTGGCCGTCAGCCAGGCGTTTGAACCCACCAGCAGGCTGCCGAACGACAGAGTTGAATTGGCCAGGCCAACCGCGCGGTTCTGCACTATTAAGTTTGCTCCCTGGGCGGATTGCAGCGGCGTGATGGCGCCGGCTTGGCCGGCGTTGTCCAGCAACAATTCCGCCGCAGCGCCGCCGGCTTGCAGATAAACAGTTCCCGCCCCGCCCCAATTCGCGCCGCCGCCGCCCGCCGCGGCGAGGTTGCCGGTGAACAGGTTGGTTCCGGCAACAATCGCGATGCGCCCGCCGCCGCCGCCGCCGCCGAACGAACCGGCGCCGTTGCCGCCATTGGCGGTGAGGGAGCCGGCGCCGGCGAGCGTCGCGGCATTGATCTCGATGCTGCCGCCGGAACCGCCGCCGCCGGCAATCCCGGAGCCGTTGAGGCCATTGGCGGTGATGCTTCCGTCCACCTGCAAATTGCCGGCCACGGTTAGTTGCAGCGCGCCGCCGCCCGCGCCGCCGGGCGAAGTGGGAGAATAAGTGGTATTATTCCCGCCGCCGCTGCCAGGCAGGGTTGGCGCCGTCTGCGAATCATATGCGGAACCGCCGCTGGCGTTGGTGACGGACGCGGCGGCGCCGTAACCGCCGTGGCCGCCGCCGCCGCCAAAATAATAATTGCCGTTGAAATAAATATGGCCGGCGCCGGAGCCGCTGCCGGCGGCGTAACCCAGGCCGTCCAGCGTCAGCACGCCGCCGGCTTGAATGGTCAGGTTGCCGGCCACCGAGAGCGTCAGGGCAATTTGCGCCGGACCCGTCAAAATGCTGTTGGCGCTCACGGTCAGGTTGCTGGAATTAAACGGGCTGACCGCTGCGACGACGGCGTTGCCGCGAACGACCACGTCCGCCAGCGTCGGCAGCGAGACGGTGGAATTGGCCCCGGCATGTCCGCCGTTGTCCGCCAGCAACACGCCATTTTGGCCGGTGACTTGGGTGAAAATGGTCCCCGCGCCGCCGGTTTGAAAACCGCTGCCGCCGTAAGCGGTCATTGTGCCGGAAAAATTATTCGTGCCGCATTCGATGGCAATGCGCCCGCCGCCGCCCCCGCCGCCATGAGTCGGCGCGCCGGCGCCGCCGTTGGCCGTGATGCCGCCGGCGCCGCTCACGCTCGCGGCGGAAATCCAAACGCTGCCGCCTGCGCCGCCGCCCGCCCGGTCGTAACTCGCGTCCGCGCCGTTGGCGGAAACCACGCCGTCAACGTCCACGTTCCCCGAGGCGGCAATATGGATGACGCCGCCGCCGTTGGCGCCGGCGCCGGCGTAGCTCGCGCCGCCGCCGCTGCCAGGCAGGGTGGGTTGATACAGCGAGTCGTAGCCCGCGCCGCCGACCGCGTTGCTGGAACTGTTGCCGCCAGTGCCGCCGTGACCGCCGCCGGAACCGTCATAGTATGTGCCGCCGGAACTGGAGCCGCTGCCCGGACCGATTCCAAGGTACCGGCTGGGAGCGCCACCGTAACCAATGCCATTCGCATTGATGCTGCCGCCGCTGGCAACCGCGGTGTCGCCGGTCACGGTCAGGCTCAACCCGGCAGGCGTGACGTAGTCCCAACCGTAGCTTGCCAGCACGGTCGCGCCGTCGGGAATAGAAGAAGTTTCGGTCCGCGCAATTTGTATCGTGCCGTTCGGCAAATCGGTTTCCACATAGTCCACGCCGTTGGAATAAGTGATGGTTTGACCGGCATCCTTCACCGTCACCGGGCCGTAGGCATTCGTGTGCAACAACGTCACCGGATTGGTGCCGGTCAGCACTTGCGGCTCGTTGTAGGCGAATTCAAGCCAGGTGCCCAGGCCGTTGGGTGCAAACGAGTGCGTCAGCGTGCCGCCCGGCGCGACCCGCAGGCTGGCAAAGGTATGCGCGCCGTCCACGGTCACGGTGCAATTGCTGATGACAATGTCCGCGCCGTCGTAGTTGGTGTCGAGCGGCCCGATGGCGGTGCTGGTGGTGAAGACCACGGCGGGCGTTTTTGGGACAAAAGCGGCGAAAAGCAATCCCGCCAGGGCCAACCGCAGTATGGACACCGGGTTCTTCACGGCTGAACAAGATTTGGGGCAACAGTTCTTTTAAGCTGACTAACCCATTCAAGCCCAACCTTAAGGGTTTGTCAACTCCAGGATAAGGCTCTAGAAAAAGTTCCTCAGTGCATCGGCCTGAACCCGATCAAAAATTTGCGACACTTGCCGACCTTTTTGGCGTCAAAATACGGTTTTGATCCGCCGCGCAATTCGAATCACAGATAGCGATCTTATCCTTTATTTTATGCGCATTCCCTACACGTACGCGCACTTTTTAGGAAGTGCTGAATCCGCGTTCGATTCGCGGCAGGGTTGCCAAGCTCTCCGATTAAAACGGCCAGTTGATGCCGACGGTAAAATAGACCTGCCCGCCCAGATTCAAACGCCCCATCCGGCCGCCCCCGCTGATGGTGGCATCGCTCATCGGCATGAATTGCGCGCCGGCATAAATGTCGGCGTTGTCCGTCACATGACACAACACCGTCGCGTTTACGTAGCCGCCATACACGAAATCCGTTCCCCCGATTTGCCCTGAATTGTGGACGCTGGTGCTGCCGGCCGTGACCATTTCATCATATTTGTAGTCGCCCGACACCAGGCCGACAGCCGGACCGGCGCCCAACGAGAGGCTGACGTGCTCGGTCAAATCCCAATAGAAGGTCGGTCCCAGCCTGAGGGTGTAGAGCATGACGTCCAGCGTTTGTTTGCCGGCAATGGCTCCATTGGTGGTCGTCATGGTTGAAGAAAAATTGGTCGAAATCGTCGGTTCACCATACCGATTAAAACCACCCTGATATGGCGAATTGGGCACGACGATGCCGCCCGTGTCGAAAGTATAGGTGGCCTGATCAACGGATGCCGACATGGACTGGTTATCGGTAATGCTGATCGGTAGCAGGCCGAATCCCAGTTCCCAACCCACACGGGCATGTTTCCAATACCAGAGGTTATCACCATAAGCCATATCGAATCCGGGAAAGGCTCCACCGCTTTCTTTTGCGCTATTGGATGCGGAGAATGCCGAAGTGGCGTGCATCGTCAGAGCTGACCCGTTCAATTGTGACGCATGATTGTAACCCCAATAACCCGTCTGGCCGAAGGCGTTTCCCGTATTGTCCGTCCGCACATAACCGTCGTCGAAAATCCCTTGGGCCGGGTTGTTGCCGGAAATGCCGAACGTTCCATTCATGCTGAAGTTGGCGCTGATGTTCATTCCGACCAATGCGCCGATGCGGAAATGGCGCGTCCAGTCGTCCGTGTTCGGGGGGATTCGGAGGAACGCGCTGGTATCGGGATTCCCGCCGAACAATTCCGGCTGGGCTGAAACTGCCGGCGCATAACTCATTAAACCCGCCAACAGACACCACCCAAACCAAACGTTGCGCATGGCCCGGTTGAAACGTAGCAGCCGACGTAAGTCGGCTCTGACTGTCCCGACGAACAGATGGAGCGGACTCACGTCCACTGCTACACGATTGATGGAGGAGCGCAGCGGTTGCATGAGATCAGGGATTTTGGAGCACACGATAAAAGCGCGCGCTGGCGTTGGCTGGCGCGCTTACCGTCGTGGGCGGGCCGTAATCAATCCATTGGGTGCGGCTGGCCGGCGCCACAATGGACGGCGGCGCAATCATGGCATTTGAAAATAAAACGTTGTCGCTGTAAACCACCGTGTAAGTCCGACCCGCCGTGGACGGCCACTCAATCAACATGTTGCCATTGGTCAACTCGACAATCCGGCTGATGACATTCGTGCCCCGCGTCGACGCCGGAGGGGTCCAATTCGGCAATGGTACGGCAAACGCCTGCAATTGCCCGTTGGTAAACGGAAAATAGGCGTTCGCGGCATACTGCAACAGCAAACTCACGCTTTGCCCCGCCACAAGGTTGGTGCTGTAATCGACAAAAGGATTGCCGCTGTTGGTGCCGACAGCATTAAACAACCAATTGGTTGAGGTTAAACCAGCCACAACGACGCGCACGGCGGTGGCGACATAGTTGGTGTTGTTCGTCACGGTAATGGACTGCTCCACCAACCCGTTCTGCGCATTGTATATCAGCCCGGAATTGGTGGTGACCGCCAATGGGCCGGACAGATAGTTGCTGACGGTGATGTTGGTGGTGGCCGTGTTGTTGGTGATGTTGACATCCTGCACCGCCGATGAACCGACAGACGCCGTAAACGGCAGGACACCCGCATTGGTCGGCTCAACCGTGAATTGCAAACTCGCGAAACCGCCGTTCGTCAACGAACCCAGGTTGAACGTCGTCTGGTTGGCCGGAGAAATCGCAATCACACCCGGCGGCAAGGTATTGGTCAACATGACATCGGACGCGGTATTCGGTCCCAGATTGGTGACGGTGACGCCGTAAGTCATCAGGTCGTTGGTAACAACCGGTTGACTCGGGCCGGCGATGGTCACGCCGAGATCCGCTTGAACCACCGCGTTGGTAACCTGGACCACGACGTTGGTAGAAGCCGTATTGGTCGTATAGCCGGAGGCGACCGTCACCAGATCGGTTATCGAGCCAACCGCCGTTGGTCGGACGGTAACGGTCAATAAGGCGGGATAAATCACATAAAACGCCCCGAGGTCGAATAATACCGTGTTGTTAGTTACCAAGTAAAATCCCTGGCTGTTGGTGACGCTTAGAATTTGGACTGAAGCCGGAAGAACATTGGTTACCACCGCATCCGTCAGGTCACCGCCGGTTAAATTGGTTACGTTGATGGTATAAGTCAGCGAATTGTTGACCAAAATGGGATTTGCTGAGGGGAAGACAGAAAGGCCAAAGCCTTGCGCGCCCACCCGCAAACAGGCAATAATCATCGCCAGCGCGAGCAATCCCGACTTTAGAAAATGGGAGAAACCCTTCACATCAAAAATTTCCCAAGCTTATATCACCGCGAGGATGCAAAAGTTTTGCGCCGTTGGCAATCTTTTGCGCCAAATCGTCGCTTCCCGTTTGACGTTTTCGCTTCCATTCCAAAGAATCTGCCGCATGAAATCCCTCTGCCCCCTTCTGTTGCTGGCTCCCCTGCGCCATGGCACGCCAGGGACATGACCAACGAAGGCGGCCGCCCCTTCCTGTTCCCGGCAAGGTTCCCGAATATGGAAATGTTTTCCCCGACGTGGACCGCATCAATCCGGATTATTTCAATGAAGTGTCTGAAAACCTCCGCGCTGCCCGAAGGCAGCCGCTATCCGGATTTGGTCCCGGACGCGAACCTGGTTTCGCCGAGCGAGACGCATTTGCCCAAAGGTTTCACCGGCTGGGCGTATTGCGCCGGCACGCCGGATAAAACCTTCTTCCTCGCTTACTTTGAAAAGGATTGTCCGAACCACGGTACGATTCGCGGCGCGATGCCGAATACGCTGTACCAGGCACAATGGTTTGACCCGCGCACCGGCCAATGGTCGCCAGCGGGAGCCGGCCGGTTGCAGGCCAATGTCTGAGGCTGGATTGATTTACCGGATTTTCCGTCCAACGACGACTGGGGGTTGAAGCTGACCGCCGTCACGGCGGGACATTGAACAACAAAGTTACGAAGGCGATTTCAGCTTGATTCTTTCCCGAGTAATGCTGGAGTTAAATGAAAAGTCGTCAGCACGACGTCGTTCAACCGAGAGTGTATCAACACCATTCCCTCCATTACGACAAAATCCGGTGACTAAAACACAAAAAGCAACAAGCCGCATCCGCCACCGAACCTTACGTTACCGGCAAAGAAAAAATTGAGCTTGCGTTCGTTGCGCCAAAACAGTTGAAGTTTGTGTTTTAACCGGTTCAACACCCAAGACTTGAGATGATTGAGAATGATAAACTATGAATGCTGAAATTGAAAAACTTTTGGCCGATTCCGCCCAAAACCTCCTGCAACACAAATGCAAAACCGTGCCGAAGGCGCGGCTCTACCTGCCCGGACCGGATTTTGTGGACCGCATTGTTGCGTTATCCGACCGCAATCCGCAGATGATGCGCAGCCTGCAGGCCATGTTCAACCATGGCCGACTGGCCGGCACGGGTTACATGTCCATCCTGCCGGTGGACCAGGGGATTGAACATTCCGGCGGCGCGAGCTTCGCGAAAAATCCCGATTGCTTCGATCCCGAAAACATCGTGAAACTCGCCGTCGAAGGCGGCTGCAACGCCGTCGCCTCCACGCTCGGCGTGCTCGGCGCGGTCTCGCGCAAATACGCGCACAAGATTCCGTTCCTGGTGAAGCTCAACCACAACGAACTGCTCACCTATCCGAACAAATTCGACCAGATTTATTTCGCACAGGTTGAACAGGCGTGGAACATGGGTGCGGTCGCCGTCGGCGCGACCATTTATTTCGGTTCCCCCGAATCCACGCGGCAGATTGTGGAGACGAGCCTCGCCTTCAAGCGCGCGCACGAGCTCGGCCTGGCCACCGTGCTGTGGTGCTACCTGCGCAGCAGCGCCTTCAAGACGAAGGAAAAGGATTATCATGTGAGCGCCGACCTCACCGGCCAGGCGAACCACCTCGGCGTCACCATCGAGGCCGACATCATCAAGCAGAAATTGCCGGAGAACAACGGCGGTTACAAGGCGATGGCCGCTGCCGCCGGCAGTTACGGCAAGACCGACGAGCGTGTCTATACCGAATTGACCAGCGAGCATCCGATTGACCTTTGCCGGTATCAGGTGTTGAACTGCTACGCGGGACGTTCGGGCCTCATCAACTCCGGTGGCGAATCCAAAGGCGCGGGCGACCTCGCCGCCGCGGTGAAAACCGCCGTTATCAACAAACGCGCCGGCGGCATGGGTCTGATTTCCGGCCGCAAAGCGTTTCAACGTCCGTTGAAGGAAGGCGTGAAATTGCTGAACCTGATCCAGGACGTTTATCTCGATAAAGACATCACCGTTGCCTGATCATAACACCGGGTCAGGAGTTGGACCGTGCCGCCGTGCGGAGCAATGCTCCCACGGCGGCAACGTCTTTCAGGCATCATGCAGGCAGAGGCGGCTCGCCAGGCTGCCCGTCGGAGATGCAGTCCAAACGCGCCCCTCGCCCATCCCTTTCCATGAACCGCGGATCCTGTGTGGACAGGTTTGTGTTGCATTTGCAACACTATCTTGTCCAGTTGGGTTCATGGCTGCGATGTGTGATTCAGGCATCCTGGAGGTTTTTTATGAACCGGCGCACGCTCCTCATCCCGGCCTTCTCCCCCGCTCAGAGCGAGAGCGAAGATGTCCGCAGCACGGATGAGAGAACGGTTCAAGGGTCCAATGCGCGATTTGTTTCGGGAAATTCTCTCCCCGCTCGGCGGGGAGGGTGTCCGTCAGGATGGGAGCGGCGCTCCACAAAATCATTGACCGCGCTTGCATCGCCGCGCATTTCCGCCATAAAGAAGGCGGACGATGGATTGGGTCGAGCATATATCCCGGTTCTGGCCGCATCTGGCTGCGAGCTTCGATTTTCTGGCTTCCCTGCTCGCTTCCGTTCACGCCCTGCTTCATAAACGCGATTCCCGCGCCGCCACCCTCTGGATTGGTGTCATCTGGTTGCTGCCGGTGTTCGGTCCGCTGCTTTACCTCGCGCTCGGCGTCAACCGCATCCGCCGCCGCGCGCTGTCCCTTGGTGTCCAAAAAACCTTGAGCCGCCCGGTTCCGGAAAATCTCGGCGAAGCGGAACACGCCGGCGCCGAACATCTGAAAATGCTCGCGCGGGTGGTGAACAGTGTCGTCACCCGGCCGTTGCTGGCGGGCAATCAAATCCAGCCCCTGATCAACGGCGATGAAGCCTTCCCCGCCATGCTCGCCGCCATTGAATCCGCGCAAAAAACCATCTCGCTCTCGACTTACATTTTTGACAACGACCCCGCTGGAAAAAAATTTGTCGAAGCGCTGGCGCGGGCGGTCAAACGCCACGTTGAAGTGCGCGTGTTGATCGATGCCGCCGGCACGCGTTATTCGTGGCCGCCGGTGACGCGGAGATTGCACCACGCGAAAATTCCTTTCACCCGGTTCCTGCCGGCGTCCCTGCTGACGCCATGGCGGGCGGCTACCATCAATCTCCGCAACCACCGTAAAATCCTTATCGTGGATGGGAAAACCGCCTTCACCGGCGGCATGAACATCCGCCAGGGGAATGTGCTCGCCGAAAAGCCCAGAAGCCCGGTGCAGGATTTGCAGTTCCGCGTCGAAGGCCCGGTGGTCACCCAGTTGCAGGAAGCTTTCGTCAATGATTGGGCTTTTTGCACCAAAGAAATTCTTAAAGGCAGCGAATGGTTGCCCGAGTTGGCCGATGCCGACGGCGTCATCGCCCGGGTCATCATGGACGGACCGGACGCGGATTTTGAGAAGGCCCGCCTGACGTTGCTGGCGGCCCTGACGGAGGCACAGACGTCCATCCAGATTGTCACCCCGTACTTTCTGCCGGATCCGGCGCTGATCACGGCGCTCAACCTTGCCGCCCTGCGCGGCGTGCGGGTGGACATTGTTCTGCCGGGCAAAAACAATCTGCCGTTCGTTCACTGGGCGTCGCGCGCATTGTGGTGGCAGGTGCTCGAACGCGGCTGCCGCGTCTGGCTCACCCCGCCGCCGTTCGACCATTCCAAGCTGATGATTGTGGACCGCCATTGGGTTTTGTTCGGTTCCGCCAACTGGGACGCGCGCAGTCTGCGGCTGAATTTCGAGTTGAACGTCGAATGCTACGGAAGTGAGTTCGCACAACGCATGGGATTGGTGTTTGAACAGAAACTTCGCCACGCCCGGGAGGTGACTTTGGCCGAAGTGGACGGACGGGCCCTGCTGTCCAGATTGCGCGATGCCCTCGCCCGGCTGTTTTCGCCTTATTTATGAAATTGCGGCCACAACCACGTAGCGCAGATTGGCAATCTGCCGTATGGCCGACTGGCAGTCGGCAGATCATCGTAATGCCAGCGCTCGCACGCATCGCAGGTTGCCAACCTGCGACACAGCAGACTGACAGTCTGCGCTGCCTCTTCGCTTTATGAAAACGTTCGACGGTCTGACCGAACAGGAAATCCTCGCGCTGGCCATTTCACTGGAGGAAGAGGACGCCCATATCTACGAAGATTTCGCGGACGGCCTGCAAGCCAATTATCCTGAACAAGCGGAAAAATTCCGGACGATGCGCCGCGAGGAGGATGGCCACCGCCACCGTCTGCTGGAACTCTACAGAGGCCGTTTTGGCGACCATGTCCCGCACATCCGGCGACAGGACGTGCGCGGTTTTGTGGACCGGAAACCCGTCTGGCTCGTGCGGCCGTTGGGTTTGAAAACCGTTCAGAAGACCGCCGAGACCATGGAAGTGGAAACCCGGCGGTTCTACGAGGCCGCCGCCCGCCGCGCTACCGACACCGGCATCCGCCAGTTGCTCGGCGATCTCGCGGAAGAGGAACGCAACCACGCCGTCACCGCCGAACAAATCGCACAAACCAAATTGAGCGAGGACGAAAAATCCCGTGCCAAGCGGCTGTTTCTTCTGCAAGTCGTACAGCCGGGACTGGCCGGGCTGATGGACGGTTCGGTTTCAACCCTGGCGCCATTGTTCGCCGCCGCATTCGCCACCCATAACAGTTTTGAAACGTTTCTCGTCGGCCTCGCCGCCAGCGTCGGCGCGGGTATCAGCATGGGCTTCGCCGAGGCGTTGTCCGACGATGGCAGCCTGACGGGGCGCGGCCATCCGTGGGCGCGCGGCTTTGTTTGCGGCCTGATGACCACCCTTGGCGGCATCGGCCACACCCTGCCCTACCTGATTCCCAGCATCAACACCGCCACCGCCGTCGCCGTAGGCGTCGTGTGCGTCGAACTCAGCGTCATTTCCTGGGTCCGCCACAAATTCATGGACACGCCGCTGGTGTCCGCGGTGTTGCAGGTGGCGCTCGGCGGAGCGCTGGTTTTCCTGGCGGGCATATTGATTGGGAATTCATGAACCACCCTGCGGTATTTGCGATATTGTGAAACTCCGTTAATGTAATGCCGTGTATTATATACCCATCATCGCCGGCAGCACGCGCCGGGACCGGCAAAGTATCAAGGTCGCGCGCTTCGTTCTGGCGCGGTTGCAGCAGCGGAAAGGCGTTGAAACGGAATTGCTCGACCTGTTGGAATATAATTTTCCCATCATGGAAGAACGCCTCCATCGCCGCGACGACCCGCCGCCGCGCCTGCAGGAATTCGGCGACAAAATTGCTCGCGCGGATTCGCTCATTATCGTCTCACCGGAATATAACAACGGTTATCCCGGCGTGCTCAAAAACGCGCTGGATTATCTGCTGCCGGAGTACGAACGCAAACCGGTCGGCATCGTGACGGTTTCCGCCGGCGGCTTTGGTGGCATCCATTGCCTGGCCCAACTGCGCCTGGTGACGATTGGCATGGGCGCGTTTCCCATCCCGGAAAGCCTGTCCGTCTCCCACATCCATGACAGTTTTCGGGAAGACGGCACACCCAGCGACCCGGTTTACGAGAAACGCGCGGCGGTGTTCCTGGATGAGGTGCTCTGGTTCACCGAAGCCATCGCCGCCCAAAAAGCCAGGAAACCATCGCCCTGACCGAAAGGATTGATGAAAAAGAAAACGACAACCGCATCGGAACCGGAAGGTGTCCGGCAACGCCTGACCGAACTGCGCCTGGCGTTGCTCAGATTGCACAAGGTGCTGGTGGACTCGGAACGAGTGGGTTACGAAAAGACCATGGGTAAAATCTCATCGCCGGGTCATTTTCTCCAGCTCGTCACCAACGACCCGTGGTTTGCATGGCTGCACCCACTGTCGCTGCTCATTGTGGCCATGGACGAAGCCCTGGACGCCGAAGAACCGTTGACGTTGGCCAAAGTGGACGCCCTGGCGCAGCAATCAAAACACCTGTTGGTAGCCTCGGAAAACAATGATGGATTCTCAGGTCATTATTTCGAGGCCATGCAGCGCGACCCGGACGTGGTTTTCGCGCACGCCGACGTGATGAAACTGCGAAAGCCACGGAAGGGTTGAGTACGGATTCGCCACCGTTTCTTTTGCACCGCCATTGTAAAGCAGGCTTTCCAGCCTGCTGGTTCTGGCGACTTTCCAGTCGCCAGTTCGTCTTCGCTACGCCAACACCTCGCGGCACGCTACCTGAAGCTTCTTCAAATTGGCCTTGGACTTCGCCTCGATGTAGCAGCGAATGAGCGGTTCGGTGCCGCTGGCGCGGAAGGCCACCCACTCGCGGTTCGGCAAGAGGAATTTGAACCCGTCGGTGGTGATGAATTTTTCCACCTTGAACGCACCGATGCTCTGCAATCCGCCGCCGAGCCTGGCCAGCAGCGCGTCTTTTTTCTCCGGCGCGAAACTGACATTGATGCGGTCGGTGTAAAATTCGCCGATTTTCTTCGACAGCTCCTTCAAAATCTGCCCAAGCGATTTCTTTTCCGTCGCGACCAGTTCGGCCATGAGCAGGCAGGCCAGGATGCCGTCCTTTTCCGGCACGTGGCCTTTGACGCTCAAGCCGCCGGATTCCTCGCCGCCGACGATGATGGGTTCGCTCTCCATCAGCGCGCCGATGTATTTGAAGCCGACCGGTGTTTCGTGGACATTCACACCGAGCAATTCCGCCACGGCATCCACCTGATGGCTTGTCGGCACGGTGCGCACCACCGCGCCCGTCCAGCCGCGGTTCTTTTTCAAATGATACAACGCCAGCGCGAGAATCTGGTTCGGCGTCAGCCAGGTGCCGTCCTGGTCCACGATGCCGAACCGGTCGGCATCGCCGTCGAGGCCGAGGCCGATTTGCGCCTTGCCGCTGCGGACGAATTTGCTGACGTCAGCCATGCCGGCGGCGTTCGGTTCGGGATGATGCCCGCCAAATAGCGGATTAATTTCACCGTGAAACACCGTCACCTTCGCGCCGACGCCTTCGAGTAATTTGTCGAGGTAACCGCGCCCGGTGCCGTATTCCAGTTCCACGGCCACTTTGAGTTTCGCTTTTTTGAGCGCGGCAAAGTCAATGAGCTTGCGGAGTTGTTTCAAATAATCCGGCTGCGGATCGAACGTCGGGCATTGATACGTCCCGATGACGGCGCCGTTGAACGACCAACCCTGCCCCTGAAGCCGCGTAATGTTCGCCTCGATTTGTTGGGTCACATCGGGTGTGGCTGGGGCGCCGTTGCTCGTGGAAAATTTCAATCCCTGATACTCCGCCGGATTATGGCTGGCGGTCATGTTGATGCCGCCCGCCGCCCGGCGATGGCGGATGGTATGCGCAATGACGGGCGTGGGCGTGTCGCGATTGCACAGGAGTGGTTTGAGTCGGTTGGCGGCCAGCACCTCGGCGGCAGCCAGCGAAAATTCGCGTCCCAAAAACCGGGTGTCGTGACCCAGAATGACCACGGGCTTGCGCCCGTGAAGTTCGGAGTTCGGAGTTCGGAGTTCGGAATGCAGGTAATCGGCGATGCCTTGAGTCGCGAGGCGGACGTTATCGAAGGTGAAATCGCGGGCGATGATGCCGCGCCAGCCGGAGGTGCCGAATTTGATTGTGTCCATGTGAACTGTTAGATGGGTGACAGGCAAGATGAGTAATTCGTTAAATGAGTAACTGGTTAAATGAATCGGGACAGCGCAACTCGCGGCCTCATTTAACTGATTTAACCAGTTACCTGTTTAACCAACATCAACTTTTCCAGTCAAACGCCTTTTTCTTGAGCGCGTACAGGTAACCGGCGAACAAAATCAACAGGAACGAAACCATCGAAGCCACAATCAGATTCCGCGTGGCGTGATCGGCCAGCATCTGGCGATAAACCACCGCCCACGGATACATGAAGACCACTTCGATATCGAAAAGGATGAACAGCATGGCCACGAGATAGAACTTCACCGAGAACCGCGCGCCGCCTTCGCCGATGGGGTCCTTGCCGCATTCGTAAGCGGTGTCCTTGGCCTTGGTGCGTTTGCCGTACTTGCCGAGCAGAACGGAAATCATGAGCGTGCCCGCGGCGAAGCCGATGGCGGCGACGAGCAGCATGAGCACCGGAATGTACTGGGCCAATTGCGACGGTGGCGTCTGTTCCATGGGCCAAAATGTAGGGTAACGCCCGAAAAATTCAATGAGAAAAACGGAGGTTGACCGTATAAACGCGGCGTAGCGGCTTTCGGCAGAAAGCCGCGCTGTGCAAATTCAGGAAGTCGCGGCCCCCTGCCGGGACGCCGCCACGGCCCGTTCGTGCAGTTCGTATTTCGTGGTTTACCTTCGGAACAGCCACAGCAGCAATGTCAGAATCGCGCTCAGCAGCAAGCAGGTGACGATGGGAAAATGAAAACTGAAATCGCCCTTGGAATAATGGATGTCGCCAGGCAAACGTCCGAGCCAGCCTTTGCCGAACCCCGACCACAACAACGCTCCCACCGCCGCGAGGAGCAATCCGGCAATGACCAGAAATTTGCCCAAATCATTCACGTTTCCAAAATGGCGTGCGCCGCACGCGAAGGCAACGAAGGAATTTTGACGTGAACGGCGGAATGAATTGTTGGTTTGACGCCCGCCCTCATCCTGACCTTCTCCCCCGGGAGAAGGAATAGCAGGCGCACGCTTTTGATTTTGCGGATGCGTGTCCGGCAAATCCAGTCGCGCGAATTTTCAGAAAAAGCGGCGAACGATTCTCCTTCTCCTTGGGGAGAAGGCCGGGACGAGGGAGGCGGTAAATCATTTTTGCACGTTATGCGCTATTTCGCGGCCATCTCAAAATTGGTGTTCATCCGCGGTTAAAATGTTCTTTCCCCTTCCTTCGTTTCCGATTTCAATTCCGCCCTATGTCGCGCGAGTATGTTTTGGAACCGTTTCATTCTGCCGTTCATTTGCAGATTGATTACGCGCGCGAGTTGAACGAACAGCAGCTCGCCGCCGTCACCGCGCCGCCCGGACCGGCGCTCGTCATCGCCGGCGCCGGCTCGGGCAAGACACGTACGCTCACTTATCGCGTCGCGTATCTGCTTGAACAGGGCATCCCTGCCGACCGCATCCTGCTGCTGACGTTCACCAACAAAGCCGCCGGCGAAATGATGCGCCGCGTCGCGGATTTGCTCGGCCATGAATTGCGCGAGCTTTGGGGCGGGACGTTCCATTCCATCGGCGCCCGGATTCTGCGTTCGCACGCCGATCTGTTGGGTTACCGCCGCGATTTCACCATTCTCGACCGGGACGACGCGAAGGATTTAATCAAAGCCTGCATTGCCGACGCGGGAATTGAAACCAAAGGCACACATTTCCCGAAACCGGAGGTGCTCAATGAGATTTTTTCGCTCGCCGCCAACACGCACAAGACGACGGACGACATTCTGGAATCGCAATACGATTATTTCTCGCAATTCGCCGCGCAGATCGCGGACCTGGCGCAACGCTACATCAAGCGCAAGCAGACGACGAACGCGATGGATTTTGACGACCTGCTCGCGCTCTGGCTCAAGTTGCTGCAGGAGCACGCCGACGTGCGCGAACATTATCAGCGCCGGTTCCAGTTCATTCTGGTGGATGAATACCAGGACACGAACAAGCTCCAGAGCGACCTCGTGGACCTGCTCGCCGGGCGGCATCATAACGTCACCGTCGTCGGCGACGATGCGCAAAGCATCTACGCCTGGCGCGGCGCAAATTTTGCCAACATCCTGGAATTCCCCAAGCGTTATCCCGGCGCGAAGGTGTTCAAGATTGAAACCAATTACCGCAGCACGCCGGAAATTCTGAAGGTGGCCAACGCCGCCATCGCCGCCAACCGGAACCAGTTCACCAAGCAACTCGCGCCGGCGCGCAAGTCCGGCCTGAAACCCGCGCTGGTGGCCTGCATGGACGCCGCGCAACAGTCGGCATTCATCGCCCAGCGCGTGCTCGAATTGCGTGACGAAGGCACGAGTTTAAACCAGGTTGCCGTGCTGTACCGCTCGCATTTTCACGCGCTCGAATTGCAGCTCGAACTCACGAAACGCAACATCCCCTTCTCCATCACCAGCGGCATCCGGTTTTTTGAGCAGGCGCACATCAAGGACGCCACGGCGTATCTGAAGCTGGTCGTGAATCCGCAGGACGAAATCGCCTTCAAACGACTGGCACAACTGCTGCCCGGCATCGCGGCCAAAGGCGCGGAAAAAATCTGGAAACAATTCGCGGAACGTTCGAAATCAATCATTCCCCTCTCCGGTCCTTCGGGCACGCTCTCCCCGCCTGGCGGGGAGAGGGACGGGGCGAGGGGCGCTCATCAGACTCTGGCCGCTGCCCTCCAGGCTTGTGCCAAGTCCGTTCCGGCGAAGGCAGCGACGGCTTGGGCACAATTCGTCGCCACCGTCTCGCAGCTCGAAGAAAAAACTATCCGCCAAAGCGCGGCGAAGATGCTGCGGCTGGTGATTGACGCGGGTTATGATGATTATCTGAAAGAAAATTTTGCGAACTATCGGAACCGCCTGGAGGATCTGGAACAGCTCGCCATTTTTGCCTACCAGTTCAATCCGGTTGAAGATTTCCTGACGCAACTGGCGTTGCTCACCAATGTCGAGGCCGAGGACGATCAGGCCGCCCACCGCGACTCCGAGCAAATCAAGCTTTCCACCATCCATCAGGCGAAAGGTCTGGAATTCGACGCCGTGTTCGTCATCATGCTCTGCGACGGATTGTTTCCATCCGAACGCACGCTCAACGCCGACGAAGGCGAGGAGGAGGAACGCCGGCTGTTTTATGTCGCCATCACCCGCGCGCGGAATGAGCTTTACCTGAGTTACCCGCTGATGCGCGCCAGCTTCGGCAGCTCCGGCGGCGACGCGATGCAGCATCCGTCGCGGTTTTTGTCGGAAATCCCCGGCGATCTTCTGAACGAATGGAACCTGCGGTCGCGCTACTGAGTCGCTTTATTCCGCCCGTTGGGGCCGTTGCGGTTTGGTTTCCCGCGCAAATTGTCCGGCCTGGACACCGATTCCAAGAACCAGCAGCACGATGAAAAGCACGGTTCGGGCTTCCGGTTCGAGCGGGACGTTTTGCGAAACCGCCGTTGCGCCGGCGAGCGAGGACAGGATGATGAGCGCCGGGTCCAACAGGGCCATGGACAAAATTGCGCCGATCAAACCACCCACGGCAAATGCAATCCACATGACGACTTCGCCCTGTGCATGAAGCGCCGTCGGTGCCAGGGTGGACAGGCAGTAGCCGCCGGCGAAAAATCCGGCGACGACGACGAAAATCCGCTGCAGAAAGACAGAGGCAATGGCGCCAAGCATGCCCACACCCAGGGCGATGACCAGAATTACCCACGCCGGCTGGCCCTGTAACATCTCGCCGGCCAGTTCAAATCCGACAATGAAGCCGACACAACCTACAAACAGCCAGAACAGCCGGCGGCCAAAAAACAGGACCGCCAGGCCAGCGAGGATATTAAGCCACTCCATGGTTTTATTTTAGCGCAAAACGGCCAATCGGTAAATGCCCGGACTTAAATTACATTTGCGAACGGGTTACCTGGCTTTTTCCCAGCCGCGCACCCTGCCCGCCACAATTCGGAACAACGGGTGAGGCACGGGAACCTTTACCCCCATCAAACCGCGAAGCCGTTTTGGGTCGCGTTTCCTCAACTTCCGTTTCAGATGTCGCCACTCGTAGAGCAACTGGCCACGGGTTTCCCTCAACGTCCCGCGAGAACGTCGCCGGCCAATTTTGCCAGCGTCGAATTTATATCCGCGTTGCCCGGCTTCTTCATAAACGGCCTTCAAATAGGCCGCCAGCGCGGCGGGCGGGTTGTTCGTGTCGGCAAAGCGGAGCAGTTGCGGATGATGCCGATACCCGCGCGTTTCGCCGCGCAAAACCTTTTGCGCCAGCAACGCCTCACGCCAGAGCGCAACCAGTCCTTGGGCGTCCAGATACTTCGGGTGCAGCGTCCACAATCGCATAACTCCAGTTACTTCGGCAGCCCGCGCCACTGCCAACGCGCCACATAGGGGTCAATCCGGTCCAGCAGGAAATACGCCCAGCGTTGCTTCATTCTTTGCCAGAACGTGCGTGACTGGCGCCATTCTTCGCGCGTGATCCGGCGGCAATGTTGGAGGGTTTCCGCGAAAATCTCGCGCGCCGGCCCCGCAATTTCGCCGCCGACAAAACGGATCATCAGTTCGTAATTGATCTGCAAACTGCGCGTGTCGAGGTTGCTGGAACCGGTGTAAACCGCGTCGTCCACCAGGAACAACTTCGCGTGCAGGATCTGTGGTTGGTACTCGTAAATCTCGACGCCGGCCCGCAACAGCCGCCGGTACAGGCTCTGCGCGGCCAGTTTGGAAAGCTGAATATCCGATTGGCCGGCCAGGATTAATTGCACCCGCCCGCCGCGATGAACGACGCGCATCAAATCATGCCTCAGCCGCCACGACGGCAAAAAATAGGCGACCATCAGCTGCACGCTTTTCGCGTCCTTCAGATCCTGGCGCAAGGCGCGTTTGAACGGGCTTTGTCCCCGGCCCGGTCCGCTGAACAGAATCTGTTCCGCCGGGAGCACCACAGCCTGTTTGGCGGTGAATTTGCGCCAGCGCGTGATATGCCGGTGACGGAATTCGGCCCGCGTGAACATGTCCTCGAACGACAACGCCAATCGTGCCGCCAGCGGACCTTCGATTTTCAGTCCAACATCCCACCAGCCGTCGTTCACGCCGTCGCCTTCGTATTCCGGCGAGACATTGAAGCCACCCACGAACGCCGTTCGTTCGTCGCAGATGAGCAGTTTGCGATGATTCCGAATCGTCATCCGTTTCAGGGCGATGGGATTGAACCAGCGAACCTCGCCGCCGGCTTTTCGCACGGGATCCCAGAAATGATTGGGCAACATGATTGAGCCGACTGAGTCCACCAACACCCGCACCCGCACCCCGCGCCCGGAGGCGCGCACCAGCGCCTCGCGAAAATCGCGTCCCAGCGGGCATTCCTCAAAAATGTAGATCTCCAGGCAGACCAATTGGGACGCGGCATCAATCGCCGCGAGCATCGCCGGAAATATTTCGTCACCGGCGCGCAACCACTGGTAGATGGAAGTGGGTTCGCTCCGCATCGGTGGGTTCAAGTTATGGTATCGGGCGAAATTATCAATTCGGATGAGGCAGTTTGGGCATACCTTGATTACGTGTTTGGCTGGTTTAATGGAATTAAGTCTCTCAGCCCTCCGTCACCCCGGCCCCTCCCCAAGGAGCGGGAGAATTTACGCCAGTCTGTTGGCAAATCGTGAGCCGTCAAAATTAACACGTCGGACACATCGCTATTCCTTCTCCTGGGGGAGAAGGCCAGGATGAGGGCGAGCGTGATTCAACACAAATCACTTCTAACGTTTGCCTGAATCTGGCATCTAATCGGTGTGCAACGCATCGGAATCATCCTGTCGGGCTGGTTTTGCCTCATGGCCCTCACTGCCCACGCCGCGCATACGCACGTGCAGTTGCTTTTGTCCGCCGATCCTGCCCGGCCCGGCGACACGATCTGGGCCGGGTTGGACCTGAAGATGGATCCGGACTGGCACACGTACTGGAAAAATCCGGGCGAGGCCGGCATGGCCACCAAAATCCAATGGCAACTGCCACCGGGCGTCACCGCCGGCGACATTCAATGGCCGTTGCCGGGAAAACTGCCGCCCGCCGAAGTGACCACTTACGGTTACAGCAACGAAGTGATGCTGCTCGTGCCGCTGAAGATTGCCGCCGATTTGAAACCCGGCATGGTGCTCGACTTAACGGCAAAAGTTTCCTGGCTGGAATGCAGGGAAGAATGTGTCCCCGGCAGTACGACCGTGGCGGCGCAACTGCACACCGGCGGGAAAACCGAAATCTCCGCCGATGCCACGACGATGGATTTGTGGAAAAGCAAAGTGCCACAGTCGGGCGACCGTTTGAAAGCACAAGCCTGGTGGGGAAAGCCGGCCACTGGCGACCAACGACCGTTGATCCTTGAATGGTCCGCGCCGAAGGGAGCCGCCGCCCCCGACTTCTTCCCCAAAGCCAGCGACAATTTTGACATTCAAGCGGCAACCGAAAACCTTCCGGCTGGAGCTGATGAAATTCGTCTGCGAAAACCGGTGCAAAAATTTTCCGGCGACTGGCCGAAGGATGTCAGCGGCGTCATCGTCATGAACATCAACGGCCAACGCGACGGATTTGATGTCACCATGGCCGTCAGTGACCAGGCTCCCGCCGGCCAATTAATTTCAGCGTCGTCAGAAAATCCGGCCGGCGGGACGCCTGTCCTGCCTTCAAAACCGCTCTGGCGAATGCTGCTCTACGCTTTCCTCGGCGGGTTGATCCTGAACATCATGCCGTGCGTGCTGCCGGTCATCGCGCTGAAAATCCTCGGCTTTATCAACCATGCACACCATGAGCCGGGCCGGGTCCGTACGCTCGGTTTGGTTTATGCCGCCGGCGTGCTGGTGTCGTTCCTGGTATTGGCCGCCATGGTCATCGGGGTCAAAGCCGCCGGACGTCATGCCGGCTGGGGAATGCAGTTTGGCAGCCCGGTCTTTATTGTCTGCCTCACCACGCTCATCCTGCTGGTCGCGCTGAATTTGTTCGGCGTGTTTGAAGTGACCCTGGGCGGACGGACATTGAGCGCGGCCGGACAGCTGGCTTCCCAACCCGGCGCACCCGGCGCATTTTTCAATGGCATTCTGGCCACGGCCCTGGCGACTCCCTGCACCGCGCCCATTCTGGCCACGGCCCTCGGCTTCGCGTTCCTGCAAAATAACCCGGTAATCATCGCGCTGATTTTTTTATTTGTCGGCCTCGGCCTCGCCGCGCCTTACGTCGTGTTGAGCTGGAATCCGGCGTGGCTGAAATTTTTGCCAAAACCCGGCGCGTGGATGGAGAAGTTCAAAATCGTGATGGGTTTTCCGATGCTCGCCACCGCCGTCTGGCTGTTCAATCTGGCTTATGGCGATTATGGCAAAAACGTTTTGTGGCTGGGCCTCTTTCTGGTGATCGTCGCGCTGGCGGCGTGGATTTTTGGCGAGTTCGTTCAACGCGGCCGTTCCGGCAAAGGCATTGCCGTTGTCATCGTGTTGATTCTGTTGAGCAGCGGCTACGCTTTTGCCCTGGAAAACCAATTGCATTGGCGCGCGCCCATCGTCATCGCCGGCACCTCGGGCTCCGTCACCGATTCACCGGACGGCATTGATTGGCAGCCGTGGAGTCCCGAGGCCGTGACGAAGGCGCAGACGGGAGGTCATCCGGTATTGGTGGATTTCACCGCCGACTGGTGCGTGACCTGCCAGGTGAACAAGAAGATTGGCCTCGAAACCCCTTCGGTCCGCGAAAAATTGAAGGAAATCAACGCTGTGGCGCTGGTCGGCGATTACACGCATTTTCCGGACAGCATTACCACGGAATTGAATCGCTACGGCCGCGCCGGCGTGCCCTTGGTTCTGGTTTATCCACAAGCCGTTGGCGCACAACCGATTGTGCTGCCACAAATCCTGACGCCCGGGATCGTAGTGGACGCGCTGGACCGCGCCACCAGGCAGTAGGAGACGACGTAAGGAGTCTCTAACTTATTGGAGATTTTCAGCTTATGCCTCGTCACCTCGGCTCCTGCAAAAAATATTTTGAACCAAACGTCCGCGAGTTGCGTCTTGTACTCTGACAATTTAACCTGGAACAAAATTGATGATTATGAAAACTGCATTTGCTTTGGTCGTCACCCTGACTCTGGCCTCGGCCGCGCTGGCGGTGGAAGTCGGCAAACCCGCGCCGGATTTCACGGCCACCGACATCAACGGCAAAACGATCCACCTCAGCGATTACAAGGGCAAAATTGTCGTGCTCGAATCGTATAATTCCGACTGCCCCTTTTGTCACAACCAGTACAAGACCGGCGCGATGCAGGCCTTGCAGCGCGACTTCGCGGCCAAGGGCGTGGTCTGGCTGCTGGTGAATTCGGTCAACCCGAACAATGCCAGCCATCGTACGCCGGCCCAGGCCAAAGCGGAAATGGCCGCCGAAAAAATGGATGTGACGGCATGGATTGACGACAGCTCCGGCACCGTCGGCCATCTTTACGACATGAAAACCACGCCGGACATGTATGTCATCAACCAGGACGGCATCCTCGTCTATCAAGGCGCCATTGACAATCACCCCGATCCGTTTCATGACCCGACCAAGGCACAGAACTACGTCAGTGCCGCCATTGACGCCCTGCTCGCCGACAAACCGGTGGCCGTGGCCGAAACCAGGCCCTATGGCTGCAGTGTGAAATACGCGGATTAACAAACTTTGGTGGGGCGAGGCTGCTGGCGAGCCGGCTCGCGAGGACGCTCGCCCCACCGGTTCAAAAACCGAATATCTTTAAAAAGCTCTCCGCCGGGGCAAATATTTCCACACTTGTTTTTATGAACGGATCGAAATACGCCAACCGCACCGCGCGCAAACCAAGCGGCAAATTGCCTTCCCGTTTCCCATAAAGTTCATCACCCACAATCGGCAGGCGGGTCTCCGCCAGATGCACGCGAATTTGATGCGTGCGACCCGTCACCGGCCGCGCCTCCACCAACGAATAATCTCCATGAGTTTTCAACAGCCGAAATTGCGTCACCGCCGGTTTGCCATGGCGCGCGTCCACTCGCATTTGCCCGATGCGCTTCGGATCCGGGGCGAGTTTAAGCTGGCAAGTCCATTCAACGTCAGGCGGCCCGCCCGGCACCACCGCCAGGTACGTTTTATCCATCTGCCGGCCTTCGAACATTTTGGAGCAGGTTTCGACCACGCCCCGACTTTTAGCAGATAACCATGGAACCCACGGATTGCCCCGATTACACAAATTTTTATCTGCGGAGGCAATGTCGTCGGGCCGGGACGGCCCGAAGGGAAGTGGAACTTGCGCAGAGGCGGACCTGGCTTACCAGCACGGCGGCCATCGAATTTCTCTTTCGGCCGGTTTGACGCCACCGTGGAATCCTGTTTCGTCTTGATAGCCGGTCTGTACCTCCATCCGGACGGCCTCGCGCAGTTTCAGGAAGATGCGAGGGAACACTGCCGTCCTCGCTGTCGTATCCGGCAACGGCTTGTGCCGGGTGAGCGCAGGTTCATGCAGGATGCGTTCGCTTATACTTGAGCAATCCCAGCCGGACCGGGTCTTGCGGGTCATAAGTTGGCCATGCTCCAACTGAGAGTTTTTTACGCAAAGAAAAGTTATTCCTTTTTATCCACCGGATGTTCACAGGGGTATTCTCTCGCCGAAACGGCCGGCGGGCGGCCGGCCATTCCGCCGCAGTCACTGAAACCGTTACCGGTTAAACCACAATCCGGTACCTTCGATTTACCGGAGCGCGCCGGAATGGCACCCGCGCGCGCGTTTTCGCCGGCCGGGGGAGATGATTGGCATGTTTCCAGAAATAAACGCCCATCGCCACCCCGAACGCCAGCACCGAACCCCATAGACACAACAGAACGTCAAGTCCGTTCGCCATGGTGGATGCCTTGACGATGCCGACCAAGCCGGCCAGCAGCCAGCCGAGCACGGCCAGCAGCACCATCCTTTCCCGACCACCATGATGGGCGGACAATTTTGTTGCCAGGTTAAAGGCAATCACCTCATTGGCTGCGCTCGTGCCATCCGCGCCACAGACCGGGCAAGCTACCGGGAAAGGCATCCGGCCACAGAAGGGTTCGATGTCGAATGCGTACCGTTGGCCACAACCACATTGAATCTTTACGGGCATCATAAATATCACGGGTTTCAACGACGCCAGATTCATTGGCATGGGTCGTGCCAAACGAAATTTCCCTGAAAATCCGAGTTTTTATTTGAATGACGTGCAACTCCATGCGTGCTTTTCACGCCAACTGCGCGACTTTCACACAAATCCCGGATCTGGAGCTGGTTCAAAAATCCTGTGGCCGTCAGCGAGATTGAGCCGGCCGAACCACGCGCCAGCGTCTTGGACTGCGGCAGCCCTCTGCCGCTATTGCAAATCGCGGCGTGCCGGAAAGCGGCAGAGGGCTGCCGCAGTCCAAAACCTCGCGGGGATTTCCATCCGTGCTCCGAAACAGGCCACACTTTTATTGAAAACGCTTTAAGCCGCTTACAGTTATGATGTAGCGAAGGCTTTCCGGCCTGCGGGTTCCAGCGACTTTCCAGTCGCCGGAAACACGGGACAAGAATGTCCCCCCAAACTCGCAGACAAGAATGTCTGCGCTACCTGAAAGATGGAACCGCGCTAACGTTTGCGCCACTCTTTCTTCGGCGGTTCGGGCAGACCCTGCGCACGCAACGCCGTGCGGAAATGGACCTTGGCAATCTTCGGCAGATTCTCCGCACCCTGCTCCGCTACAAATTTCTTCGCCGCCTCGTCCACCGCACTCGATGCGCCCTTTGGCAATCCCACGTTGAATTGCTTTTCCAGCTTTGCCAGGCCTTTCACAAATCCGTCACGCGCCAGGATGGAAGCCGCCGCCACAGCCAAATCCTCTTCGGCCTTGTGGCGTTGGACCAGTTCAATCCCGCGGCCCAACGACATCAACGCTTTGGCCACCACTTCCTTCTTCGCCGCAAACTGATCGCTGATGGCCTTGACCGGCGCGGGATTCATCTGATGCCGCTGGCCCATCAGATTTTCAATCACTCGCGCATGGCCCCACGCTAGAATCGCATTCACCGAATTCATTTGTGAGTACATCTCATTGTACCTTTTGTTACCAATGGTGACGGTGTTCACAACGCACCCGGGCGTTTTGCTGATTTTTTCCGCAAGTTCGGCGATTTTATTGTCACTGGAAATGTTCTTGGAATCACGGATGCCGGAATCTTTCCAGGCCTTGACCACGCTTTCGTTCACATACACACCGGCGATGCACAAGGGGCCGAAGAAATCGCCTTTGCCGCTTTCGTCCACGCCGATGCGCGGCAGAAGCAAATCGGGATTCAGCACGGTTTCGTAACCCAGCCGCGCCTGTTTCAGAATCTCCGGTTCCAACAGGAACTCTATGAATTCCTGCGTGCCCTTCCCCTGCACCACCAGCTTGCCGCTCTCGTAAAAAACGATGTTGGATTTATCGGATTCAAAGGCAAACCGTGCGTAAGGCACCGTGCGCGGTTTCCAGTTCCGCGCGCGCAAAGCGGCCTCCAGCGCCGACGCCTGTTCGTCGGTCAGCTTGCACGTGTAGGATGTCATCGGCTGCACGGAAAAAAGGATAACCGCAAAGAACACAAAGAACACAAAGAATTTTGCGGTGTAGTGTCCGGCCTGTGGCCGAAACCAATCGGACCCCGGGCCTGAACTGCAACAGTTTTTTTGCGGCTTTTGCGCCTCTTTGCGGCAATAATTCGGGCGCATGACGGGAAGCAATCCGCAATCCGCAATCCTTGCCGCGTTGAAGCGAAGCGAAAACGGGCGCACTCCGCACTTAAAGCGGCTCGTTCCGGCTTTGCTTCATTGGTTTGCCGCCAACGCCCGCGACCTGCCGTGGCGCCGCACACGCGACCCTTACGCCATCTGGGTCTCGGAAATCATGCTCCAGCAGACCCAGGTGAAAACGGTGATCCCCTATTGGGAACGCTGGATGCGTGAACTGCCCACCCTCAAGGCCGTTGCCCATGCCAGCCCTGACAAAATCCACAAGCTCTGGGAAGGACTCGGATATTACACCCGCGCCCGGAATCTGCACAAGGCGGCGAAGCAGATCGTCGCACGGCAAGACGCTATTACGAGATCGAGTAGGAGACGAGGTAACGAGACTCACATTAAAAGGAAATTAGAGACTCCTCACGTCGTCTCCTACACGTTCCCGGAAAACTTTGCCGACGTCCTCGCGTTGCCGGGCATCGGCCGGTACACCGCCGGCGCGATTTGCAGCATCGCGTTCAACCAGCCGACCCCCATCCTCGACGGCAATGTCATCCGCGTGCTGACGCGGATCTTTGGCATTGCTGAAAATCCGAAGGAAAAGGAAACGAACGCGCGACTTTGGAAGCTGACGGCAAAATTGGTGGCGTGTGCGGTGAATTATCAGACGTCCCGTAGCAGCCGACGTGAGGAGGCTCATTCTGGAATTAGAACTGGTCAGAGCCTCCTTACGTCGGCTGCTACGCCAGCCGGAAACTGCTCCGCCTTGAATCAATCTTTGATGGAACTCGGCGCGCTGATCTGCACGCCGCGAAACACGCAATGTAAGATTTGCCCGGTCAAAAAACTCTGCGTCGCCTTCCGGGAAAATCGCATTGCCGAACTGCCGAACCTCGACAAACGCGCAGCCACCACGGCCCGCGGCTTTGTGGCCTTCGTTGTCGGGCAAAGCGGGCGTTTCCTGCTACGCCAACGGCCCGCCGGAGTCGTGAACGCGCATTTGTGGGAATTCCCGAATGTCGAAATTCTCAATGGAGAGTCTGACCCGAAACTTGCGGCAGAAAGCATCCTGGGCATCAAGCCATCAAGCATTAAACCCCTTTGTATCGTGAAACACTCGATCACCCGCTATCGCATCACGCTGGAGGCGTTTCATGCGGACTTCGCGGGGACGAGTTACACGCGCCCCTGTTCAGGGCCGGCAAAGTCAGGGACTCGTGTAATTCGTTTCTCCGAGGTGGGAATCTGGAAGACCCCGGCGCAAATGCGGGAACTGGCTTTCAGCTCAGCCCACAAAAAACTGGCCAGCGCGGCGTTCAAATGTATCTTATCCAGCCGATGATTTATTTTGACCATAATGCCACCGCCCCGGTCATGCGGGAGGCGCGCGAGGCCTGGTTGAATGCCACGGAACACATTGCCGGCAATCCGTCCAGCCCGCACCAGTTCGGCGCGGCCGCCAACAAGGCCATGACCGAGGCGCGCGAAAAACTCGCCGCTTTCCTCGGCTGTCACCCGGCCGAAATCATCTGGACGAGCGGTGCGACCGAAGCCAACAACATGACGTTGCACCATTTCGCGCAGACGCTGGACTCGAAGGCCGAGATCTGGGTTTCTCCCATCGAACATCCGTGCGTGATGGAATCGTCAAAACGTTATTTCGGCAGGCGCGTGAAATCCATTCACGTGACGCATGCCGGGGTGATTGACCTGGACTGGCTGACCGTCGAAATGGCCGATGTCCGGCCGGGACTGGTGGCCGTGATGGCGGCGAACAACGAGACCGGCGTGATTCAGCCGTGGCGCGAAATCCTGGCCATCTGCCAGCAGTACGAGGTTCCGTTTTTCTGCGACGCCGTGCAGTGGATTGGCAAGATGCCCGCCAAAGGCCTGGGTGAATGCGATTTTCTCAGCGGCGCGGCGCACAAATTCGGCGGACCGCGCGGCGTCGGCTTTCTAAAAGTTTCCGGGCGCGGCCACGTCACCCCGTTGATTGTCGGCGGCAAACAGGAACGCGGGCAGCGCGCGGGAACCGAAAACGTGCCAATCCTCGTCTCGATGCTGGCCGCGCTCGATGCCCGTGAAAAACAGCTTGCGCGCAACGAGCACATCCTGCGCGGCGTGTGGCGCGAGAATTTTGAACGGCAGCTTTTGCACAAACTGCCGGGCGCGGTCATTGTCGGGGCGGGTTCACCCCGGTTGTGGAACACCGTTTCGGCGCTGGTGCCGGAAGGCAATCAGCTCCGCTGGGTTTCCAAGCTGGACAAGGCCGGCTTCGCGGTTTCGACCGGCTCGGCCTGCACGACCGGCAAGGAGGAACCGTCGCACGTCCTCGCCGCGATGCATTTCAAGGCGGCGGATGCGCATCGCGTGTTGCGGTTCAGCAGCGGCTGGGAAACCCCAGAGGCGGATTGGGCCGCGCTGGCCGATGCCCTGGGAAACATTCATGAAGAGATGAGCCACGCCAGGGCGCATGCCGAAGCGTGAGAGGTTGCGCAGGAGACGACGTGCTTGTCTCGCTGCAGTTGTACGAAGGCGGAAGGAGTCTCTGTTTTTCCGCATTTCGCGTTCAGTTTGAGGCTCGTTACCTCGTCTCCTGCGATCAACCGAATTTTACAGGTGGCTATGCGTTGTTGAGCAACCGCACTTCGCGTTGCGGGAACGGAATGGAAATGTTCGCGGCGCGCAATTCTTCAGCAATGGCCTGATTGATTTCCATCTGCGCCGGGATGAAATCTTCCACCTTGATCCACGGGCGGATGGCGAGGCTGATGAATGAATCGGCGAGCAGCGTGACACCGACGACGGGCGCGGGTTCCTTGAGCACACGCGGATTGGCGCTCAACACGCGGCGCACGATGACGGTGGCGTCGTTCAGATTCGTCCCGTAGGCCACCCCAACCGAAAGGTCAAGCTGCCGGATTTTGCCAAAGTTGTGCAGGACTTCGCCGATGATTTTGCGATTGGGAATCACCACGCGCGACAGGTCGGTGTGCAACAGTACGGTCGAGAAAAGTTCGATTTTTGTCACCTGTCCGGACACGCCGGCAATTTCGATCCATTCCCCCACCCGGAACGGCTTGGTGAAAATGATGCTCAGTCCCGCCACGAGATTGCCCAACACGCTCTGCAAAGCAAGACCGACGCCGACACCGGCCACGCCGATGCCTGCCAGCGCCGGGCCGATGGGCACGCTCAATTTTTCCAGCGCCTGCAACATCGCGACCAGAAAAATGAGCAATCGGACGACGCGCACCACCAGCATGACGACCGGCGGCTCGACATTTTTCTTTTCCAGCCATTGCCTGAGCCCGCGCCCGATCCACCAGGCGATGACCAGCCCGATGGTGAGGATGATGAGCGCGCCGACAATTTGAAGCCCGTAGTCGGTGAGAAAATCCACGACTTTCGCCTTAATCTGGACAATCGCGTCAATGGTCTGGCCAGCAGTATTTCCCATATGATGTTAAACCCACCCTTGGTTAAGCGGATTTATTGCGCCGCGTCAACATCTGAATGATTGACGCCAGCGGACTTTTTGCCAGTCTGTGACAGCATGACCGTCAGAACCCGCAACCGGCTGATTACTTTCTCCATTCTGGCCGGTCCGTTTGTTTTCCTGCTCTGCCTGCTGCTTTTCTGGGATGCCGAACCGTTGCCACCCGTCCCGGCGCTGCCCAATCCCAACGGGTATGAGGAATTGGTCAAGGCGGGAAACATGGTGTCGAATGACTTCGATAATTACGACGAACTATCTTCGGCAACATTGCGCGAATTGATAAAGAAAAATGCTGAAGCGTTTCAAACAGCCCGGACCGGCCTGCAAGGCGAATGTCGCGTTCCGTTGGATTATTCGGCCACTTCATCGGCGCATTTGGATCAGCTTGCCGCCTTGAAACGTCTTGCCTTCGGCTTCATCGCGGAAGGTCGATTGGCCGAAAAGGAAAATCGGGCCAGTAACGCCGCTCAGTTTTATTTGGACACAATTAACCTGGGCAACAAATCGGCACGAGGTGGAGTCCTCATTGATCAACTGGTTGGCACCGCCCTCGAAGCGATCGGCGTCGCCAATCTGCAAAAGCTCGTTGACGACCTGGACGCCAAGACTTGCCGTGAAACCGCCGCGACATTGGAAACTCTGGATTCGCAAAGGCAAACCTGGGATGAGGTCATGCAGCAGGAACGTGATTGGTCGCGGCGGACGTTCCCCGGAATCTGTAACGAACTCGCCAGATTGATGTCGCGCAAAACGTTGAACAAGGCTTATCAAATGGCCGAACAGAAATTCAACGAACAGCGGATCAAAACGCGCCAATTGATCCTTGAATTCGCCGCGCGCGCTTACCAACTGGACAAGGGCCACCCGCCCGCGAACCTCACTGATTTGGTGCCGGATTATCTCAAAGCCATTCCGCAAGACCCGCTCACCGGCACAAACATCGTTTATACGCCGCGTTAGAGCAATTTAATTTATCTCGTAGCCGCGAACGTCAGTTCGCGCCATATCATTCTCCCGTATTTGATTTGCGCGGACTCACGTCCGCTGCTACTGGTTTTATTCACCCCGGTAAACCGCGCGGGCAGTGCAGGTCTCGGCCACAACGATTTCCGTCAGCAGCGGCAATCCCGGCTTCAGCTTCTTCCAGATCCAAACTGCGATCTCCTCGCTCGTCGGATTTTTCAGGCCGGGAATTTCATTCAGGTAACGGTGGTCCAGCTTTTCCCAAATCGGTTTGAAGGCCGCCGTGATGTCGGCGTAATCCATCAGCCAGCCAAGTTTCACGTCGCATTCGCCCGCGACGACAATGTCCACTTTGAAACTGTGCCCATGCAATCGCCGGCACTTGTGCGATTTCGGCAGCCGCGGCAGAAGATGCGCCGCTTCAAACTGAAAGGTCTTTCGTAATTCCATTTTCATTTTTTCAAAAGTTAGTGGTCAGTAGTTAGTAGTCAGTAGCCGGCAACTAGATGACTCCGCAGCACAGGACTACTGACCACTGACTACGAACTACCGACTATTGCATTTCAAAATCCGTCCACGTCACCAAATCGCCGAGCGCCGGCCGGCCGTCATGCCGCCAGGTCAATGGCGGGTTCTGCATCTGGCCGAGCGGGCAGACCCGCGTCACGCCCCACCGTGCCACTTGCATCGCCAGTTCTTCCGCCTGTTGCTCCGAGGCCGCGAGGCCGACGGTCGAAACCTGGCCGCGCACGACCTCGGCGTGTTGCAGCAGTTCGGTTAAATCCTTGACCGGCTTGACGTAGATGAACCGGTTCAGGCAGGAGACTTGAAAGCGCGGGTCCGCTTCGAACACGACCGTCCAGGCGGTGGACTCCCGGCTGTGCCACATCAGCGTCTCGGGCGAATGCGCCGCGCGCACTTCGTAAATTCCCCGGCGCGACGCAATGGCGGCGGCGTGCGCGGTCGGCAGTTCACCACGGGGTTCGGTCTGTTCGCGCCGCTCCAACTCATCCGCCAGCGATTCCGCAAATTGGTCCGGCGGCACTTCGCCGCCCGGTTGCGCATAAATCACATGGGGCGAAAGGCAGCCGAGCTGGTTCCACGCCACCACGTCGTCCGCCACCCGGGCCGCAACCCGTGGCGCGTTCGAACGGGACAAAACTTCCCTGGCCACAAAGCCAAAACTCACCCGATGGCCGTACCCGAGAAAACGAGTTTTGACCGGCAGCCGCGAGCGAATGGCCGCCAACGCTTCGTCACTGCCGGTGGCGGTGACGCAGTCGGCCTCGCCAAACAGGATGCTCTCCAATGCCGCGTTCCCCCCGCGCCATTCGGCAATTTCGAGGCAGGCGCCCAGTTTCGAGTCGGCCTCGTAGAGTGAATGCGCAAACAGCCGCGGCAGAAACGCCGAGCCGCTGGCACATTTCACGAATTGCGCCGAGCGTGCCAGCAGGCCGAGCGCGATGCTCATCCAGGTTGGATTCGGAATATTACCCGCGGCGATGTGGACGAGAAATTCCGGTCCGATCGCCATGGCCGCGCGCGATAATTTCCGCTCCCCTTCCGTCGCCGTCATGGCCTCCAGCCGCCGGACCTCACCGAGTTCCTGGACCAGCAACGCCTGCAGATTCTCCCTTGTCATGTGCCCCAAGAAACCATCCAGGCCGCGTTTTAATGTCTCAACGGAAAATCCGGTTTCGGCGGGGCCGAGTTCCAGGGCGAGTTTGCGAAAAGTATTGTCCGGCTGCCGCCAGGCTGCCGCCACGTCGCTCAACACTTTCACGAGCTGTTCCGTTGAACGCCCGGCCAGATAACGCTCGCGATTGCGCTTCAATGTCTGGCACGCCTCCGCCAGCATCGTCGGCGACAGCGTCGCTTCCAGCGGCAGATCGGCGAGAAAATAATTTGGCAAATTCATTGCTTTGGAGGGCATTGCTTCGTCAATGCCCCAATCAGTCAGGGAAGCGACGAAGCGCTTCCCTCCATGGTCATCAGCGAACAGCCGCGCGCCTCGGCGGTTTGGGCGCGGCCAATCAATTCAAATCCATCGCCGCGGCGAACACCCAGATCTTCCGTCTGAACGGCCAGCACGGAAAAAACGTTCGCCAGATCGAAAACGCGAATGAGCCCGGTCTCGCCTTCCGCCACCTCACGGCCGGTCTCTGATGAAATAATTTGCACTCGCGCCCAGGGAGGAAAATGAAAGTAAAGGGCGACCGACGGAGCGCCGGTCTCCGACCCGCCGTGTTGGAGTTCACGCTTCAGCGTGCCACTCGAACAAGCTAAAGCCCGAACCCCGACTGGATCGCGCCGGGTCGGAGACCGGCGCTCCAATTCTGAATCATACGCCTGCGAACTCAACTCGCTCATGCCGAATTCGCAGATGACATTATCGCCGGGAACGCCTAGCCGTTCGGTGATGAGTGCGTGCAACTCCGACTTTGGCATCGTACGGGAACGGTTTTTGTAACCGCCGGTTTCCATCACGCGTGAACCGGGCGGAAGCTGAAACCGCAGGTCGCGTTCACCCAGAAAATCCAGGAGATGCACAAAGGAAAAAGCCGTGCCCAATATCAGTGACGGATGACGGGTGACGAGTGACGAGTTCAGCGCGGCGAGCACGGCATCGTCATCCAACAACCACGACCCGTCGGCGGCAACGGCTCCAAAAAATGAACGGTCCGCGCTTTGACCAGCGCGGCGACACACGGTTTCAAACATGTGGACCAGCGAGGAGCGTGGCGCCTGTTCAGGTGGTGGCGTAAGGCAAATCAATCGTAAATCGTAAACCTGCCCGCGATTTATCGGAGTCGTAAATCGTAAATCCGGCAGGACATTGTCGAGAAACCACGGCCATAATGAAGTCTCGTAAAGTTCCATTGAAGCAGGGCAATGAAAGTGGCGGCCGGGCTTCTGCTCCGTTGTGCCGCTGGAATAAAAAACGGCGGTGCGTTCCTCCGGCGGAATGCAGGAAAACTCCAACTCCTTGAAGGCAGCCGTCGGTACCGCGGGAATTTGCGTCCAATGTTCAATAACATCCGGCTTCACGCCTCGCGCTTCACATATTCTTCGGTAGGCGGCGTTATATTTGAATTGGAGCGCGAACAGTTCGAGGGCGAGCGTATCGAACTCTCGGAGGGGCGAGCTATGCGAGTCCCTATTTCCATTTTTTAAGTCAGGGCCTCGTGGAACTCGGCCCTCCCAAAGCATGATTTCGCGCAGACGCGCGGCAAAATCTGAAAGTTCTTTATTCATGCGGTTTTTACTGGCTGGTTTTCCGCCACAGCCGAGATGCATTATATCGTGAAACACCCTTGCGGCAAGCATAGTCCCTCATTATTCGCGAAAATACGACATCTGCCGGTCGCGGCGACGATCCAGTTCGCTCGCATAGCGCAGACCCAACGTGTCGGCATTTTTCCTCATCCATCCCGTTAACGGCGTTTTGCCGGTAGGCGACGTATCCACATGAAGAAGTTCATTCATCAAACCACAAATTTCTTCGCGGGTGATGAACGTGTCGCGCATGAACCACCCAAACAATTTCCCGAGCAAATAACCCATTCCCGGCGGCACATTGACCAGCGGACGAGGCCGTCCAATCGCCTCGCCAACGGCCCTCACCAACTCGCGGTAGGTAAATGTCTCCGGGCCGATGGCATTGATGATGACATCTTCCGATCGCGCCCCTTCGGTCACCGCCAAGTCAGCGAGATCATCCACATGAATGGGTTGAAGCCGATATGCCCCATCACCAAAAACCGCAAAGAACGGAAATTGTCGGAGCGTCCAGGCAATGTTGTTAATGAGGATATCCTCGCGCCCGAACAAGACCGTTGGCCGGAGAATCGCGTACGAAAGATCGCTTTCCTGCAATGCCTGCTCCAGGCGCGCCTTGCCGGAGAAATATTCCAGCGGCGAATCTAGCGATGGATTCGTAATGCTCACATGTACCACGCGTCGGACACCTGCACGCCGCGCCGCTTCAAACAGCGCCAGCGTGTTCTTCACCGCCTGCGCATGGGTGAACAGCCGGTGGTTGAACCGAACCCAGTAGGTGTTATATAATACGTCCACTCCGGCCAACGCCGTTGCCAGCTTACCCGGCTCGCTAAATGACAGGGGAAACGCGCGAACTTTGCCGCCAAATGGGTTCGGGCGGTTCACGGAATTGGTCAACGTGACAACCGTCCGTCCCTGTTCCAGCAACCGAGCGGCAACGTAGCGGCCGGAATAGCCAAACGCCCCGGTGACTGCGTGGATTTCGTTCTTGTTCATATTTCTGTATTTTCTGCTTTTTATGAAACTCAATGCCAAAAAATATTATTTCACCCAGCCGCGAATCCGCGCTCCCCATTTGACCAGTTTGACCCGCGATTCCAGAGGCAGTCGGCGGACTTCGCCAAACCAGCTGTCCATTAACTCAAAAAACTCCAGCATCTCTTTCAACCGCTCTTGGGTGTGGACATCTACCTTGGTGCCATCGTTGAGCAACGCCTGCGTTTCCCGGAGCATTTTTAACGTCGGATCCATTTCACGCCGTTTACGCTCATCCAAGAGAATCTCAAATAATTGCCATACGTCTTTGATTGATTGGAAATGCTCGCGCCGGTCACCTATGACATGAACCACTTTGACGACACCCCAGGATTGAAGCTCCTTCAGGCTGTTACTCACATGGGAGCGCGCGACGCTTAGTGCCTCGACGATTTCGTCCGCCGCCAGCGGCTTTGGCGAGAAATACAGCAAGGCGTGGATTTGCGCCACCATTCGGCTGATGCCCCAGTGCGATCCCATTTCACCCCAGTGCAAAACCAGTTTCTCAACGATCGAATCAAGTTTCATTTCTGTTTTTACAGACATTAGCATAATCTCGTTCCCCGTCAAACGCTTTTGCCGTACGCACGGCGTCCAAAGCCGGGTTTATTCCCGTTATTGCCAACACCGACTCCGTCCGCCACACTGGTTTTTCAATGAACAAACGGTTTTTCATCACCACCGCGATTGATTACGTGAACGGCCAGCCCCACCTCGGCCACGCTTACGAAAAAATCGTCGCCGACGTGATCGCGCGCTCGCGGCGCAGTCTCGGTCAGGAGGTTTTCTTTCTGACCGGGCTCGATGAACACGGCCAGAAAGTCCAGCAGGCCGCGCAGGCGGAAGGCAAATCGCCGCAGGCCTATTGCGACGAACTGGCGGCCGATTGGCAGGCGTTTGCGAAGAAACTGGAACTGACCCACGACGATTTTGTCCGCACCACCGATCCGCGGCACAAGCAATTCGTCCAGGCCATCCTGGCCAAACTCCACGCCGCCGGACAATTTTACCGGAAGACCTACAAGGGCTTTTACTCGACAAAAGAGGAAACATTTTTGACGGACAAAGACCGGTTGCCGGATGGCACATTTGATCCGGCTTACGGCGAAGTGATCGAATTGGAAGAAAGCAATTATTGGTTCAAGTTGCGCGACCATCAGCAGTGGCTGATCGATTACCTCGAAACCAATCCATCGTTCGTCCAGCCAGATTACCGGCGCAATGAGGTGCTCGGCTTTCTCAAAAATAACACGCTCGAAGACCTCTGCATTTCACGCCCGGCGGCGCGGTTGAACTGGGGCATTCCCCTGCCCTTCGACCAGGATTTCGTCACCTACGTCTGGTTCGATGCCCTCGTCAATTACATCAGCATCCCCGCCGCCCACGGGGATCCAACCATTTTATCTGCTTCCGACTCTCAACTTTCAACTCTCAACTCTCAACTGTCTTTGTGGCCCGCCGACCTCCACGTCATCGGCAAGGACATCTTGAAATTTCACG
Organism: Verrucomicrobiia bacterium; assembly: GCA_035945675.1. Classification (GTDB taxonomy): domain Bacteria; phylum Verrucomicrobiota; class Verrucomicrobiia; order Limisphaerales; family UBA11358; genus UBA11358. The sequence continues at coordinate 84,781 of DASZAB010000025.1, read as the reverse complement.
CCGTGTTCTGGCCGATCATGCTCAAGGCCATGGGCCTGCCGCTGCCGAAACAGCTTCTGGTTCACGGCTGGTGGCAAAAGGACGGCGCGAAAATCAGCAAGAGCACCGGCAACATTGTTGATCCCATTGCGGTCATTGCCGAATGGGGCCTGGATGCCTTCCGGTTTTATGTTGTGCGCGAACTCGACATCGGCCCGGATGGCAACTGGACCGACGCCGGTTTCAGATCGCGTTATCAGGCCGAACTGGCGAACGGTCTTGGCAACCTCGTCAATCGCTCGCTCTCGATGCTCAAGCGTTATCGCAACGGCGTCGTGCCGGCGATACACGACGAACTTGCCGCCGCCGCCGGGAAAGCGGCCGATGAAACCCGCGCCTGGCTGAATCAGAATCGGCTCCAGGACGCGCTGCAAAGCATCTGGTCGCTCATCTCGCGAGCGAATCAGTACGTTGACCAAACCGCGCCGTTCAAGCTCGCCAAAGACCCTGCCCAGGCTCAGCGGCTCGACGAAGTACTCTACAACCTCGCTGAAACCTGCCGGGTACTCGCGGTTTTGCTCTGGCCATTCCTGCCCGGCACGGCAACGAAGATTTACACGCAACTCGGTTTGACCGGCGTGCCGGATAAATTCTCCGGGGCCGCCTGGGGTGGGTTGCCGCCCGGCCACAAAATCGGCGAACCGTCACCGCTTTTCCCCCGCAAGGAACCGTGATGGCAAGGAGACTTGCTGCCCGCAAACCGGCTCGTAACGCTGTCGTCCCGACTGCGGGTTGCGGCGGCGGCTCGCCGCCAGCAGACACACCCGGCGAGACGCCGGGTGAACTCGCAGGCGAGGACGCCCGCGCTACAGGATTGCGATTTGCGGCTCCGAAGTCCGATTTCCAGGATCGATAACATTTTCCATGCATTCCAAGGAAATCGTTGCTCTCGCAATTTTTGCGCTGACCTATCTGCTGCTCAGCGGGCGGCAGTTGCACATTCTGCCCTTGAATCGGCCCGCTGCCGCGCTGCTCGGCACCGTGCTGATGATTGCGTGCGGCATCCTCACGCCCGAACAGGCCTACCGGGCCGTGGATTACGACACGCTGGTGTTGTTACTCGGCATGAGCCTCATCTCGGCGTATCTTTATCTCGCCGGCTTTTTTGAGTGGACGGCAGACTGGGTGTTGCGGGTCGCCAAAACGCCGCAGCGCTTGCTTTTATACCTCACGCTCACGGCCAGCGTCCTGTCCGCGCTGCTGGTGAACGACACGATTTGCCTGATGTTGACTCCGCTGGTCGTCGCCGTTGTGGTACGCGGGCGGTTGCCGCTGCTGCCTTATTTGCTGGCCCTGGCGATGAGTGCCAACATCGGCAGCGCCTGCACGCTCGTCGGCAATCCGCAAAACATGATTATTGGCCATCTGTCAAAAATTTCTTTCACCAGTTTTTCCCTGTCACTCCTGCCGGCTTCCCTCGCCGGCCTGGCGGTTGAAATCGCCATCCTGAGTTTTGCCTTCCGCAAGAACCTTCGCGCCGTTTCGATTCAAACAACCGAAGTACCCCGACGTCCGCTGGACCGGAGGCTTATCGCGCTGACCGTCGGCGTGCTGGTGCTGGTGTTTGCGGGATTTGTAGCCGGATTCAATCTCTCCTGGACGGCGCTGGCGGGCGCGACGCTGGTCATGGTGATTGCCCGCCGCGACACCCACGCCGTCTTCAAACTCGTGGATTGGAACCTGCTTTTTTTCTTCGCCGGCCTCTTTGTGGTTGTGGAAGGACTTAACAGCACCGGCCTGCCGGACCAGATTTACAATCATCTGCGCGGACTTTTCGGTTCGAGTGCCGGAACCCAGGCTTGGAACCTGGCGTGGTTTTCGGTCGCCGGTTCCAATGTTTTTTCCAACGTGCCGTTCGTGCTGGTGGCCGGGAAATGGATTCCCGATTTTGCCAAACCCGAACTCATGTGGAAGGTCATGGCGCTGGCCACCACCTTCGCCGGCAACCTCACCATCCTCGGTTCCGTCGCCAACATCATCGTCGTCGAATCCGCGCGCCAGCACATCAAGATCGGCTTTTGGGATTATGCGAAAATCGGCATCCCGGTGACGCTGCTGACCACCGTCGTCGGCGTGGCGATCCTCCTGCTGCTGGGATAAACATCCGCGCAGTGAGCCGGTTTCATTGGAGCGCGGAGCGTCGCTGCGCGCTTCGCCAGGCGCAAATTGATCCGCCCGCAAACATCATTGCACTTCCTTGCTGCGGAGTTAAATTGAGGCTATGAAAACGGACCTGGCCGCAACCTGGTCATTGCTTGTGACTTTGGCGTTTGCCGCCCTGGTCGTCGCCGGCTGTGCGACCACAAAACCGATTGATTGGAGCGGCCGTGTCGGCACCTATACCTTTGACCAGGCAGTGACCGAAATTGGTCCGCCGGACAAGCAGGCTAAGTTGAGCGACGGCAGAACCGTGGCGGAATGGATTACGCACCGCGAAGGGGGCACCAGTTTCAGCGTCGGCACGGGCTTCGTGGGCGGCAACACCGGCTTTGGCGTCGGCCAGACGGTCGGGACAGGTTACAGAGACCGGGTGTTGACCCGGACCTTCGGCACCAACAACGTGCTCGCCGCGTGGTCAAAGAATTATTAAGCATGAAATCTCCGCAAAGCAACCGCAGCAGCTTCCGGCAGCCAGCCGGACCTTTTCCCTTTCTGAAACCAGCGGCGCTCTGCCGAGTCGCCGCTGCGGTGAAGCGAACATTTTCCGGAGGTGCCAAAACATGAAAAGCAAAATTGCCTCGGTTTTTTTGTCGGGCGTCATTTCAGGATTTCTCTTCCTGATTTCCGGCTGCGCCTCCACCGGTCCCTTGACGGTTCAGCAGGCAAATTATCCGGCCGACAAAATTGATGCCCGCGGCTTGTTCGCGGAAAATTGCGCCACCTGCCACGGCAAAAACGGACGCGCCCATACCTTCCATGGCTGGCTCGTCGGCGCTCAGAATCTCACCGACCCGAAGTGGCAGGCCGACACCACGGACGGGCAGATTCTCAACGCCATCAAAACCGGGCCAAGTGTGATGCCCGCTTTTGAGAAGAAATTGTCCCCCTCAGAGATTGAAGCGCTGGCAAAATATGTTCGCACCTTCAAACCGGCGCAATAAAGCGGGGAAGCCGCGGGAAACCGGAAAATCAAACATCGTTGGCAGGGGGCCGGGATTCGATTAAATTATTTCCATGAAGATGAACTTGACCGTGAACGGCTTCTGGCTGGCTGCTGTGTTCTTTACCTTTGCCTTCATCACCGGTTGCGCCACGGTCCCGCCGGTGGATTGGAACAGTCGCGTCGGGCATTACACCTACGCGCAAGCCGTCAACGAACTCGGCCCTCCGAACCGGCAAGCCCGCCTCAGCAACGGCGCGACAGTGCTCAAATGGTTTCGCCAGCCCAGTGCCCCTGCCGCCCTGCCCAACAACGGCATGAATAACGACTTCGGGGTGGGCCCGAACATCAACGTTGGCTTGAACGACCAATATCTGCAATTGACGTTCGACACCAACGGCGTGTTGAACGCCTGGTCGAAGAATTATTGAGGTCAATTCCACGTGCCGTCGGAGAAATGCCGGTGACCACCTTGCTGGCGTTGAACTTGCCCGCAAAGGCCAGCGCGATATCAAGTAGATGGGCACAATAAACACCCAACGTCCGGTTTCTGGACGCGGCGGAGCGCATTGCCGCGTGGAATGTATCTTGCTGAAAGCGGCCTAACCTATGAATACAGAATCCTATCAACCATCCGTGTCCGTCGGGGAACTTGATGAAAATGCGCGCGGTAAATTCATATCGCGCGCATACACGCATTTGTTCTCCGCCATCACAGCTTTTGTCCTGCTTGAAATATTTCTGTTCAAAACTGGCCTGGCGGAAACCATTGCTGCGGCTTTATTGAGCGTTTCGTGGCTGGCGGTGCTCGGTGGCTTTGTCGTCATTTCGTGGTTGGCCCGGCACGTCGCGCACAGCGCAACTTCCCCGGCCGCACAATATGGCGCCCTGGCCGGCTACGTGGTTGCCGAGGCCATCATCTTTGTTCCGTTGCTTTACCTGGCGGACAAATTCGCGCCCGGCGCCATCACCAGTGCGGCAACAGTAACGTTTCTGGCGTTCGTCGGGCTTTCCTTGGTGGCTTTCTATACGCGGAAAGACTTCTCATTTCTGCGTGGCATTCTCTGCTGGGGCGGTGTCACGGCGCTAATCCTCATCGTTTCCGGCGTGCTCTTCGGATTCGAGCTGGGTACTTATTTTAGCGTGGCGATGGTTGCCCTGGCTGGCGGCGCAATCCTTTATGACACCTCGAACATCCTGTACCACTATTCGGAAGATCGTTACGTCGCGGCCGCGTTGGAACTTTTCGCTTCCATCGCGCTGATGCTTTGGTATGTGCTGCGTCTGTTTATGTCGCGGCGTTAACCGGTTAAAGAATCACTTCAGGGAAGGTTGCGCGGAGGCAACGCCGGAGCACGGGATTCGTCGGGAGACAGTGCTCTGCCTGTCGGCTGGCCCAAACGCCTGCGGCGAGTCCGTTCCGCGCGTTCATGGTGCGTTGTCTCGCCAGTGGGCCAAATCCATTATCTCTGGAGGCACAGTTTGATGATGGGACCGGGAAAATGGCAGTTGTTCCGGCCAGCACCCGTTGCCGACAGCAGGAGAAATCGAAGTTTAAAGGTTGAAACCTTATGGTTTCGCGGACATTGCGGCCCCGTGTTCCCTTCTCCGCAAATCCGCAAATCAATTCAGCGCCACGCCGCGACGGATGTAAGTCGGAATATCCAGGTCTTCGCCTTTGTGAATGGTCGGCTCGCTCTTGTCGAATCGGCCTTTGGAAATGATCGCCAGCGGCAACTGGGCCTGGCGCATCCTGGCAATTGCCTTCCGGGTGCGCCCGCTGTTATGCCGGGCCAGCACCTGCTCGCGTTGTTCCATGCTGAGCCCGGATTGCGGCGCACTGTCGCCTGGAACTGCGGCGGCATGCCGCCGTCCCGCATTCCGGGACGCGGACATGTCCGCGCACTCCGTCGAGGACGGCGCGCTGCTCTGCGCCTCGGTCTTCGCATCGGGATTTTGCCGCGCCGCGATCAGGGTTACGGAGAGACGGGTTTTCATCGCTTCATCCACGGCCGCACCCATGATGACATGGGCGCGTTCGCAGTGACGGTTGATTTGTTCCATCACCCGGTTCACCTCGGCCATTGTCAAATCCTTGCTGCCCAACATGCTCACCAGCACGGCCTCGGATTCCGCCAGCACGCGGCCTTCCTCCAGCAACGGATGGTTGAGCAATTTTTCCACCACTTCGCGCGAACGCGCCGGGCCGGAGGCTTCCACGGAAGCAAACGCGCTTTCGGAATGACGGTTGCGCACCAGCGCGCACAAATCGTCAAAGTGAATCTGGATCAAGCCGGGCCGCGTGAGCAACCGCCACACGCCCCGCACGCCCTGGACCAACAATTCGCCGGTAATCCGGAACGTGTCGAGCACGCTGGTGTTTTCGTCAATCAACTTGAACGTTTTCTGGCACGGGAGGCAAATCACGCCGTCGGCGACCGCCCGGAGCTGTTCCAGGCTTTGCTGCGCCTGTAGCTGGCGGCGGTTGCCTTCGCACACAAACGGCAGCGTCACAAAGGCCAGCACGAGCGCCCCGGTTTCCCTGGCCGCCCGCGCCAGCACGGGCGTAATCCCGCTGCCCGCGCCGCCGCCCAGACCGGCGACAATAAAAATCACGTCCGCGCCTTCACAGGCCGTTTTGAGCGTGGCGAATTGTTCCTCGGCAATCGCGCGACCGCGTTCGGGGTCACCCCCGGTGCCCAGACCGCGCAGCAGCCTGGTTTCGAGATGAATTTTCAGGGCGACCGTCGAACCGGCGAGCGACGTCGCATCGGTGTTGACCGCCACGAAACCCGCGCCGGTGAACTCCTCCCGGCGCATCACCTCCAGCAAGCTGACGCCGGCGCTGCCGACGCCTATGATTTTTGCCGCACGGATTCCGGTAGGTTCAAGCATCGCGGCGGGAGTTTCGGTTTTGGTTTTCATGGCAGGAGGGAATTCAGGGTCGTTGCAGAAAACGGCGCAGCGTGCCTTTGATATCCTGCGCCAAGGACGATTTGCTTTCGCGTTTACGCGTCTTGAACGAACCAAATCTGACCAGGCCGATGGCGGTGAAAAATTCCGGCTGGTCGAGCGCGGATTTGAGGCCGCTAATGGAATTGGTCTGGCCGATGGAAACCGGCATTTGCAGGACGTGCTCGGCGAGTCCGGCAATGTGCGGAATCCGCGCGCCGCCGCCGCCGAGAAAAACGCCCGCGCGCAAAAAATCAAACAGCCCGGCCTGTTCCACATCCTGGGCGACCAACTGGAAAATTTCCTCCAGTCGCAGCGACATGATGCGCTGGAGATGCTCGACGTTGACGGTCTTGAGCGGCAGGCCGAGTTCGTTGGTGATGGTGACGGTCTGGCCCTTGATTTTCTCATCCAGCACGGCGGAGCCTTGCTCGAGCTTCAGTTTTTCCGCCCGGCTCAACGGCACTTTCAAACCGTAAGCCAAATCATTGGAAACGTGGTCGCCGCCCACCGCGAGCACGCCGGTATGGCGAATCACGCCGCCGGCGTACACGACGTAATCGGTCGTGCCGCCGCCGATGTCAATGACCAGCGCGCCCAGCTCCTTTTGCTCGCCGGTCAGCAGCGCGAGCGACGAAGCGAGACCGTTGAAGACGATTTCGTCCACCTCCAGTTGCAGCCCTTTCACGAGCCGGATGGCGTTTTGCAGGCGATTGGTGTTGCCGTGGACCACGTGGACGTCCACTTCCAGGCGCGACCCGAGCATGCCGACCGGATTGATCACCCCGTCCTGGCCGTCCACGAAAAAGTGCTGGCGGATGGCGTGAACGACGTTGTTTTCCGTGGGCAAATTGATCGCTTTCGCGTTCTTGATGACGTCCTGCACGTCGTCTTCGGAAATTTCGCGGTCGGCGGAGACCACCGGATGCACGCCGCGATTGTTGAAGCCGCGGATGTGGCCGCCGGTCACCCCGAGATAGACGTTGCGGATCTCGACATCGGCCATCTGTTCGGCCTCGACGATGGCGTTGCGCACGTCCTCCTCGGCCTGGGCCGTGTCCGCAATCTCGCCTTTGCGCACGCCGCGCGAGCGGGCCTGGCCAAGGCCGATGATGTTCAGCGCGCCGTCGGCGCCCTGCTCGCCTACGACGGCGCAGACCTTCGACGTGCCGATTTCCAGACCGACAATGATGGATGAATCATCAAACATTTTTCCTCCGAACGGGTGGTGGGTTGTTATGGACGGGCAGACTGGCCGGCACCGCCACGGCTTCCATCCAACGAACCGGCACGTTGTTGGAAACCGCCAGATTGACCGACGCAATCGCCCTGTTCATGCGTTGTCCCAAATCGTAAATCTCGCGCCAGCGTCGCAGTTGTTGATCCAGATTGTCGAGACCAAAAGTAATTTCGCCGCCCTGGTCCGTGGTCGCCACGACCACCCCCGGCGACGACACGTCAATGCGCCGCAGGTTCACCAGCCCGGTCATCACCGAACGGTTGAAGGTGCCGAGCAACTGCAAGGCCGCCAGCACCTGCGGCGATTCCACCCGCTGGCCCGGCTGCAACTGATATACATTCAAACCCACGATCACCGGCAATTGGTCCCGGACCTGCGCCAGCGGGATCACACACAACCGGGGGTCGAGCGGCTGCATGACGTAACCATCCGCGTCGAGCTGATACACCGTCACCTCGATGCCGCCGGCCGCGCCGGCCCGCGGCACGTCCACTTGCGCGACCGGCTGGCGCTCGGTCACCCGAATGCGCAACAGGCCGGGCAACACGCGCTCGACCGAGACGGAACGAACCGTCGAAACCAGCTCCAGATTCCGTTTCACCGACGCCAGGTCCAGCGCCATCAAATTGTCGCCCGGCTTCACGCCTGACCACCGGCGTAATTGGTCCGGCGAAATCATCCCGTCCGTTTGCACGTCAACGCGGCGGATGGAAAATTCGGAGTTTTCATAGACCAATCTATTGAGCGTCCACTCGCCGGTCCGCCAGAGCAGATAGAGACCGAACACCGTGCCGAACGTGACGGCCAGCGCGACGGCCCCCAGCCGCAGGCGCGTCGCCCGCACCTGCCGTGAACGCAATTTCACGTCGAGCACGTACTTATGGCTCAATCGCCGGTTTTTTTGTTCGCGCCTGAACCACATAGTCAGACAGGTTAAATGCGTTAAATCGGTTAATCGTGGTGGGCCATTTGCGTCCGTTGCAGCGCCAGGTCCACCATGCGCTGGCAAAGCTGCGCGTAATTCAATCCCGCCGCCGCCGCCGCCTTCGGCAGCAGGCTTGTTTCCGTCATGCCCGGCAGGGTATTGACCTCGAGCACCACCGGTTCGCCGTTGGCCCGCACCATCACGTCCACCCGCGCATAATCGCGCCCGCCCACGGCCTTGAACGCACCCAGCGCGACGTCCTGAATCCGCCGGGTCGTGGCCGCATCGAAGGACGCCGGGCAAAAATACTCCGTGCAACCGGCCGTGTATTTGTTGCGATAATCGTAACTGCCAACCTTGGGCCGGACTTCCACCACCGGCAGCGCTTCGTCCGCCAGAATGCCCACCGTGCATTCGCGTCCCACAATTTTTTCCTCAACCAAAACTTCCGAATCAAACTTCAACGCCGCGGCCAGCGCATTTTGCCAATCCTCGACCCGTTCCACAAACTGTAATCCGACGCTCGACCCCTGGCGCACCGGCTTGGCCACCAACGGCGGCTGCCAGCCCTTTGGCCAGGGCGTTTTGGCCGAAGTCACGACCAAATATTTCGGCGTCGGAATTCCCGCTTCGACGCAACGCTGTTTCGTCAATACCTTGTCGAAGGCGATGCGGCTCGCCTCGGCGTCGCAGCCCGTATAAGTCTCGCCCAGCTCGTCCAGGCGCTGCTGCACGGTGCCGTCCTCGCCATAAGTACCGTGCAACGCCAGAAGCACCACGTCCATTCCCGGCGGCAAATCGAAGGCGCCGTGAAAAGGGTCCACCTCATAAACTTCGTGGCCGAGCGAGCGCAACGCTTTCGCCACCGCCGTCCCGGAACGCAGTGACACCTTGCGTTCGGCACTGGGGCCGCCCAGCATCACCGCAATTTTAAGTTTGATGCTCATACCTCACCGATGATTTCAACTTCCGTTTGCAGCTCGATTCCGCGTTCAGTTTTCGCGCGCTGCCTAAGCAAGTCAATCAAATCCAATACGTTGCGCGCCGTGGCCGAACCGCCGTTCACAATGAAATTGCCGTGTTCGGCCGAAACCACCGCACCGCCGACCCGCGTGCCTTTCAAGCCCAGTTCGTCCACCAGTTTTCCCGCCGGAATTTGCGCGGGATTTTTAAAGATACATCCGGCGCTGGGCGCGGCGGGTTGCGAGGCCCAACGCCTTTCGCTGAACATTTTCATGCGGGCTTCGATCTCCGCGCGCGGCGCCCGTTTGCATTTGAACACCGCCGCCAGCGCAATGTGATTCTTCAGCGTGGCGCAACTGCGATAGGCCACCGCCATTTCCTTCGGCGCGAGTTCGCGGACGTCGCCGCCATAATCCATCAACCGGACCGACTCGACGACATCGAACGTCTGGCCGCCCATCGCCCCGGCGTTCATGCGCAGCGCGCCGCCGACACTGCCCGGAATGCCTTCGAGAAATTCCACGCCGCTCAAACCGTTTCGCTTCGCTTCCACGGCCACGTTCTTCAATTTCGCGCCCGCCCCGCAGCGCAGGCGTTCGCCGTCCACTTCAATCCGGTCGAAATGCGCGTGCGCCAGGCAAATGATCACGCCGCGAAAACCGCCGTCGCGCACCAGCAAATTCGAGCCGCGGCCCATCACAAAAAGCGGCACACCGTGCGCGCCGCAAAACTTCAGGACCCCTGCCACATCCGCCTCCGAAGCCGGTTCCACATAAACATCCGCCGGCCCGCCGACGCGCAGCAGGGTGTGACTGGCCATCGGTTCATCGCGCCGAACCACGGCCGCCCGCGAAACGTGCCCGGCCAGTTCGCCGGTCAAATCGTTTTTGTTTTGCGCGGGCATTGCCAGAATGGTTTCGGTCGCGTTCATGCGGCGCAATCGTGTTCCTGCCTCGGCTCGCCGGAGCGCGGGGATTGGAGTTCCGGCTCCAGCCGGTTCGCTGTCGGCAGGCTCAAGCTTGAACTCCGGCACGCGCTCAAAATGTTTTCGGCGATTTTTTCCGCGGCCCGGGGCGCGTGCCATGGGGCAAGGGCGGACTGCATGGCGGCGCGGGCGGCTGCATTTTCGGCCAAGTCACGCAGGATGGCCGCCACCTTTTCCGGCGTGGCGCTTTCCTGTTCGAGCAACCGGGCCGCGCCGGTGGCTTCGAAAGCGCGCGCATTGTGGAATTGATGATTGTCCGCCGCGGCGGGAAACGGCACGAGCAGCGACGGCAGGCGCATCGCCGCAATTTCGGCCAGCGACGAAGCGCCGGCCCGGCTCACGGCCACGGTGGCCGCGCCCAGTGCCAGGTCCATTTCCGCAAGGAATGGGCTCACCACGGCTTTGATGCCACTCGTGGCGTAGGCTGCTTTAACCCTTTCAAATTGAGCCGCGCCCGTCAGGTGCAGCCATTGCCAGGTGGAATGACGACGGGCAAGCAAAGGCAGGGCGGCCAGAATGATGTCGTTGATGCCACTGGCACCCTGACTGCCACCCATGACCAGAATCGTGGGCCGCTGGGCCTCAAGGCCAAGCGCGGTGCGGCATGGCCGGGATTTGGGCTCAACGGAGTCTTGCTCCATTGAAAACTGCGGACGGACCGGCGTACCCGTGCGGGTGACTTTGCGCACGCGCAAGCGCGAAGCCGTTTCGGGAAAGCCGACGAACGCTTCGTCCACAAAACGCGCCAGGAACCGGTTGGCGCGGCCGGGAACGGTGTTGGACTCGTGCAGAAAGGTTCTGGCGCCAAACCTTTTTGCCGCCAGGACCGGCGGCGCGCTGGTGAACCCACCCATCGCCAGGACCGCGTCGGGTGGATTCCGGCGGAAAATCTTCCGGGCGGCGAACCATGATTTTACAAAGCTGCCGGCGAAGGAAAAATAGTTCCGATTTTGCAGGCCGACCGCCGGAAGCGTGAAAATTTCCGCGTCGCGCGCGGTTTTCACGGCCTGCTGGTCAATATCCTTGGGCGAAATGAGCAGTGCCGTCTGGCAGCCGCGCTTTTTCAATTCGCCGGCGACGGCCAGGCCCGGAAAGAGATGCCCGCCCGTGCCGCCGCACGCGATGGCGACGAAGGGCGTTTTGGCTCCGGGCTGGGTCATGTGGGTTGGGCGGAGGGAAGTTCGTCGGTGCGGATGGCTGAGCCGGGGATTTTCTCACGCGCCTGGGCGTGGCGCGCGATACTGAATAAGATTCCCACACACGTCAGCATGGCCATCAGGTTCGAGCCGCCGTAGCTGATGAACGGCAGCGGCAGGCCCTTGTTCGGCAGCGCGCTGGTGACCACGCCGATGTTGATCGCGGCCTGCAGACCGATTAGCAGCGTCAGGCCCGATCCCAGCAAAAAGCCGAACTGATCCCGCGCGTTGAGGGCAATGTAAATGCCACAAATCACGATGATGACGAACGCGAGCAAAATGAACAGGGTCGCCATCAGACCCAATTCTTCACCAATAATGGAGAGGATGAAATCGGTGTGGTCTTCGGGGACAAAGCCGAGTTTTTGACGGCCGTTGCCCAGGCCGAGGCCGGTCCAGCCGCCGGAACCGAGCGCGATCATGGCCTGATAAGCCTGATAACCCACGCCATCCTTGTGCTGTTCCAAATCCCACCAACTGAAGACGCGCTTCAGGCGCATCGGATCGTGCAAAATGGAGACGACCAGCGCGAGCGCACCCACGACGACGGGGGGAACGAAATATTTCCAACGGGCCCCGGCCAGCAACAGCAGCGCGCCACCGACGGCCGCCAGCAGGATGGTCGAGCCGCGGTCCGGTTCAACAAAAACCAGGCCGAGGACCGAGGCGATGATCAGACCCGGAAAAACCACGCCGCGGTTCCAGGTGTGCATGTGCCGCTGGCTGCGCTCGCAATACCAGGCGAGCATGATGACGAGGGCGAGCTTCGCGAACTCGGACGGTTGCAGGCGCATCCCGGGCAGGATGAGCCAGCGATGTGCGCCGTTGATCCTTTTGGTGATGCCGTGCGGCAACGGCAGCAGCACCAGCACGAGCATGGCCAGGGCGATGAGGAACAACGGCCACGCGGCTTTTTTAAGCCAGCGATAGTCGAGCGTGGTCGCCGCCACGCAGAGCACAAAGCCGAACGCGCACCAGATCAGTTGCAGCATCAGATAGTGAGCGCCCACCTGGCTCATGCTTGAGCTGTAAAGCATCACCAGCCCCAGCGCCAGCAGGGCGGCAACGCAACACGCCAAAGTCGTGACGGCGAACTTCATTTCAACGTGTCCATCAACGCCAGACACCCTTTGTGCCGGCTATTGCGCACCTGACGTACTGTTATCCGATGTCGGCGTCGTGCCCGTGGCCGGCGGCGCGGCAACCGGCGTGGATGCGGCCGGCGCGGCTTCGGCCTTCGCCGGAATCTTCAGCTTCTCGCCAACTTTGATATGCGTGGTGGACAGGCCGTTTGCAGATTCAATCGCCCGGACGGTCGTGCCGTAACGTTTGGCGATCTTCGACAGCGTGTCACCCGACTTGACGATATAGATTTCCTCTCCCCCGCCCATGCCGGACGAAGCGGCCTGGTCGGTAGCCGGCGCGGCCGCGCTGGTGGCGCCCGGGAGGGTCAGTTTCTGACCCACCTTCAATCGGGCGGGATCCAGGCCGGGGTTGGCCGCTTCAATCGCCTTGACCGTTACGCCATTCTTCTTGGCGATTCTCCAAAGCGAATCGCCCTTGACCACGACGTATTCCGACCCGGCGGCTTCCGGCGCCACGGGCGGCGGAGTCATCGCCGGCGGCGGCTGGACCGGCGGATTGGACGCTTCCACCGGCGGCGGATTGGTGTTCATCATTTCCGTCTCGTTGGTGTCGAGGGTCGGCTGATTTTCCGCCTCGGTCTGTTCGCGCTTGCAACCTTGCATGAGCAGGGCCATGAGGCCGACCACGTTGACCGCGAGCACGCAGAACACGGCGACCTTCACGCGCGAACGGCGTTTGCTTTGCAGCTCCAACAAGGAGCCTTGGGGTACGAATGGGTTGGGACTATTCATTGATTTGGCGCTGATTGCGTCCTTTCGTGATGAGGATGGTTTGTTGATTGTTGAGTTTCCCGCCATGAAGTCTTCCTCTCAAAAACTTCACTGCGTTTTAAAGCATTTGTGTTCATCATGTTACGCTTGAAGCCGTTGCGATGCAGGTTATTCAAAAACAACTTTGTTTCAAGCCGTCGGCTGGAAAAAAGCACCTTTTGGGCCACCGCGCGCCCCACCGCTAACGACAATGGTTTTAACAACAGACCGTCGTCGGCGCAAGGAACAAAGCGCCTCGGTCTCATTTCTTTTTCAGTCCAGTCAGACATCGTCTTCATCTCAGTTTCAGCGTGGCCAGGGCGACGACGGCAAAGAGCACGCACAGGATGTAAAAGCGCATCACCACCTGCGACTCGTACCAGCCCTTTTTCTCGAAATGGTGATGGAGCGGCGCCATTAAAAATATCCGCCGGCCGACGCCATAACGCTTCCGGGTGAAACGAAACCAGCCGGTTTGCAGAATGACCGAAACAGCCTCCATCACAAACACCCCGCCGGCGATGACCAATATAAACGGCTGATGGATGAGCACGGCGATGATGCCGAACGCCCCGCCGAGCGGAAGTGAGCCGGTATCGCCCATGAATACCTGCGCCGGATGGCAGTTGAACCACAAAAATCCCAGCCCCGCGCCAATCAACGCTGCGCAAAAGACGGTCAACTCCCCGGCGCCGTTCACATACGGAATCTGCAAATAGCCGGCGGCCTTGATGTTGCCGGCCAGGTAGGTGAAGAATAAAAACACAAACCCCACGATTAGCGTGCAGCCAACCGCCAGGCCGTCGAGACCATCGGTCAGATTCACCGCGTTCGAACTCCCGACAATCGCGAGCACCACAATCAGCAGGCCGATCCATCCCGCGTTCACCGCCACCGGATATTTGTAAAACGGCACCATAATTTCCGTCACCAGTTTGCCGGTTGAAGGCGTCAGCCACAAATAGACGCCGATGAAGGCGGCCAGTAAAATTTGCACCCACAATTTCAACCGCGGCGGCGTGCCACCACCGCTCTGTTGAATGATTTTTGCGTAATCGTCGTAAAACCCCAGGCCCGACAACACCAGCACCGAGAGCAGGGTCAGCTCGACCTGCGCATTCCATTGCGCCCAGAGCATCGTCGAAAACACCAGTACGGCGATAATCAAAATGCCGCCCATGGTCGGCGTGCCCTTTTTGCTGAGCACGCGCGCGCCCAGACCGCCGGCGGCTTCGGCCTTGTCCGCGTAATCCTGGCCGAACTTCAACTGTTTCAGCCAGTGGATGATTTTCGGGCCGAACCACCAGCTTAAAATCAGCGCCGTGATCGCCGCCCCGGCACTGCGCACGGTGATGTAACGAAAGAGCCGCAGGGCCGAGAGGTGATCCGCCCAGTGCGTTCCCGCCGACCAATCGAGCAACTTCTGGCTCAAATAATAAAGCATTGCCTTGATTCACGACTGCTCCGACTTCAATGTTTCCGCGATGCGTTCCAGGCGCGACGTGCGTGACGCCTTCAACAAAACCACATCGCCGGACTTCAAAAAATTTTTCACGGCGTGCTTCGCCGCCTCGACATCGGCAAATTCAATCACCCGGCTCAACCCGGCAGCGCGCGCCGCCGCCGCCACCACCGGCGCCATGGTGCCGATGGCAAACAACTGGCCGATGCCCAATTCCGCCGCCCGCCGGCCGACTTCCGCATGCGCCGCCTCGCTCTGCGCGCCGAGTTCGGCCATGTCGCCGAGCACCGCCACGCGCCGGCCCTGCAACGGCAGGGCGGAAAGCGTTTCGAGCGCCGCCACCATCGAATCCGCGTTGGCATTGTAGGCATCGTCGAGCACGCGCACGCCGCCGGCTTCCCAAAATTGCATCCGCATTTTCGCCGGTTTGCATTCGGCCAGGCCGTCCCGCACCGCGGGACGGCCCAGGCCTAGTTCCTCACTGACCGCGACCGCAAAAAGCGCATTCACGACCTGATGGCGGCCCAACAGGTTCACCCGGTACTCGCCGCTGAATTCGGCCTTCGGCGCTTCCACCCGGAATGTCGCACCGCTTTTGTCCAGCCGGATTCCCTTGACCCGCCAGTCATTCTTTTCACCGAGGCCTACGCGCACCACGGCTGCCTGGGTGCGCCGGACAATCGTTTCCGTCCATTCGTTGTCTCCGTTGACAAAGAGCCGGCCATCGGCCGGCAAAAGTTCCGCCAGCCAGCCTTCTTCGAGCGCGACGCCGGCGACCTCGCCGAAAAATTCCAGATGCTCGCGGCCAATGTTCGTAATCACGCCATATTCCGGTTGAATCATTTTCACCAGCGGCGCGAGTTCGCCCGGATGATTCGTGCCCGCTTCCAGCACCGCGGCCTGATGCGACTTTTCCAGGCGCAACAGCGTCAGCGGCACGCCGATGTCGTTGTTGAAGCTGGCCTCGCTCCACAACGTCGCCATTTTTTGACGGAGCACCGCCGCCATCAGTTCCTTGACGGTCGTCTTGCCATTGGAACCACCCACGGCAATCATCGGCAGGTCAAATGCCCGCCGGTAGGCCGCCGCCAGCCGGCCCAGCGCCGCGCGCGCGTCCTCCACGACCAGCACGCCGCACTCCGGCAATGGCTTCGGAATTTTTGTCCGTTCCACCACCACCGCGGCAACCCCTTTGGCGGCCACTTCGTTTACGAAATCATGGCCGTCAAACCGCTCGCCTTTGATGGCGAAAAACAAATCCCCGGCCTGCGCCTGCCGCGAATCGGTGCCGACACGCCGAATGGAAATTTCACCGGAGCCGCGCTCCAGTTTGGCAGCGCAGGCTTCGGCCGCAAATTTCAAAGAACGTGTTTCCACTGCAAATTCCCGACGCCGGTCACGGATTCCGCGCGGCCGGCGATTTCAAACCGCGCACGGCGACCAGGGGCGGTGGCGAACCGGGTCCCGGCGCATTTTCATCCGGCGGTATGTTCAAATAGCTCGCACAACGTTCGGCAATTTCCCGAAAAATCGGGCCGCAAACCTGGCCGCCGTAATAGCCTTCCTTGGGATCGTCCATCACCACGGAAATGCAAAGTTGCGGGTTGTCGGCCGGAAAAAATCCGATGAACGACGCAAAATATCTTCCCGGCAGGTACCCCGCCGGCCCGGCCTTCTGTGCCGTGCCGGTCTTGCCCGCCACCACGTAATCCTTCAACGCGGCTTCCGGCGCTGTGCCTTCCGGCGAAACCACGGTTTTGAGCGCTTCAATCATCAATTTGTCCGCGGCCGGATGGATGACCTGTCGAATCACCTGCGGGGCGTATTGCGCCACGACACTGCCGTTGCGATCCACGAGGCGGCTGACCAGCATCGGTTGCATCAAATTGCCGCCGTTGGCAATGGCGCACATGGCGATCGCCATTTGCAACCGCGTCACCGCCACGCCCTGCCCCATCGGAATCTGGGCGATGGACACCTTGCTCCAATCCTTGACCGGATGCAGGATGCCGCCCACCTCGCCGGGCAGCGGGATGCCCGTGCGCTGGCCGAAACCAAAATCCCACGCGTAATCGTACAGCCGGTCTTCTCCGAGCCGGATGCCGATCTTGGCCGCGCCGATGTTCGACGACTTGGTGATGATGCTTTCCGTCGTGAGAATGTCGAACGGCTCATGATCGTGCAACACCCGCCCGCCATAGGCAAAATGGCCATGGTCGCAATCGAAGGTGTCCGTCAGCTGGACCGCACCTTCATTCAAGGCGCCCGAGACCACCACGATTTTGAAGGTCGAGCCGGGCTCCATGATGTCACTGATGACCCGGTCGCGGCGGGCGTCGGCGGAGGAAGCCCCGGGATTATTTGGATCAAAATTGGGCAAGGTCGCCATGGCCAGGATTTCGCCCGTTTGCGGCCGGATGACAATGCCGGTGATGCTGATGGGCGTGTGTTTTTCCATCGCGTTGGTCAGCGCGGTTTCAACAATGTGCTGGATGACGCCGTCAATCGTCAGCATCACGTTGTAGCCGTCCCGTGGCTGCACATCCTGATCCCGCAAGGCCACCAGTTCCTGGCGGCGTCGGTCCATTTCCGTCACGCGCCAGCCCGGCACGCCGCTCAGCCCGGAATTCAAGGACAATTCGATACCGTCGCGGCCCGAGGTTTCGAAAACCGGCTGGCCGTCGACCAACAATTCATCCGTGCCGACGAAACCCAGCACGTGCGCGGCGAGCGAACCGTTGGGATACACGCGCAACTGATCATCCACCGGACTGGTGAAAATCGCATGCGCCCGCAGGTTGCGGCAGAAGGCGCGCTGGTCCCTGGAAAATCCCGCCTCGTTCGGGCCGAAGGACAGCCGGCTCATCGCCGTTTGAATCTTCTGCCAGGTTTCATCCCTGACCTTGTGCCGCAAGACCACGTACCGGTTCGTAACGAGCTCACCTTTTTCGTTCTGCCGCACACGGGGAAGCAATCGCTGATACAAATCGGCCTCGCTCATCTGCAACAGCGGGGCCAGCGTGCGTGCCAGGGTCGCCTGTTGGTTGCCGATCAAAACCGGGTCGGCGCAGACCGTTTTCACGAAGATGCTGGTCGCCAGCAGATTGCCGTGCGTGTCCAGGATGCTGCCCCGGCGCGGCTCGCGGAAATATTCCAGCCCCGTGTTTTGCTGCGCCAGGGCTGCCAATTCGTCGTGGCGTAACAACTGCAAATCCACCAGCCGGTACCCCAGACCGGCAAACGCCAGGCCCAGCAGCCCCAGCAACAGCAGCATCCGTCTCAATTGCAGTCGTTTGATCATTACCAAATGGCCAACCGCCCGCGGCGATCGGTTCCTCACCCGACGGCGTCACGGGCGGCGGCCAAAATTTTTATGTTATTGCGCCAGGTCGCCATCCTGACGCGCCGCAAGCCGGCGACTCGAATCGTCCCCCGGCGGCGCCTCGATCAACCGGTAAACCTGGGTGGGCTGTGCCGGCACCAGGCCCAGGTTCAATTCGTGCACGCGTTGATCCAGCATCACCGGCGAATTCAGCACCGCGAGCTGATCGCTCAACCTTTGATTCTCATCGCGCAAATGCGCCAAACGGCTTTCACAGGCGGTAATCTGTCGGCCGAGCTGGAAAATCTGGCCTTTCTGCCAGACATAGCCCACCGCGAGCCCCGCAATCAACAGGCACAAAAACAATGCCTTCAGCGCCGGACCAAACCGGATCGCCGCCGACTGATTTCTTCGATTTTTTGCCATTTTCACAGGGCGGTTACCCACCGCCGTCACAACTTTTCCAATACTCTCAACTGCGCACTGCGGCTGCGCGGATTGTCCAACAGCTCAACCTCGCCGGGCTTGACGGCCTTGCGCGTCACCCACTTCAATTCCGGCGCGCATGGCGCGCGCAGCTCCGGAACATCCACTCCGCCGGCGACCGTGTAATCCCGCGCCCGGACCCGTCCGAAACCCTTCACCACGCGGTCTTCCAACGAATGAAACGTGATGACGGCCAGCCGTCCACCGGGTTTCAATATCTTCACCGCCGCCGCCAGTCCCAGTTTCAATGAGCCAATTTCATCATTCACTGCAATCCGCAGCGCTTGAAAAATCTTCGTCGCGGGATGCGTCTTTTTTCCATGCCGCGGTATGAGCCGTTCCAGCAAATCCGCCAATTGTCCCGTCGTTTCAAACTTTTGCCGCTGGCGGTCATGGACCATGGCTTTGGCCAGTCGCCGCGAATCGCGCTCACCGCCGAATTCCCAAAAAATTCTCGCCAGTTCGCCGGCGCTCGCACCGTTCACCAAATCCGCCGCCGTCAGCAATTGCCGCGTGTCCATCCGCATGTCCAGCGGACCTTCGTGCTGGAAGCTGAATCCCCGCCCCGGCGAATCCAGTTGGGGCGAACTCACGCCCAAATCCAGCAACACACCGTCACAACTCGCCGCCGGAATCCACCCGGCCAAATCCGCAAAATTGCCCTGGCGGATCTCAAATCGCCCGGCAAAGTCCGCCAGCCGTGCGCGCGCCGCTTCAACCGCGGCGCCATCGCGATCGCACCCATACAGCCATCCAGTCGGCGAACTCGCGCTCAAAACGCTCGCTGCGTGTCCAGCCCCACCGACCGTGCCGTCGGCGTAACGGCCGCCCGGCCGGGGCTTCAGCGCGTCCAGCACCTCCGCCACCATCACCGGTCTGTGAACGAAATCGGGCACTGCGCATTGGATTTAAAAATTCAGGCTGGTTTTGCTCCAAAAAATTTGGCGCTCAACCGGCTCCAGGAATCTCCGCCAGGCGCCGGCGGCACAATGGGCGTCACCAGCTCGGGCACCGTGCGTGATTTGATTGGCACAATCTCCACATCGGCATCGGTCAGATCGTTATGCACCACTTTCACCCGGTCCAGGGACAGCTCGGCCTGCACGGGACGTTGCGCTTTTTGTGGCGCCGGGGTGTGGGAGCCGCGCCAGAATGAAATTGGATTGAATCGGCTGAACCAGGTTTTTTTCCGGAACCGGGCCGCCGGAAAAGTGGGCAGTTTTCGGGTCCGGGTCCCATCAAACGCCAGCTCCTTTTTGGCCGGCACCACGCCTGGCGTCGGCGCCGGCGCCGCTTCCGCCTTCGGCGCGGGCTCCGCCTTGACGGCGGAGGCAAACGGATTTTTCGGTGAAATGAATTTTGGCAGATAGACGCGGTCGCTGATGCGATAGGAGATCTCCCCGCCGCCACCGATGATGCTTTTTCCGGCCGCCAATAATTTTCCAAGATTCATAGTTTTTATTCCATCAGTTTGAAGGCATCGGGCGCCAACGCGGCGTCGGCCGCCTGAACCTTTTCATAACGTTCCGGATTCCAAATCTCAAAGCGGTCCAGCAACCCGACCAGCACCGCATCGTTTTTAATGCCCGCTCCGCGGGCCATTTCGTCGGGGAGGCAGATCCTTCCGGCCTTGTCCACGCTCGCCTGCGCCGAATCACTGCCGATGATGCGTTTGAGCACGACCTTTTTCGGGTCGTTGTTCGGCATGGCGTCGATGGACTGCATCAACTTCGCCATCTGCGACGGAGGCAGGACGCGCACGCACGCCCCGACCCCCTCCCGCGGCCAGAGGATGAGCGTCAACTCCGCCGCCGCCTTTTGCGGCCGCCACTTGGCCGGGATTTGCACACGTCTTTTCTCATCCACGCCATGACGAAAGCGCGAATTGTAATAAGACGGCTCTATGTTTTTTGCGCTGCCCATTTATTCGCAACGAAAACCCAAACGACCACTTCTTCCCACAACGACCCATTTCTAACCACTTTACCCCACCCAAGTCAACACAAATTCACCTAAAATTTTTGGGGTTATTCAGAAGTTATTCACAGCCTGATTTTGACCGAATCCAGGTGAAAATTGTCATCCTGTTTTCTTTGTCCTGGTCTTGTTATGTTTCAGTCCCGATGCGAACTGCTGATTTTGATTTTGTCCTGCCACCCGAACGGATCGCGCAACATCCCGCACCCCGGCGTGATGAATCACGGCTGTTGGTGTTGCACCGCGGGAATGGGCAGGTCGAACACCGGGGATTTCGTGACGTCCTGGAATTCCTGCGCGCGGGGGACCTGTTGGTGTTGAATAACTCGCGTGTCATTCCGGCGCGGCTGCGCGGCCGGAACGCGCGTTCCGGCGGCCAATTTGAAATTTTGTTGCTGGAGGAAAATGCCGGAAATGACTGGTGGGCAATGTTGCGTCCCGCCAAACGCGCCCGCGTCGGCACGCAAATCGTTCTCCGCGACGCAAATGGCAACGCCGCCAACCTCCACGCCGTGGTTCTCGAAACCAACGAGGAAGGCCATCGGCGGCTGCAATTCTCCGGCTCGCCGGACCTCCGCCGCGAACTCGAACGGCTCGGCAAAGTCCCCCTGCCGCCGTACATCCGGCGAACGAGCGCAGGCGACATGCGCGAGGACCGGGAGCGTTATCAAACCGTCTTTGCCCGGGCCGATGGCTCGGTGGCCGCACCCACCGCGGGACTTCACTTTACGCCGGAATTGCTGCAACAGATCCGCGACCGGGGCGTGCAGGTTTGTTTCGTCACGCTGCATGTTGGTGCCGGAACCTTTCTGCCAGTTCATACCGAGGTTCTTGCCGCGCATCGAATGCACGAGGAACGCTTTACCCTGGATGAAGCCGCCGCGGACGCGGTGAACGAAGCGAAGGTTGCCGGACGGCGCGTCCTGGCCGTCGGCACGACCACCGTGCGCGTGCTGGAAAGTGTTGCGGCGCAAAATGGCGGAAAAATCGTAAAAAACGCAGGAAAAACGCGCATTTTCATACATCCGCCATTCCGGTTTCAGATCGTGGACGGGTTGCTGACCAACTTTCATCTGCCGCGCTCAACCCTGCTGATGCTCGTGAGCGCCTTCGCCGCGCCTGGTGAAATACGGGGACGCGAAATGATTTTGTCGGTGTATGCGGAAGCCATCCGTGAACGTTACCGTTTTTACAGTTATGGCGACGCCATGCTTATTCTTTAAGTTTTGTTTCAGTTTTTGAGCCAATAGTTGAAGCGCCGATGAACTCAAAATCGAAATCCAAAAGACCGAAATTGCCTTTCGTGCTGGTCAACATGGCCATGACGGCGGACGGGAAAATTGCGACGGGCAATCGCGCAGCGTCGTCGTTCACCAGCGCGCAGGATCATGAGCACCTGCTCGAATTGCGGGCGACGGCCGATGGAGTGATGGCCGGCGCCCGCACGGTGGATTCCGCGCCCATCAACCTCGGCCCCGGCCCGGTAAAGTTCCGGCGGCAGCGGCTCAAACGCGGCCTGGCGGAATTTAATTTGCGCGTGATTGTCAGCCGTTCCGGTTCGGTCAATCCCCGCGCGAAGGTGTTCCAGCATCGGTTCTCGCCCATCCTTATCCTCACCACCCGCCGCGCCAACCAAGGCCGGCTCAAGCAGCTGCAGGCGCTGGCTGACGTGGTGAAAATATGCGGCCGGACAGAAATCAATTTCAGGGCCGCGCTGCGGTGGTTGCGGCTGCAATGGCGGGTGAAACGATTGCTCTGCGAAGGCGGCGGCGAATTGAATGAGGCCCTGTTCCGCGCGGGCCTGGTGGATGAGCTTCACCTCACCATCTCGCCGAAAGTGTTTGGCGGCCGCCGCGCACCGACAATTGCAGACGGCCGTGGATTGAAACGTCTGGCCAAGGCCGAACGGTTTAAACTCAAATCCATCCACCAGAACAGCGGCGAGTTGTTCACCGTCTTCCGCAAGGGGTGAAACTCAGCTTTTTGCCGGATTTCCCTTTGTTTCCGCCCAACGCGCCATCAGCCACAGCAGGTCGGAAAGGCGGTTAAGGTAAACGATTATTTCAGCGTTTTTCAGTTCGTCTGGTTCCTGCAACGCGCAGACGCGCCGTTCGGCCCGGCGGCAAACCGTTCGCGCCACATCCAAGGCGGCGGAATTCAGTGTCGCGCCCGGCGTCGCCCAGCCCTTAAAACTGATGTTTTGCGCCTCGATTTCCCGGACCCGCGCCTCGAGTTTTGCCGTCATTCCGCGCGTAACCGCCGCATAACCGTCCTTCACATAACGCGGCAGGTCCTGCGGCAACACCGCCAGCTCCCCCATCAACACCACGAGGTCTTTTTGAATTGCCAGCAGATTTTCACGGACAAAATCCTGCCCGGCCGTCGCGCGGGCCAGACCCAGCGCGGCGTTCAACTCGTCCACCGTGCCGTAAGCCTCGACGCGCGGGTGATTTTTGGGAACGCGCCGGCCATACATCAACGCCGTCGTGCCCTGGTCGCCGGTCCTGGTCACAATGCTCACGGCGACCAGCTAAGCCACGAACGGCCCGTTTGCCAAGCAGAACCCGTCACAAATTTTCCTCCCCGCCGGGAATGCAAAACTCCTGCGCCTTGGCGGACCTGCTTGGACTTCTCCCGGACAGGCCTGTTTTTCAAAACCCGGCTTGCGCCGCGGATTTCACCGAGGGGTGTTTTCTCCCCGGCGATGGACGTTTGGCGGAAGATTTACCGACGGGCTTTGTCGGATGATGGTTTATCGCAGGTGAAACGGCCGGAGGCGGCGGCAACGTCAGCTTTTGGTAGGCCAGGATGCCTTTGACAATCGCCTGCGCCATTTGCCGGCGATAGGCGGAACTGTAGATTTTTCTGCTCTCGTACGGATGCGTCATGTAACCGCCTTCGATCAAAATCGCCGGCATCCGGGCGTCGCGCAACACGGCGAAACGGGCACGCCGCACGCCCCGGTCATTCGCACCCAAATTTTGTACGAGCGCTTTCTGGATTTGATACGCGAACAGCAGGCTTTCGTCCTCCTGGCGATTGGCCGGGGTCGGCCCGTGATTGCTCCCCTCGCCCTGGGCGTCGGTCGAACTGGCCCCGACGGGCGTGATGCAGTACGTTTGCGGCCCTTCGACTTCGCTTTTGCCGGTTGGCGTCGCGTTGAAATGCAGACTCACAAACAGATCCGCGTCGCGTTGGTTCGCCAACGCGGGCCGGTCGGATAATTCGACGTACGTGTCCCGGGTGCGTGTCAGAATGACATTGAAGCCGGCCTTTTTGAGCTGGTTGCGTAATTCCCCGGCCAGCGCCAGCGTGTACACTTTTTCGTAATGCCAACTCACATGATTGCCGATGTCCCTGCCGCCGTGGCC
The DNA here is from genome assembly GCA_035945675.1 of Verrucomicrobiia bacterium. GTDB lineage: Bacteria > Verrucomicrobiota > Verrucomicrobiia > Limisphaerales > UBA11358 > UBA11358. Next base: position 60,868 of record DASZAB010000025.1, on the reverse strand, counting down.
GGGATCGAGACAGATCGTTCGGATGGCAGTCGGTTTAATGTACCGCGACGGAAACAGCAGCGGGCGGATGGCCGCGTCGAGATCGAATTGCGCAACCAGGACCACACCCTTTTGATTCGCCACGGGAAACGACAGGGCCACCTGGACGCCGTTGATTCCCACGTAATGCGAATCCACGTCAAAAACCAGGCGGGTGCTCCGGTTCGTGGCGACCAGTTCATCACCGTGCTTCAACCAGGCGCAATGCAAACCATTCGCGCGTGCCCAGTCCCCGATGGGCACATAAACCTGGCCGTTGAAGCGGAAGGCCTCCGACCGGTGCGGTGTGGCCTGGATCAGCATCAACCCACAGCCCAAAAAAAATGAGGCGAGAAAAAATCTCACGATGACGCAATCTGCAATCCAGCGTCTTCCGGCTCAAGCGAAATATGATTTTGACAAATGGTTTGCGGTCCCGTCACATTCGCGCCCCAGCGGACCCATCAACATGAAACCGACATTATTTTCAGTCCAGGGGGTCATGAACCTCACGCTGGCTCTGCTCCCCTTCACGGTCCCGGGCGCGGAGGCAAAAACGGAACTGGTCGTGGCGGCCGACGGCAGCGGACAGTTCACCAACGTGCAGGCCGCGATCGATGCCGCACCGCAAAACACCAGCCCGGCCAACTGGTGCGTGATTCTTATCAAGCCCGGCGTTTATAAAGGGCTGATTTACGTCCAACGTGAAAAGCATTTCGTCCGTCTGGTGGGCGAGGACCCGGAGCGGACGGTGTTGACCTACGATTTGCATGCAAATCTGCCCGGCCCGGACGGCAAGCCCATCGGCACCTTCCGTACGCCTTCAACGGTGATTGACGCAGACGATTTTGTGGCGGAGAACCTCACGTTCCAGAATTCTGCCGGTCCCAAGGGTCAGGCCCTGGCCGTGCGACTGGATGGCGACCGCATCATTTTCGACAACTGCCGGTTTCTCGGATGGCAGGACACGATATTCTGCGACCGGGGGCGGCATTATTACGAGAATTGTTATATTGCCGGCGCGGTGGACTTTATTTTTGGCGGTGCCACGGAATTTTACGAGCGTTGCCACATCCATTGTCTGGGAAATGGTTACATCACCGCCGCCTCGACGCCCACGGACCATCCGTTCGGCTATGTTTTTTCGCATTGTCAAATCGCGGGTGAAAATCCGGACGTGAAGACCTATCTGGGCCGGCCGTGGCGGGCCTATGCGAGCGTCACGTTCCTGAACACGGAAATGTCCGGCGTCGTTCGGCCCGTGGGTTGGGATAATTGGCGGGATCCGGCGCGTGAAAAGACGGCGCGCTATGCCGAATTCAACAGCACCGGCCCCGGCGCGAATCCGCAGGCGCGGGTAAAATGGGCGCGTCCACTGACCGACCGTCAGGCCGCAGCCATCACGGTGGAAAAAGTCCTGGGTGGTTCCGATGATTGGAATCCCCAATCCGTCCTCGCCCAATTTCCCGCTAAGAATTTTAACCCCCTTTCCACCAACGACGTTTCCGACCCAAAACCATGAACCAGCCGGCATTGGCACAGTTTGGTGGGGCGAGGCTACTGACGAGCCGTCGCCTCCCGCGGACGCGGGATTTGACGCATCGAGCCCGGCTCGCGGGGACGCTCGCCCCACCGAAAGCGGCAAAATGAACCACTGCCGATCAGTGATTGAGATTTTTCTGACCGCGACCTTGTTCGCGAATGTCGCCAGCGCCGCACTTAAAACCAACATCGAATATGGCAAGGCGGGGAACCATGCTTTGCTGCTCGACGCGAATGTGCCCGATGGCACCGGGCCCTTCCCGGTCGTCATCGCCATCCACGGCGGCGGCTGGTGCACCGGCAATAAAAGTGGCAAAGGAGATTTCGCACCTGCTCTGAAGGCGTTGACCGCCAATCATTTTACCTGGTTTTCAATTGATTACCGCCTGGCCCCCGCCAATCAATGGCCCGACGGTTTTGACGATGTGCAGGCCGCAATCCGCTGGGTGAAGGCCCACGCGGGCGAATACAAGGGCGACCCGGATCACATTGCCCTGCTGGGTTATTCAGCGGGCGGGCATCTGGCCTGCCTGGCCGCCACCCTGGCCAGGCCCGACACGCGCGTCCAAGCCGTCGTGGGCCTGGCGCCACCGACCGATCTGGCGGCCGACGCACAACACCGCGGCAGCCTGGAGAAATGGCCTTCCATGCGAAACCTTTTGGGCCGCGACTCCCTGGACGATGAAACCTTGAAATTGCTCCGGCAAATGTCGCCCATCAACCACGTCGAATCCGGCCTGCCGCCGTTTTTACTCATGCAAGGCGACTCGGACAAGACCGTGCTTCCGTCTTTAACCCGCAATTTCGCAGCCCGGCTCAAGGAAAAGGGTGTGCCGTATGAGCTTTATTTCCTGAAAGGCCCCGGTCATCGCATTGCCGACTGGAAAAAATTTGACCCCGCCTGGCAGCAAAAGCTGGCGGACTGGTTGAACCAGACCCTGGTTGTCAAAAAATAGCATCCCGGGATTTTGAATTTTCCGCCCGGTTTTCAATCGCCTGACAGGTTGAAACCCAACTTCCGACAATTTGCTTAAAAGTTTGATTTCCGGCGCCAATCCCCGTTCAATGCGGCGGGTTTTATCAGGACATGAACATTCACGAGTATCAGGCCAAACAGTTGCTCGCCCAAAACGGGGTCGCCGTTCCGCTGGAGATCCCCGCCCGGAACCTCGAGGAAGTCCGCGCGGCCGCGGAGAAGATTTTCTCCGGCGGCAGCGCGCGGGTGGTCGTCAAATCGCAAATCCACGCCGGCGGACGCGGCAAAGGCATTTTCACCAGCGGCTTTCAAGGCGGGGTCAAGGCGGCGGCGACGGTGGACGAAGCGGTTTCGCTTGCCGGGAAAATGCTTGGCAACGTTCTGATCACCAAACAAACCGGTCCGGACGGCCGCCGGGTGCAGACACTGCTGCTCGCCAGCGGCGCAAAAATCAAAAAAGAATTCTACCTCGCGGTGCTGCTCGACCGTGCCGCAGGCCGCCCGCTGATCATGGCCAGCACCGAGGGCGGCATGGACATCGAGGAAGTTGCCGCCAAAACGCCCGAGAAAATTTTCAAGGAATGGATCGATCCCGCCGTCGGCATCATGCCGTTCCAGGCGCGCAAAATTGCCGCCGCCCTGGGGCTCAAAGGCGACGCGTTCAACGCCGGCGTGAAATTTGTGACGGGTGTTTTCCGAACCTGGTGGGAATGCGACGCGTCGCTGGTAGAAATCAATCCCATGTGCATCGTGGAAGCACCGGGCGGCAAGGAAGCGGTGGTGGCGCTCGACGCCAAGATTTCGCTCGACGACAACGCGCTTTACCGGCACGCGGACATTCAGGGCATGCGCGATTTGAATGAGGAAGCGCCGCTGGAAATTGAGGCCAGCAAGTTCAACCTGAATTACATCAAGCTCGACGGCAACATTGCCTGCCTGGTCAACGGCGCCGGCCTCGCGATGGCGACCATGGACATCATCCAGCATTACGGCGGATTGCCGGCAAATTTTCTTGATGTGGGCGGCGGCGCGAGCAAGGAACAGGTGACGGCCGCGTTCAAAATCATTCTGCAGGACCCGCACGTCAAGGGCATCCTGGTGAACATTTTCGGCGGGATCATGGACTGCAATGTCATCGCCACCGGCATCGTCGCGGCGGTCAAGGAAACACATTTGAATATTCCGCTGGTCGTCCGCCTCGAGGGCAATAATGTCGCAGCCGGCAAAAAAACGCTGGCGGAATCCGGCTTAAAACTCATCGCCGGGGATTCGATGGCCGAAGCGGCCCAAAAGGTGGCAAAGGCGGTGACGGGCAACCCATGACTCAAGGGATTCAAGGCATGAGGTCTCAAGGCGAAGCGGAAATTCAATTCGCAAAACCCGTGGCCGATGATTTGGAACCGTACCGGCGGCTGATTGAACTGCAGAAGCAAATGATTGAGCTGGTTCGACAACACGAACGAACAAAGCGGGATTGCATCGCGTTGCGCGAGCGATTGCTGGAGGAAATGACCCGGCCGCGGCGGTGGCTCTGGAGCCTGCGCCTGCAAACCCGCTGGTTGAAAAGCCTCAATGCGCTGGGGCGTTCCGGATCGTGGTGGACCCGCAACTGGACGGTACTGCTTTTCGTTCCCGCCAGACAACCTGCTGCAACCAAACCAACCAGGTCCAACCCCGGCAAATTTTAAGCCGTAAACCCAAGGGGGAATAAATTATGCTCAAAGTTATCGAACTGGCATTTTGTTGTTATGCGGTCACGGATATCAAACGCGCCCGCGAATTTTACGAAGGTGTGCTGGGCCTGAAACCCACCACCGTGATTGAAGATAAGTGGGTGGAATACGAGTTTGGGCCGTATGCATTGGCCATTGGCTGTGCGCCGGGAATGTTCAAGCCGAATCCCGACGGTTGCTCCGCCGCACTGGAAGTTGAGGATTTTGAAGCGGCCATCCAACACTTGCGCGAGCACAAAGTCAAATTCCGCATCGAATCGTGCGAGACGCCCGTCTGCCATATGGCCATGATTTTTGACCCCGACGGTAACAGCATTTGCATTCATAAACGGAAACAATCGTAAATCCTTAATCTAAAATCGTAAATTCCCATGTCCATTCTGGTCAAACCTGACGCCAAAGTTCTCATCCAGGGCATCACCGGCAGCTTCGGTGCGAAACACGCGCAACTCTCGATAGATTACGGCACACAAGTCGTCGCCGGCGTCACCCCCGGCAAGGGCGGCCAGATCTTCGAGCATGGCGGCAAAAAAGTTCCCATCTTTGATACCGTGGCCGAGGCGGTGAAACAAACCGGCGCCACGGCCTCCGCCATTTTTGTTCCGGCGGCATTTGCCGCCGACGCTGTGCTGGAAGGGGTGGACGCGGGACTCGAACTGGTGGTCTGCATCACCGAAGGCATCCCGGCGCGCGATATGATCCGCGTCAAACGCGCCATGCAGGGCAACCAGCGCTCGCGTCTGGTCGGGCCGAATTGTCCCGGCGTCGTCACGCCCGGTGAAGGCAAGGATTCGTACGGCGGTTGCCGCATCGGCATTGCCCCCGGTTACATCCACAAAAAGGGCCACGTCGGCGTGGTCTCGCGCAGCGGTACGCTCACCTATGAGGCCGTCTGGCAATTGACCTGCCGCGGCGCGGGCCAAAGCACCTGCGTCGGCATCGGCGGCGACCCGGTCCCCGGCCTGTCACATCTGGACGTCATCAAACTGTTCAATGACGACCCGGACACCCACGGCATCATTATGATTGGTGAAATCGGCGGCAGCGCCGAGGAAGAAGCGGCCGAGTGGATCAAACGGAATTGCCGGAAACCGGTGGCCGGGTTCATCGCCGGGGCCACCGCGCCGCCGGGACGCCGCATGGGGCATGCCGGCGCCATCATCAGCGGCGGCAAAGGCACGGCGGCAGCCAAAATTGCGGCGTTCCAGGACGCGGGCATCGGCGTCGCCGCCACGCCAAGTGAAATGGCGGATACGCTTCTGCGGATGATGTGACACGTGACGTGTGACGCGTGACGAAAAAAACGGCGGCTTGACATTCCCTTCTTGTCACCCGACACCTGTCACTTGTCAGTTTCATGGGTATTATTGATTTCATCCTGAATCTCGCCGGTCTGTTATTGTGGCTCAACTGGCGATCGCTTCGCTTCGACCCGCTCGGCCAGCGCCGGCCGGCGACATTGATTGGCACCTTGCGGCGCGCCGAACCGCGCCGTTTGCGGCGGTGGCATTTGCCGGCGGTGCTGGCTGGATTATTGTTTCTGCGGGCGGTGCTTTACTGGCAAATCGGCTCGGGCGTCGGCTGGGCGGCGGGAAAACTGGATCTGGGCGTTATCGAACTCTCATTTCGCAGTGATTTATTTGGACGCATCTTGTTGTTTTCCTTTTGCAGCTTCGGACTGACGTTGGGTGTGTTTTACCTCTGGCTCCTGTTGTTTTCCATCCTGGCGGGACCGGAACCGTTCCATCGTCTGGTGCGAATGCAGTTGGGTCCGATTGATCGGCTGCCGCGCGGGATAAAACTTGCTTTGCCGCTGGCGCTGGTGGCCCCGCTGTGGTGGCTGGCGAGCTGGCTGCTGGCGTGGCTGGCCATTGTGCCACCGCCGGTTTCGGCCATGCATCGCCTGGAAGCAGCGCTGGTCATCGGCCTGGGAAGTTATCTGGCCTGGAAATTTGCCGCCGGGGTGCTGCTGGTCCTGCATTTGTTGAACAGTTACATCTACTTTGGCAAGTATCCGTTCTGGAATTACGTGACCGCCGAAGCGCAAACCTTGTTGCGGCCGTTGCACGCTATACCGCTCCGCGCCGGCAAGGTGGACTTTGCGCCGGTGCTGGGAACTGCCCTGGTCTTTTTGCTGGCCGAACTGGCCGGACGCGGCCTGGCCGTTCTCTATTTGCGGCTTCCCCTTTAAATGCTGCCGTTTTGATCCGCCGGTTTCGTTTTCGGCAATTTGGCGGTGATGCTGGCGCCGTTGTCTTTGGTGCTCTCGATGGAGAGCGTGCCGCCATGCAGGGCAACCAGTCGCTTCGCAATCGTCAGCCCCAGTCCCAATCCCTGTTGCTCGTGCATCCGGCGGTCAAATTGCATGTAAGCGCCAATGCGGGTGATCTGCTCGGTGGAAAACCCACTGCCTTGATCGCTGACGGTGAGCACCGCGACGTTGAAGTTCTCTCCCAATTGGACGCGCACCGGCGCGCCGGGCTTTGAAAATTTGAAGGCGTTTTGGACCAGTTCATCCACAATTTTGGCGAGATATTCCTCGGCCATCGGCACGGGGACATCCGACAATTCCAGGGCCAAATCCTGGGGGCGGTTGGCCTGCATTGCCTGGGCTCGGGCGTGCCTTTCAATCAGCGAGGCTGGATGTTCCGTCTGCCCCATGCGCAGGGCGTTAATGTTTTTGGGGTCACTGGCGACCAGCTCGAGCTGGGCGTAAATTAGAAAGTTCTCGATCAGCCGCTCGAGGCGCCGGCCGGACTGATGAATGACGTGGCCCATTTCCGCGACTTCGGCGGCCTTGAGCGTGGCGGCGTCCGTGGCGAGCATTTCGCCATAGGCCAGAATGCCGTTGAGCGGCGTGCGCAGTTCGTGGGGCAGCATCAGGCTGATATTGTCGCGCAGGCTGGCCAGTTTGCGCTCGGCTTCGTCGCGCACGGTCTGGGCCTTTTTCAGGCGGGCATCCACGGCGGCGTAAAGCGCGTCGGTCGTGAACGGTTTCGGCAGATAATCGTCGGCACCCAGTTCCATGCCGTGCCGCATGCCGGCGTTGTCCGCCAGGCCGGTCATGAGGATAAACGGGATGGCGGCGGTGGGCGCCTCGTTGCGCAGCGAAGCCAGTGTCAAATATCCGTCCACCTTCTCCATGTTGATGTCGCACAGGATCAGGTCGGGCAGGTCCCGGCGCGCCCGTTCAATGCCCTCGGCGCCATTGGCGGCCTCGATGACATCAAAGCCCTTTTGCTTCAGCGCCAGGCGTATCATCTCGCGCAGCCATTCTTCATCATCAATTACCAGGATTTTTTTCACGGCAAGTGCACTCTGGATTCAGCACGAATCATGCCTTCCACCTGTCCTGAACTGCGACGCAGTCTCCCAATTCTGCCAATGAAATCGCCGGCTTATTTCCGCTCGTCCAATGGCACGTAATGATTCAGCGTCCGGCCGGCATAGATCTGCCGCGGGCGGGCAATGCGGTTCTTGGCATCTTCCATGATTTCCTTGTAATTCGCAATCCAGCCGGGCATCCGGCCAATCGCAAAAATCACGGGGAACATCTCCACCGGAATGCCGATGGCGCGCATGATAATGCCGCTGTAAAAATCCACGTTGGGATACAACTTGCGTTCCACAAAATACGCATCGCGCAGCGCCGCCTCCTCCAGACGCTTGGCAATGTCCAACAACGGGTCGGAGACGTGCAGTTTGGCCAGGACTTCGTCGCACGCTTTTTTGATGATTTTGGCGCGCGGGTCGTAATTTTTATAGACACGGTGGCCAAAACCCATGAGACGACGCCCGCTATTTTTGTCCTTGGCGGCGTTAATGAACTTTGAACCATCGTCGCCTTCCCGATGAATTTCCACAAGCATTTCAATCACCGCCTGGTTGGCGCCGCCGTGCAACGGTCCCCAGAGCGCGCACACGCCGGCCGCCGCGCTGGCAAACAAATTGGCCTGGCTCGACGCCACCATGCGCACCGTCGAAGTCGAGCAATTCTGCTCATGATCGGCGTGCAGGAGGAAAATCAGATCCAGCGCCTTCACCACTTCCGGCTTCAATTCGAAATCCTCATACGGCGTGGAAAACATCATGTGCAGGAAGTTGGCCGTGTATTTGTAGGCTTTCTTGGGATAAATCAACGGCAGGCCGCGCGATTTGCGGTACGCGTACGCCGCAATGGTGCGCACCTGGGAAATCAGTTTCGCCGCATAAACGTCAAACTGGTTCGACTTGCCCCAGCGCCAGTTCATGAGTTCCTCGTCGAAACAACTCGTCGCGTTGATCATCGCCGAGAGAATCGCCATCGGATGCGCCCCCATGGGAAAACTCTCGAAATGATACTTCATGTCCTCGTGGAGGAATTGATATTCCGTAAACAGGTCGGAGAACTTCCGCAATTGCGCCCGCGTCGGCAAATCACCGTAGATAATCAGGTAGGCCGTCTCGATGAAGGTGGATTTCTCTGCCAGCTCCTCGATCGGAATGCCGCGATAGCGCAAAATGCCCTTTTCGCCGTCAATAAAGGTGATTTTGCTGATGCACGAACCGGTGTTGCCGTAACCCTCGTCCAGCGTGATGTAGCCCGAGTTCGCGCGCAGTGACGAAATGTCCACCGCTTTTTCCCCTTCGCTGCCTTCAATCGTGGGCAGCGGATATGACTTTCCGTCGATTTCCAGTTTTGCCTCTTTGCTCATGTGCTCTTCTTGTTTTAGACAATTTGTGGTGAAACGGCGTAATTGGCAAGGCGTGAAAGCGAAATTCTGGAAAAATTCGGCGAAGATTCGCTGACCCGCCCGGAGGCGGGCGAAAGGCAAGGGCAACCGGTCCAGCCGTCCAACTTTTTCTAGTTCAAATCTTTCTTCGGCGCCAGCTCGGGATACACCCCGGCCATCACCAGCTTGGGTTTCCGGTCAATGGTAAATATGCCCCAATGCTTTTCGGCGCCGTTCGGATTGGGGTCGTCATTGTTGCCCTTCCAATCCTCGTCGAAGGCTTCAAAGAAAAACGTGGTGATGTTTTTTCTGGCCGTCCAGGCGTACAACTCATCGAAATACCGCTTCTGATTGGCTTCGCTGGCCTGGCTGGCAAATTCGGTGGCGACGGTGGCCCAGCCGGCTTCGGTGATCACCATCCGGCTGTGGGGCAGCGCGTTTCGAACGGCCTGTAGTTCGGCGATGGTGGCCGGCAACGCCTCGTCAATCCCCTTGCCTTCCCACGCAGGATACGAATGCACGGAAATGAAATCCAGCTCCCGCGCGAGGGCAGCGCCTTGTTTGACCCAGAAATCAAAATTGTCGCACACGGTCACCGGCTGTTTGATGGCGCCCTTGACCTGGCGAACATAGGCGATGACGGATTCCACGGGGACCTTATGGTCCGTCCAACTGACCATCGCTTCATTGCCGACGGCCACGGCGACCACAATCCTGGGATATTCGTTGGCCAGCCGGATGGCTCGTTCAATTTGCTTCTGGTTTTTGATTTTATTGGCATCCAGCTCCTTTTGCGGGTACGGCTCCTTGTGCCAGGGACAATCCGGATTGCTGACTTCGGCGTCCAGCCAGGCCCCGAGCAGGACTTTCAAGGGGAGGTTGTTGGCTTTAATCACCCGCAACACAGTCTCGGAGTTTTCACCGGAATCATAGAGGCGAATCAGACCAAAATTGCCGTTCCGGGAAAGGAGTTGAAGGTCTTCCAGCGTTTGCTGATCCGTGGGATTGACGGCACCGGCGCCGCGGTCGGGATGTTGTCCGTGCCGAAATCCGGAATAGCAGCTCCCCCTTTGAACACCGACGAGGAGGTCACTCTTTTTCTGTTGAAGCGGCGCGACCGCTGGTTTGCCGGCGTCCTGGGCGGCGATGGCAAAACCCGTCCCGACCAAAAAGGAGAGAAACGAAAAAATAATGATGCCTGACCACAGTTTGCGACATGGCAGTGGAACGTTTTTTTTCATCGAGCGGCCTTCGTTTTATGGATTTAATGTTCTTAAACAAAACCTGATATAGTTTAAGACCACATAATGATACCGGCATGGAATTGTCAACTCGTTTTGGCAATGAGCAAGGCATCCCGCTCTGCCGCGGGCGCTCGGAATGGCACGCTGATTTCGCTGGCGCGGTGTTCAATTTTCTGACTCACTCGCTGCCACCATGAAACGTTGGGCTGTCCTGACTGTCCTGCTTTATGCCCTCACCCTCGTCCTGTTGACCGCGCCGATCATGCTGGTTGCTTTCGGCGGTTGGGCCAGGAGCACCATCGGTTTGCAGAATATTCTGCAGACCTATTCGGACTGGGGCTATTGGCTCTGGCTCGCGGTGCTCGTGGCCGGACAGGCGTTGCTGCTGCTGCTGCCCATCCAGATCACCGAACGCCGTCTTCCGGCGCGCCGGCCGCTGAAAATCCCCGTCATCGTCACGGCATTCTTTCTGGCCAACCTTTTTATCGCCGGAATTTTTGCCATCCTTTGCGCCATTTACCGCGACAACGCCTTCAACTGGCTGCATTTGCTCAGTCTCTCGGCGACATTGAATGCGCAACCTGCCAACGGCGGCAGTTCCGGCTGGGGCGATTTCTGGGGCGTCGTCTTTACCCTGGTTTGTTTCTGGATTATTTGGGCAATCGTGTTTCGGAATTTCGCCAGAGTGGACGACCCGGACGCGCTCCTCAAACGCAGCCTCCGCTGGCTGATGTACGGCAGCATTCTCGAACTGCTCGTCGCCGTGCCCAGCCACGTCATCGTCCGACGCCGCGACGATTGTTGTGCGCCCGCCGGGACGTTTTGGGGCATCGCCACCGGCATTTCCATCATGTTGCTCTGCTTCGGCCCCGGCGTTTTTTTCCTGTTCGTCAAACGGTTCAATCGTCTAAAACCGAAGGGCAAGAATCCCGCCGCCATTCTGGAAAAATAGTCTCCCTCGAGAGTCACCCCGCCAGCTTGTAGGCAAGGCCGACACTGACAATCATGGAAAGAATGAACATGCCGGCCACATCGCCAAACATGAGGTAAAGCGTCCCGGCGGTCGAAACGAGTGCAACCCCCCCGGCGATGACGCCGAGGGTCATGTCCGTTCCTTTCGCCAGCAACCGCGCGCCCAAACCGGTGAGCGCGCCGATGCAGGTGCCCATCAGCGGAAAACGGAAATCCGCCCACAGAAAGAATCCATACATCAATCCCGCACCCAATGCCGCGCCCAGAACCGCCCCCAATATCCCCAGGCCCAGATTGTAGTTCCCCGCTGCCTTTGGCTCCCGCACGGCGGGCGCCATCGGGTGTGCCGCGGTGATGGCAGCTGGCCCAGGCGGAATCGGCGGCGGGCTCACGACGGCCGGCGCCGGCGCGGGCCGGTTCAGGCGCAGGCCGCCCGCAGGCGGCGCCGGGGTGGCAACGGGTGGAGGTGGAACGCCAGCAGGCTGCAGGATCGGTACTATGGGAGTCGGCCGGGCCGGGTTGGAAAAGGTTTGCGACAACGTGCCATTGGCCGCGTTGGTTCCGTCCGCGCCACAGACCGGACAATTGATCTTCACCGGCATCCGACCATTTACCGGCTCGACCTCAAACTTGTATTTCTGGCCGCAATCGCAAATGATTTTGAGTTCCATAAGCGCTTTTCCTGTGTTTTGTCCGTCACCGATTGGAAATTGGCGCGGAGATTAATCACCTCCGAAACCGGTGTCCACAGGTTTTTGAAAGGGTTTTTGAAAGGGTCGGCGGGATGACTTTGCGCTTTTGCTGCGCCGCGTCCCGGCTTACTTTGCGCGCCGTTACATGGGACTGAAACTATTCAACACCCTGACGCGTTCGGTTCAGGAATTCACCCCCCGCGACCCGGCGGGCAAGCAGGTCGGCATGTATTGCTGCGGACCGACGGTCTATGACTTCGCCCACATCGGCAACTGGCGCACCTTCGTTTTCAGCGACCTCGTCCGCCGTTACCTTGAATTCAAGGGCTACGCCGTCACCCACGTAATGAACATCACGGACGTCGAGGACAAAATCATCAAAGGCGTTCGCGAAACGAAAACGACGCTGCGTGAATTCACCGGCAACTACGAAGCCGCGTTTCTCGAAGACTTGAAGACGCTGAATTGCGTCCGGCCGCACCAGATGCCGCACGCCACGGAGCACATCGCCGAAATCATTGCTCTCATCGAAAAGCTGGTCGCGCGCGGCATCGCCTACAAGGCCGCCGATGGCTCGGTTTATTTCTCCATTGAAAAATATCGTGGGGGCGGCGGCACCTACGGCCGGTTGCTCAAACTCAACTTTGACGAGTTGCGCGCGGGCACGCGCGTCGCCTCGGACGAATACGACAAGGAATCGCTTGCCGATTTCGCGTTATGGAAGGCGCGCGTGCCGGAGGATGGCGGGGTTTTCTGGCCCAGTCCCTGGGGCGAAGGCCGTCCCGGCTGGCATATCGAATGTTCGGCCATGAGCATGAAAATGCTGGGTGAAAGTTTTGATCTGCACCTGGGCGGCGAGGACCTGAAATTCCCGCATCACGAGGATGAAATCGCGCAGAGTGAAGGCGCCACCGGCAAGCCATTTGTGAACTATTGGCTGCACGGAGCGTTTCTGCTCGTCGAAGGCAAAAAGATGAGCAAGTCGCTCGGCAACTTTTTCACGTTGCGCGATTTGCTGGCCAAAGGTTTCACCGGCCGCGAAATCCGTTATCTGCTCCTGACCGCGCATTACCGCGAGACGTTCAACTTCACGTTTGAGGGGTTGCAGGGCGCACGCGCGGCGCTGGCGCGGATGGATGAGTGCCTGGGAAAGTTGCGCGAAATTGCGAACCAACCCCTCACCCGTCCTCCCGCCTCCGCTTCGCTTCGGCGCGACATGCCGGACACCCTCTCCCCGCCTGGCGGGGAGAGGGATGGGGCAAGGGGTGCGTCAAAATTAATTTCCGATTTCTCCGCCGCGCTGGATGATGACCTGAATATTTCCGCTGCCTGGGGCGAGGTGTTCAAATGGGTAACCGAAACCAATAAGCGCCTTGCCGCCAATTCGCTGAGCGCAAAAGACGCTGCCGCAGAATTAACGGCATGGGATAAAATTGACTCCGTTTTCGGCATTGGCACGCCTGCGGAAACCGAGGTTCCGGCTGAAATTGCCGCGCTACTTGAAGCTCGACAAGCCGCCCGTAAAGCCAAAGATTTCAAAAGGTCAGACGCGATTCGTGACGAGTTGAAGGCGAAAGGCTGGGTCATTGAAGACACGCCGAAAGGTCCGAAGTTGAAAAGGATTTGATAAACCGCCGAACACGCCAAATACTCGAAAACCAATGAATGAGTCTATTTCGACACACGATTCGGAAAAAGAGGAGCCGCGGCCACAAAGTCGGTTTTCGCGTATTTCGCGTATTTCGCGGTTCCATGGACGGCGCGTAAATCGTAAATCTTAAATCGTAAATGGCCAAAGGCTTGTTCATTACGTTCGAGGGCACGGAAGGCTGCGGCAAATCCACGCAGATTGAATTGCTCGCCAAAACGCTGCGCGTGCTCGGCTTCCCCGTCCACATGTTGCGCGAACCGGGTGGCACACCGGTGGGCGAGGAAATCCGCCACACCCTCAAGCACAGCAAAGCCAACGTGGCCATGACGCCGGAAACCGAATTGCTCCTCGTGAACGCCAGCCGGGCGCAGCTCGTCCGCGAAATCATCCGTCCCGCGCTGGCGGTGGGCGATGTCGTCCTGTGCGACCGCTTTTACGATTCAACGACGGCCTATCAGGGCCATGGACGCGGATTGGACTTGTCGCTGGTAAAGAATGTGATTGATTTTGCCGTCGGCGACACGCGACCGAATCTGACCCTGCTGCTGCACGTGCCTCCGGAAGTCAGCGCGGAACGGCTGCTCTCGCGGCAATCCATCCTGCCTTTCATTCGCGACCGGATGGAGGAAGGAGACCGGAATTTCTTTGCCCGGGTGGCCAAGGGCTACGATGCCATCGTCGCCGCCGAACCTGGCCGCGTACACGTGGTGGATGGCACCGGTCCGATTGATATCGTTTGTTCAAGAATCTGGGAACAGGTGCAACCGGTTCTGCCGCGGGTCGGGAGGTGGTGAACGCGCTTGCCGAATTTCCAACAACGAATACTCTAGCAATATGAATGAAAGCAGTCTGAACGAAATCGAGGCAAAAATCCGCAGCGCGGATAACCTCAGCGAAGACCGCAAACGCGAATTGCTTCAATTGCTGGGCACGTTGAAATCAGAGGTCGGCAAGCTTTCCAAGACCCACGACGAGCAGGCGCAGAGCATTGCCGGCTTTGCGCAGCTTTCGGCGTATGAAGCCACGCGGACGCAACAAAATCCGCAATCGCTGCACCATTCGCTGGAAGGATTGCGCTCTTCGGTCGAGGGCTTTGAGAAATCCCATCCGCAACTCGTCCGGATCGTCAATAACATCAGCAATACGCTCTCGAACCTGGGAATCTGACCGGATTTACGATTGATGATTCACGATTTACGATTTTCCTGGTTGCGACGGAACTCTTGAAAATCATCGATCATCCGTCGTAAATCATAAATCCGTTAATCTTCTTTCGCCTCCAGCTTTGCAATCGCCGCCATGATTTCATCCGCGATTTGCTGATAAATCTCCTTGAGCCGCGCTTTGGAACAATCCTTCGCCTCGGCGCGCAACTTTTCAAAAGTCATCGGTTGGCCGTATTTCACGGCAATCCGTCCGGGACGTGGAAACCTTATGTGCCGGCCATAAGCCTCGTAAGTGCCAAACACGCGTACCGGCACAACCGGCGCGCTGGATTTGATCACGACCAGTCCGATGCCTGAGCGCGCGGGCTGCAGATTGCCGTCACGCGTCCGCGTGCCTTCCGGGAATAAAATGATACCGTCGCCGGCGAGCAACCGGTCGAGAATGGCCTTCAAGCCGGCGGCGCCGCCGCCGTCGCGGTCCACCGGCACGGCACTCCAGGAGCGCAACAGCGCACCAACGCCCGGAAATCGAAACAGCGATTCACGAGCCAGATAATTGATGCCGCGTTTCAATCCCGCGCCGACCAGCGGCGGGTCGAGAAAGCTCGCGTGGTTGGACGCGAGGATGACGCCGCCGGTTTCCGGAACGCGCTCCGGATTGAAAACCCGCCAGCGAAAATAGGTCGCGTACAGGGTGCGAAAGAAAATCCAACCAAGGCGGTAGGAACGGTTCATTTCGCGGCCAGCCGTTTTCTAACCTCCGCGATGATGAGCCCGCTGGTCTGCCCGGAGGTCAGATTCGAATTATTGATCACCTTCGCTCCCAGTGGAACCATCAACGGCGCGACGGCGCGCTGGCTGTCATGCTGATCGCGCGCGGCCAGGTTTTCCTGGACGCCGTCGGCGGCGCGGCGGCGCGAGCGCTCCTCCAGTTGCGCATCGAGATAAAATTTGAAATCGGTTTCCGGGAAAACGTTCGTGCCGATGTCGCGGCCCTCCATGACGAGATTGCCGAATAGCAGGCACTCGCGCTGGCGTTTCACCATCCACTCCCGCACCTTCGGAATGGCGGCAACGTGCGGCACGGCGGCGCTGACTTCGGCGGTGCGAATCTCCTTCTCGGGAAAATAACCGTCGACGAACAACCGCGCGACGCGCAAACCGTCTGTCTCCACACACGCCAGTTTCGTTTTCCATTTCCGGCACGCCGCGGCCACGGCCCGGGCGTCCTGCACCTCAATCCGGTGGTTCAGACAATACCAGGCCAGCGTGCGGTACATCGCGCCCGTGTCCGCGTAGACCCAGCCCAGCGCCCGCGCGACCAGCCGGGCATTTGTGCTCTTGCCGCTGGCGCTCGTGCCGTCAATCGCAATGACAAATGACTCTTTCATCAGCTTTTCCTTCTCGCCCTCGTTCTCGTCCTCGAAAAACCGATTACGAGGACGAGAAAGAGAGCGAGGACGATCTAGTCCGCAAATAAATCTTCGCTTGTCAATTTTCGTCCGGTCTTCACGTCCCGGATCTCCACACCCAGACCGTGCGGCGGCTTTTCCGCGAATTTTTGGAAGAAATTTGGAAATGTCTTCTTCACACAAGCCGGGTTCCGGATTCGGACCCCCGGCACCTTCAAGCCCAGAACCGCAAAACACATCGCCACCCGATGGTCATTGTAGGTTTCAATCTCCGCGCCGTGCAGCGAGGAGGGATAAACCGTCAGGGTGTCGTCTTCCTCCACGATTTTCGCGCCACACTTGGCCAGTTCCGTGTGCAAAGCGGAAACCCGGTCGCATTCCTGGACGCGCAGGTGGTCGAGGTCAATAAATTTCACCGGATGATCCGCAAACGGCGCCATCATCATCAGCGTCATGATGCTGTCGCCCAGATCAGTCTTCCGGGAAACCGTTTCGGGAAGAACCCGGTAATTCAAAAAATTGGTATCTATCTGATACCCCGCTCCGAGAATCGGCCAGCGCTCCACCGAGACGGGGTGTGGCTCATTTTGAGCGGAACCGGCGGCCAGCCAGCCGGCGGCCAGAAAATAACTGCCGCTGGACGAATCCGGATCAACGGGATAAACGCCGCCTTTCATGCCCCGCTCCGGGTGCCGGCTGTGCTTCCGGCTCCAGTAAAAATACGCGCACATTTCGCGCGTCATGTAAACGTAGGGCGATTCCTCGACGTTTTCCCCGACAATCTCGACCTGCCAGCCGGCCACCAGCGAGCACATCAGCAGCGCGCTGGCAAACTGCGAACTTTCCTCGATGCTCACCTGGCATCGGCCGGGGCGCGGGCCGGTCCCGTGAATCACGGCCGGCAACTTGTCGTTCGGCGAATCCACCCGGCAACCCAGTTGCCGCAATGCCTGAAACAAGGCCGCCTGCGGACGTTCGTGCATGCGCGGCACGCCGCTCAAGCGATAGACGCCGTTTCCCAGGCAAACGAACGCCGCGAGAAACCGCGCCGCCGTGCCCGAGTTGCCCACCAACAATTCCAGCGGCTTTTCCGCGGTCCCCGCATTGGGAATTTTCCCGCCCAGGCCACCCACCGTGATGGTACGGTTGCAAAATTCCTCCGGGTCGGGAGCGATCGTTACCGTGAAGCCGAGCCGGCGCAGGCACTCGACCATGATTTGGGTGTCTTCGCTCCAGAGGGCGCTCCCCAGCGTGACCTCGCCGTCCGTCAGCGCGGCCAGGATCAGGGCGCGGTTGGTGATGCTCTTCGAGCCCGGCACAGTAACTTCCGCCTGCACCGGATTGTCGAGCGGCACGATTTCAATAAGTTCAGGTAACGGCATTTTAATCCCGGATGGACTCCGAGGGCTGCGGAGGCAAATCACTCCCCTCACCCGGCCTGCGGCCACCCTCTCCCCGCCAGGCGGGGGGAAAGACGGGGCGAGGGGCGCAAAATAAAAATCTGTGTTTATCGGTGTTCATCTGTGGCTGGAGATCACTCCGGCGACGGCGAGGCGCAACGCGCGCACCAGCCGTCGCGGCGGGCTTTCGCTGTTTCAAAAAATTTTGTGATGGCCTTCGCATCGGCTTTCGCCAGGTCGCGCCGGAAACTTTTCAAATCGGAAACGAAATCCTCCAATGCGCGGCCGAGATTTTTGCGGTTGGCCAACGCGATGTCACGCCACATTTCCGGCGAGCCGGACGCAATGCGCGTTGTATCGCGGAAGCCGTTGGCACACAGCGCGGCCTGATGTTTTGGCTGCGCCGGTTTGAGCACGTAACCGGCCAAAGTTGCCGCCAGGATATGCGGCAGGTGGCTGGAACGGCTTACCAGCAAATCGTGCTGTTCGGGCGCCAGCCGCAGCGTTCGCGCACCCAGCAATGTCCAGAATTGTTCCACTTTGTGAACCGCCGCCGGATTGGATTTCCCGGTGGGGGTGACGACGCAGACGGCCTTCGCAAATAAACCCGCACTGGCAGCACTGACGCCGGTTCGTTCCGCCCCGGCCATCGGATGGCTGCCGACAAAATGCGCGCCGGCCCTGGCAACGAGCGGTTCCAGTTCACGCACGACACCAGCCTTCACGCTGCCCACGTCGGTGACGATCGCGCCACGTTTCAGCGCCGGAAGCAGCTCCTGAACGCGTGGACGCATCTGCGCCAGCGGCGTGCAGAGAATCACGAGGTCGGCACCCCAGGCGGCGGCGAGCAAATCGGTCGTGGCAAAGTCCACGGCCCCCGCTTGCTCGCAGTCCTTCAGGCTGGCGACGCGGCGCACGAAGCCGGCCACTCCGCCGGGCGATACGAGCTTCCGGCGTTTCACGGCCAGTCCGATCGAACCGCCGAGCAACCCGACGCCAATGATGGTGATTTTCCGAAACCGCACGCCATGAAGATAGCGGATGGAAGATGGAAGATGGAAGATGGAAATGCGGGGTGACAGGTGGCTCGTAACCGGTTAAATGAGTTAAGTGGGTTTCTGCGCCGTCACAAATCACCCATGAAACCAATCAGTTATTTAACTGAGCCCGCCGGCTGCAGCTTAACAGGCTGGCTGCGTTGCGCCGACTCAAAACACGCATCCAGTACCCGTTGTGTTTGCAGCGCCCACATCGGCCATTCTTCGTTTAATTTGCCGGAAAAGATCTGGCTGGCGAAATTACGGAACATGACGGTGTTCTGCGCGGCCGGGTGGCCAAGGCCGGCCAGGTCACAACCCGGCGCCGGCGTTGGCGCACCTGTGGGCACGCGAATCTCCGTCCGGTTGACTTCAAAAGCCGGTTCAAAGCCATTGAAGGGGTGGACGAAATCCGGCATTCGCAGCCAGCCATCCCGGCCGCTGACAAAAACCCACTGTTGCAGGGCGGCGAGGAACGAACAGTAAAAGGTGGCCGAAACGCCGCCGTCAAAAACCAGTTCGGCGGAGAAGTCCGTGGGCGCCGGCTTACGACCGCCCATCGGCTCGGATTGTGTGAGCATCCGGCCGGTGACCGTGTGCGGCAGTTGCCATTTCAGCACCCAAAGCGTGAACCGGATGCAATACCAGCCCAGGTCCCCAAGGCAACCGGTCGGCTCCAGCCGCCCATCCACGCGGATGTTGCTGTCGGAAAATCCGCCCGAACCCAGGAAACTGAACGCAGATGCAATGCGCCGCATCGGACCGACGCTTCTGCCATCGTCCAGGATTTCGCGAACCCGCGCCAATCGCGGGTTGTGCATGAACATGACGCCGTCCATGAATTGCACGCGGTGCTGGCGGCAGGCGTCGGTCATCTCCTGGACGTCAGCCGCAGTCACGCCGCAAGGCTTTTCACAAACGACATGCTTGCCCGCGGCCGCCGCGCGCAAAACCCATTCCTTGCGCAGCCCGGTCGGGAGCGGAATGTAAACGGCGTCAACGTCCGGCGCGGCCAGCAGTTCTTCATATCTGCCCAACGCGGCGGGCGTGGCGGCGAACGGAAACTCTTCCTGGAGTTTACGGATGTATTCCCGGCCGCGTTCCATGTCGCGGCTGGCAACCGCCGTAACCACGGCATTGCCGGAATTGAAGATGGCCTTCCAGTTCTGACGGCCAATCCGGGCCGTGCTTAAGATTCCGATCCGCAGTTGTTTCATAAATTAAATCCTTTGTCGGAGACGACGTCAGGAGTCTCTGAATTCTATTCAGTTGGAGTCTCGTCACCTCGACTCCTGCCAGCTTCCCGCACCCGTTCCAGAATCACGTCCGCCAGGTGCGGTTCGCTGCCGATGGCCGGCGTGTACCAGACCAATTTGCCGTTTTTTTCCGTCGGGTTGCGCCACGTCGGCTGTCCGGCGGCCAGCCGCTGCCGAACGGCCGCCCGCGCCTCGCCCAGCAACACCGGAATGTCTTCCTGCGTGTGCAAACCGTCGCTGATAAAAAAGGGCACCACCACCAGGTTTTTCGTCGGCGCGAGCCGGTAGCATTCGGGAATGCGCGGACTTTCTTCAAGGAAAATCGCGTGAACACCGCCGTAAAGATCCAATGCGCGGATCAATGCCACCTGCCGGTCAACCGGCTGGCGCGAATTTTCGTTCTTTTCCGTGCCGTGCCCGGCGATGAACAGGGTGATTTCTGCCGGCCTGGGCGCGCGCGGGAAGGGAAATTTTTCCACGATTTCCCGGGCGCGTGACAGAATCACGCCGGTCATGCTGTCATGCGAACCGACCGGCGAGCAGTAGTAAAGCGTCCGGTCCCTCCCCGGCACATTTTGAATTTTGAATTTTGAATTTTGAATCTCAAAGCCAAGTTCGCGGGGAATCACTTCGCTGGCGAAATAGCCTTCGCTGATGAAGAGTGGCACGATGAAGACACGGGAAGCGGAAAGGTTTGCCAGAATTTTTCTGACGGGTGGTTCCTGTTTCCAGAAGGCCTCATGCACGGCGGCAAAGACTTTCCGGCGGCGCAACTCGGCCGCATGTTGGTAAACCGGCGCGGCGGAATCGGCATTTTGTTCCGTGCCATGGCCCAACACCACGAGCACGGCCTCGGCGAATTCATCGCGTTTCACGCGAAAGGGTTAGCCCAGGACCGGGCCGTCCGCAAGTTGGCCCTTTTAAAAATTGGCTTTTTGATTGAAACCTTTTGACCTTTTAACCGTCTTAAGTTTCAATTGTCCGCACAATAAGCAAACAAATGAAAAACCGAACCTCGATAAAACTCACTATCACGTCGGCCACGTTGTTGGGGCTGGCCTTTGCCGTTTCCACGCTGACCGCCCACGCCGCCGAACTGCCGCCGGCTTCGACCCAAACCGGCGTCACCTACGCCAACAATATTAAATCCATTTTCGACCATTCCTGCACCAAGTGCCATAGCGGCAAGAAGCCCAAGGCTCATCTGAAGCTTGACAGCCTTGCCGGTGCGCTCAAAGGCAGCAAGGATGGCAAGGTCGTTCTCCCCGGCGACAGCGCCAAAAGCCAGATGGTGCTTGCGGTGGCGCACGCCACCAAGGACGACCATGACTGGATGCCGCCGCTCCACAACCGGGCCGGCATCAAGCCGCTCACGCCGGAAGAAATCGGTCTGATTCGCGCGTGGATTGATCAGGGCGCGAAATGAGTGACCCGTGGCGAGTGTGACCCACCTCCGCTAAAAAGCTTCGGTCCGGCAAGCAAGTGACCAGTAAGGCGCAGTCCGCAACGGATTGCGCCTTTTCCATTTCCGGCAGTTGTAATTAATTGCAACCGCAATTACTTGCCGGAAATGAAGTATTGCTGATGCCACTGCTGGGTGCGGAGTATCGGGTTTTGAAATCAGGAAGCTTGATTCCGATTCATTGACCATCCCATACCCGACAACCGTCACACAGGCCAACCCGCCGCAAATCTGACGCCGCCGCCTCTCCCATTACCCGTCACTCGTTATCCCAAAGGCGCGCGTTTCCGTTCACGCAACTTTTGCTGCTGGCGCAACAAGTCTACTTTTTCGACATCGGAAACTCCCGGCTGACTGGCTTTTTGAGTCAAAGCGGCGATCTGCCGGTCCAGAAATTGATTGCGCAGTTTCAATGTCACATCGGTCAGTTGCTGCTCGGGACTGGGAATCTTGCGGTCTTCAGCCACGGCCTCGGTGACGAGCGCCCGCATCCCCGGCGTTTCACACTCATCCAAAAAGGCGGCGAGGCTTTTCCAGGTCTCATGCGTCTGCGCGGCGAACCGTTGGGCCACGATCTGCCGGGCGAGCGGATGCACCATCCAGCTCACGTCCAAATGCAATGCCGCCCAGGCCACCAATTCATCGTGAATTAACAACAGTTTGAGCAGATGAAATTCATGATTGGACGGACGTGACACTTCGGGTTCCGGTTCACTTGTCACTGAATCTTCGTTTTCAGACCTCTGACCTCCGACCTCCGACCTCCGGGCTTTTGCAAATTCTGCGCGTACAGACTCCGGCGAAACACCCAGCCGCAGCGCAGTCTTTTGGGCATAGGTGTCAATCAGCACGGTGTTGCCGGTCTTGTGAACGGCCGCAGCCATGTCGCGCAAAACGATGTTCCGGCCCTTGTCGCTGCTCACGTCATTCTGTGCGCAAAGACGATTCAGCAAATAATCAAAGAACCCTTCGGCGTTTTCGACGAGTTTGCGGAACGCCTCGCCGCCGTTGGCCTTGATGAAACTGTCCGGGTCGTGCGGCGCGGGCACGACGGCGACGCGCACGGCCAGGCCGGACGCGAGCAAATGATCGAGCGACCGTACGGCGGCATTCTGGCCGGCTTCATCCGAATCAAAACAGAGCACGACTTCGTCCACGTATCGCTTGAGCATGCGCGCGTGCTGGTCGGTAAAGGCCGTGCCTTGGGGCGCGACGATGTTTTGCACGCCCGCGGTAAAACAGGCGATCAAATCGAGTTGCCCCTCGCAAATAATCGCGAAGCCGGCGTCCAGAATCGCGCGTTTGGATTTGTCGAGGCCGAAGAAAACCCGGCTCTTGGTAAAAATCGGGGTCTCGGGCGAGTTGACGTATTTGGCGGCTTTTTCGTCACCGGACAAGACCCGGCCGCTGAAACCAATCACCCGGCCCTGCTCGTCGCAAATCGGGAAAATGAGCCGCCCGCGAAATCGATCGTAAAAATGTTCGGTGTTTTCCTTCCGCAAAATCAGCCCGGCCTTCTCGACCAACGACAATTCGTAGTCCTTGCTTTTGGCCCAATTGACGGTGTCGTCCCACAAATCGGGCGCGGCGCCGAGCCGGAACAACTTCACGGCTTCCGGTGGGACCCCGCGTTTGGCCAGATAATCGCAGGCGACCTGGCCGGCGGCTTCATTGAGCAGGCAATTCTGCCAGCGTTGCGCGATCTGCTCGTGAATCTGGAGCAACTGGTCCTTGAGATGGCGGGATTGCTGTTCGCCGGGGCTTTGGTCGAATTCGAGCGGAATTTTCGCGCGGTCGGCCAGCCGGCGCACGGCGTCGACAAAACCGATGTTTTCGTGTTCCTTGACGAAGGTGAACACATCGCCGCCCTTGTGGCAGCCGAAACAGTGGAAAATCTGACGGTGCGGATTGACGTTGAAGCTGGGGGTCTTCTCCTTGTGAAACGGGCAGAGCGCGACGAAATTCGCGCCCGCCTTTTTCAACGGCAGGTACGAGCCAATGACATCCACAATGTCACTGGCGGCGCGAATGCGTTCAAGGATCGCGGGAGAAATTGTGCCGGCCATGCTGGTTCAGCGTTTGTCGCTGCCCGCCCCCGCAGCCGCTCACTGGGCCGGTCCATCCGAGGCCACGGGACCGCTGCCTGTCACGGTGGGGTCAATCAGCAACACGGCAAGATACTTTTTAACGTAAGGCCCGGTAAAGGACTTTTCGAAAACCTGATTCTGCACGCTGTACCAACCGGGGAAGAAATGCGCCCCGTACCAGCGCTCCTGGTACTTGTTATCCGCCTCGATTTGCGCCGTCGTGAAATGGCGTGCATTCAGAAAGGACAACGCGAACAGCAAAACGCAGGCGTACCGGACCATGCCCGAAGGCGTGCCCAGATAGTACTCGGCACTGCCGAACAAGTTGCTGCCAAACAGCTTCAACCCCAAAGGGCGTTTGAGCATCGAAAAAAACAAATAAACGACCAGTGCCAGAATCGCATACCCCAAAATATTGCTGGTGAACAGATCCAGGTGCGCCACATTGACGAACCACTGGGCCACCGGCGGGTAGAACAAGCCGCTGACGAAGATGATGGCCAGCCATTGGAAAAGCGGCAAAATCTCCTTCGACATGCCGTTTTTGCGGCCGCGGAAGAGGCCAAACACCAGCACCATGACCATCACGGCGTCAAACCAGCTCAGGTGCACGCTGTTTGACGCAACCGATTGCATGGAAATGGCAAACATAGGGCTAAAATCAAGGTTTTAGCCGTTTCTTCCAGCAGAATCCGTTCCATGCTCAGGGCGGATTCGATGAAAGCCAGAATTGGATATCAGCCGCCTGCGCATTACGCGGGTCCAATTGCAGCACTCTCAGATATTGCGCCCGCGCCTGCGGCACATCATACAATTGCTGCGCGTAAAGATTGCCGAGGGCCAGATGCGCCCGGATGTCATCCGGTTTCGACACGAGAATTTTCTTCAATTCATTTACCGCGTCCGTCATATAACCGGCTTCCTTCAGTGCCAGGGCGAAATTATAACGCGCGCCCTCGGAATCCGGCTGGATCGCCAGCGCCATCTCATCGGCAGGCAAGGACTCGTTGAGATCGCCCAAGCGATAGGCCATCACGCCGCAATTGTATTGCGCCTCAAACCAGCTTGGATCCAGCCGCGCCGCTTCGCGATACGAGTCCAGCGCGTCCAGATACTGCTTGTTCTGCTCAAATTGTTGCGCGCGCGCGAAAGCGCGGCTGGCCGCCGACCGGTTGCCCGGCCGGGGAGAGGACGGCGAAAGATAGAGATAACGCGGGAACGATGGCGGCGCGGGCTGAATCAGGCGAACCGGTTTGGTCTGGGAGTGCATGGGCGCACCGAACGCGGTCAGGTTGCTGGCGCTGGGTGCCGGCGCCGGTGTCGGCTTTACCGGATTATTGTTCAAATTCGACGAAGCTGGTGGCGTTGCTTTTGGCTCCGGCGACGCGTTGCGAAACCAATTCAAAGGATTGATCTGGTGCAAAACGCCGGGCCGCTCATTGGTTTGTTTCCGGGGCGCTTCGGCGGAGGCAAGGGGACCCGGCGTCTCTACCGGAGCAGGTGCCGGCTGAGTCCGGACCGCGGCCGGTTCCGATTCATTTGAGGAATTGGGATTGGAGCGGGCGCGGGTGGGGGTTACGGTGGTTGGCGAAGATCGCCGCGGAACTGAAGCCACCGGGCGGTTTGACCCCGGAGGATTGGTTGCACCATTCATCGCCTGTTCCAGATTGTCGGCAATGGCATTCACTTGCGCCCAATCCGCCCGATGCGGGGTCAACGCGAGATACGCCCGGTAATTTTGCAGCGCCAGCGCGTTGTCGTGCAAATACTGTCGGGCCACTGTCGCCAGGTTCAACCGCGCCGGTGCATAGTCGGGTTGTGCCCGTATGGCGGCGGCAAAATACAGTGACGCGTCGCGCGGACGGCTCCGCTGCATCTGGGCAAGGCCAAGGCCGTTCAGCGCCCCGGCGGCGTTTGAGTCTATGGCCAGCGCCGTGCCGAAGCTTTTCTCCGCCGCCGTGAGATCGCGCAGGCGCAACTGGGCGATGCCTAATTTGGTCCAGCCCTCCGGATCCTTGCTGCGGCTGAGCACATATGCGGTAAACTCGGTCTTCGCGAGGTCGGGCTTGTTTTGTTCCAGCCACAAGCAGCCCAGATTGTAATGTGCCTCCACCAGATCGCGGTCCAGGGTCAGAGCCCGTTGATACGCCAGGGCCGCATCCGCCGGCTGGCCGGCGTGTTGACAGGCGACCCCCAGGTAATTCCATGCCTGCGCGTTGGTGGACATCAGCGACGTCGCCGTTTTCAACGCCGTCACTGCGCCGGAATAATCGCTTTTATTGAGGAGTTTTTCGCCTTTCAGCAGCGCGCGCGGCCCCGGTGGTCCGCAGCCGGCCAGAAAAATGGCCAGCATCAGAAAGGCGATTACGCCGCACCGGCTTGTGTTTTTTGTGGCCAGCATCGCCGCTGGTGGTAGCATCCACGCCTTGACGTGTCAAGAAACGCACTGGTCAAATTCGTTTACATGCTTTATTGGCTGATGGCGATAGGCGCCCTCTGGTGTGCCTGCCCGCAGGTTCAAGCCGCCGATTTGTCGTTGCGCCAGTCCGGTGGCGCGTGCGCCCGCGTTCTGATCGTCGAAAATCCCAACGCCACCTACCAATACCAGCCGAACACCAACGCCGTTCAGGACATGATCAGCCGGGGCATCACCAATTTCACCGGCAAACCGACGGTGGCCGAAGCCTGGCGCAGCCTGGTTTCGACGCAGGATGTCGTCGGCATCAAGGTTTTTTCTGCTGCCGGACCCATCAACGGCACCCGCCCCGCCGTTGTCGCGGCGGTGATCCGCGGACTGCTCGCCGCCGGGCTGCCGCCAGACCATGTCATCATCTGGGACAGGGAAGCCGACGATTTGCGCGCCGCGGGATTTTTCAAACTCGCCGCCCGGTTCGGTGTGACCGCCGCCGGCAGCGCACAGGCCGGCTACGACCCGACCAACTTCTACCTGCCCGACACGCCCATTATTGGCCGGCTGGTCTGGGGCGATTTTGAATTTGGGAAGAAAGGGGTGGACGTTGGCAAAAGATCCTTCGTCTCCCGGCTGGTCAGCCGTCAAATCACTAAAATAATCAGCATTGCGCCGCTGCTGAATCAGGATGCCGCGGGCACTTGCGGCCACCTGTACGGCCTGGCGATGGGCAGCGTGGACAACACCCTGCGTTTTCAGGATGACCCGGGACGGCTGGCCGTCGCCGTACCGGAAATCTACGCCCTGCCCGTCCTCGGCGACCGCGTCGCACTCAATATCACCGACGCGCTGATTGGCCAGTACGCCGGGGGTGCGAAAGGATTGCTGCAATATTCAACCGTATTGAATCAGCTTTGGTTCAGCCGGGACCCGGTTGCCCTCGATACCCTGGCCATCCGCGAACTCGACCGCGAACGCCGCAGGATTCAAGCGCCGGGATTCAAACCCAACCCGGAACTCTACGCCAATGCCGCCCTGCTTCAACTGGGCGTGGATGAACCCGACAAAATTCAAGTGGACCACCTCCGCTGAAAAGCTGAAAACCGGCTCCCAACGGCCGGGTCAACTGGTCACGGGTTCGGCCTGCCGAGCGATTCTGGCCCGCGCCAGCGCTTCTTTTTTCTCACGCAAACAATCCGGACAAATGCCATGCGTGGTCGGCGTATCAAAACCCTGTTCCATGAAATCCTCCAGCGGCATCCACTCTCCCTTGTAATCAATGCGCCGGCACCAGGCGCACACACGCAGGAAATCCTCCAACTGCCGGACTCGCTTCAGCAACCGGCGCGTGGATTTGTTCACCAACAGCCAGACCGCCAGAAAAAGCAGCATCTCCAGCGTGGGCCGGCTATAAACAAAGTTAAAAGGGTGGCCGGAGAAGATCAGCGACGGCAACTTGAGCAGTTCATCGAGGTAGCAAAGCACAATCACCGTCAGAAAACCAAGATTTTGATACACTATAACCCTTGCCAGGTGCGATTTTTTTCCCATAACGTCAACGTCAACTGTACAACTCGCGGAACGCCGTCAGCCATCTCCTAAAATGACTTTATGCTCCCTTTACCTTCCACCTCGGCACTTCATCGCTTCATTGTCGAACACGCTGGAAAGAACCGCATAAATTGTGCCGCCGGTTTTTTTCCCCTGCGCAAAAAAATAAAACCATTCCCCTGCCCCGGCTGCCGGCTCCACCAACGCCGTAGGTTCTGACAGTTCGCGCTCGGGAAAGTTCAATCGAATCGCCCACCACGAAAAAAATTTCCTCCGCGGGACCAAGTGAAAGCAATTGCCAATCATTTACCGTTCACGTAAAAACCGCTTCGCGATGAAACTCCGCCGACTTCCCGCACTGCTCGGGTTGATGCCAGCCCTGGTCATTTTAATGGCAGGTTGCGCCACCCATCATCCCCTGGCCAGCACCTGGCACGAATCGCAATTTTCGCCGACGCGGGCGGACAAGATTGCCCTGACGCTGCGGCCCCAGCCCAGTCCCGAAGATGCCGAGCTGGACCGTTTGCTGGTGGGCGAGTTGAAACGTGAAGGTTTCAACCTCGTGCCGATCGAAAAGGCGGATTACCTGATGGCCGGCACGATGTCAGATGAATTGCTCGAAGACCCCCGGCAGCAAATAACGATAAACACACCGGCGGCGCCACCTCAAACGACCGGGCAAATTTTGTCCCAGTCCGAATCGCTTGCCTCCAGTGTACCGGCCAGCCGTGTTTCACGACCCGTTGTTTTCCGCCAGCGTGGCATTCGGTTGTTTCTTTATACCAACCCCAAAACCAATCCCGGCGGCTTTCAAATCGTCTGGCAGGGATATATCGTCACTGGACAAACCGTTACGGCTGAACGAGAAACGCTGCTGATCCGGACTTTGCTCGGGTATTTTGGGCAGGAACAACACGGCTTGGTCAACCTGATCCAATAAGGCGCAGCCGCGGCCTGGTGGAGCTGCATCGGGTCGAGTCTGGTTCAGAATTCCGACCGGCAGGTCGCTGCGTGATTTTTCTTTTCCCCTCCGTCCGTGCGGCAGGGCGCGGTGTCACTGTTGTCGGCAGACTGCCAAAACTTACGTCGCGGGCAGGATCAATTCCGTGTGAAAAGCTTTGATGCCATTCAGCAGGAACTGAATGGCCACGGCCGCCAACAGCAGGCCCATGACCCGGACCGCAATACTCATGGCAATCGGGTTCAGCCAGCGTGCGCCGCGCACCGCCAGTCGGAAAATCAGATAACTCACCGCCGCCACTGTTACGATGCAACCGTACAGCGCGATATGTTGCGGGACATTGCGTGCCTCATTCTGGAGCAGCACCGTTGTGGAAATGGCGCCCGGCCCGGCCAGCATCGGAATGGCCAGCGGCGTGATGGCGATGTCGTCCTTTTCCGTGCCGGCCTGCTTTTCCTCGCGCGTTTCCTGCACCCGCGACCGCTGCACGCGCAACATGTCCAGCGCGATGATGAGCAGCACGATGCTCGCGGCGATTTGGAACGCCGGCATGGTGATGCCGAAAATCTTGAAGATGACTTTCCCGGCGACGGAAAACGCCAGCAACACCACTGCGGCGGTGCCACAAGCCAGCCGCGCCGTGCGCAAACGCTGTTCCGGTGTGTTGTTGGGCGTCATTGCCAGAAACGCCGGCGCCGTCGCCAGCGGGTCCACAATCACGAACAGCGAACTGGCCGCCAGCAGGATGTATTCAGTCAGGCTCACGCGATCAAATCACCGCCAATCGTCACCAAACCCGATTTGGCGGACCCTTTTCCCAAACATAACGTTGCCCCGCCATGAAAACCAAGAATATTGAGCAGAAAGTCCGGTTCCGCGCCCTGCGCCGGCCAACCCCACTGCCTACAGGAGGCAGATGACCAGCGTTTCCACGATTGACATGGCCACATTAAATCAGCCCGGAGTTCCGCCTTCAGGCGGCCCGGGGCTGCGTTAACGCGGTACTCCAAACTTAAAATCCGGACACTCCCGGCATTTCTGCCCGCTTGACAAAATTCTCCTCCCTTCGTTGAATGGCCATGCCGTGAAATGTCCTTTAAGTCCGGCAAAAATGTTCACCGGGAGGTGTACCGGAGTCTGGTGGTTGATCCTGGTCTTGACAAACCCGGTTTCCGCTCCGGCGCAGGCGGCTGCTTCCGGGAGTTCCACGAACGGGCAGGCGTCATCAACCGCGCCCACCACCAACGCGGCGCCACAATCAGCGTTTCTGGAATTTATCGGCAAACACATTTACGGTTATGAACCGATTTATTTCCTCCTGGGCCAATATCCCGCCGCCGAGTTTCAATTCAGCCTGAAATACAAACTCTTCGATCTCGCCGGCGACTGGAACCCCCTCGCCCACACCTACTTTGCCTACACCCAGACTTCCTTTTGGGATCTGATCTCGCGCGATCCGTCGTTTTACGACACCAGCTACAAACCGTCGGCATTCCTGTTCTATCCCGACATTTTTCAGAAAAACCGCTTTCAGTTCGACCTGCAAGGCGGCGTCGAGCACGAATCCAACGGCAAAGGCGGGACCGGGGAACGCAGTCTGAACACCGTTTATCTGCAACCGACCGTCCGCTTTGACCTGCCGGCCCATTTTCAACTCTCGTTTCAACCCCGTGTCTGGGACTACCTTTCCCTAGGCAGCAATAATCCCGACCTGCCGGACTATCGCGGATACGCTGACCTGCTCGGCGCCCTGACCTGGAGCGAACCCGGGAGCGGAGAAAAAATCCAGTTTGCCACCCGGATTCGCATCGGCAACGGGGGCAGCCATGCCGGTTTGCTGTTCGATTTGAGGTTCAACCTGCCCTATCGTTCCCATTTCAACCCCTCCATCCAGTTGCAATACTTCACCGGCTACGGCCAGACTTTGCGTCAATACAACGAGACCAGCCGCGCCTTCCGCGCCGGCCTGTGCATCTGGTATTGATGACAAAATCACGTTTCTGCTTCTCAACCCCAACCCGCTCCGGCAAGCTCAGGGCCATTCCATGCGCGTCCTGATAGCAACTGTCACAGCGGGCGGCGGGCACGTCGCCGCGGCGGCCGCATTGGAGGAAGCATGGCGCGCGCTGCGCCCGGCGGATACCGTCGAGCGGGTTGACCTCATCAAGTTCTTCTCGCCGCTGCATAAAAAGGTCTATGCCGAAGGTTATGTTAAACTGGTTGAACGCGCGCCCGAACTCTGGGGCATGCTGTTCGGCAAAACCGACAATCTCAAGGTCACCCGGCGCCTGAGCAGACTCAGCCGTCTGTTTCCGAGCAACTCGCGCAAGAAATTCGCCAACTATCTCAAACAATTCCAGCCGGACGCCGTGCTCTGCACCCATTTTACGCCGTTGGAAACGCTGAAATTGATCAAAGCGTCGGAGGGTGGAGTTACTCGACGCCCGGATTCGATTGAAAAGACTGGGACCCGCAGAGCAGGTCACTCCGAAAATTGGAAACAACCCCTGGTTGCAAGCATTGTGACGGATTTCGAGGCGCACGCGTTGTGGATGAATCCGTGCGTGGATTTGTATTGTGTCGCCGCCGAGGAAACCAAGGCGCGGCTGGTGGCACGCGGCGCGGCCGCAGAAAACGTTGTGCCGACCGGCATCCCCATCGCCGCGAAATTTCTCTCAAAGCCCGACCCACAGGCCGTCCGCCAAACCCTCGGTCTACGTGATGACCAGCCGGTATTGCTCGTGTTGAGCGGCGGCTTCGGCATGGGGCCGGTCGCGGAAATCCTTGCCGAATTGGACAAAGTGCCGCAGCCGCTGCAAACCGTTGTTGTCACCGGCCGCAACGAGGAATTGCGACGCGAACTCGCCAGCCGGATCCGGAAACATCCGACCCACGTGCTCGGCTTTTCAACCAACATGCACGAGCTGATGGCCGTGGCTGACCTCATCCTCACCAAGCCCGGCGGGCTGACCACGTCCGAGGCGCTGGCGCTGGGCAAACCGCTGTTTATTTTGAACCCGATTCCCGGACAGGAAGCCGCCAACAGCGATTTCCTGCTCGAACGCGGCGCCGCGGCCAAAGTCAACCGGGTTGAGGATTTGCCCTTCCGCATCGCGCAACTGCTGGGTTCGAAAAAACTGGCGGAAATGGCCAAAGCCGCCAGATCGCTGGGCCGGCCGCAATCGGCGATGGCCGTGTGTCAGGAAGTTTTGAAACGGCTGGGTTGATTTGCCATGGCAAAAATTTCAGGTCTCATCATCCTCGGTTGCTGGGCAATCTTGCTCGCCTATTGGCTCATCAGCTCGATGCGGGTGAAGGCCATCGCCGAAAGGCAAAGCCTGTGGTCCGCCCTGGCGCATCGAATTCCGCTGGGACTCAGTTATTTTCTCATGGCCGATTGGCATTTGCCGCCGCCGCTGAATTTATCGATGACGCCGCATGCGGATTGGGCGCGGGCAATGGGTGACTTGGTTTGCGTGTTGGGATTGATCGTGACGTTATGGGCGCGTTGGACGCTGGCGGGGAATTGGAGCAGTGACGTGGCCTTCAAGCAGGGGCACGAATTGATCCGAACCGGACCTTATCGGTTTGTGCGGCATCCAATTTACACCGGCATTCTGGTCATGTGCCTTGGTACGGCGCTGAACATCGGCAGGCTCCAGAGCTGGCTCGCCCTGCCGTTGATGACGGTCGCGTTTTGGATCAAGCTCAGGCAGGAGGAACGACTCATGCTCCAGCATTTCCCGAAGGAATATCCTGCTTACCAAAAGCAAGTGGAAGCCCTGGTGCCGTTTGTGATTTAAAATATCCTCAACGGCAAAGACGCACAGGCTTGCGGCGGATTCATTAATAGCGCGCTTCCCGACCCTGTTAAAGTCAAGCCAGCCCTGGCACGAGCGGGTTGATTCGGCGGATTACCTTCCCAGGCTAGCCAGCAATTGGGGCAGCATGGTGCCCGCCGCGCCGGCCAGCACATAGTGCGCCTCAGACGTGAACGGCATCGGTTGCGGGCTGATTGCCACCGCCGTCGCGCCGCTCCGCACCGCCTCGAAGGGCAGCGCCGCCGCCGGATATCTCCGCGACAATTCCGGCCACCTCGTCGAACTTTGCGCGGCGATGCCGTATCATATCCATTTGCGGATGGATGCGGCGCGACGGCTGCTCCGCGAGACGAGGAAAAGCGTGGTGGAGGTTGCCCTGGACGTGGGCTACGCCAATCCCAGCCATTTCGCGCAGCTCTTCCGCCGGGAAACGGGCCTCTCCCCGAGCGATTACCGCCGGCAACGGTGAAGTAACGGCTGAAAACAGAAAGAATGGAGCTTTAATTTCTTTTTCTGTTTTCTCAGTTTTCTCCTGATCAACTACGGTGCAGGTCCGCACTTTCGAGCAATCCCGCAACAGGTGAAGCAAGACCGCGGGCGACAGCCGCGCCCATTTGAGGTAAGCTCCCTTCAACATTTAAACCAATAAAGGATTCAATTATGCAAAAGCGCAAATTAGGTAAAAGTAATCTCGAGGTCTCGGCCCTCGGGCTCGGCTGCATGGGAATGAGTTTTTCCTACGGTCCGCCCAAAGATAAAAAGGAGATGGCCGCGCTGCTTCACGCCGCCGTCGAACGCGGCGTCACATTTTTTGATACCGCCGAAGTTTACGGCCCGTTCATCAACGAAGAGCTCGTCGGCGAAGCCCTCGCGCCGTTCCGCCAGCGGGTGGTCATTGCCACCAAGTTCGGCTTCGACCTGGGTGGCGGTGACCATCGGTCGGGAGCGGCAGGTCTGAACAGCCGGCCCGGGCACATCCGGCAGGCCGTCGAAGGTTCGCTCAGGCGACTCCGGCTCGAGACCATTGATTTGCTCTATCAGCATCGGGTTGACCCGAACGTGCCCATCGAAGACGTGGCGGGGGCGGTGAAGGAGCTGATTCAGCAAGGCAAGGTCAAACACTTCGGCCTGTCCGAAGCCGGCGCGCAGACCATCCGCCGTGCGCACAAAGTCCAGCCGCTCACGGCGCTCCAGAGCGAATACTCGCTGTGGACGAGAACGCCGGAGAAGGAAGTGATCCCGACGCTTGAAGAACTCGGCATCGGCTTCGTTCCCTACAGCCCATTGGGCAAGGGTTTTCTCACGGGCAAGATCGACGAAAACGCGAAGTTCGACAGCACCGACTTCCGCAGCACGCTGCCGCGCTTCACGTCGGAGGCGCTCAAGGCGAACCAGGCATTGATTGATCTCCTGGGTCAGATCGCCAAACGAAAAAAGGCGACGCCGGCCCAGATTGCACTGGCGTGGCTGCTGGCCCAAAAGCCGTGGATCGTTCCCATCCCGGGCACCACGAAGCTGCATCGCCTGGACGAAAACCTCGGAGCGGTTGCCGTCGAACTGACGCCGGACGATCTCCGGGGAATTGACAGTGCGACTTCAATGATTACGGTGCAGGGTGCCCGATATCCCGAAAAGCTGGAGCAGATGACCGGGCGTTGAAATTGAATTATGTCGTTCACAAACAATGCGGGTAGGGCGCGTCACTCCGTGCGCGCCGTCGGGTGCCAGTTCACGCGTTCGGCGGGCAGAGGACTGCCCGCCCTACCAGCCTCGCTCCGTTGTTTTTTATCTGTGTCCATCTGTGTTCATCCGTGGTAAAAAACAGTAAAGGAGGAAATTGAAAATATGGAAATCAAACGCAGTGGCTCGCAGCCTTCCAACGAAGGACCAGCCGATTGGTTTACCGGCACGGTGCGCATTGACCCTCTTTTTCAGGCGAGTGCTCCCGCACGCGTGGCTGGCGCCAATGTCACATTCGAGCCCGGCGCTCGAACTGCCTGGCACACTCACCCGCTGGGCCAGACGCTGATCGTGACGGCCGGGTGCGGACGCGTGCAGCGCTGGGGCGGTCCCATCGAAGAAATCCGACCGGGCGACGTCATCTGGTTCCCTCCGGGCGAGAAGCATTGGCACGGCGCCGCGCCCGCCACGGCCATGACGCACATCGCCATTCAGGAACAGCTCGACGGCAAGGTGGTTGACTGGATGGAAAAGGTCAGCGACGAGCAGTATCGGGGCTGATTGACTATTCATGGTCATCAAATCACTCCCAGTTCGCGCAAGGCGTTACCGGCGCCCGACAGATTGTCCGGCTTCATTTCGGTGTAGTTGCGGGACAGGATGATGCCTTGAGCACCGCCTTTGAACGCGGCCTTCGCTGCCTGCGCCACGCTCTCCGGCGTGCAATGCGCTTCGCCCGCGCTCACCGGCACATCAATGTCCACCCCCGGCCAGATTTGCACGGGATGACCGGCGACGGACTCCACGGCGCGGCGGGTTTCGCGTTCCACGTAGTCCGGCGAGAACCCGGTCGCTGCAAGCTCAGCAAATGGTGCTTCGTGGTAATTAAGCTGCCGGTAAAGCACGTCGAGCGTTAGTTCGGGCGGCAGGTCACCAAAGACGGATTGGCGCGCGTCCTTGACGAAGGTCACGAAACGGCCGCCGGCGACATTGTTGTAAACCGCGGGCCGGATGAAATCGGAGCAACCGGCCAGGTCCGCTAGATTTTCCTCGGCCCGCTGGAACGGGCTGAACGTCACATTCTGCCAGACATGCCAGCCAACCTGCAGGGCGGGATTGACGGATTTGACTTTGCGATAAATTGCCGCCTGAAGTTCGTGGCGGCTGGTCACCCACAGATTTTCCCACGCGAGCACTTCCGGATATTGGAGCAGCAACCGCCAAAACCTGGTGAAATAACCGTCGCGCGGACGCTGGCCATTCCGGCCGTCGCGCACAAACGCTTCCATCGCGTCGAAGCCCTGTCGCGCGCGTTCCACGTCAATGCCCCGGTCGCGGCCCTGCTTCTGGCAGAACTCGCAGAAGCAGGTCGTCTTGCCGGGATCCTGTCCGCTGCTTTGGGAAACACCGAGCGTGTTGAGCAATCCGCTCTGCCGTTCCGAACCCCACATGATGCCGCCAATGTCATAGGAGCGCGCGTAATCCTCGACGAGACCGAGCGTGAAATTCCGGTAGCCGGGATTGTTGAAGCAGGGCCCGCCCGGATGCCCGGTGGTGCGCCGGCCATGATGGTCCACTTCATAAAGTTTTTCCCAATTCTGCCTCACCGCGGCGGGAAGTTGATTGTCTTCAAGAATAAAAGGAAACACGCGGATACCGTGCTTCTTCGCCACCGGAATGACGCGCTCCAGCACATCCACGCCACCGAATTCCGGCGCCGTCATGTCCGCCAGGGTCAGCGGTGTGTCCCTGTAAAATTGCACGTGCGGCCGCGCGTAATTGCCGCCGTGAAAATTGTCCGGGCGGGAACCTTCACGCACGACGCCGGCGCGATGCGGTTCGTGGGTGTAGATGAAGGTGAACAGTGCGTTCACCCCGGCCCGTGCGCGCATGTCGTCGAACATCGGATCCAGGTCCCGCTGCGCGAGCGGGGCGACGCCGATGGGAATGGCGACCACGGCGGACGATTTGGCGGACGCTGTAATGGCGGCCGGCTCACTCGGAGACAGCTCAATTCCGGCCAGGGTCGCACCGGCGCCCACGACACCGAGTTTGATGAAGTTTCGGCGGTTCATAGGGCGAGTATCCCGCACCACCCGCCGGATTCAAGACCAAGTGACGATAAAAACTTTGACAAGATATGGAAACAGGCGCATGAAACCTGAAACGTGGCCGTTTATGAAAAATTCATCTCCATTTCGGTTGGTTATTGCAGTCGCCATTCTGACGGCTGCGACGTGCGGGACCCGAGCGGAAGTGATGGTGGGTGACAAGGCGCCCAAACTGCAAACGGGCAAATGGGTCCAGGGCGAACCGGTGCGGGTCTTTGACGGCAATCACGTTTACATCGTTGAGTTCTGGGCGACCTGGTGTGGGCCGTGCGTTCAATCCATTCCGCATCTGAATGCTTTGTGGCAAAAATTCAAAAATAAGGGGGTGATTGTCATCGGCCAGGACGTTTGGGATTCGGACAATGCGGTCGCGCCGTTCGTTAAGAAAATGGGCACCAACATGACCTACCGCGTCGCCCTTGACGACAAAGGCTGGTACCACCACGAAGGCTTCATGGCGGAGCACTGGTGGAAACGGGGAACAAATTATCACGGCATTCCGACGGCATTTATCGTCAACCAACAAGGCAGAATTGCGTGGATTGGCCATCCGATGACTTTGAAGGAACAGGTTTTGGATGACATTGTTTCCGGCCATTATGACCTGGCCAAGGCCACCGTGGAATACAGGAAGGACCGGGAAGCGGACCAACAATTTCAGGCGTTACAGAAGAAGTTAGTTTCTGCCCTCGATCAAAAAAAATGGGATGATGCCGAAACGGCGCTGGATTCCATTCAGAGCGCGTTTCCTCATTTTAAGAACAGCTTTATCGGGCCACGGCTGAAAATCCTTCTCGGCCGGAAACAATTTGCCGAAGCGTTTCAATTTGCTGATGAGTTCAGCAAATCCCACTCCACCAATGACATCTGGCAAAACGAGCTGGCTTGGACCATCGCCACCAGCGAAAGTCCAGATCAACACTGTCTTGAACTGGCCGAAACCATGGCCGAACGCGGAGTGCAATTGACAGATGAAAAGAACACGGCCCTGCTCGACACGCTGGCGCGCGTGCAATTCAGGCTGGGCAAGAAAGAGGAAGCCATGGCCACGGAAGGAAAGGCAGTGAACCTAGAGTCAAACCCAAAAGAGAAAGTCAGTTTGGAAAAGACGTTGGCGAGTTACCGGGAGGGCAAATTGCCGCAACTGGAAGAGTAACCGCTTGTTTCCGCTGAATAACCAACCCGCCATCGTGACTGAAACTTTGATTTTGTCGCTCCGCCTTCGCAACAGTTACGGCGCGAGTCCCGCTCCAAGCAACATCGTCACTTCGTCTTGAACACCAAACCCTCGCCATCCGCGGTAACCCTGATCCGGTCGCCGGGCTTGAAATCGCCTTCGAGCAATTTGGTCGCCAGTGGGTTGAGTAATTGCTCTTGCACGGCGCGCTTGAGGGGACGCGCGCCGAATTGCGGATCGTAACCTTCCTTGGCCAGCAGTTTCTTGACGGCAGCATCCACGTCGAGAGTGAGATTTTGCTGCGCCAGCCGCTTTTGCAGCCGCTCCAGTTGAATCTCCACGATCTTCGCGAGTTCCTCCTCGTCGAGGCTCTGAAAAATAATCACATCATCCACGCGATTCAGAAATTCCGGCCGGAAATGACGTTTTAACTCGGCCTTCACCTGCTTTTCCAATTCTCCTGTAGGAGACGAGGCGACGAGTCTCTGACTGGCTTTTCCGCCGGAATTTTGAGCCTCCTCACGCCGGCTCCTGCTTTCAAACCACTCCTGGATGATGGGCGAGCCGAGGTTGCTGGTCATGATGACAATGGTGTTTTTGAAATCCAACGTCCTCCCCTGCCCGTCTGTGAGCCGGCCATCATCCAGCACCTGCAACAGCACGTTGAACACGTCGTGATGCGCCTTCTCAATCTCGTCAAAGAGCACCACCGAATAGGGCCGCCGTCGCACCGCTTCGCTGAGTTGCCCGCCTTCCTCGTAACCAACATAACCGGGCGGCGCGCCGATGAGCCGAGACACGGTGTGTTTCTCCATGTATTCGCTCATGTCGATGCGAATCATGGCGTTCTCGTCGTCGAACAAAAATTCCGCCAGCGCCCGGGCGGTCTCGGTCTTGCCCACGCCGGTCGGGCCAAGGAAAATGAACGAGCCGATCGGGCGGTTCGGGTCCTGTAATCCGCTTCGCGCCCGGCGCACGGCATCGGACACGGCCTTGATCGCCTCCTTCTGTCCAACCACGCGCTGAGCCAGCCGTTCCTCCATCTTCACGAGCTTTTGCCGCTCGCCCTCGAGCATTCGCGAAACCGGAATGTGTGTCCACGACGCCACCACTTTGGCGATGTCTTCGTCCGTGACTTCCTGACGGAGCAAGGACGTGCGCGTCGCTTGCGCAGATTGCTTTTCGATCCTGGAGAGCTTCTTTTCCAGGTCCGGGATTTTCCCGTATTGAATCTCCGCCGACCTGGTCAAATCGCCTTGGCGTTGCGCCTGCTCCAGTTCCAGCTTCGCTTGCTCGAGTTGCGATTGCACCACGCTGACAGCGTTGACGGCAACCTTTTCATTCTGCCACTGCGCGGTGAGCGCCTTCGATTTCTCCTTCAAATTTGCCAATTCCTTGTCGAGTAATTTCAATCGCTCCTTGCTGGCTGAATCTTTTTCCTTCGAGAGCGACGTCCGCTCAATTTCAAGCTGCAGAATCTTGCGGTCAAGCTGGTCGAGTTCCGTCGGCTTGGAATCCAGCTCCATCTTGATGCGCGACGCCGCCTCATCCACCAGGTCAATCGCCTTATCCGGCAAAAACCGGTCGGTAATGTAGCGATGCGATAACGTCGCCGCCGCCACCAGCGCCGAATCCTGAATCCGCACGCCATGGTGCACTTCATACCGTTCCTTGAGTCCGCGCAGAATCGCGATGGTCGCCTCGACGGACGGCTCCTCCACCAGCACGGGTTGGAACCGGCGTTCGAGCGCCGGATCTTTCTCGATGTGCTTGCGGTATTCGTCGATCGTCGTGGCGCCGACACAACGCAATTCACCGCGCGCGAGCTGCGGTTTCATGATGTTCGCCGCGTCGGTCGCCCCTTCCGCCGCGCCCGCGCCGACCAGCGTGTGCAATTCGTCAATGAACAGAATGATTTTGCCTTCGCTGGCGACAATTTCCTTGAGGAACGCCTTGAGCCGGTCCTCGAACTCGCCGCGATACTTTGCACCGGCGATCATGGCGCTCAGGTCCATCGCCACGAGCCGCTTGTTCTTGAGCGATTCCGGCACGTCGCCGCTGACGATGCGTCGGGCCAGGCCTTCGGCAATCGCCGTCTTACCCACACCCGGCTCGCCAATCAGCACCGGATTATTTTTCGTCCGGCGCGTCAATACCTGCATCACCCGGCGGATTTCCTCGTCCCGGCCGATGACCGGGTCAATTTTGCCCAGTCTGGCGAGCGCGGTCAGATCACGGCCATATTTGTCGAGCGCCTGGAATTTGGCTTCAGGATTTTCGTCGGTGACGCGCTGGTTGCCACGCAACTCGGCGAGCGCCTTGAGCACGGCATCGCGCTTGAGGCCGTGCTTGGCGAAAATCTTTTTCAATGCCGACCCGCCGCCGTCCAGCAAGCCGAGCAGCAGATGTTCGGTGCTGACGTATTCGTCCTTGAGTTTGGTCGCCTCGGATTGCGCGGCATCGAGGGCCTTCCGTAAATCGCCGCCGGCGTAGGCATCGCTTGCGCCCTGGACCTTGTGCCGGCGGGCGAGCTCGGCTTCAAGGTCCGGCTTGAGCCGGGCGACCGGCACACCGATGCGTTCGAGGAGGTCGGGAGTGAGGCTATCGGTCTGGCCAATGAGCGCGAGTGCAAGGTGCTCGCCGTCGATTTCCTGGTGCGAATATTCGCGGGCGAGGCGTTGCGCCTCTTGCAGCGCCTCCTGCGACTTTTGTGTGAACTTCTCCGGTTGCATGACGGGAATTTAACGCAAAGACGCCAGGACGCAAAGGCGCTAAAATTCAACCGCGGATGAACACGGATTTCAAAACCATTTTGTTGTGAACACTCGCCCTCCCGGCATTCTCCGCGAGGAGAGGGAGAATGATTTGCCACCTTCTGGAAAATGCGCGCGCCGGGATTTGCCGGACGCCCAGCCGTGAAGCCAGAACCAGCCGGTGGCTATTCCTTCTCCCCGGGGGAGAAGGTCAGGATGAGGGCGGGCGTAAAGCACGAATTAAAATTGGCAGAACGCACCGCCTCACCCCGACCCTCCCCCCCCAACTGGATGGGCGGACTAAAAAATTCCCCGCGCCTTTGTTACTTTGCGTTGAAGAATTTTTCGTTTAATTTTCGCGCATGAAATATCGCGAACTGGGACGAACGGGCTGGAAGGTTTCGGAAATCAGTTTTGGCGCATGGGCCATCGGCGGCACGTGGGGAACCGTAAAGGACCAGGAATCGCTCTCCGCCCTGCACGCCGCGCTCGACGGCGGCGTGAATTTCTTCGACACGGCGGATGTTTACGGCGACGGCCACAGCGAACGGCTGCTGGCGAAGCTGAAGAAAGAACGGAACGAGAAATTTTACATCGCCACCAAGGCTGGCCGGCGGCTGCCCAAGCAGACCCCGGAAGGGTACAACCGCGAAAATCTGACCGCCTGGATTGAGCGCAGTCTGAGAAATCTGGAAACGGACACCATTGACTTGCTGCAACTGCACTGTCCGCATCCGGAGGTATTTTACCGGCCGGACGTTTTCGGTATTCTCGATGATTTGGTGAAGGCCGGCAAGATCCGTCATTACGGCGTGAGCGTGGAAAAGGTGGAGGAGGCGCTGAAGGCCATCGAATTCCCCGGCGTGCAAACGGTACAAATCATCTTCAACATTTTCCGCCAGCGTCCGAGTGAATTGTTTTTTCCGGAAGCCCGACGCCGCAAGGTCGGGATCCTGGCGCGCGTGCCGCTGGCCTCGGGGATGTTGTCGGGCAAATTCACGCGCGACAGCAAATTCGAACAGGAAGACCATCGCAATTTCAACCGCCACGGCGAGGCGTTTGATCGCGGCGAAACTTTTTCCGGCGTGGATTTCGATACCGGCCTGCGCGTGGTGGAGGAATTGAAGCCGCTGGCGCCAAAGAACGCGACCCTGGCGCAACTGGCCTTGCGCTGGATTCTGGAATTCTCCGCCGTGACCTGCGCCATCCCCGGCGCCAAACGGCCGGCGCAAGTTGCGGAAAACCTCGCGGCATCCGATCTGAAGCCGTTGTCCAAGGCCACGATGAAAAAGATTGGCGCGGTTTACGACGCAGAGATCAAGCCGCTGGTGCATCATTATTGGTAAAATAGCGAATCTGGAATACGTCCTGCTTGAGGCAAGGCATGCAGCAGGATGTATCGGCGAACCTGGCCGGCAAGAGCACCCGCCAGCTTGAAGCAAGGTGGCACACCCGCAGAAAAATTGTTGGATTATCAGCCATTGGCCTGATTTTTATCGTTAGTGCCCTCTCGGTCCTTTATTTCCTGGGAAACCGCACCTCGATGTTTCAAACCGGCGGACTGCTCCTGCTTTGTGTCTCATTCCTAATCATGAAAGCGGCCGAGCGCATCGCCGGGCCGGAGATGGAGAAACTTTTTCGGCATGAGAAGCGTGCCGGCCTAGGAGCCGTGGCGGAGGAAAAAATCGGCGCTCTACTCGATGGCCTGGCGGGAAATTATGTGGTGCAACATGGCGTCAATACCGGCCGGGGTAATATTGACCACGTGGTATTTCGGGGGGACGGCGCCATTTTTTTGATTGAGACCAAATCGCATTCCGGCTGGATCACCCGGCAAGACGACGAACTGCGCCGGAACGGGCAACCTCTGGAAAAGGATTTCGTCCGGCAGACCCTCAATAATGTTATCTGGCTGAAAAAATTTCTGAAAGCACGCGCCGGTTTTGAACCGTGGATTCACGCCGCCATCGTTTTCACCGACGCGCACGTGGAAAAACATCTGAATCTGAAGCATGTGGATGTTTTTAACGCCCGCTATCTGACCCGCTGGCTGGAACGGGCCGGCGGCAACCCCCGGACCTCCGTATTTCTTTGGCCAAAGGTAGAAAGTCTGAAAAATGAGCTGGCCGCGCCGGATTCAATCCACCTTGCCTGCCAGCCCCTTTTGCGCTAGGTTGCGGGCGCTATGGATACTGCACCCGATTCCTCCGGCATGGTGCCGCCACCGCCGCCGCCGCCGGTGATCACCGCACCGCCGCCGCCCAAGCCGCGCCGCGGCCGCGGGTGGATGATTTTTGCCATCATTCTGCTGGTTCTGTTGCTGATCAGTTTGTTCGGCAATTTCGCCCAGTTGGTTTCCCAGGCGCTGACGTTCAAAGGCGGTTTAAGCAGCGGCATTTCGCGCGAAGTGGGCCCCAACCTGGACGAATGCCTGATCAAGGACAACGATGCGTCCAGCAAGATCGCCGTGGTGACGGTGGACGGTATCATCAGCGGCCAAACGGTGGACCAGGCCGGCAACAACATGGTGGACGTCATCAAAGCGCAGTTGGACCGCGCCAAACACGACCGGCGCGTCAAAGCGGTGATCCTGAAGGTGGATTCCCCCGGCGGCGAAGTGATGGCCTCGGATCAAATTTATCGCGCCATCAAGGATTTCCAGAAGGATTCCGGCAAATCGGTCATTTGTTCCATGGGCAGTCTGGCCGCCTCGGGCGGTTATTATATCTCGTCGCCCTGCCGCTGGATTGTGGCCAACGACCTGACCATTACCGGCAGCATCGGCGTGATTCTGCACACATGGAATTATCGCGGGTTGATGGACAAGATCGGCATCTGGCCGGACACGTTCAAGAGCGGCAAGTTCAAAGACATGCTCAGCGGCGAACGCGAGACGAATGAAA
Organism: Verrucomicrobiia bacterium; assembly: GCA_035945675.1. GTDB lineage: Bacteria > Verrucomicrobiota > Verrucomicrobiia > Limisphaerales > UBA11358 > UBA11358. Next base: position 18,141 of record DASZAB010000025.1, on the reverse strand, counting down.
TCCCGGCCGAGGAGCGGGTGATGGTCCAGGGTTTGATTGACGATACGTATCAAAAATTCAAGGACGTGGTCGCCGCCGGGCGTGACGCCGCGCACGCCAGGAACAAGCAGGAAGGCCGCACGCTGGCGCTGGACTGGACCAATTATGCCGACGGCCGTGTGCTTTCGGGCACGCAAGCCTATAAACTCGGATTTGTGGATGAGATCGGGGATTTTCAGGATGCGGTGGACCGCGCGAAACGGATTGCCGGCATCCGGAATGCCAATTTGATCGAATACCGCGAACGCTACGATCTTTCGAATTTTTTGCGTTTGCTGGGCCAGACTGAATTGTCCCATTCCGTCAAATTGGACCTGGGCCTGGAATTGCCCAGGCTCCAGGCGGGTGAGCTTTATTTCCTGTCGCCCACCTTCATCAACTGATTGAACGAAACCCTGCTCATCGTCGCGGACAGCGAGCGCGACGCGAACATGCTTTATGCCGTCGGCATGTTCGTGCCTGACCCGTTCATCTACCTCAACTTTGACGGCCGGCCGGTCATCGTGATGAGTGATCTGGAAATTGACCGGGCCCGCGCCCAGGCGCCGCACTGCCGCGTGCTCTCGCTGAGCGCGTACCAAAGGAAGTTGCGCGCCGCCGGCACCAAAACAGCCAGCCTCCCCCACGTCGTCCGGCTGCTGTTGCGCGAGAAAAAAATCCGCCGCGCCCTCGTGCCGGACAACTTTCCGCTCGGCCTGGCCAAAGACTTGAAGAAACTCGGAATCAAACTGAAACCACAAGCCGGCTTTTTTCCCGGACGCGAAATCAAATCCGCCGACGAGGTCAAAAAGATTTCCGCCGCGCTGGCCATGGCGGAGGTCGGCATGGCCGAAGGGATGGAAGTGTTGCGCGGGGCCAAAATCGCGCGCGACCGGAAATTGATTTACCATGGCGTGCCGCTGACTGCCGAATGCCTCCGCGCCGTGATTGACTGCGCGATTTTGCAGGCGAACGGCCTGGCGGCGAACACGATCGTGGCCGGCGGCAAACAGGGCTGCGACCCGCACGAACGCGGCCATGGCCCGCTCCGCGCGCACGAGCCGATCATCCTTGATATTTTCCCGCGGTCGCAAAAGACCGGTTACTTCGGCGACATCACCCGCACGGTTGTCCGCGGGCGCGCCAGCGAGGGGGTGCGGAAACTTTATGCCACGGTCCTCCAGGGGCAGAAAATCGCGTTCGAAAAAATCCGGGCCAGGGTGAAAACGGCGGAAGTCCATAAAGCGGTGCAACAATTTTTTGTTCAGCAGGGTTACAAAACCGGGCGAAGGGATGGCCGCATGGAAGGCTTCTTCCACGGCACCGGACACGGGCTCGGTCTGGAAATTCATGAAGCGCCGCGAATGGGCGCGACCTCCACCGAAACATTGAGGCCCGGCCACGTCGTCACGATTGAGCCTGGGCTTTATTACCCCGGACTGGGCGGCGGCGTGCGCCTGGAAGACGTCGCCCTCGTCACGACGAACGGCGCGCGCAACCTGACGCGGTTTGAGAAGGTCCTGGAAATTTGATTTGTGCCAGCCCGGCTGTCTCAATTGAGCCGCAATGGCTCAGAAAAATCTTTCAACCGGCGCCCTTTCCCTTAAATTCCCTGTAAATTGAGTTGGCACGCCGCCGGCTTGGTTGAATGGCTGACCGACGTCCGCGGTCATTAAAGAGGAATTTTATGATCTGGAATTTTGATTGGCATTATTGGCTGTATGTAATGTTGCCCGGTTTGCTCATCGGCATCTGGGCGCAGATGAAGCTGCACCATGCTTACAGCAAATACAGCCAGGTGCCGGTGGAATCCGGCATGACGGGCGCGGAAGCCGCGCGCGAGGTCCTGGACCAGGCCGGTTTGACTGACGTGCCGGTGGAGGAAGTCCCCGGTCACTTGAGCGACCATTACGACCCCACGAAGCGCGCGCTGTTTCTGTCGTCGAACAATTTTCACGGCCAGACGATCGCCGCCGTCGGTGTGGCGGCGCACGAAGCCGGTCATGCGCTTCAGCACCAGGCCGCCTATGGACTCTTCAACGTCCGCATGGCGCTGGTGCCCATCACGCAATTCGCGAGTATGGCTTACGCCGCCATATTGTTTGCCGGTTTCTTCCTTGGCCTTTTGAAAATTGCCCTGCCCATTATCATTGCGACTTTTGCGGTGATAACCCTGTTCCAACTCGTCACGTTGCCGGTGGAATATGACGCGAGCCGCCGGGCGAAGGAACAATTGTTCCGGCTCGGCCTCGTACATGAGCACGAACGCGCGGGTGTCAGCAAGGTTTTGGATGCGGCGGCGCTCACTTATGTGGCGGCGCTGGTGTCGTCCATCCTGACTCTGCTTTATTACATCTCGCTGGCGCGCAACAGCCGGAACTAAGTTTGCGGTTAATTTTCTTGCGGACGGACGTTCTGGCCGTAACGTTTGGTGCGCTTTATGGCAGTAAAAAAGAAAAAACGCAGAACGGCCAAAATCAGACGGCGCCAGAAGGTTTCCCCGCGCGCCGCGGTTAAAGCCGTCATTCCCGCCGTTCCCGCGCCGGGCGCGCCGCCGGCCGCGGCCGGTGACACCACCCAGTTCATTCAAAGGGAGGCGTCGCGTTACGACGCCGATACCGCCATCAAACTTTATCTGCGCGAGATCGGCCAGGTGAAATTGCTCACGCCGCAGGAGGAAATCGAACTGGCCGCCCGCATCAAGAAGGGCGACAAGAAGGCGCGCGAACAGATGATCAAGGCCAACCTGCGCCTCGTCGTCAAAATCGCGCGCGATTATGACGGCATCGGCCTGCCGCTGCTGGATCTGATCAGCGAAGGCAATATCGGCCTGATGAAGGCCGTGGAGCGGTTCGACCCGAGAAAAGGCGGCAAACTTTCAACCTACGGCTCGTGGTGGATCAAGCAATCCATCAAGCGCGCCCTCGCCAATCAATCCAAGACCATCCGGCTGCCGGTGCATCTGGTGGATAAAATTTCCAAAATGCGCCGGATCGCGATGAAGTTGCAGGAGGAACTCGGGCGGGAACCCACCGACGAGGAATTGGCGGATGAACTGGACATGACGGCCACGCGCGTGCGGCAGATGCGGCTGGCTTCCATCCGCCCGGCCTCGCTCGATGCGCCGATTGGCGACGATGATTCGAACAACTTTTCGGATCTGGTGGAGGATGAAAATGCCATAACGCCTTATCAGGATTTGGAGGACAAGACTGTCACCGGCATGTTGCAGGACATGGTCAAGCATCTGGACGAACGCGAAGCGACCATTCTGCGCTATCGCTTCGGCCTGGACGGCGGCACGGAAAAAACGCTGGAGGAAGTTGGCGAAAAATTCGGGGTGACCCGCGAACGTGTCCGGCAGATCCAGAATCTGGCGCTTAAAAAGCTGCGCCGCATGATCGAAAAACTCGAAAGTTCCAAAGACAAAAAGGACTGACGCCATGCCTTCCGCCCGGGTGACACCCCAGCAAATCGCCGCTGCCATCCGCAATGTTCCGGATTTTCCGAAGCCGGGCATCCAGTTCAAGGATATCACGCCCGTCCTGGCGGATCCACGGTTGTTTGCCGGCGCGATTGATCTGCTCACGGAAAAGTTCAAACCGGGCGCCGTTGATGCGGTCGTGGGGGTTGACGCACGCGGATTTATTTTCGCCGCCGCCGCCGCCCTGAAACTCCATGCCGGATTTGTGCCCGTTCGCAAAAAGGGCAAGCTGCCCTACCAGACCCACGAGCAGGACTATGCGCTGGAGTACGGTTCGGCAACCATTGCCATGCACGTGGACGCGCTCAGACCGGGCGCACGCGTGTTGCTGATTGACGATTTGCTGGCGACCGGCGGTACCGCTGCCGCGGCCGCCGCCCTGGTGAACAAACTGGGTGCGAAAATCCTGGAAGCCGCCTTCCTCATTGAATTGAAGTTCCTGAACGGCCGCAGGAAATTGCAGGACCTGCCGGTGCGTTCGATTGTAGTCTATTGAGCCGCCTCCCCGGCTCAAAAAATCAGTTGACAGAATTCGTCTTATCAATCAACTTATCCGCATCCGTTGATACAACGGTCTCATGCAGAGTGGCTGAGGGACTGGCCCGATGAAGCCACGGCAACCGGCTCCGAATGCGTTCGGGGCGGCCAGGTGCCAATTCCAGCCCTGACGGGTGTCGGGGGAAAATGAGAAGCGTGCGCAAGTTTTGTCAGCCCCTTCTCGCCATGAGTCGGGGCCTTTTTGTTGCCCCAATTGAGTTTGTAGCCGCGGACGTCAGTCCGCGCCAACTGAATAATGCGCCGACCAACGTCGGCGGCTGCCAAAAAAATAGTTATGAGTGAACATCACGGTTACATGAAGGCGCTGAAGTGCCGCGAATGTGGACGCGAGTATCCGCTTGCGGCCAATCACGTCTGCGAATTTGACTTCGGCCCGCTGGAAGTTGTTTACGATTACGAGCGCATCAAAAAGTCGCTCACCAAAGCGGCGGTGCAATCACGTCCCCAAACGATGTGGCGTTACCGTGAACTGTTGCCGGTGGCGAACGACCCGACCGTTGGTTTGCAGGTCGGCTTCACACCGCTGGTGAAGGCCGACCGGCTCGCCAGGAAGCTGGGCATCCGTGAGTTATGGATTAAGAATGACACGGTGAACTACCCCACCCTGTCGTTCAAAGACCGCGTCGTGAGCGTCGCCTTGAGCCGTTCAAAGGAACTCGGTTTCGACACGGTCGCGTGCGCCTCGACCGGCAACCTCGCGAATTCCGTCGCGGCCAACGCCGCCAGCGCCGGACTTAAATCCTATGTGTTCATTCCGCATGATTTGGAGCACGGTAAAATCCTGAACTCGTTGATTTATGGTGCGAAAGTCATCGGCATCAAAGGCCATTACGACGAGGTGAACCGGCTTTGCGCCGAGATTGCCGGCAAGTTCGGCTGGGCGTTTGTGAACGTAAACATGAGGCCGTATTACGCCGAAGGTTCCAAGAGCATGGCGTATGAAATCGCCGAACAATACGGCTGGCGCATCCCACGGCATACCGTCGTGCCGATGGCCTCCGGCTCGCTGCTGACCAAAATCCAGAAAGGCTACCAGGAATTCATCAAGCTCGGCCTGGTGTCGGAGACAAAATATGCGGTTCACGGTGCGCAGGCAACCGGTTGTTCACCGATTTCTGCGGCGCAAAAGGCCGGATTGGATTTCTTCAAACCAGTCAAGCCGAACACGATTGCGAAGTCGCTCGCCATCGGGACGCCGGCCGACGGTTTCTACGCACTGCGGGTCATGCGGGACACCGGCGCGGCGGCGGAAGATGTGACGGATGACGAGATTCGCGACGCGATCAAATTGCTGGCCGAGACGGAAGGCATTTTTGCCGAAACCGCCGGCGGCGTGACCGTGGGCGTAGCCAAGAAACTGATTGCCTCGGGCAAAATTCCGCGGGATGATTCCGCCGTTCTCTGCGTGACCGGCAACGGCCTGAAGACGCTCGACGCCGTGGACGGCTACCTGGGCAAGCCGCGCGAAATCAAGCCGAGTCTGCGCGAATTTGAAGCGCTGCTGGCGCAGGAAGAAAGAGTAAACGTTTGAATTTATGCCAAAGAAAGTCCGCATCCCAACCCCGCTCCGCAAGTTGACGAACAATGAGGAGTTGGTCGAAGTCAACGCCGCCACCGTCGGCGACGCCATCGCCGAACTGCAATCGCGCTACCCTGGCATCCAGGAACGGCTGGTGGATGAAAAGGGCGAAGTGCGCCGTTTCGTGAACGTGTATGTGAACGAGGAAGACATCCGCTTCCTGCAAAACAAGCAGACTCCACTCAAAGACGGCGACGAAATCAGCATCATTCCGGCCATTGCCGGAGGCTAGAGCCAATGCAAATGAAAAACGCAAAATTAAAATGGGCCGGGGAAGCGTCCGGCGGCTGAAATCCATTCTGCATTTTTAACTTTTAATTTTTAATTTAAATCCTATGGCCACCAGGAAAAAACTGCCGGCAACGAAATCCAATTCACCCACGCAAAAGCGATTATGGCTGATGTATCCCCCCAGGCTCATCAAGAAGCCGTTCATCTGGGAGGTCGGCCACAAGTTCAAGGTGGTCACCAACATTCGTCAGGCGAGCGTGACCGACGAGATTGGCATCGTCTGCCTGGAGCTGGATGGCGCGCGCAGCGAGGTGGGCGCGGCTATCAAATGGCTGGAGAAAAACGGCGTGAACGTCGAGCCGGTGGAAATCAACGTGATCGAAAGTTAATGCTTTTGACGCAACGGTTTTTTTGCGCGACAGCATAAATTCTTTTCCGCAGCATCAACATTCGAACGCGGAAGGCGGCCAAAAGCATTGCTGAAACAGCCAGGAGAGCAATGGGTTCAGGTTCTGGAACCGGAGTGATGGCGGGGCCGCCGCCCGGTTCGATCCATGTGCTTAAACCACCGGCCAGGCCCTGAATGTGCGCCGCGGCATAAAAGGGGCCACTGCCACCGGCCGGCTCGCTTTCGAAGGAAAAACTATTGGCCATCAAACCTGGAATGCCGGTGATAAAATAGCTTATGGAATCGCCGGATCCAAAAGTCGTTCCACTGACTGTTCCAAAATTGAAACGAAAATCGTATTTGCCGTCACCATCCGCCTTGTAATTATTATCTCCAGCCGCTTGAGAGATTGTCGGGGCGGAAAAACTGCCGCTGGAAGCCGTTTCGTTGAACGTCAGATAGGATTGATCCAAACTCAAACTCGGATCCAAATTAAAGTACATCTCGCTGGCAAATTCACTGCCGCTCAATCCGACCGCGGAAATAGTCAGGTTAACTCCCCCGCTTACATTTTCAAAATCAGAGGTAATCCATGGAGCAGGAGCCGCAGGGCTGGGGTCCGCAGGAAAAGGAGTGTCAAACTGGTAGATTATCCCCGTGGCATTCAACTGCGTCGAGGAAAACGTTATCGCCGCCAAAATAACAACTCCGAGATAAACGACACGGCTTGGTACAACATTACTTTTCACAACTTTACGTCTTTTGATTCCAGTCTGTCTGATTGTGTGTCAACTCTGTCTTAAACTAAGGCACTTTTTACCAGAAGTCAAATTTAATACGGTGATGAAATTATAAAAAATAATGAATTATGCTTATTGCCACGGGGTCAGCGATAAGGTTTCTTTTCAAACTTTAGCCATTCTGATAACGTTTCTTGATTTCAATTGGTTACCAGGCGATAAAAGGCATTCCCCTCGAGAATGGGATTTGTTACGTTAAAGCGGCCGGCATAGGAAGCTGGCGCGGTTGTGACGTTGGTCCAAGTGTTTGGGCTAAAGAGAGTTGGCGACAACTGGAGATGTCCATTTGTAGCTGATGCGGGCCAGGAAATAACAACGTTCGTTCGGGAGTGAATTATCTGGAGGGGAACAGCCACGGAGAGATTCAAACTCCAACCGTTGGAAATCATGCCCGAATCTCCAGAAACATCAGACACAACGAACAAATTCCAGGTTCCGCTCGGGTCGGTGTTCCTGAAGACCGACAACAAGGACAGCGAATTTGAGTTGCCGGGCGGAGCGGGCGGAGGGAAATTAAAAGGGAGGCTTGAGTATCCAAAATAAGGATCTAAATACCCGTTGGTTGGCTTGAAAGTGCCGGACACCAGGCTTGTGAACAAGGGCAAAGAATTTGTGGCGCTGTCGTCAAAAGTAAGCGTGAGGTTGGTTACGCTATATCGGTCCTTTCCGCCGGCGTTTGCCATCAGAACCGCTTCCTGCCCTTGAGGGCCGACCAGCATAACGTCCACATCGCTTGGAAATGTATGGCTGAAACCTTGAAGTGTCACCGTGACTTTGGTCACAACCTGGCCGTTCAGTCCGGCAACCCCGATGCCGGAAGGGTAAGGCACCGCCTTGGTCGGCGGACTCGTATCGGCATTAATCGCGACAAGGTTGGTGTTGGAAAACATGAAAGTCGCGCTGCGGGAAACTGGATCAATTGCGCCCAAACACACTCCTGCACAGACAAGCTCACGCCACCGGCTTCCAGCTTTCGAATTCATGGCTAAAGGCGCCAATCAGGAAATCCAAGCTCCTTCCTCCAATCCAATTCGCTTCGACAAGATTCCGGAACAGCTGGGAACGAATGAGCTTCAGGACTCGAGCTTCAGGGAATACTGGTTCTCGATCATGGCCGACTGCCGCTCCAGCAGTTCGTTTTGTTCCTGAATGAACCTGTTCTTCTCGTCGATGAGTTTGGTTTGTTGTTGCACCAGGCGTTTCTGTTCCTCAATGAGGGCTTTCTGATTAGCGATCAAATCCAAGTGGGACTGAACAATGGCCTGATTCACGGCCCCATACGAGGCGGGTTGAACCTCCATAGCGGGGGCCGATGAATGACCATCTGAGTGTCCGTTGGCGTGACCGTTGCGGGGGGTGACTTCTGCGGTGTATCCGCTCGAGGAAAGTTTCATGACCGTGTCGGTATAGAACCGGTGATAATCAAAGATCTTCTTGCGGCGTGCGCCACGGCGGTGGGTTGACCCATTGGACGATCCGTTCAATCCATTTTGGGTCACCGCCACTGCCGGCTTTACGCCAGTCGGCTTGACCTCATCCGTTTTTACCTTATCAGTCCGCATCACCATGGCGGATACCGGCGGAGTTGCGACCGCAGAGACATGAACATGTCCATTGCCGTTACCATTGCCGTTGCCCGCAACGAGAGAACGGGTTGAAGGCGCGCGATGGGCTTTGTGATGTCGTTGAACCACTCCGCGAACCAGCATGACGCCTCCTCCGGCGATAACACCGGCCAAGACATACCAGCCCCATCCACCCGCGCTTTTGCCCGGCGTGACAACGTCGCTTTTTTGTGAGGCCGGTGAATCATCCTCTCCGGCAATGAGGCCTGCGAGTTGAATATCGGAAACTTTGTCACCTGGCTGATAGTCTGTATAACGCTGTCCCGGCTTAAACGAGATGTCTTTCACCAGTTCCTTCAACGGAACCAAATCGGCGGCGCCCTGAGCTTGATAGGGTGCGACCGCTGTGGCATCCAGCATCCCCTGCCGACCCAACAAACGCACGGTGTGATTGACCACTTCCGATGACTGAGTCTTGGCCCGAACGGCCCATTCCACCGCGTGCGTTTTTGCGTCAAACGACGGCGCGAGCGCCCAATCCACCGAGGTAATCAGTGGCAAACCGTGGATTCGCCGGGCCTCATTTTGGCGATTGGCGCGATCGGAAATTGCCTTCAAAATTGCTGCCGCATCAATTCCCTCCTTATCCACGCCCTTCATATAGCCGATGTCTTTATAAGTCAGAACAATCCACCATTGTCCCGATTCAGGAGCAATGATCCCCACCAAACCTTGAGGAATTGGATTGTTCATCCTCGCCAGCAGAGCACCGGCCCCGGTCGAGTCCGTAAAGCGATAGCCTTTGGGAATTTTTATGTCGGCCAAGGTGCCCAGGTTCGCATCGGCAGCCCCCGACGTCCAATTGACCTGCATCTGATCGGGTGAAGTCAGGGACAAAAGTGAAGACTGATCAGCGTGGCTGGACTGGGCTAAAAAAACGATGAAAACTGGCAGTAGCCAAAAAACGCCGGCAGATTTGATAACTATTCTATAAATTGGGGTTCTTAAGGAGGTGTACATAATCCCTAATGGCTAATAATAAACAACAACCACTGCATCGACATTAACAACGTTATCTGCCCAGTTTTGTGACAATATATGTACAATAAAATAACTTCAAAGTCAAACATTATTTCGCTGGAAATTTAGTCGCAAATCTACAAGCCATTTGCCTGGATAAAGTTAACAAACCCTGCCGTGAGGGCGTTTATCGGCAGCGGAAAGCTTCGAAAATAGATCTGGTTGTTTTTAAATTCGGAGTCACTCGGACTCATTCTCTCAAAGACCAAACCAGTCTGACTGGCGGAAATCTGGAACCGGCTGCTCGCTAAATGCCCATCAAGCTCCCATCCCAGCCGGCGCTTGCGCTGGCGCGGGCCAGCTACTAATGTCCTTTGGCTGCGCCCGTAGCTCAGTTGGATAGAGCATCTGCCTTCTAAGCAGGTGGTCCCGCGTTCGAATCGCGGCGGGCGCGCCAGCTTTTATCTGCAATCGGCGATTGACGATCTTCCACCGCAAAAAAGCGGTGTCAGCTTTTCATGGGATGGACCATCCCCCGAGACGCCAGATCCCGCGCGACTTCTTCAATCCATTCGCTGCCGGGCTGCGCATAGGGGCGGAAGGTTTCGAGATAACCTTCCCGGTCGTTGTAAAAGAGCGCACGATGCAGTCCGAGGGTGGCCGCATCCGGATTGTCAATCAAACTGGCGGAATCGCTGGCACTCATCTGGAAGAGCACGCGCATCTCGAATTCGCTCAAGGCCTTTCGACCCAGAAAACGGGTCACGTTGTTATAGGTGTCGCAGGCGGCAATCACATGAATGCCGCGCCCCGGCCCTTCGCTGATAAGATTGAAAAGCACCGCCGCCGGATTGGCGGCGGTCCCGGCATCGCTGGAGGAAAAACTGAATTCATCCTCCTGCCGGAGCCTTTTGAAATTCTGCAAACCCTGGACCAGAATGAATATCTCCGGCGATTTCATTTTTTCATCATCGGTGCGCCGCTTCAGTTCTTCCGCCAAACCGTTCATGAGCTCATCGAGATTGCTGTGGTTGACCTGCGTTACTCCATGCGGGAGGGACCGGAGGATGCGCTGCAGAAATTCATGTTGCGGCAAGCCGGGCGGCGTGCTGTCGAGCATGAGGAAGCGCGCACTTCCCGGCGGGTATTGCGCCGACAGCGAGACCAGGGCCACCGACAGGAGCGTCAGCGTGCGTTCTTCACTCTGCCCCACAATCAGCAGGTTGCTGCCGCTCTGTCTTTGAAAGACGGCCTCGGTGGGTCCCTTGATGGAATTGGGCGCCCCCAGCCAGATGCGCGCCGGCACGGCCGGTTTAGCGGCGGGAGATTCCAGCACCGCGCGCAACGGAAGATTTTCTCCAATATCCGCCGGGGCGTTGCCTTCAAACACAATCGGCCCCGGATAACGGCTTTTGTCGGCGCGCTCGCGGATTTTTGCCAGATAGCGGTCGCGCTCAAAGTCGGGCAACCAAACCGTTTGAAACGGGCTGTTGCCTTCAATGGATCCCGCCGTGTCGTTGTAAATCCCCTCACCGGGCCGGGACAGCAGACGCGGCGCGGGATTGTCCTGGTCCATGATCAGGTAGGCATCGGCCTCGTTGCACTGGAGCGCGATGCGGATGACCATCTGACCGATGGTCGCGCGGGCCAGGGTATAGGCGCCGCCCAGGGTTTGCGAGCCGAGCAGCACGTGAATGCCAATCGCGCGGCCTTGCCGGATGATGCGATCCAGCAAAACGGCCGCGCCCTGGGAAACACGGTCTTCCTCCACAAAAAATTCCTGAAATTCATCAATCATCAACAGGGACCGTGGCATGGGTTCGGTTCCGCCCGCCCGTTTGTATCCGGCCAAATCCTGTGCGCCCACCTTGCGGAACAAATCGCCGCGGCGACGCAATTCCGCATCAACGCGTTCGAGCACGCTCAAGCCGAAAGCGCGATCGCTCTCAATGGCAACGACTTTTGCGTGCGGCAACCGGCGGGTGGCGTAGCACTTGAATTCCACACCCTTTTTGAAGTCCACCAGATAGAACTCGACCTGCTCGGGACTGCACCACAATGCCAGGTTGGTGACAATGACGTGAAAGAGGGTGGATTTGCCCGAACCGGTCTTGCCGGCAATCAAGCCGTGCTGGCGCGTGGCCTTGCCGATGGCGAGATATTGAAACTTGGTGGCGCCGGTACGGCCAATCGGCACACGCAGTTCGTTGGTCGTGTCTTCCTGCCAGAAATCAGCCTCCGGCGGTGCCACCTGTTCAAAGGGCACTTCGACTCTTGTGGAATCCTTGCCGCTCTCGCCCATTTGATGGAGAAAATGAGTGGCAGTTTCGGACGGCGGCGGCGGATCGAGCAGCAACCGGGTTCCCGGGGCATGCCAGGCAGACAGCCTGAAACCTTTTTCGGTTGGCGCCAGGCAAACGCTGTTTTTACGGAGTTCATCGGGAACAAATTCCTGCGGCGGAGCCTGCCGCTGGTCCCACTGGATCAGCGTGTAAACGCCGCAACGCGCACCGCTGGCGGCGATGTTCCGGAGCCGCCGCGCGGCGGTTTCGCTGAAGTTTACCGGAAACGAAGCGATGACGAGAAAATGATATTTTTCGGCAATGGCGCCGGCTTCGGCGTTATATTCCGAAATCGTCGCGTACTCGTTGCGCAGATACATCTGGATGACTTTTTCCATGTGTTCGTTCAGTTCCGCGAGTTTTTCCTCAAACTGCACGGTCTGCGTCCAGATGCGGCTGTTGATGTAACTTTCCTCGTAATCGGCCAGATGCATCAGCGCCGCGAAATTCTGACCGAGCCCGACCGGGTCAAAAATCGTGAAGGTCACCTTGCCCGGCGGCGTGGTGGACAACAGCCGGAAGATGATGTTATTGATCGCGGCCACGGCCTCGTTGCCGCCGGTCTTGCCGGTTTCAAAAAGAATGGACCCCTGCAGTGGATAAACCAGCGACAAGGGAACGGTGAAGTTGGCCGGCCCGGGTAGCGGCAGTCGCCGGTCTTTGGGCAGCTTTTCAGCAAAAGTTTCCAGCGCCACTTCCAGCTGGCCAAAACGCGCGGCATTCTTGAATTGTTCGGGCGGCGTCCACTGCTGCCAGAACGGCGACTCCCAGCCCGGGAAAAGTTGTTCCGCGGCGTCCTTGGCCGCGCGGATTTCTGCAAACAGCGGTTCGATTTTGTTTTTCCACTCCGATTCGAGCGCCGCCCACTGGGTTTGATGCTGGCTTTCGAGGCTGGCCACCTTTCCCGCATGCACGTCGGCCAACCGGCTGGTCTGTGTCTCGGCTTCCGCCTGCAAACCGGCAATTCTCTCCTGGTGCCGGCGTTCAATCCGGGCGAAACCGGCCCGCCGGTGTTGCTCGTTTTTTTGCCCGGCTTGAAGCGCTTTTTGATCCACCTCCATCGGCCGGAGGCCGCGGGTGCTGACGATCCGCCGCACGCCTTGTTTCCATTCCTGGTTGAGATTACGGGTGGTGGCATCGAATTCCACATGAATTCGCCCCTGCTCCCGCTGATAATGTTCTGCGATTTTTTGCGGACAGGCGTCCAGCAGCCGTCGCGCCTTTCCGAGTTGTTCGGCGATAACCGCGGCGGCGGGTGCGGCCGCACGGCGGCCCTGGAAGTAAAGGACCAGAATCACCAGCAGCCCAAAGGCAACCGGGCCGGCTTGCGACCAGGAAACTGTGTTCCGGCCAAAATGTTGGAGCATCGGAACGGCCCCGATGGCACCCAACAGCAACAGAATCACCAGGGAGATCGGTAGGAATCGGAATATCCATGGGAGCAGTTGTTTTCGGAACCGGGCCAGGTCGTCACGGCTTTTGGACTCTAAACGCCGAAATTCCTCGAACAACTGATTTTCATCCTGCGAAAGGCCGGGTTCGCCCGGTTGCCGGTGCCGGCGGAGCAACCTGCGAAACATGCCGTAGCCGCGAAAGGCCCGTCGAGCGCTCTTTTCCAGGCGGCGGAAGTCCGCGTCGCTCTCGTTTAGCTTCTGCTGGAGCCACTCAAAAGTCGCGGCGGCATTGGCCAAATCGTTATCCCGCCGCTGTTCGGCCTCCGTCGAATTTTTCCGGATCCTTTGTTTGAGTTCTCCTTCCCGGGAACTGCCTTCGTCCAGCACCCGCTGATTCATCGAGCTATGCGCCCGGTTGATTTGAACCTTGCGCCTTTCGAACCGGGCATTGCCCCGGTTTCTTTCGGCTTCCGATTCCACCTCCGCCGCCGCGAGGGCTTCAGCGTGTTTTGATTGCTGTTCCAGTTTGGCGGATTCAAAGGCATCGAGCTCGGCGGCGGAACGGGTCAGGAAATCGTGGTTTAACTTCTCCTCCCGCGCTGCAAAATCCTCGACCGCGCTCTTGAGCGCGTCCAGCAAGGCGAGCATTTCACCGACACCCGGATTCCTATTCACAGTCGCTCCTGACTCTTTTTAAAATTTCATCCAGCTTCTCAATGATGGCAACCGTCTTGTCCACGCGAATAAATAATTCCTCCAGGTACCGGTGCTCGAATTCCCGGCTCTTGTCGTCCCGCCAGTAGTTTTTGGTCTCCGTCCATTTCAACGAAAGTTCCCGGGCGCTTGCCACCAGCCGGCTTTTGTTCCCGCTCAAATTCATGGCGGCGCTCCTTCCCGGCCGGCGTCGCCGAGTTTGGTGTACGCCTCCAGGGCCTTGATGGTTTGAACCAGTTGCGTGACCGCCCTGCCCATCTCAACGGTCAGAAATCCCTGAAACTCCTCCAGTTGTTTGACCATGGGGGCCGTGCGGTCTTCCAGCCCCCGTTCCCATCTTTTCAAGGTGTCGAGTTTATGCTCCGCATCCCCGACGGCGTGTTGCGCCCGTTGCACGGCCATGTGTTGCAGCGCCGTCGCCTCCTGCAGGTGGGAAAGCGCCGTGTTAAACAGCTCACGTTTGGCTTCCTCGAGTTTCAGGCCGCGCTTGCGCAACTCGCTTTCCCAGTGGCGCCGTTGATCGTTCTGGAGCCAGAATTGCAGGCGCATCACCTCGTCGCTCACCTCTTCCAGCGTCGGGCGCACCTTGCTCAGAAATACAATCAAACTGGCGCGGAATGATTCAATCGCCTCGACGGAAGTGACTTGGGCTTGCGCGGCCATGACGTCAACGCTGGTGGAGGTATTCCTCGATGCGCTGGGCTTTTCGCAACAGGTAAGGCGTGTGCACCTTCGATAGTTCAATGAATTTCTTCAACGCCTTCATCGCCTGTTTGAACTCGTCGGAGAATTTCTCGTGCTCCTGATCCTGCCAGGTATCGCCCAAGGCGCCGAAGCGCGCCTGCAACAGGATCATTCGATTTTCCAGGTCGCTGTTGAACCGCTGCAGCTCTTCCGCGAACCGCCGCACCTTTTCCGGATCCATGATTGCTTGTGCCATCGTGTTTCCTCTAGTTTATGGTTGTCCGCCCCCATTATTGCCAGTCATTTGCCATCAAGCTATCATAATTCCAACCTGGGCGAACGGCAATATTCGCAATGGAACGCCACTTTCCATTTACGATTGGCGGTTTACGATTTACGATAATCCGGCATGTTGAGGCTTGAAGACCTTGCGGAACTGCTGGCGAAAAACCGGGAGGCCGTGTCCGCGCCGGTAAAGGAATTTCCCATCGGCGGCAAGCCCTTCGCCTTCAATTCCCGGCCCGCCATCATGGGCGTCGTCAATCTGTCCACTGACTCCTGGTATCGCGAAAGCGTCTGCCTGACGGCGGGAGCCGCGGTCCGGCGCGCCAGGGTTTTAACCGCCCAGGGTGCGGACATCGTGGACGTCGGCGCGGAATCCACCCTGGCCCATGCCGCGCGCGTCGGCGAGTCGGCGCAGAATTCGCAATTATTGCCGGTCATCAAGGAATTGCGCGCCGCCCATATCCTGGTTTCCGTGGAAACCTACCAGGCTGCCGTCACACGCGCGTGTCTGGAAGCCGGCGCGAATGTCCTGAACCTCACCGGTACGGCAGGCGGCGATGACCTTTTCCGCATGGTCGCCGCGCACGATGCCGCGGTCATCCTCTGTTACGTGCAGGGCAAAAACGTCCGTGACGTCGGCGATTTCGATTTGAGCGGCGATCCGGTTGAGCAGATGCGCGAATACTTTTCGCGCCGGATTGAGATCGCGCAACGCCACGGCGTGGCGAAAATCCTGCTCGATCCGGGTCTCGGTTTCTATTACCGCAATCTGCAGGACAACGCCGTGCGCGTGCGGCATCAAATGAAGGTTTTCCTGAACACGTTCCGGCTGCGGACACTGGGTTTTCCCATCTGCCATGCCCTGCCCCACGCATTTGAATTCTTCCGCGACGAAGTCCGCTGTGCTGAACCGTTTTTTGCCGTGCTGGCGGCACTGGGGAAAACCGACCTGTTCCGCACGCACGAAGTCCCCCGCATCAAGGCGGTGCTGGAAACGATGAAGGTCTATTAACACAGCCGCCGTTGTGAAACGGCGGACCAATCCGCGTTGTCACCAACGCGGCTACGCACGACCGACTAAAAACACGCCTTCCTCCTCCGACTTCACGATCCACTGGCTGCAAACCTTCAAACTGTAACGCGCAAGAACCTTGCGGACGCGCTCCGGCGTATAACGGTAGGAAAAGAATAGCTGGATTGAATCGCCAATCTTGAAATTGAACGCTTTGTCTTCAATTTCAACCCGACACGCGCGGCGGAAATGGAAACGGGCCACCACGCGTTTCAACCCCAACCGGCCGTCTTCAATCGTAAACTTCAAATCGCCGTCCCGTCGTTCGACGCCCAGATCGAGCAGGAATGTCATCAGCCAGTCGCGGGTCAAAGTGTTGTCGTATTGCGGCAGAATCCTTTTCAGGCCGGCGCCGTAGTCGGAACCGGGGGCAAGATTGGCGCTGAACAGCAAAAAGTCTTTCTGCCGAATCAACGACGCGAGTTTTGGCAAAATATGCTGCGGCTCGAAATTCGGAATCATGCCGAAGAAAGTGACGAGGCGTGGAATGGCCGGGACGCTGCGCCGCGGGGTCCGGCCGGCGCAGCGCGCCGATCCGATCAAATTTCCCAAATCGTCGGTCGTTGCCAGATCACAGACTAAGGGAAAGCACTTATCCCCCGACAAAACGGTTAACGCTGTTTGGCGGGCGGTTAAAACCATGGCGGTGCTTACGTCACAGGGCGTATAAAAAACCTCTTTGCCACGGGCTTTCAGCCGTTTCAGCAGTCGCGTGTCCTTTTGGCCGCCGCCGCAACCGAGGCCGACGACGTCCACGCGCCGTGATTTGATTTGTGCCGCCACCGCCTTGAACCCCTTTACATAAATCGTCCGGCAATCCGTGTCATTCCGCGTCGGCGAATACGCCTGGTGCAATGCGAGCCACTTTTGCGTCTGCCTGACGCTATCGTAATGAAACTTGTGGTTCACGCGCCGCGTGTGGAGCGAGGCGAGCAGGTCGCGCCGCACTTGTTCGGGGAACTGGCTGGGATGAATGGTTACGGCGGTTACCAATGGCATAAGAAATTTTTCGTCCAATCGCGGTTCATAAACCTGCGCCGGCCGGTGACGGCTTCCCCCCTCATCGTTTCCCGCGTGAACGAACCCGGCTACGGGACCACGACCCGGTAAAAGCGCCCGGACATTCGCAAGGCGTTGGCGTCGCCGAAATCAAAGGTCCCGTCGCTCTGAACTTTGGCAACGCCGATCATTTGCCAGTGGACCAGGTCGGTGGACGCTTCAATGATGTAAGTTTTTCCATGTGGCGCGGAAAATTTCACATGAAGTTGGCCATCCGCCCGATCGACGCTGGCGGCAATGTTGCCATGGACGGTCGTGCCGCTGCTGGCAAGATCGTCAATGATGGTTTGCGCATCATTGATCAGCGTGCCGGCCAGCGTGGGATCCAGCGGGGCGACCTGGGCGGTAATCTGGTTCTGAAATGCCTGCAACTGGTTGATGGCCGCCGTGGGATTGCTCCGATCAATGGATTCTATCGCCGCGGAAAGTGTGGCTGCCAGCGATTGCGCTCTCGCCACATCCGTGCTGACCAGGCCCATCAAACGCTGCACCGCCTGCGCTGTCGTTATCACCTCCACCGCGATAGTTTGCTGGTTGGTCGCCAGCCCGTCGCTGACGGATAAGGTAATCGAGTTCGTGCCCACCGGCAAAATCACCACCGCGACAACGCCGGTGGCCACGGGCGCCACAGCATTGGTTTCAAACCAGTAATATTGCAGCGAATCGCCGTCGGGATCGGAGGACAACGAACCGTCCAGAACCACCGTGGCATTCGAGTTGTTTAGTGAAATGACGAGCGGACTCGTGGCGGTCGCATCGGCCACCGGCGGAAGGTTCGGCCGCGGCGGGCATTTGCCACCGGTGCCGGCATGGTAGATGGCGGCGATTTCATTCGAGGAAAGGGCGCGGTTGTAAATCGAAACTTCGTCAATGATTCCGCCGAACATGGAGAGATAGGGTGGCCAGGTGCCCGAGGTGCCAATGAATACAGGGGTCGTATCGTAGTCC
>DASZAB010000024.1:0-32813 GCA_035945675.1 Verrucomicrobiia bacterium | reverse complement strand
CCCCTTTGATGTTCCTTTTGCTCTTACTGTCTACCGTATTGGGAAAAATGCTCCAGCCATGTCGTCTCACAAAAAATCTCTGCCTCTCCGTTCCGCTTATTCCACAAAATACCCTTTGGGCAACACGCCCTAACGTCGGCGGCTACACCTTTTCTAAAAATGCACGAGGCTACCGATGAGCCGGCTCGCGCTCGCCCCGCCAAGGCTAAAAATGTACCGCCATCCGAAGCTTGCGACCGCTGGCAAAACGCGGCAACGTCATGCCGTGAATCTCGAAGACCATCTGGGCGACATCATCCGCAAGGCGCGCGACATGAGCAAGGTGTCGCCAACGGCCGCCGCGCAGGCCGCCGGCCTTTCGGCAACGGAACTGGCGGCGCTGGAAGAAAGCGGTCAAACCGGCAAACCACCCGACTTTGCCGCGCTGGCCAAACGCATCGGATTGCACCCGGCCAAACTCGAAGGTATCGCCAGAGGCTGGCTCCCGGCGGAAAAGGACTTGAGCCCCTGGCGCGAGTTGCGCGTGTTCACGACCGCCGGCGAGGGCATGACGGTGAATTGCTTTCTGGTTTGGGACGAAGTCACGCGCGACGCGGCCTTGTTCGACACCGGTTTTGATGCGAAACCGGTTCTGGACTGCATCGCCGAAAACCAGCTTCAGCTCCGGCACATTTTCATCACGCATTCGCATTGGGACCACGTCGAGGCGCTGCCGAAAGTCCGCGAGGCGTTTCCTAGGGCGCGGGTGCATTCGGGCTCCAAGGCCGCGCCCGTGGACCAGCGCAATAAACCGAACGAGATTGTTCACCTTGGCGGCCTGCGCATCACGCATCGCGAGACGCCCGGCCACGCCCTGGACGGCGTGACGTATATGGTCGGCAACTGGCAGGAGGACGCGCCGCACGTGGCGATGGTGGGAGACGCGATTTTTGCCGGTTCGATGGGCAACGGCAATGGCGCCTGGGAGCTGGCCCGGCAAAAAGTGCGCGAACAGATTTTGTCGCTGCCACCGGCCACCTTGATTTGTCCCGGCCACGGTCCGTTGACGACGGTGGCGGAGGAGAAGGAACACAATCCGTTCTTTTGATTTATGGCCCATCCCCTGTTTCATTCCAGCCTCGAAGGCGCGCAGCATGGCGCGAAATCGCTCGCGCAATTTCTGGACTTTGCCAGAAAATCCGGCGCGGCCGGCGCGCAACCGTCCAACTTCCTGCTCCAGAACGGCAGCGACGGATTCAAAAGCGCGAAGGAAATCAAGGATGCGTTTGCCAGGACCAAATTGTCGCTCGACGGCATCTCGGCGCATTGCCCGTTTTGGGTGCACACGACGGCGTGGACAGGCAGCCCGACGGTTCGACCGTTCATTCCCGCTGGCGTTGCGAAGAAATCACCCGCGGAAATTGAAAAATGGGCCGAGGATTATCTGCTGCGCCTGCTGGATTTGTGCGCGGAACTGGGTGTAAAAATGGTGCCGATGTTCTGGGGCATCGCTTTCGGCTGGGAAGTGGCGACCGGCTATCCGTGGGGGTTTTGGAAAGGCGCGGATTACGATTTACTGGCCGAAGGCCGGGAGCGGTTCGTCAAAAAAACCGCAAAACTTCGCCAGCACGCCCGCAAACTCGGCATTTTTCTGTGCCACGAAATTCATCCCGGCACCGGCGCGATGTGCGCCAACGATTTCAATGTGTTGGTGGACAGTTGTGACGGCGACCTGTGCCTGGCCGTGAACGCCGATCCGTCGCATTGCTGGGAAGGCGAAAGCTGGGAGGCGCGTTTTCAAAAGGTCGGCGCGCGGATCTATGCCTGCCACGTGAAGAATTTCACCCTCCGGCAAGGCCTGCCACTGCGAATGATGGAACCGGCCTGGCAAAAGCGCGCGATGCAATTCGTGAACCTCCCGACCGGCGACCTGAACCTGACGCGTTACGTCGAGCTGCTCATTCACGTCGGCTATCCGCAACGATATTGCCGCGTGATGCAGACGAAGACCGCGCCGCTGGTAGTCGAAGCGGAGAGCGCTTATCGCGACCTTGAGGCCACGAGCGCGAACGGAATCCAGTTCGTGCGCGATTCGCTTTGTTTTCCCATCGCCGCGCGCTCGTTTGAAGAAGGTATGGGCGCATAACTCCGGTGGTGAACTTCGGAGGGATTACGCTTTGCAGCTTTGGGTGGGGCGAGCGTCCTCGCGAGCCGGCTCGTCCGCAGCCTCGCCCCACCAAACCGCCCCACCCGAATTTCTTGCGGCTTGCCAAGCGAGTTGACCTGCGGGTATTTAGTTTTGACCACAAAAATGAAAACCTTTCTTCCGCTGCTCACCAGTGTGTGCTTCGCGTTGTTCTGGCTCCCGGGCGCCGGCGCCCAGGAAACGAACCGGACCAACAGCTATCATCAATGGTGGCACGACCAGCCTTATGGCCGGCCATTCGACGGCTCGCCATTGGCGCCCGCGCCCCGGATCCGGGTGCAGGGGAATAAATTCGTGGACCCGGAAGGCAAGGCCGTGTTGTTTCGCGGCGTCTCCATCGCCGACCCCGACAAGCTTGACCACGAAGGGCATTGGAACAAACACCTGTTTGAGGAAGTGAAGGCCATGGGCGCGACCCTCGTCCGCATTCCGGTCCATCCCATTGCCTGGCGCGAGCGCACGCCGCGGGAATATCTCAAGTTGCTCGACCAAGCGGTGACCTGGGGCAATGAACTGGGCGTTTACGTGGACATTGACTGGCATTCCATCGGCAATTTGAAAATGGAAATGTTTCAGGACCCGATGTACGACACCTCGCAAAAGGAAACCTTCGCCTTCTGGCGCACGATCGCCCAGCATTACCATGGCAGCACCGGCACGCTCGCCTTTTATGAATTGTTCAACGAACCGACAACCTATCGCGGGCAACTGGGCAGCGTGTCCTGGAGTGATTGGAAGAAGCTGAATGAGGAAATGATCGGGGTGATTCGTTCGTTCGATACCAATACCATCCCGCTCGCGGCCGGATTCGATTGGGCGTACGACCTGACGCCGCTCAACCTGGAACCGATAAACGCGGAGGGCATCGGTTATGTGACGCATCCCTATCCGAACAAGCGGTCGCAGCCATGGCCGCCGAAGTGGGAGGAAGATTTCGGATTCGCGGCCGACAAGTACCCGATCATCGCGACCGAGATCGGATTTTCCGTGCCCAAGGGAACGGGGCTCAAAGCTGACGATTACGGGCCGCAGATTGTTAACTATCTTGAAGGCAAGGGGATCAGTTGGGTGGCCTGGTGTTATGATCCCGAGTGGGGACCAAGCTTATTGCAAAACTGGGATTTCGATCTCACCGGCTCAGGCGAATTCTTCAAACAAGCCATGCAGGGAAAGGTGGTTGGTGAACCGACGCATAACTGACGCAGCTTCATGAAATCGCGACGGGACAATTTATTTAAGAACGTCTGAGCATCCGAATTTTCCATTTCTAACAGACCAGTTATGGCAACATCCGCGCCCGAACATTTCGACGCCATCGCCGGCCAATATGCCGCGAGCGAAGTCCACGCCGGCAGCCCCACCATCCGGCGGTTGCACGAATTGCTCGCTCCGAAACGTACGGATGCAGTTTGTGACGTGGCCTGTGGTCCCGGCCATCTGGCCTTGTCGTTTGCGGGCAAAGCCTCGCGCATCGTCGGTGTGGACGCCGCTCCCAACATGCTGCGGCAGCTCGAACGGCTGGCAGAAGAACGGGGTGTGAAGGTGGAAACAGTCCTGGCCTGCGCCGAATCAGTGCCGCTTCCGGCCAATTCCTTCGATGCCGTCGTTTCGCGCCTGGCCCCGCATCATTTTTCCGACGTCGCCAAAGCCGTCCGGGAAATGGCGCGCCTGGCCAAACCCGGCGGGGTCGTGGCGGTGATTGATCTGGAGGGCAACGAAGATCCATTGCTCGATGATTTGAACCATCAAATCGAAGTATTGCATGACCCATCGCACGTCCGTAGTTATATCAGTTCGCGCTGGCGTGAATTCTTTGAGACGAACGGCCTTACCGTCGAAGCGTTGGAATCCAAACAGTCCGAACTGCCCGGCGGCTTGACCATCCGGCGCTGGTGCGAAGTCGGGAACACTCCGCCGGAAGCCCGGTCAAAAATCCGGGCGTTGCTGGCCGCGGCGCCCCGTGAACATCTGGCCGGCTTGGGCATTCGATCGGAAAATGGCGAATTTCGCCTTCCCGTCCGCACCCTGATTATATTGGGACGCAAGGGCCAGACCGCCTGAATTTGCAAATTGACCAGAGGCGTCGCGGTTGTTAGCCTGTCAATCCGTTTCCAAACGGTCTTATGCGACATACCATTTCAGTTCTGGTGGAAAACAAGTTTGGCGTGCTCACGCGCGTCGCCGGCCTGTTCAGCGGACGCGGCTACAACATTGACACGCTCAATGTCGGCCCGACGCACGACCCCAAACTCTCGCGCATGACCATCGTCACCCACGGTGACGAGGCCACCCTGGAGCAAATTGTCAAGCAGCTCAACAAGCTGCCGAATGCCATCAAGGTGCAGGATTTCCACGAGGGCGAATACGTGGACCGCGAATTGGTGCTGGTAAAGGTGGCGGTGGATTCCAAGTCGCGCGCCGAGGTGATGCAGATCACGGACATCTTCCGCGCCAAAATCGTGGACGTGCAGCCCAAGTCGCTCACCATCGAAATCACCGGCGCCGAAAGCAAGGTGGAGAAGTTCGTCGGCCTGATGGATTCGTTCGGCGTGATGGAAATCACCCGCACCGGCAAGGTGGCGTTGCCCAGAAAGTGACGATGACGGGTGGCCCGTGACCGGATTTTAATGCACTCAACTCTCAACTGAAGACGCTCAACTGAATTATGGCAAAAGCTGCAAAAGTTTATACGGACAACGACGCCGACCTCGGCGTGCTGCAAAACAAAACGCTCGCCGTGCTCGGCTTCGGCTCCCAGGGCCACGCCCACGCGCTCAATCTCAAGGACAGCGGCTGCCGTGTCATCATCGGCCTTTACGAAGGCAGCAAGTCCATTCCCGTCGCGCAGGAAAAGGGGTTTGAAGTCGTCAGCACCGCCGAGGCCGTCCGCCGCGCCGATGTCATCATGGTCGCGCTGCCGGACACCAAGCAGCCCGCGGCCTACGAAAAGGACATCGCGCCGAATTTGAGCGCGGGCAAGACGCTGTTGTTCTCGCACGGCTTTTCGATTCATTTCAAGACCATCGTTCCGCCGAAGAACGTGAATGTCATCATGGTCGCGCCGAAAGGCCCCGGCCACATCGTCCGCCGCCAATACACCGAAGGCAAGGGCGTGCCGAGCCTGATTGCCGTTTATCAAAATCCCGCCAAGGACGCGCAGGCGATTGCGCTGGCCTGGGCCAAGGGCATCGGCGCCACGCGCGCCGGTGTGCTGCAAACGTCGTTCAAGGAAGAGACCGAGACGGATTTGTTTGGCGAACAGACCGTGTTGTGCGGCGGGTTGAGTGCGCTGGTGCAGGCCGGTTATGAGACACTCGTGGAAGCCGGTTACCAGCCGGAGATGGCCTATTTTGAATGCCTGCACGAGCTGAAGCTCATCGCGGATTTGATGAACGAAGCGGGCATCAGCGGCATGCGCTTTTCGATTTCCGAAACTGCCAAATGGGGCGACGTGAGCGTTGGCCCGAAAATCATTGATGCCAGCGTGAAAAAGCGGATGAAGGCCGCGCTCAAGGACATCCAGTCCGGCAAGTTTGCCAAAGGGTGGATTGCCGAGTACAAGGGCGGCTATAAAAAATATAATGCGCTGCTGAAAAAGGGTGAGAAGCATTCCATCGAAAAGGTTGGTGAGCGGCTGCGCGGCCTGATGCCGTGGATGAAGAAACGTCAAATCAAGGGCGCCCAGGCGGCCTATTGAGCCGTGCTTTTCGGCTTAAGTTTGAGCCTGACACGGGTTGCATCTTTCAACGTCTGTGGCAACTTTCCCTTGAAATTGGTGTTAATTGGAGGAAAGTAACATTTGGAGCATGAAGCATTTCGGGAAAATTGCGGTTTGCCTGCTGAGCGGGCTGGTATGGAATGCCAGTCTGGGCGCGGATAATCCCTATGCGCCGATCGCCGCACGCAACATTTTTGGCCTGAACCCGCCGCAAGCCGTTACCCCAACGGCTCCCCAGCCACCCTCCAAAATCACGCTGAATGGCATCATGGATATTTTTGGCACTGACCAGGCGCTCTTTTACGTGGATGTCCCGCCGCGCCCGCCCACGCCGGCGACACAAAAATCCTACATTCTCAGCGAAGGCCAGCGACAGGATGACATTGAGGTGACGCACATTGACGTTAAAAAGAATGTGGTAACCTTCAATAACCACGGTGTGGTACAGGAAATCCCGCTGGTCAAGGCAGCCCCCATCACCACGCCCACGCCGGTCGTCATGAATCCCGGCGGCCCCGCCATGAATGCAGGATTCGCCGCCCGCGGAGGGCCCGGAGGTCCTGGGGGTCCGGGTGGGGGAAATCTTGCGCGCTTTGGCAACAATCCCGGCCAGAGTCGCAACATGGGAAATAACACCGGGAACGTCGGGCAAAATAATTTTGGCAACACGGGTGCCGGAGCCTACTCGGGTGCCGGTGTTTCGACCGCCGGGCAGGCTCAATCCCGGCTTTCACCGGAAGAACAAACGGTACTGATTGCCGCGGAAAAGGCGCAACTTAAGCAGAATAACGATCCCACGTGGAAAATTTTCCCGCCGACTGAACTGGACCAGGCCGCGGGGACCGTCAACACGGCACCATCAAGCGGTCCTACCCCTTAGGGGTCTGCAGGTTCAACCCCCCAGCGAACCGGGATCGCTCACGTCGCCTTTATTGAAATCCACGTAGACCTCCGTCAGATCGGCGGCGTAAATCACGGCGCCGGCCTGGCCGAGATTCAAATGGATGTGCAAATCAAATTCTTCAGGCGCGACGGCAGCGCAAAGTTGTTTGAACGTTGCCTGGGTCGGCTGGCCGCCCTTGAGGCTCCATAAAATCCTCCGGCTGCCCGGAGGGCTGTAGCCGATGTCCACTTTTTCTTCGACAACCCTGGCCGGTGAATAGCCCAGCGCATCCATGATGCGGCCCCAGTTCGGATCACCACCGTGCCAGCTCGTCTTCACCAGCGGACTGTTCGCCACCGCCCGCGCGGCGGCATCGGCGTCGGCAAAGGACTTTGCGCCGTTCACGCGCACGGTCACCACGCGATGAACGCCTTCACCGTCGCGCACAATCATTTTCGCCAGCTCCAGGCAAACGTGATTCAACGCCGCCTGGAATACTCCGAACTCCGGACTCCGGACTCCGAACTTCCGGTTTCCGGCCAATCCATTTGCCAGCACCAACACCGTGTCGTTCGTGCTCATGTCGCCGTCCACCGTAATGCGATTGAAACTTTGCGCCACGGCTTCCGGCAATGCCGTCTGCAAAACTTTCGCCTCCATGGCCGCGTCGGTCGTGATGAAGCAAAGCATCGTCGCGTGAAGCGGCGTCACGGCCGGGCGTTTGCCGGTGGCGCTCATCCCCGGCTGAATCATGCCCGCGCCCTTGCAAATGCCGCCGAGACGGACGGTTTTACCGCCGAGCTTGAATTCAACCGCGATCTGCTTGGGCCGGGTGTCGCTGGTCATGATGGCTTCGGCAACCTGAGCGGCATTTTCCAGGGCGTGGTCGAGCAGCGTCACCGCTTCGTTGATGCCGGCGCGGACATTGGCCATCGGCATCGCAATCCCGATACGGCCGGTGGAGCCGACCAAAACGTGTTCCACCGGCATGCGCAGATGCTGCGCCAACCAGGCCGTCATTTCGCGGGCATCCTGCAAACCCTGCCTGCCCGTGCAGGCATTGGCGTTGCCGGAATTCACCACAATGGCCTGGGCAATGCCCTTTTTCACACGCTCGATACAGACTTTCACCGGCGCCGCGCAGACCTGATTGGTGGTGAACAGGCCGGCGACTACCGCAGGAATTTCAGACACGATGAGCGCCAGGTCGCGCTTTTGCCCCTTGTTCGAACCTTTACCCGTGCCAAGCTTTTTGATGTCGCAGAATACTCCGCTCGCCAAAAAGCCCCGGGGGGCGACAATGGAACCCTCAATTTCTTTAAACGTTGATTTCATGGTTTAAGTTGCTGCCCGTTTTCTTTTAATTCGATTTCGCCTCGCAGGTAAAGCATGGCCTTGCCGCCGATCAAAACCCGC
The DNA here is from genome assembly GCA_035945675.1 of Verrucomicrobiia bacterium. Taxonomy (GTDB): domain Bacteria; phylum Verrucomicrobiota; class Verrucomicrobiia; order Limisphaerales; family UBA11358; genus UBA11358. Next base: position 24,611 of record DASZAB010000024.1, on the reverse strand, counting down.
TCACCCGCTTGCCGGCAGAACAGCTCGCCACCGCGCCGGGACACCTGCCGGGCAAACAAGGTCGTCTGGTTCAGCCGCTCCGACCAGTAAGGCACGAGCGTGCAGTGGGATGAACCGGTCACCGGGTCTTCGGCCACTCCGGCCTTGGGCACGAAAAACCGCGAGACAAAGTCGCAGTCGCTGCCGGGAGCGGTGGCGATGACGCCAAACGCATCCAGGGTTTTTAACAGGGGAAAATCGGGTTGCAGCGAGCGCACCTCTGTTTCCGAGGCGAAGACGGCGAGATAATCGCGCGCCCGCAGCACCGCCACCGGCTGCCGGCCAAGTCCGCGAACCAGCGTGTCCGGGGCCGGGCAGGGCGCGGCGGGCCGGCCTGGAAAATCGAGGGTCAGGATCTCGTCCTCCCGGCTGACGGTCAGGATTCCGCTGGCACGCGAATGGAACCGGACCAGGTTGCCGCGGAAACCCAGCTCGGAAAACAGGATGAAGGCCGAAGCCAGGGTGGCATGCCCGCACAGCTCGATTTCCATTTCCGGCGTAAACCAACGCAACTCGTAGCCGGAACCGGCGGCAACAAAAAAAGCGGTCTCGGCAAGGTTGTTTTCTGCGGCGATATTCTGGAGCGTGCTGTCGCTCAACCAATGAGGTAAAGCGCAGACACCGGCCGGATTTCCACCGAAAGGTTTCTCAGTGAAGGCAGCAACTTCAAAATAGGGAATTTTCATAAGCTTCTGCGGGTGCCTGGGGGAGTCAATGCCGCACCGCCTCAATTTCCAGGCGCACCATGCGGACATGAGTCCTGCCTTCCGCGTCCGGCGGATGCCGGGTGACGTAGCGATTCGCGACGGCGGCAATGAATTCCTCGCGCATATTTTCCGGCACGCGCTGGACATAAGGCAGCCAGGTCGTGCGCAACCACGCCGCGAACCCTTCGCGGCCGGCATACGTCGCGTCCTTCGGCATGAGCCGGACATTCAATGCCTTAAAGCCGGAACGCGGCAGCCACTTTTCGTAATCGGCCGGACTGTAAAAAAAGTACGGTTTGGGCATCCGGCGGAAGAACTGGCGCCAGCGTTTCATCCGCATTTCCGGCCGCAACGCGACAAAAACGTCATGCGCATTGCCTTTGCCGCCGCACGAAATGACAAGCCGTCCACCCGGCTTGAGCACGGCCGCGAGGCCGCGCAAAATCGCCTCGTGATCGTCCACCCAATGCAAGGCGGCATTTGAAAAAACAATGTCGAACCGGCGCGTGAATTTCAGCCTGCGCGCGTCCATGACATGAAATTCGAGATTCGGATGTTGCTGCGCCGGAAAAGCTTTTTGCGCAAAGGCAATCATCTCCGCCGAGGCGTCCACGCCGGTGACGCCGCCGCGCCAAACCGCCCGCGCGATTTCCGCCGTGACCTTGCCATCACCACAGCCGACGTCGAGGATATGCTCGTCGCCGCGCAATTTGAGCCGGGCGATCAGTTCTCGCGCCCAGGTGTGTTGGACGACGGAATTGGCGGCGTAATCCGCTGCATTCCAGCGGGCGGTTTGCGAAAGAGACGTGGACATCGTGCCGACTTATATCAGTCCCGCCGTTTCCGGCCAGCCGCCCAAAATATTCAGGCTTTGCACCGCCTGGCCGCTGGCACCCTTGACCAGGTTGTCCTCGGCGCTCATCACGATGAGCCGGCCCGTGCGCGGATCAAGCCGCCACGCAATTTCAATGACGTTCGTACCGGTGACGTTTTTTGTGTCGGGCAATGCCTTGCCTGCGAGCAACCGGACGAACGGTTCCTGGCCGTAGCTTTTGGCGTAAACGGCCGAAATTTTTTCGCTCAGCGTCTGCATCTCCGCTTCGGTTGAAAAATGTTTCTCCGGCGCGAGGTAGAGGGTCGTCAAAATGCCGCGGTTTACCGGAATCAAATGCGGCGTAAACTGGATGGTAACCGGCACTTCGGCAGCCAGCGAGAGTTGTTCCTCGATTTCTGACAAATGCCGGTGTTTCGGCAGGCCGTAGGGCCGGACGCTTTCGTTGCATTCGCAAAAAAGATAATCCGCCTCGGCCTTGCGTCCCGCGCCGCTCACACCGCTCAAGGAATCGGCGATGATGCCGGTGGATTTGACCAGGCCGGCTTTCAACAACGGAATCACCGGCAGCAAAATGCTGGTCGGATAGCAGCCGGGCGAGGCGATGAGCAGCGATTTCCTGATTTCGTCCCGGTAAATTTCCGGCAGGCCATAGACCGATTTTTTCAGCAATTCCGGCGCGGGATGGTCGTGGGCGTAAAATTCCCGGTACCTTTCCGCGCTGTTCAGCCGGAAATCGGCACTTAAATCAATGACGGCGCAACCGGCCTCGAGCAGCGGCACGGCGTACTCGGCGGCGACACCGTGCGGCAACGCCAGAAACACCACCTCGGCCTGCTTGGCCAGCCAGTCCGCTTTGGGCTCCCTGAACCGGAGGGTCATTGATTTCGGGTGGCTGGCGAATTTCGGAAAAATCTGGGCCAGCGTCTGCCCGGCGTTCTGGCGCGAGGTCACTGCCACCAGTTCCGCGTGCGGATGATGGAGCAATAACCGGACGAGTTCCTCACCGGAATAACCGGAGGCACCGATCACGGCGACTTTTTTCGTTTTCATTTTCGTTTCTGCGGCCATTTCAGCCGCCGTATTTGTAACTGCTTTCCGGACGGATTTCCATAAAACGTTCGGGATACGCCAGCGGCTGGAAACCGAACCGGGCATAAAGCCCGAACGCGTCCCTGGTCCCGAGCATGAACCGCCGCAGGCCCTGCAACCGGGGATGCCCGAGGACCGCGGCCACAAGCTTTTTACCGATGCCCTGTCCACGCTTGCCTTCGACGACGAAGACGTCCGCCAGCCAGGCGAACGTCGCAAAATCCGTCACGACCCGCGCAAAACCGACCTGTTCTCCCGCTTGATAAACGCCAAAACACAGCGAATGGTCGAGGGAGCGGTTGACCATTTCCAGTGATACTCCCGGCGCCCAATAACTGCGCTCGCTGAGAAAACGATGAATCAGCGCCCGGTTCAACCGCGCCGGGTCGTCGGAAATCAGCAATGTCTCTTCCTGTATCTGGTATGTATTCATGGCAATAAAAAAGCCCCGCGGGCTGTGCCAGCGGGGCCTGGAAATTTCCAGCGCGACTAACGTTTCGAGTATTGGAACCGTTTGCGCGCGCCCGGCTGGCCGTACTTCTTGCGCTCCTTCATGCGCGAATCACGGGTCAGCAGCCCCTCGGCCTTCAAGGTCCCGCGCAGATTCGCGTCAAATTGCAGCAGGGCGCGGGCAATGCCGTGCCGCACCGCGTCCGCCTGGCCGTTCGGTCCGCCACCGGCAACGTTCACGCGCACGTCGACTTTTTCGGCCGTGCCGGTGACCGTCAAAGGCTGGGCGGCCTGCGCCCGCTGGGTCTCGAGCACGAAATAATGGTCAAACGCGCGCCCATTGACCGTGATCCTGCCGTTACCGGACGCGAGCCGGACCCGCGCCACGGCGGTTTTGCGCCGTCCGGTGCCCAGAAATTCGTTGGTTTTCGTCTCTGCCATAAATCCAATCAGGCCGCCGCCTTGAGCGGTTCGGGCTTCTGTGCCGCATGCGGATGCTTCGGCCCCTTGAACACTTTCAACTTGGTCAACAACCGGCTGCCAAGCCGGTTCTTCGGAATCATGCCTTTCACCGCGTGCAAGATGAGTTTTTCCGGATGCCGCGCGCGAATCTGCTCGACGGTGGTGTATTTTTCGCCGCCTTTCCAGCCGGAATAGGTCATGAATTCCTTTTCCGTTTCCTTCTTGCCGGTGACCCGGACTTTCTCGGCGTTGATGACCACGACAAAGTCGCCGGCATCCAGGTGCGGTGTGAACACGGGCTTGTTTTTGCCGCGTAAAAGGTCGGCCACCTGCGCCGCCAGCCGTCCGAGCACGGCGCCATCGGCGTCAATGACGTGCCATTTCCGCTGGTCCAGATTCACTTTGGGCAAATATGTTTTCATTTCAAAACCGAGCAAAGGGACGCAAAGTTTATCAAACATTTGGACGAAGTCAACAGGACATTTCAGCCGCCGAGATAGGCGCTTTTGACTTGCGGATTCTGCCGTAAGGCGGACGAATCACCCTGCAGGGTGATTTTGCCCGTTTCCAGGACGTAGCCAAAGCTGGAAACTTCCAGGGCCAGGTTCGCGTTTTGTTCCACCAGCAGAATCGTAATGCCCTGTTGCCGGTTGATTTCGACGATCTTTTCAAAAATCGTCTTGACCAACAGCGGCGCGAGACCGAGCGACGGCTCGTCCAGCAGAAGTAATTTCGGCCGGCTCATCAGCGCGCGGCCCATCGCCAGCATCTGCTGCTCGCCGCCGCTCAAAGTGCCGGCGATCTGCTGCCCGCGCTCCTGCAATCGTGGAAACGTCGCAAAAACAAAATCGAGTTCACGCCGAACCAGCTGCCGGTCCCTTTGCAGATACGCGCCCATCTGCAGATTTTCCATCACCGTCAGGTTGGCGAAAATCATCCGGCCCTCGGGGACATGCGAAAGGCCGAGTTTGACGATCTGGTGCGGCGGCAGGCCGGCGATGTTCCTGCCGTGATAAAATATTTCGCCGGACTTCGGCTTGAGCAAACCGGAAACGGTTTTGAGCGTCGTCGTCTTGCCGGCGCCGTTGGCGCCAATGAGGGTGACGATGCCGCCGGGCGGCACGGACAGGGAAATTCCGTGCAGCGCGGCGATGGCACCGTACGCGACCGTCAGATTTTTGATCTCAAGCATCGGAACGAATTAAAAGTTAATAATGCAAAATTAAACATTCCGCCGGCACGACGATCTTTTCGCCCGGCTGCAAACTGCTTTTTCCATTTTGAATTTTAAATTTTTAATTCTTCTCCGAGGTACGCTTCAATGACCTTCGGGTTCCGGCGCACCTCATCGGGCCGGCCTTCGGCGATTTTCACGCCGTAATCCAAAACGGCGATGCGCTCGCAAATGCCCATGACGACCTGCATGTCGTGTTCCACCAGCAGAACGGAGATCTGAAATTTGCCCTTGATGAACTGAATCAGCCGCATCAAATCCGTTTTCTCGTTCGGATTCATGCCGGCGGCGGGTTCGTCCAGCAAAAGCAGTTTCGGCCGCGCCGCCAGGGCGCGGACGATTTCCAGCCGCCGCTGGTCGCCGTAACTCAAACTCTTGGCCGGCGCGGCGGCGGATTGTTCGAGATGAAAAATCCCCAGCAACTCCCGCACGTGCGCGGCGATCTCCTCTTCCTCGTCCCAAAACGCCCGGCCGCGCCAGAGCGCGTGGCGGACGTCACCGCGCAAATGCAAATGGAACACCGTGCGGACATTGTCGAACACCGTCAGGGACGGGAACAGCCGGATGTTCTGAAAGGTGCGCGCGATACCGCGGACGGTGATGCGATAAGGCGGGTGGCCAAGGATGGACTGGCCGTCAAACAAGATTTGGCCTGCCGACGGCCGGTAAACGCCGGTGATGAGGTTGAACACGGTGGTTTTGCCCGCGCCGTTCGGACCAATCAGCCCGACCAGTTCGTTGCGCCCGATCTGCAAATCCAGATTGGACACGGCCGTCAACCCGCCGAAGCGGATGGTGGCATGTTCGAGTTGCAGCAGGGCGGCCATGAATTAAAAAGGCAAAAGGAAAAAGGAAAGTTTCATGCGGTCATCCATTTCGAACCTGGACTCGTTTTGCGGAAACGAAAATCGCGCCGAGAATTCGTTTCAATGCCGATGATTCGAACAGCAAACTTGAAAGTCCGCCCCTCGAGGTCGCGTGGCGGTGGTGCCGAGACATTCATTTTTCCTTTTGCCTTTTTACCTTTTAATTTTGAAAGCGAAGAGCCCTTGCGGCCGCGTCAGCATAAGTAAGATGAGCAGCAGGGAGTAGATGATCATTCGCGTATCACCGATCCAACTGAAGGGATAGGCTTTGGCAATGCCGGGGAGCAATTGAATCCCTGCCAACCAGCGCAGTCCCTCCGGCAGCAACGTCAGCAAAATCGCGGCGAGAATGACGCCGGGCGTGTTGCCCATGCCGCCGAGGATGACCATGACCACAAAGGTGATGGAGAGCATGAACCCGAAACCGCTGGGGGTGAGAAACTGAACCGAGTGGGCGTAAAGTCCGCCGGCGATGCCCGCGAAAAACGCGCCCACGACGAAAGCGGTGACCTTGTATTTCGTCGTGTTGATGCCCATCGCCTCCGCCGCAATTTCGTCGTCGCGGACGGCAATGAAGCCGCGGCCGTACGTCGAATGCACCAGCGCGGTGACGACATAGATCGTCACGGCGGCGAAGCCGAAGACCCAAAAGAAATTCGTGTAGCCGTGCATGACGCTCAAACCGCGCGCCGCGCCGACGGCGTTCATGTTCTGGAAAATGACGCGGATGATTTCACCGAAGCCGAGCGTGACAATGGCCAGATAATCTCCCCGCAAGCGCAACGTCGGCAAACCCACCAGCAATCCCACCAACGCCGCGCACAGCCCGCCGGCCAGCAGCGCGCCGAAGAACAGCGTCTCGGATGCGAATCCGCCCGTCGCGCTGATTTGGTTGGTGATGACCCCGGCCGTGTACGCACCGACCGCCATAAACCCGGCGTGGCCGAGCGAAAACTGGCCGGTGTAGCCGTTGATGAGATTCAGGCTGACGGCGAGGATGATGTTGATACCGATCTCATAGAGGATGAACAGCGCGTAGGGATTGAGGTGGCCCGCACCCAGCGAAACCAGCAGGCTCAGGCCCAGCGCCGCCAGCAACAGGAGTTTGGCGTGCCGGAACCTCATACCTTTTCAATCTCCTTCCTGCCGAGCAACCCCGACGGCTTGATGAGCAGGATCAAAATCAAAATGGCGAAAGCGATGGCGTCGCGGTAGGTCGAGGAGATATAGCCGGAAACAAAAGTCTCCGTGGTGCCGATGATGAGCCCGCCCAGCACCGCACCCGGCAGGTTGCCGATGCCGCCGAGCACCGCCGCGACGAAGGCCTTTAAGCCGGGCAGAATGCCCATCAGCGGATCAATCGCCGGATAATTGACGGCGAACAAAATCCCCGCCGCCGCCGCCAGCGCCGAACCAAGCGCGAAGGTGAACGAAATGACGATGTCCGTGTTGACGCCCATGAGCGCCGCGGCTTCGGGGTTGAACGACAACGCGCGCATGGCCAAGCCGATCTTGGTTTTGAGCACGATAAATCGCAAGGCCACCAGCAACAGCCCGGTCACGGCCAGCACGATGAGTTGATTGCTCGTGATGCTCAGGCCACCGAGATGCGCGATCGGATAAACGGGGATGATCTGTGGAAATCGTTTGGGCGCGGCGCCGAAGACGAACTGGCCGGTGTATTCAAGAAACAATGAAACGCCGATGGCGGTGATGAGCACGGTCAGCTTCGGGCTGCGGCGCAGCGGGCGGTAGGCGAACCGCTCAATCACAACGCCAATGGCCGCGCAAATCAACATGGCGGCGAGCATGACCACCAGTCCGCTCCCGATCGACGGCGTCGGCAAAACCGTGGCGATTTTCGGCGCGAGGTAAAATCCGGCGAACGCGCCGAGCATGAAAACGTCGCCGTGGGCGAAATTGATGAAACGAAGGATGCCATAGACCATTGTGTAGCCGAGCGCAATGAGGGCGAGAATCGAGCCGAACGCCAGCCCGTTGATGAGTTGCTGGAGAAATTCGGTCATGCCGGTTCCGCGAAATTCCTGTTTGCCACGACAGATGTCACCGCGCGCAGGATGGCGCGGCGGCGGAATTTTGTCGAGCGTGCGAAACCGGCGGCTACGGGGCGATTGTCTGCACGTATTTGAACTGGCCGTTGGTGATGGTCAGAATCACGGCGGGTTTCGAGGCGTTGCGGTTCGCGTCAATCGTGATCTTGCCGGTCACGCCGGCGAAATCCCTCGTCGCTCCCAGGGCGTCGCGGACCTTCGCGCCGTCGGATGTGCCGGCGCGTTTCATGGCGTCCGCCAGAATCATCGCCGAATCATAGCCCAGCGCGGCCATCGCGTCGGGCATTTCGTTGTATTTGGCCTTGAATTTTCTTACAAAATTTTGCACCGCTGGCGACGTGTCCTGCGGCGAATAATGCGTGGAGAAAAAACAACCCTCCAGCGCCTTGCCGCCGATGGGCACCAGCGAGGAAGATTCCCAGCCATCGCCGCCGAACAACGGCACCGTGATGCCCAGCTGCCGCGCCTGCAACGCAATCAGCCCCACCTCCGTATAATAGCCTGGAACAAAAATGCCCTCGGGATTGTCGGTTTTGATGGCCGTCAGTTGCGCGCTGAAGTCCTTGTCACCATGACTGTAGTTTTCCTCGGCGACGATCTTTCCGCCGTCGGCGGTGAAGCCGGCAACGAAGTATTTCGCGAGTCCCACGCTGTAATCGCTGCTCGCCTCCTTCAGTACCGCCGCCGTTTTCAGTTTGAGCGTCTTGCGGGCGAAGTTTGCCATGACGGTGCCCTGGAAGGGATCAATAAAACAAACGCGAAAAATGTAATCGCCGACCTCGGTGACTTTCGGATTCGTGGAGGCGGGCGAAACCATGGGGATTTTGTTCTCCTGGCAGATGGGCGCGGCTTCGAGCGAGCGCGACGACGCCACTTCGCCGAGGATGGCCACCACTCCATCGCTGGAAATCAGTTTGCGAACCACCGTGGCCGGCTGCCCGGCCTGCGACTGGTCGTCCTCGGTGATCAGATCAATTTTTTTGCCGAGCACGCCGCCGGCGGCGTTGATGTCATCCACCGCCAGCGCGGTACCCATGTGCGACGACTGGCCGAACGTGGCCTCGCTGCCGGTCAGCGACGCGAACTCGCCGACCTTGATGACGTCACCCTCTGCGCCGGACTCCGGCGATGGCTTGTTGCAACCGCAAAGCAGCAGGGATATCCCGGCGCCCAGCGCCGCCAGAAATTGACCGGGCCAAATTTTCATGTTCGCTCCAAAGTTTCGCGTTTCGGTTTCCATCGCGGTCCCATCCGCACCAACGGTCAAACTAAAAAATCCGCCGCTGACTTTCAACCCTGTTTGCAGCAAATAAAACGGCCTCGCCGCTCCGGGCGCAACCACTCCTTGCCGGAGGAGATCCGCCGCCCGATCCGGGCACCATCGCCCGCGCGGCAAACGCGTTTGACAAGCCCTTTTAAATTACCTACCGTTCGGTAGGTTTGTATGAGACCAACCGCGAACAATCCCGAATCGTCGCCGCCGGTTCCCCGGGAGGGAGCGTTTTTCCGGTCCGGACCCGCTCCCGGATTCCGGTTCCCGCACCGGAATCCGAAGGGCGCCCGTCCCTAGCACGTTTGCATGGCCGAGCTTGCTTCCCACGACGAATGGCGTCCGCGCCACAGCCCGTGGCTGATCGCGCTGGGCGTGATGCTGGGGACGTTCATGCAGGTGCTGGACACGTCCATCGCCAACATCGCGCTACCGCACATCGCCGGCAGCCTCTCGGCCACTCCCGATGAAGCCACCTGGGTGCTGACGAGTTATCTGGTGTCCAATGCCATCATCCTGCCGATGACCGGCTGGCTGGGAAATTATTTTGGCCGGAAACGACTGTTCATTTGGTGCGTGGCGCTTTTCACCCTGGCGTCGGCGTTGTGCGGCGCGGCGCCGAATCTGCCAATGTTAATCCTGGCGCGCATTTTTCAGGGTATCGGCGGCGGGGCCATGGTGCCGATCGCCCAAGCGGTATTGCTGGAAAGTTTTCCGTCAAACAAACGGGGCACAGCGATGGCCATCTTCACGCAAGGGGTGGTGGTGGCGCCGATTATCGGTCCAACCCTGGGCGGTTGGATCACGGATAATTATTCCTGGCGCTGGGTTTTTTACATCAACCTGCCGGTGGGCATCCTGGCCATTTTATTGGCGCAATGGCTGGTGGAAGACCCGCCGTATATCAAACGCAATACCAAAGCGCCGATAGATTTCATCGGGTTTGGCCTGCTGGCATTGTGGCTGGCGACGCTGCAAATCATACTGGACAAAGGCCAGGAAGCCGATTGGTTCGGCTCGGAATGGATATGCTGGTTCACGAGCATCTCGGTCGTTGCCATGATTGGGTTCATCGTGTGGGAATTTACCGTAAAATATCCGTTGGTGGACCTGCGGATTTTGAAGAATCGCAATTTTGCCGTGGGGGTGACGCTGATCACCATCGTCGTTGCCATTCTTTACGGCACCACGGTGGAGTTACCGCTGTTTTTGCAGACGCTGATGGGTTATCCGGCGCTGCAAAGCGGTTATGCCTTAAGCCCGCGCGGCATCGGGGCATTCTTTACCACGATGCTGGTCGGGCGGCTGGTGGGGCGTGTCCGCAACCGCTGGCTGCTGTGTATCGGTTTTCCCGTGCTGGCCACTGCCTCCTTCATGTTGAGCGACATCAATCTGCAGGTCAGCGAGGCCAGCGTGATCTGGCCCAGCGTCATCAATGGCGTGGCCATCAGCTTCATTTTTGTGCCGCTGACGACGGCGGCGGTGGGGCATCTGCCCCAGGCGCAGATGGGCAATGCCACCGGCCTGTACAATCTCATGCGCAACCTGGGCGGCAGCGTGGGCATCGCCTTTGTCACCACGATGATCCAGCGCGGCGCCCAAACCCATCAGGCCCTGATGGCCGGGCATTTGACGCCGACCGACCCGGCGTTCACCCACCGCCTGACCCTCCTGCAATACGCGCTGGTGCGGCACACCGATCCGGTGACTGCCGCGAACCAGGCCTATGGCCTGATTTACCAGACCCTGGACCGGCAGGCGCATTTGTGGGCGTTCGCGGACAATTTCAAACTGTTTGGCTGGCTGGCGCTGGGCTGCATCCCTCTGATTTTCCTGTTCAAGCGCATCAAGCGCCGCAAAGGGCCGGCCGTGACTCACGTGGAGTAAAGATGACCATGCATCTGTTTTCCAACAACCACAAGGTGGGGCGCGCAGTCCTCTGCGCGCCGCGAACGTGGAAAGACTCACTTTGGTTGGATGACGGCGCGCACGGAGTGACGCGCCCCACCCCCGTCGGTCCGTGCGCCAACGCATCGCCATTTCTTGAACCGGAGCCTCCCGGACTCCCGTCCCGGCAAATCCGTTTGACAAGCCCGGGTTTATTACCTACCGTTCGGTAAGTTTTTATGGCTCAAGCTGCGAACAGTTCCCGGACGCGCCGGCAGATTCTGCGGGCGGCGGTCAAACGTTTTGCCAACGCCGGTTATGCCGCCGCGTCGGTCCAGCAAATCGTCGGGGATGCGAAGGTCTCCAAACCGGCCTTGTATTATCATTTCCGCGACAAGGCCGGCCTGTTTCAGGCGCTCGTCAGTGAAGCGCACGATGAACGGTTTGGGGTGGTGCAGGAGGCGGCGGCGCGCGGGCGCGATTTCCGCGGGCAGTTGGTCGAAATTCTGGTGGCGTTGTTCGACTATTTTCACCACCACCGCGAATTGACGCGCATCGCGTTCGCCACGGCCTTTGCCGCGCCGGGCGAAGTGCCGGCGAAAGTGCGCTATCTCGACAAATGCCAGCGCAATCTGGAATTCATTCACTCGCTGATGAAACGCGCCCAGGCGGGCGGCGAATTGGGCGATCGTTTTGACAGCCGGGACCTGGCCTACGGTTTTTATGGCCTGACGAATTTTTATGTTCGATCGCATTTGCTGATCCCGAATTACCGTCTGAATCGCAGGACCGCTGAGCGCATTGTGGATTTGTTCCTCAACGGCGCGGGGGCACAAAAAAAGAGGGAGTGACCACGGCGGGCAGCCGGCGAAGGCGTGCGCCGCATCATCCCAAGGCATTTTTTATTTTTATGAATGAAAGCAAATCAGCCACCGTGCCGACGGCGAACGGCGCGAAGCTGGCCAAATTAAATTCGCCATGGTTCATCTGGCCCGCCGCGGCCATGGTTGCCGTGCTGCTCTACTTCGGCCTGCATTATCTCAATTTTGCCTTGACGCACGAAACCACCGATGACGCGTTCATCGCCGCGAACGTGGTTTCCGTCGCGCCGCGGGTGGCGGGCCAGGTTTCCGCCGTGCCGGTGCTCGACAACGAAATGGTGCATTCCAACGAATTGCTCGCCGAGATTGATCCGTCGAATTACGCGACGACCGCCTCGCAAAAGCAAGCCACCGTTGCGGAGGCGGAAGCCAACTACAAGGTGGTACTGGCCGGGCTTGATTTGATGAACGAGAAAGTGGCCACCGCCGAGGCCACCGCCGACCAATCGAAGGCCGATGCCGAAGCGGCCAAAGCCACGGACGAGTTGGCCCAGGCAGATTTTCGGCGGATGGAGCAATTGCGCCGGGAAAACACCGTTTCGGCGCAGGAATTTGACGCCGCCCAGGCCGCCGTCAGGAAAGCGGACGCCGATTTGACCGCCGCCCGGCAAAAAGTGGTTGCTGATAATTCGAAGATCAGCGAGGCCAAAGCGCAACTGACTGCGACCGAGGCTGCCGTCGGCATGGCGCTCGCCCAATTACAGCAGGCGCAGGCCAATGTGCGGACGGCGCAACTGGACCTTTCCTACACGAAAATTTTTGCGCCCTGCGATGGCCGCGTGACCAGCAAGGCGGTTGAACCGGGCGACTATGTTCAATTGGGCCAGACCCTCATGTCCATCGTGCCGACGGATGTCTGGGTGGTTGCCAATTTCAAAGAATCGCAATTGAAGAAAATGAAGCCCGGCCAGCCGGCATTGGTGGAGATTGACGCCCTGGGCGGCCAGACGTTCCGTGCGCACGTGGACAGCATCCAGGCCGGCAGCGGTGCGGCCTTCAGCCTGTTGCCGCCGGAAAACGCGACGGGCAACTACGTGAAAGTGGTCCAGCGCGTGCCGGTAAAAATCCTCTTCGATGAACCATTGCCCGCCGACCACACGATTGGCCCCGGCCTGTCGGTGGGGCCGGGTGTCCGGGTGAGCCAATTCGCTTTGCCGGCCTGGATCATCGGCCTGCTGGCGCTGATGCTGGCGGGTGGAGCGGCGGTGCTGTTTCAATTCATCCTGCGCCGGAAAATGAATCAATCCGCCAGGCCATGAAAAACACCAGGGACAAGGTCAAAGCGCAGCCGGGCGCCGATTAACTCGCCGCACTCGTGGCCACCTCTTATCGGTTTAGTTCTTAACTCCCATGCCCGACGACGTGCATCATCTGGAGTGGCACCCGCGTCACAGCCCGTGGCTGGTGGCGGCGGGCGTGATGCTGGCCACCTTCATGCAGGTGCTGGACACGTCCATCGCCGTTGTGGCGCTGCCGCACATTGCGGGCAGCCTGTCGGCGACGCCGGATGAAGCGACCTGGGTCCTCACCAGTTATCTGGTTTCCAACGCCATCATCCTGCCGATGACCGGCTGGCTGGGGAATCATTTTGGTCGGAAACGGGTGTTCATTTCCTGCATCGGGATGTTCACGCTGGCGTCGGTTTTGTGCGGGATGTCGTTGAACCTGCCCATGCTGATTCTGGCGCGCATTTTGCAGGGTGCGGGCGGCGGCGCCATGGTGCCCATTGCCCAGGCGATTTTGCTGGAAAGCTTTCCGCCGCAAAAGCGCGGCATTGCGATGGCCACTTTTGCCCAGGCGGTGGTGGTGGCGCCGATCATCGGCCCGACTTTGGGCGGCTGGATTACCGATAATTTCTCCTGGCGCTGGATTTTCTACATCAACGTCCCGGTCGGTCTGCTGGCGATATTTCTGGCCGAATGGCTCGTCGAAGACCCGCCTTACATCAAGCGCAATCTGAAGGCGGCGATTGATTTCACCGGGTTTGGCCTGCTGGCGGTCTGGCTGGCGACGCTGCAAATCGTTTTGGACAAGGGTCAGGAGGCGGATTGGCTGAGCGCGGTCTGGATCCGCTGGTTCCTCGGCATTTCTGTGGTTGCGATGATCGCGTTCATCGTGTGGGAATTCAAGGTGGAACATCCGCTGGTGAATTTGCGGATTTTGCGCAGCCGGAACTTTGCCACGGGGGTGATGCTGATATTGGTCATCGGCATCATTCTTTACGGTACGACGGCGGAGCTGCCATTGTTTCTCCAAACGTTGATGGGCTATCCGGCTTTGCAGAGCGGTTTCGCCCTCAGCCCCAGGGGCCTGGGAGCATTTGTGACCACGTTTCTCGTGGGACGGCTCGTCGGCCGCATTCCGGTGCGCTGGTTGTTGTGTTTCGGTTTCGGGATGTTGAGTCTGTCGTCCTACATGCTGAGCGAAATCAATCTCCAGGTCAGCATGGCCAGCGTCATCCTGCCGACGGTGTTGAATGGCGTGGCGATGAGCTTTATTTTCGTGCCGCTGACCACGGTGGCGATCAGCCAGTTGCGGCAAAGGGACATCGGGAGCGGCACGGGACTTTACAACCTCATGCTCAACATCGGCGGGAGTGTCGGCATTGCGCTCGTCACCACGCTGGTCGCGCGCGGTGCGCAGACGCATCAAGCGCTCATGGCCGGACATCTGACGCCGGCCAATCCGGTGTTCGCGCAGCGATTCCACGCCGCCCAGGCCATGCTCGCCCGGCACAGTGATCCGGTGACGGCCAAGGGCCAGGCTTACGCGCTCTTTTATAACGTGCTCAACCAGCAGGCGCATTTGTGGGCGTTCGTGGACGCCTTCCGTATGTTTGGGTTGATGGTATTGTGCTGTATTCCGCTGGTTTTCCTCTTTAAACGCGTCCGGCACGCGCCGGTGCGCCATGTGGAAGTGCAATAACCAGGTTGAACGACCCGGAATCAGACGGTCAAATTGGCGTTGATTTATCCGTGCTAAAGCACAAATGCACTGGATTCGGAACATCTTGCGGCCATCGGCATTGTGAGATGCCGGTGGCCATTCCTTCGTCCAGGAGATGGCCTGGAGCTTGAACCGCAGCCGCAAGCATGTTAGAAATTAAACTGGCATGTTTGTTTCGGGCGATAAAGAGCGCAAACGACCCTGCCTGCCGCCGGGCATGGGCGGGCGTGGCTATCGCCGCAAGCAAAACCTCATCCTGACTTGTTCCATTATCATTGGATTGGGTGTGGCGATGATGCTGGCCACACTGATGTACTGGCTGGATCGGCTCGGGCCTTAGACAGCAAACGAAGAGGCACTTGACCTGTGGTTACTGCTTGTTACCATGGACAAATAATTTGGTGAAATTCGGTCGTATCATTCCAGTCGGGCTGATGATCTTTTGCTCCGGCCTGCCGTTGCGGGCGGAATTGGCGGATGGCATCCTCGCTATCGTCAACAATACGGTCATCACCCGCGAACAGGTCGCGGACTATGTCGCACCGGCCATTGACGCCCTGCGACAGGAATACGCGAGCTCAGGGAGCGTCCCGGGCGATCTGGAACAAAAAGCTTCGGACGTGTTCAACGACGGTCTGGAACAATTGATCGAACGTCAATTGATCCTTCATGATTTCGACGTTGAAGGTTACAAGATGCCGGACAGTTATGTGGACCAGCTCGTCCAGGACCGCATCCGCGAACGTTACGGCGACCGCATCACCCTCATGAAAACCTTGCAGGCACAGGGCATGACCTTCGAGCAGTTCCGCAAGAGCGTGCGCGATCAATACATCGAGTATGAAATGCGCCGCAAATACGTTTCCCAGGAAATCGTCATCTCGCCGTACAAAATTGAACAGTATTACCTCGCCCATCAGGACGATTTCAAGAGGGGAGACCAGATCAAACTCCGGATGATTGTGCTCAATAAAAGTTCCGCGGACGATCAATCCCCGCATCGTATGGCCGAGGAAATCCTGACGCAAATCAAGCAAGGCGCTTCGTTCGCCCAGATGGCTTCGGTTTATTCCGAAGGCTCGCAACGCGGGCAGGGCGGCGATTGGGGCTGGGTCGAGCGTTCCGTCCTCCGCAAGGAACTCGCCGACGTGGCCTTCTCACTCAAACCCGGCCAGATGAGCGACATTATCGAAACGCCCCAGGCCTGTTACCTGATGCTCGTGGAACAAAAACGTCCCGCCCACATCCGGCCCCTCAGCGAGGTCCGCGATGATATTGAGGCCACGCTCCGCACCCAGGAACAATCGCGCCTTGAAAAACAGTGGATCAGCAGCCTGAAGAAAAAAACCTTCATCCGCTACTTCTAAATTCCCCTCAAACCGTATGACTCGCTGGATCGGCATCACGCTGGGCGACGTCACCGGCATCGGCCCGGAAGTCACCCTGAAAGCCCTCGCCGCCGAAGCGGCCAATCACGACACCCGGTATTTGTTGATCGGAGATGAGGGATACCTTCAGCGGCTAAACGAAAAACTGGGAACCCGGCTGCCGCTGGAAACATTTTCCAGCTACGAGGCCGCGGGCAAGTTCTTTACCACCCGACCGTTCGCCGGGCCGCTGCCGGAAGATCTGCCGGCCGGGTCGCCCGCCGCCGCGAATGCGGCCTTCGCGGCGCTGCAAGATGGCGCACAGCGCTGCCTCCGCGGTGAGTTGGGAGCCGTGGTGACGGCGCCGGTCAACAAGGAGGCCATCGTCCGCGCCGGACACAAATTTGTCGGGCAGACGGAATTGTTTGCGACAGCCGCCAAAACGAAACGCTACGCGATGATGTTGCTCGGCCACGACGAACATGAGCGCTGGCTGCGCGTGGCCCTCGTGACCATTCACACCTCGATCAAATCGGTTCCCCGGAAAATGACCGCGGATAAGATCACGCTCGCCATCGAACTGGCCACGCAAGCCTGTCGCGACCTGGGTCTGCCGCGCGCGAAAATTGCCGTTTGCGGCCTGAACCCGCACGCGGGCGAAGGCGGCGAATTTGGGGACGAGGAAATCAAGACCATCGCTCCGGCCGTCCGCGCGGCGCAAAAAAACGGATTGGAGGTCGTCGGCCCCTTGAGCGGTGACACGGTTTTTTATCACGCCCTGCGCGGGGATTTTGACGCCGTGGTGGCGATGTATCACGACCAGGGACTGGCGCCGCTGAAAGCGGTCGCCTTCGACACGGGCATCAACTGGACGCTGGGCCTGCCATTCATCCGCACCTCGCCCGACCACGGCACGGCCTATGACATTGCGGGAAAGGGAATGGCCAATCCCTCGAGCATGATCGCCGCCATCCGATTGGCGAAGCAGTTGGCCAAAAATCGTAAAACTTCGTAGCAGCCGACGTGAGTCGGCTCTACATGGTTTGAGCGGACTGAGGTCCGCTGCTACAGGATTTAATCAATCAATTCTCGGACTTTTTTCGGAATATCGCCGCCGCGCATCAGGGATTCACCGACCAAAATGGCGTTGGCACCACACTGCTTCAATCGTTGCACGTCCGCGCGCGTTTGAATGCCGCTTTCGGCGACCAGAAGCGACGAGTGCCGAGTGACAGGTGACGAGAAAAGTTTCGCCGCCAGTTTCCCGGTGGTGGCAAGGTCCACCTTGAACGTTTTTAAATCCCGGTTGTTCACGCCAATCAAATTCGCACCAATTTTCATGGCGCGCTCCAATTCGGTGTCATCATGAACTTCAACCAAGGCGGCGAGTCCCGCCTCCGTGGCCAGTGATTGGAATCTATCCAATTGTTCGTCCGTCAGAATGGCGATAATCAGCAAAATCGCGTCGGCGCCCCATTCGATGGCTTCGAGAATCTGCCGTTCATCAATGATGAAATCCTTGCGCAACAAGGGCAGTTTCACCGCTGCCCGAATCTGCCGGAGATGATCCAGCGAACCCTGAAAGAACTTCCCGTCGGTCAATACCGAAAGGCAGCTTGCACCCGCCGCTTCGTACTCCCTCGCGATGCGGACCGGATCAAAGTCTTTGCAGATGACTCCTGCCGACGGTGACGCTTTTTTAACCTCGGCAATCAAGGCGATGTCACCGTGACGCGGCTTCCGCAGCGCCGCTGAAAAATCACGCCGTTCATCGCGTTCGAGCAGCAAATCGCGCAAATCGCCCGCCGCGATCAGCCGCACGGGCAGCTTCGCGATTTCGATCTTCTTCTGCTCAACAATGGTGTCGAGAATGTTCATTGGTTTACGGCCACTAATCAGTAGCACTGGCCAATTGCTGCCAACTGCGACTGATTGACGACTGACTCGTCTTAATCGTCGTCATCTTTCACGCCCTGCATCCGTTTCGTTGGACAACCGGCGCGGAGCCAGCCGTTCACGAAGGCATCCAGGCCGCCGTCCATCACGGCCTGGACGTTGCTGGTTTCGACGCCGGTGCGCAAGTCCTTCACCATGCGATACGGTTGAAAGACATAACTGCGAATCTGGTTGCCCCACGAGATGCTGCCTTTCTCGCCGTAGAAACGCTCCATCTCGGCCTTCTGCTCGTCCTGGCGTTGGGCGTAAATCCGCGAGAGCAACAGCCGCATGGCCGTGGCGCGGTTTTGATGCTGTGACCGCTGCGTCTGCGAGGCTACGACCAGTCCGGTGGGAAGGTGCGTGATCCGCACGGCCGTCTCGACCTTGTTTACGTTCTGGCCGCCCTTGCCTCCAGAGCGAAAGGTATCGACCTGAAATTCGTTCGGCGGAATCACGAGCTCGGAATTGTTTTCCTCGATTTCCGCAATCACGTCCACGCTGGCAAAGCTGGTGTGACGGCGCTTGTTCGAATCGAACGGTGAAATGCGCACGAGCCGGTGCACGCCGCGCTCGGCCTTGGCAAAGCCGTAGGCGTTTTCGCCCTGAATCAGCATCGTGATGCTTTTAAGACCCGCGCCTTCGCCGGGCAGCGCGTCGGTCACTTCAACCTCCCAGCCACGCGATTCCGCCCAGCGCTGATACATGCGCGACAGCATCTCCGCCCAATCCTGCGCCTCGGTGCCGCCCGCGCCGGCGTTGATGCTCAAAATGCAATTCTTCCGGTCGTGCGGTCCGTTGAGAAAAACCTTCAATTCCAACGCGTCGAGGTCCTTGAAAAATCGGGCGACGTCGCGCTCCAGTTCCTGCTGAACCTTTGGCTGCGCGGCGGCGGGTTCGGCCTCGCCCAGTTCGAGCATGACGCGGAAATCGTCCAGTTGTTTTTCCGCCTGCAGCAGCGGTTCGATCTTGTTGCGGAGGGAGTTGGCTTCGTCAATCAGCGTTTGCGCCTTTTCGCGGTTGTTCCAGAAGTTGTCGGCGGCCATGAGCGAATTGAGTTCGCCGAGGCGCTTTTGGGTGGCGGGCACGTCAAAGAAACCTCCGCAGATGCGTCAATTTCCCGGCCGCGGTCGTGATTTCCGTTTTAACCGTTTCAAACATGCAGGGAAAATATAAAATCCGGGAGCCGGAAGCCAGAATAGAAAAACTCAGGGGATCGCCAGACGATTCGTGGCGAGCCTGGCGTTTGAAGCTAAATCCGCACGGGTGGCTTGCTGCACCGAACCATCACCTAATAAAAGATTCCCGGCGCCTTGATGCCGTTCTTTCGTCCAGGCAAGCACGTCGTTGGCGTGAAGATTCAGAATGCCGGATTGAACCCTTTTGCCATTAACCACCAAATTGTCATCGCCCGAAAGGAGCGTTTGCGGTTGCGTATCAATGGCATCCAAACTTATGAAATAGCTGATGTTTGAGTTCTTGAGGGTGGCAAAATTGGTTGCCCGAAAGTGCTTGGTATCTAATGGGCAAATCAGTATCGCAGGGTTATCCAATGTATTGGATAAAACGCTAAAACAGGCGGCGACATTTCCAGTGGCGATCGATTCCATTGCCCCATCGTTCGTCACAGAAACTTGCATTGGATATTTACCGAAATTGTCTTCGGTCCACATCCGGTAAGATATACCGACCTGTTTCAGATTAGAAACACAGCCGATCTTGCTCGATTTGCGCTTGGCTGCTGCCAACGCGGGTAACAGTATGGCAGCGAGCAACGCCAAGGCGGTGATAACGATCAGCACTTCCACCAGTGTCAGCGCCGCAACTCTATGATTGGCAGGGCGCGGTTTCATGGCCGCGGCTTTAGCGTTTATTGATGAGCGCCGGTCAATGATTGTGCTGATTGGCCAGCGAGAGCGCGTAAAGAAGCAAAACGATAATAATAAAAGCGAAGATCACCGCCCCGATCCAAAAATAAGTGCCGACTTTGTTGCGCTTTTTGGTAAAGGCGGCGGCGGTGTCAAATCCGAGGGGACGGCCGCCGCTTTCCAGATCGCTCAAACTGACTCCGCGGGTAGTGGCGGTGCGCGTGACGGACTCCGGCTTCTTGGCCGGCGCCGGGGCGGGAGCCGCCGATGAAGCAGAGCCAGACGCCGCCGGAACGGCCGGAGCACCGTTTTCGAGCTGCAATTCAATCTGGCCCAGGCGCAACTTCTGGCCGGGCTTGAGCACGCTTTCGGTGATTTTCTCCTCGTTGATGAACGTGCCGTTGGTGGAGTTCAAGTCCTTGATGACCACTTCGTTGCCGCGCAGCAGCACTTCGCAATGATGGCTGGAAACGGACGGCTCGGCGATTTGAAACGTGTTATCCTCGACGCGGCCGATGGTGGTTTTGTCCACTTTCAATTCGTGGACGCGGCCGTTCATGCCTTGAGTCAGGATAACAAGTTTGGCCATAGCTTAGACGGATTTTATTATGGTCGGCACCGATGCCAAGTCAAACGGAAATCTCAAAATCCAGCGTTTTAAATCCTAGCCGCGTTTTTCAATCAGGGCCCGGAATTCCGCGAACAGCGGTGTGGAATCATGCGGACCGGGCGAGGCTTCGGGATGATATTGCACGCAAAAAACGGGCTTGGTCTTGTGCCTCATGCCTTCGACGGTCTGGTCGTTCAGATTAATCCGGTCCACGGCAATTTCCTTTGGCAGACTTTTCGGGTCCACGGCAAAACCGTGGTTTTGCGACGTGATTTCGACCCGGCCCGATACCAAATCCTTGACCGGCTGGTTCGCGCCGCGATGGCCGAACTTCAATTTGAAGGTTTTCCCGCCAAAGGCCAACCCGAGAACCTGATGACCAAGGCAAATCCCAAAAATGGGAACACCGCTGTCCACGAGGGTTTTCACCTCGCGCACGATGTAAGGGAGCGCTGCCGGGTCGCCGGGGCCGTTGGACAGAAAAATGCCCGCCGGTTTATGGGCGAGCGCCTCCGCCGCCGAAGCCGCCGCCGGCAATACCTCAACGCCAAAGCCATGTTGCCGCAATCGGCGCAAGATATTGTATTTCAGGCCGTAATCAAAGGCGACAATCGGTATATCCGCGGGCGGCAATGGTTCGCGCAGGTTGCGGGCCTCCGTCTGCGCGTTGCCGGAAGCGAGCTTGAAATTCGCGCTTTGCTCATCCTTTTCGTCCCAGCGAAACGTTTTCCGGTGCGAGACTTCCTTGACGTAATCCACGCCGACAAAAACAAACTCTTTTGCGCGTCGCAGGGCTTCCTGGTCCGAAATCTCCCCCGTGGAAATAAATCCATTCATCGCGCCGCGCACGCGCAGTTTTTTCGTCAAGGCCCGCGTGTCAATGCCCTGGATGCCCGGGATGCCGTTCTTTTCCAGATATTCCGCCAGCGAAAGATCCGCGCGCCAGTTGCTGACCACCGGCGAGAGTTCGCGGATGACAAATCCAGCCACGTGGGGACGCCACGATTCCACGTCTACGGCGTTGACGCCGTAGTTTCCAATGAGGGGATACGTCATCGTGACTATCTGGCCTTTGTAGGACGGGTCGGTGAGAATTTCCTGATAGCCCGTCATGGAAGTGTTAAAACAGACTTCGCCGCACGCCGACGCACACGCGCCAAAGCCCTGTCCGTGAAAAATTGAACCATCTTCGAGAGCCAGAATCGCTTTCATCATCAAAATCGCTGCGCGATGCTAGAGTGACCGGCCAAGCGGTCAAGTGTTAAGGCACTGTTCACGCCGCGACCAGTTCGGAGTTCTCCGCCCATACTTTTTTCCCGCCGACAAAGGTCGCGGCGGCCTTGCCTTTGAGGTTCCAACCGAAGAACGGACTGTTTTTCGATTTGCTCGCGGAATTCTCCGGAGTGAAGATCCATTCCGCTTCCGGATTGAACACCGTCACATCCGCGTCCACGCCCACGCTTAACGTGCCTTTGGGCAGATTGAGCAATTGCGCCGGCGCCGCGGTGTATTTGGCGATGAGTTCGGGCAAACCCAGCCGCTTGGCGTGATAGAGCTGCATCAGTGACAGCGCGAGTTCGGTTTCCAATCCGATGATCCCGAACGGCGCGTAATCAAACTCGACTTCCTTCTCAAAATCGCAGTGCGGCGCATGGTCGCTGCACAAAATTTCGATCGTGCCATCGGCCAGCCCGTCCAGAATCGCCTCGCGGTCATGGGCGGAGCGCAACGGCGGGTTCATTTTGAAATTGGTGTCGTAGGCCGGCCATTCGGGAAGTTCATCCTGGTATCCGGCCAGGGTTTTACCGTCGTTGGCCCAGAACCTGGCGCTGCCGGCCACCGCCGCATCGGTGAGCGTGAAATGATGGGCGCAGGCTTCGCCGGAAATGGGCACGCCGCGTTTTTTCGCTTCGCGCAGCAAGGCCACGCTGCCCGCCGCGCTCAAATGCTGGCAATGGACCCGCGCCCCGGTGAGTTCGGCCAGCAGAATGTTGCGCGCGACAATCATTTCCTCGCCCGCCGACGGCCAGGCGCGCAAACCGAGCGCCGTGCTCCAATACCCCTCGTGCATCACCCCGTCGGTCACCAGCGAATAATCCTGACAATGATCCATCACCGGCAGGTTGAACATCCTGGCATATTCGCACGCCCGGCGCATCAGCTCGTTGTTTTGCACGCAATGCCCGTCGTCGGTTATGGCCACGACACCGGCGCGTTTGAGCGAACCGATGGGGGCGAGCTCCTCGCCGGCGATGTTTTTGGAGATGGCGCCGGCCACAAAGACGTTGACGACGCCCTGCCGAACCGCGCGTTCGCGAATGAGCGCGACCGTGCCGGCGGTGTCAACCGCCGGCGACGTGTTGGGCATGCAAACGATGGACGTGAAACCACCGCGCGCGGCGGCGGCGGTGCCCGTCGCGATATTTTCCTTTGCGGTTTGCCCCGGTTCGCGCAGATGGACGTGCAGGTCAATCAACCCCGGGCAAACCACGAGGCCGCTCACGTCCATTTTTTCAACGTCGGGCGGCGCCTGGTTTGCGGCGTCGGCGCCGACCGCGGCGATTTTACCTTCGGAAATCAAGAGGTCCGCCCTGGCGTCAAGGCGGTTGGCCGGGTCCACAACACGCCCGCCGGTAAGAAGCAACGCTGCCATGCGCGGCGAGGGTACACACGTGACATTGACAATGCAAGCGCGGGAATTATGATGGAGGCACCTCGGCAGGCTCGCAGGCCAGCGGGCTTGCCGCGCCGAAGCGCGGAGCGCGGAGGCGGGCGTAGTTCAATGGTAGAACGGAAGCCTTCCAAGCTTCACACGTGGGTTCGATTCCCATCGCCCGCTCCACCATCCGACTCGACGAGTTTTCGACGAGGAATGACCACGGTTTTACGCAAGAACCACGGGCTTTTTTGCTGTCGAGGACAAGGTTCGAGCCGAAGACTTTCAAGGCGAGGACCCGCTTCTCTTGAAGCGAATCCGATTCCGCAATTTTATCCGCATTTTTAGCGGTTAAAATCCATTCCTGGAACGGTTCGAGCCAATCGGCTCGGCCTGCCTTGAGGCGGGTCTTTTGTTCCTCCAAAGTCTTCTTCTGACTCATCAATTTGGCTTTCTCGGCCGCGAATGTCTCGCGGTCGATCAACTGGTCCAAAAACGAATCCAGAAGCCTTTGGAGACGAGCATTAATCTTGTCAATGTCCCCCTGCTTTTTTGCTGCCAGTTGCATGGCGGACTGGGCGGCTGATTTCTTCTCCTCCTTGACCCGCGTCAGCATGTCGTCCGCCCAATCCGCCCGGAGCGCAAACGGTTTGAGCAAGGCCGTTATTTCTGTATCCAAGGCCTCTTCGCGGATGTAGGGCTGTTTACAAGGCCGGGATTTATCCTTCTTGGTGCAACGATAATAGGTGTGGCCCTTTTGCACCTCACCAGTGATGGCGCTGCCACATTCGGCACAATGCAAAAGGCCAAGATACGGTTTCTGCGGAGCTTTCTTTTCCGATGGCGAATACCGCCATCGGTGATTAAAAACGGCTTGGACGCGGTCAAACAGCTCTTTGGTGATGATTGGTTCGTGGTTTCCCTCGTATACCTCGCCTGCGTATCGGAAATGACCGTAGTGAATCGGGTTCGAAAGCAGATCGGAGATAAATGTGCGTCCGTACATCTTGCCGTTTTTGGTGCAAACGCCTTTTGCACGAAAGAGCCTCCGCAGATCATCCAGAACGACGGTACCCGTCGCATACCGCTCGAACGCCTCCTGAACAAGCGGGGCGCGTTCTCGGTCCACAAATATTTTCTTTGTACGGTAGTCGTTCAAATACCCGAACGGGGCCATGCCGGGATACTCACCACGGCGGATTTTTTCCCGTAGGCCGCGTTTCGTATTCTCCGACAGTGAATCCACGTAATATTTGCTCTGCCCGAACATGATTGAGAGCATGAACTTACCTTGTGGATCGGCTTCGAAACGGAATGTCGGGAATTTAAGCGACAGGATTTTGTCGGTATCCAGGAGGTAAATAATGCGTCCCCCGTCGATTGAATTGCGCGCCAATCGGTCTGGATGCCAGGCGATTATTCCCGCCGCCTCGCCCG
>DASZAB010000023.1:0-55066 GCA_035945675.1 Verrucomicrobiia bacterium | reverse complement strand
ACTGTCGCGGGCATGGGCATAAACACCAGCGGGGTGCGTCAGATCGCGGAAGCAATCGGCTCGGGCGACAATCACCGCATCGCCGCCACCGTGATTACTTTGCGGCGCGTGGCTTTTTATACCGGCGCGCTGGGCGCCTTGTTGCTGCTGGTTCTCAGCAAGCCGGTGTCGCTGCTGACCTTCGGAGACAGCCGGCACCTGGCGGCCATCGCCTTGTTGTCGCTGGCGGTGTTTTTCGGCGATGTCTCCTCGGGGCAGGGCGCCGTGATTCAAGGCATGCGCCGGATTGCCGATCTCGCCCGCATGAATGTGCTGGGGGCGTTTTATGGAACGGTGTTCAGCATCGTGATTGTCTATCTCTATTACCGCCATGGCATCGCCGAGCAAGGCGTCGTGCCGGCGCTGGTTTGTGTGGCGGCGATGGGTATCCTCACGTCCTGGTGGTATGCCCGAAAAGTCCGGGTGGAGCCGGTCCGCGTGACCGCCCCCCAGGTCATCGGCGAAGCTTCGGAATTGTTGAAACTGGGTGTCGTCTTTATGGCCAGCCAATTGATGACGTTGGGGGCGGGTTATCTGATCCGCATTTTTGCGTTGCGCGAGATCAGTGCTGAAGCGGCCGGTTTTTATCAGGCGGCCTGGGTGTTTGGCGGTCTCTACGTCGGATTTATCCTTCAAGCCATGGGCGCGGATTTTTATCCGCGTCTGACCGCCATCGCCAAAGACCACCAGGAATGCAACCGGCTGGTAAACGAACAGGCCGAAGTCGGATTGCTGACGGCCTGCCCCGGGGTTCTGGGGACGCTGGTTTTTGCCCCGCTCGTGATCGTGTTGTTTTACTCGGCCAAGTTCGGGCCAGCCGTGGAGATTCTGCGTTGGTTTTGTCTGGGCATGACCCTGCGCGTCGCCAGTTGGCCGATGGGTTTCATTCTTCTGGCCCGAGGCGAACGCAAACTTTTCTTTTGGACTGAATTTTTGAGCACTCTGGTTTTAATCGGCCTGACATGGCTCGGCATAAAGACCTTTGGATTGAATGGTATCGGCATGGCGTTCTTTGGTTCCTATGTGGTTTATTTTGCCGGCATCTACCTGGTCGTTCGCCGGCTGTGTGGGTTTCAGTGGTCAAAGGCGAACCGCCGGTTGGGGTTGCTGTTTGCCCCCTTGATCGCCGTGGTTTTTGCGAGCTGGTATTTTCTTCCCCGTTGGGCGGCGATCACGTCGGGCGTGATCGCCGCGGTTTCTGCCGGGTTTTATTCGGCAAAGATGCTTTGCTCATTACTCCCTCTGGAGCGATTTCCAGGATTTATCCGGAAACTCATGGCATTTTTCCGTCTTATCCCGACGCCCGATAAAGATTAGTTGAATTTAAAACTGTAACGGTTTAATATGCCATCTTGTAATGAGCGAAGCGGAGTACAGCTTCGAGGAAAACATCTTGTGATCGAGCGACAGCCTTTTATCCCTTTGCGTGCCTGCGGCAGTATTATCCTGCGATGTTGCGCTTTGGTTTTGTGTTGGTGTGTGGCGCGTGGGTTTGGCCTCCGCCGGCGTCCCGTTTGGCTGGCGTTGGCTGGGTCGTTCGCGGGCATCTCGGTGAGTTCCGGCCAGCCGTCGGCGCCGAGCGGCTTGTCTCTCACCGTCATCTCCCCGACTCAAATCAATCTGACGTGGACGGACACGTCATCAAACGAGTTGGGTTTCCAGATAGAACAGTCCCTGGACACCATCACCTTCACGAACATTGGCGCCGTCGGCAGCAACGTCACCGCGTTTGCGGCCACGAACCTGAGTCCGGGCATCAAGTATTATTTTCGCGTGTACGGTTTTAACAGCGCCGGGAATTCGCCCTATTCAAACACCAACAGCGGTTTCACCCGCACGCCGTGGGCACAATGGCTCCTCTCGAACTTCACTCCGTCGCAGTTGACCAATCCCGCCATCAGTGGCCTGGGTGCGGACCCCGACGGGGATGGACTGCCCAATCTGGTCGAGTACGCTCTGAATCGAAACCCTTGGGCTCCCGGCACAGCGGCCCTTTCCCTGGCCGGCATTGATTCAGTGGGAACGGACAATTTCCTGACACTGACCTACACAGGCAACGTGTCCGCGATTGACGTACAACCCAACGCCAGTGTTTCCAGCAATCTGAGCGCGTGGTTTGGAGGAACGAAGATGGTGACCGGACCGATTTCAGTGGCGACGAATGGTTCTGCCATAACCGAGAAATTCGTCGCCAATCGGCCAATCGCACAGGCCCCGAGCCAGTTCATGCAATTGAACCTGGATTATACTGGCGTGCCTAATTCATGGGTGACCGGGTCCGTTTCGCCGAATTCCCTGATGGAAGTGTCTTGCGGCATCATCAGCAACAAGCTTTACCTCGTCGGCAGCCCGTATTCACCCACGCTGGCTTATGACATTCCTTCTGACAAGTGGACTAATGTAAACTGCGTGCGCCCCTATCTGGGGGATCACCAGGCGGCGGAGGTGTATGGGGGGCGGTGGTACCTTTTCGGCGGTTTCAGTTTTACGGACAGCAGTTCCATGAATGAGGTGCAAATTTATGACCCCGTGACCAACGGCTGGTCGCTCGGCACGCCGATGCCGTTTCCCGCCGGCTCGTGCGCGACCGCCCTCATCGGCGGTAAAATCTACCTCGCCGGTGGCATCGTCGGCAGCGTCACCACCAATGGCGCCGCCGTGTATGATCCGGTATCGAATACATGGGCCATGATCGCGCCTATGCCGGTGGGGCGCAATCACACGGCCGCCGGCACCGATGGAACGAACTTTTACATCTTTGGTGGACGGGATGGTGCCAATGCCGTGGCCAACGGTTATAACACGGTGCAAATCTACTATCCAGCCGGCAACACGTGGGTGTCCAGTACCGACCCGGGATCCACGCTGGCCCCGCTGCCCCAGGCGCGTGGCGGCATGGGCAAAGCCGTCTATTATAATGGCAATTTCTTCGTGATTGGCGGCGAGACGGCCTCCGGCGCCGGCGCGACGGCGAATGATGTTTACAACCGCGTGGACATCTACAACGTTGCCTCCAATACCTGGTGGCTCGGAACGCCCATGCCCACCGCCCGCCATGGCATCTTCCCGGTGCTCAACGGCAACCGCATTTACGTGGCTGATGGCGGTACCCGGTCCAGCGTCTCAATTTCATGGCTGCTTGAAATTTATATTACGCCTTGATTCCGCAGCCTGGTTTAGGAACTCCCGATTGAACTATTTTGATATGGTAGGCCGGCTGGCCTCGTTCTTTGGTTGGGGCGTTGACCTTCGGCTGGCAGAAAACCAGTGAAGATTTCCATCATCCAGGTTCACTCAATCCAGTCAGTGCTAAATATGTCATTGCCCACGTTCCGCCGGAGGTAAACCGGTCAGGGTGCTCAACGCAATGGCGGCCATTATTTCCAATACCACCAGGACGCCGGAAGAGCAGGAACATCAATTTTTTGCGAACCTCTACATCATTTGACTGAAATCTTTGTTTCAAATTCTGGTATCCAAAGTCAGGGAAAGGAACTCAAATCAATGAAAATAGCTATCGTCGGTTTAGGTTACGTTGGTCTCCCGCTGTCCCTTCAATTTGCACGTTCGGGGGTCAGGGTATTGGGGCTGGACATTGACCCGGCCAAGGTGGAGTCGCTCAACAGCGGCCGCAGTTACATCAAGCACATTTCCGCCGGGGCGATCTCGGAGGCGGTGAAGGCGGGCAGTTTTGTGGCCTCCGCCGATTTCAGTCGCGTCCAGGAAGTCGAGGCGGTGATCATTTGCGTGCCGACACCGCTGAATAAGAACCGCGAACCGGACATTTCATTTATTATTGAAACCGGCAAGTCCATCGCGCCGCACCTGGCCAGGGGAACGCTGGTGGTGCTGGAATCCACGACGTACCCGGGTACGACCGACGAAGACCTGCGTGAAGTGCTCGAAACCGGTTCCGGTTTGAAGGCAGGTGTGGATTTTCATCTGGCTTTTTCGCCAGAACGGGAAGACCCGGGCAATGTCCAGAGCAAGGTGGAATTTATTCCGAAAGTGATAGGCGGTTACACGCCGGCCTGTTTGGAACGCGCGAAGACGCTTTATAGCTGCGCCATCAAAAGCGTGGTTCTGGTCTCCTCCTGTCGCGCCGCCGAAGCCACCAAGCTGCTCGAAAATATTTTTCGCAGTGTGAACATTGCCCTCGTCAATGAATTGAAGCTCGTTTACGGCGCCATGGGCATTGACGTTTGGGAGGTCATCCAGGCTGCCAAGACGAAGCCGTTCGGTTTTATGGCGTTCTCACCGGGCCCGGGCCTGGGCGGACATTGCATTCCCATCGACCCGTTTTATCTGACGTGGAAGGCCCGCGAGTATGGCCAGCACACCCGCTTCATTGAATTGGCGGGCGAAATCAACACGGCGATGCCCGAGTATGTTGTGAATCGCACCGCGGAGGCGCTCAATGCGTTGCGGAAGCCCATGAATGGCAGCCGCGTGCTGGTGTTGGGGCTGGCCTATAAACCGAATGTGGACGACGATCGCGAATCGCCGAGCTATGTGCTGATGGACCTTCTAAAAGCGCGCGGGGCGGAGGTGGCGTATTATGATCCGTACGTGCCGGTGATTCGTCCGACGCGCGAGCATCCGCATTGGGCAGGCACGCGTTCAGTGGATTGGAACCACGAAACCCTGCAGAAGTTCGATGCGGTCATCATCGCCACCAACCATCAAGCGGTTAATTATCAGGAACTGGCCGACTGGACGTCGTGCCTCGTGGACACGCGAAACGCCATGGCTGGCGTAAAAACCAAACCGCGTCAGGTATGGAAAGCCTGAATTTCACCGGACCCATAATCAATTCGCCATGATTCTGCTGCTGGGAGCAAGTGGCCACATGGGGCAGGCGTTCGCAACGGAGTTGCGACGCCGGAGGTACAGTTTCATCCCGCTCACCCGCAAGGCCATTGATTATACCAGTTTTGAGCTCCTGTTCGATTATGTCCGCAAACTGAAACCGGAATTCATCATCAACGCCGCAGGTTATCCGGGTTGGCCGAATGTGGACGCCTGCGAGACCGCCCGGGAGGAAACTCTTTTCGCGAACACGCTGCTGCCCCAGACCGTTTCCCGCGCCTGTTCGATGACGAGCACGCCCTGGGGCCATATTTCCTCCGGTTGCATTTATCACGGCGCCAAATTCATTGATGACAAGGGCACGCGGATTGTCGAAGGCGCGGAACTGCGGCAACTGTTTGCCGAAAGTCCCGAAAAAATCTTCGGATACACCGAATGGGATGAGCCCAATTTTTCGTTCCGCAATGCACCGTGTAATTTCTACAGCGGAAGCAAGACCCTGGCGGAAGAAGCCATTCGCGGGGTGGGAGACGTGTATATCTGGCGCCCTGGAATGCCATTCAACGAGCGAAGCGAACCCAGGAATTTCCTCTGGAGAATCCAAAACTATCACAAAGTTTTTGATGGGGTGAATTCGCTGTCTCAGCTTGACGATTTTGTGCGGGCCTGTCTGGACCTGTGGGAGCGACAGGCGCCGTTTGGGGTTTACAACATGACCAATCCCGGCGCGGTTCTGACGCGGCAGGTCATTGACATGATTCAACGTATCCTCAAGCCCAACCGGCATTTCGAATTCTGGAAAGACGAGGAGGAGTTTTACCGTTTGGGCACCAAGGCCCTGCGTTCCAATTGCATGCTGGACGTTTCCAAATTGCTGGTCGCCGGGGTGAAAATGCGCCCGGTGGAGGAAGCGCTGGAAGATTCGTTGCGCAATTGGACCGTGGCCACCTTGCGGGTAAATGGCGGGACGCCGCGAAATGTCTCCCTGCTTTCCCATTAATATTTGAAGCGACAGACCCGATTTATATGAAACCGAAATTCCAAACGAAATGGTCATTCTTGCGTGTGAACCGAAATACCTGGCTGCTCTGGGGGGCAGTATGGCTCGAAATGTTGGTGTTGGGCCGGAGGTCGCAGGCACAACAAGTCGTCAGCCCCCCTCCCGCCCCGACGGAAACTCCGACGGCTTTGCAGCCGTTTGAGAATACGGAAATGGACGTGTTTGCGCCCACCAAAACGGCTCCGGGCCTGGAACTGGCGCAACCGTTTCGCTATAAATTCCTGACGCTGCGGCCCCATGTCGATTATCAATTTCTCTACGGTGACGGGATTCAGGTTGCCCCGGGCCAGCCGGAAAGCACCGTGATTCAGCAAATTGCGCCGGGGCTCCAGTTGGATGTCGGCGATCATTGGATCCTGGATTACACGCCTACCTGGACGGTCTATTCCAATAATCGGTTCCAGAATACCTTCGGTCAATTTGCCCAGTTGACCGGCGGCACGGTCTACGGCAACTGGGTTTTAGGGCTTTCACAAGGTTTCACTGACTCTAACCTGCCGCAGGCTGAAACGGCTACGCAAATTCACCAGCAAACCTATGTCACGGCCATCAAAGGCACTTACACCATCAACAGCAAACTGTCGCTGGATCTGGGGGTCAACCAGAATTTTGTCTCAGCCGACCAGTTCCAGAGTTACCGCGAATGGTCAACGATGGACTGGCTCAGTTATCATTTCTGGGACCGGTTCAACGTGGCGCTGGGGGTGGGGCTGGGTTATGACGACGTGGACAACAGTCCCGATATGCTCTTCGAACAGTATCTGGGGCGGGTCGAATGGCGGGCAACGGACAAAGTCAGCTTTCAGATTCACGGCGGGGTGGAGGATCGCCAGTTTTATGGCAGTAATACAGGAGACATCCTCAATCCCGTTTTTGGCGGCGGGATCCAGTATCAGCCTTTTGAACAGACAAAAATTTCGTTGAACGCCGATCGGGTTGTGGCGGTGTCTTTCCTGCAGAATCAAATTTCCGAGAGCGCCGGTGTTAATGCCGATTTAAACCAACGGTTGCTCGGCAGGCTGTATTTGGATCTCAATGGCGGCTACCAGAACGTCAAGTACGTCAACTCTGGCACGGGTACCGGCCCCACGCGGACCGACGATTACTACTATTTCAATACCCGCCTCAGCACATCCTTTCTCAAACGCGGCACGGTCGCGGTCTTCTATCAGATCAGTGACGATTCCTCCTCTGCCGCAGGCTTTGGTTTTACCAGCCACCAGGTCGGATTCGAAATCGGTTTCGCTTACTGACGCGCCGTTTTCGGCAAGCCCTGGCGGACAGGGTTAAAACCACGAGAACTTCTCCGGCACGTAAATGATGTCGCCCGGCTTCAGGTAGAACGGTTCAGCGGCCTTGCCGTCCATCACCTTCTTCAAATCCAGGATGTAATTTTTCGTCTGGCCTCCTTCCTGCCGGATGACCTTCACGTTTTTAAGATTGGCCCTGGTGTAGTCCGGTCCGCCTGCTTCCATGATGGCATCAAGGGCGGTGATGGGATGATCCGAAGAAATTTTTCCCGGGCGGAGCACTGTTCCCGTCACGTAAACCGGGAAGGAGAAGTTTTGCACTTCAACCGTGACTTCCTTCGACGTCAGTTGCGGAGCGTATAAATCCATCAATTTCTGCTGTAATTCAGCCGGCGTCATCCCCGCAGCCTGCACTTCCCCGACCAGGGCCAGGTTGATTTTGCCGTCCGATCGAATCTGCTGCACGTTGTTCAGATTGGGAGATCCCGGAAAGTTGATTTTCAGGATGTCACCTTCCCGCAGTCTGTAGGAGGCCGGGTTGTTGGTGGCGGGGGTGGCAACAGGGTTTACAGCCTCGGGAATCACCGGATGAACGGAATTGGTCACTGCTGGGGTCACTGGTGTAAACGGCGAAGAGTCGGTCTGACACCCCGCAGCCGTCACCAGGACCGCAATTCCCAACGCAAATTGCGCCAACCAAATAATGCAACGATCTCTTGGCTGGATGATTTTCCTGCCGGAATCTGTTCTCATAGTCGCCTCGCCTTCTCGATGGATCATGGTTGCAGGATTTAATCCGGCAAATCGCCGGTTCACACTTGTACCAACAGCTTTCAGCCTACAACGGCTGAAGTCAGTTCGTCAAAATGTAAATAGGGGTTTAACCGGCCCAGGTGCGCAAATTCTGCGCGACCCGGATCCGCCTGAGAAACATTTGCGCGGTACGCCGGTCCGATTCCCCGGGTTTTGTTGGGATTTATCGATTGGCACGTTCCCTGCCTGATGACCTATCGCAGCCGTGTGCCTGGGAATTCTGTTCCTTTGCCCACGGCCTAATAAATCAAACCACAGTTCAACTTGAGCTCATTATGATTAAACTGAATCAAACGTTCGCAATCTGGGGTGTCGCTGCTGCCTTGTGCCTGAGCACGGGCAGTCTTCTGGCACAAAACGACAATGGCGGAGGCGGAGGCGGAGGCGGGCAGGGCGGGTTTGGTCGAGGCAACTTCGACCCGGCCCAGTTCCAGCAACGCATGATGGACGGCATCCGGGATCAACTCGGTTTTACCAACGACACCGACTGGAGCGCCGTCCAGCCGTTGATCCAGAAGGTGATGGACGCGCGGCGTGATGTCGGTTTTGGCGCCGGCATGGGGCGCATGATGTTCCGCAATCGCGGTGGCAACAACGGCGACAATGCCAATGGCGGCAGGCGCCGGGGCGGTTTCTTTGGCGGCCAGCCCAGCCCGGAGGCCGAGGCCCTGCAAAAAACGATTGATGACAACTCGCCGCCTGCGCAAATCAAAGCCGCATTGGCCCGATACGAAGCTTCGCAAAAAGCCAAGGAAGCCAAGCTGGCTGAAGCCCAAGCGCAACTGCGCCAGGTGCTGACCGTCAAGCAGGAAGCACAGGCTACGCTGCTGGGGTTGCTCCAGTAACGAAGGTGAACGCCTCCGGGAGAAGCTGACGCTGTCATGAACGAAACCGCCAATCCAGTCTCGCCTTGGAAGGAACTGCTTGAGCGCATGGTCGCTGCCAAGCAATTGTCGGCCATTGACGCGGCGGTTCTGGCCAAGACCAGGCCGGCGATGGAACGCGAGGAAGACGTCCTTCGCTGGCTGGCCAAAGAATACGGCGTTGATTACACCACGCTCGACGACCTTGAGCCGGATCGTCAGCTTCTCTCGCTTTTTCCTGCCCGCATCCTTCTGAAGGAGGAATTGCTTCCGCTCAAACGCCTGAACGGCACGGTGGAAGTCGCCACCAGCCGCCTCTTCGCCACGCAGGGACTGGACGCCCTGAAGACCCTGACCGGATTGAATCTCAAGCCGATTCTGGCCTCCAGCGAAGCCATCCAGCGCGAAATCAAGAAACGCCTCGGGGTCGGCGCCGATACCATCGGCACGCTGGAGGAGGAAAAGGCCCTGGAAGTCGTTGACGAAAATGCCGAGGACACCGACCTCGATAACGCCGGCGAAGACGAGGCGTCCATCATCCGCTTCGTGAACCAGGTGTTGAAGGACGCCATCGAATTGCGCGCGTCGGACATTCACCTGGAGCCGTTCGAGGACGAATTCCGCATCCGCTACCGCATTGACGGCGTGTTGCAGGACATCCCCGTACCGGCGCAGCTCAAGCGCTTTCAACCGGCCATCGTCTCTCGCGTGAAAATTTTGAGCCACCTCAACATCGCCGAAAAGCGCCTGCCGCAGGACGGACGCATCAAGGTGCGCATCGACGAGGCCGAGGTGGACATCCGCGTTTCCATTATTCCCATGCTCCACGGTGAAGCGGTCGTCATGCGTTTGCTCCGCCAAAACGCCACGCTGCGAGGGATGGAACAACTGGATATGGATAAACGCGAGCTGGAATGTTTCCGCCGCGTCCTCCAATTGCCCCACGGCATCATCCTCGTCACCGGCCCGACGGGCAGCGGCAAAACCTCCACGCTTTACACCGCGCTCAACGAAATCAACGACTCCGACCGCAAAATCATCACGATTGAAGACCCGGTGGAATACCAGCTCAAGGGCATCAATCAAATCCAGGTCAACGAAAAGTCCGGCCTGACCTTCGCGCGCGGCTTGCGATCCATCCTGCGCCATGACCCGGATGTAATTCTCGTGGGCGAAATTCGCGACCAGGAGACGGCGGAGATCGCCGTGCAGGCGTCGCTCACCGGCCACCTGGTTTTCTCCACCCTGCACACAAACGACGCGCCGGGCGCCGTCACCCGCCTCGCGGACATGGGCGTGGAACCCTATCTTGTCTCGTCGTCGCTCGAAGCGGTGCTGGCGCAGCGCCTCGTGCGCGTGCTCTGCCCGCATTGCAAGCAGGCCGACAACTCGCCGACCGCGCAGGCGCTCAAGGAAAAACTCGGCATTGCCGCCAACGCCACGATTTATCGTTCCACCGGTTGCCGGGAATGCCGCAACACCGGGTTTTTCGGGCGGCACGCCATTTTTGAGTGGATGGACAGCGACAGCGAAATCCGACAGCTCGTTTTAAAGAACGCCTCGACCGACCAGATTCGCGACGCCGCCCGCCGCACCGGCATGAAAACGCTGGCCGAAGACGGCTGGCGCCTGGTCCGCCTGGGGATCACCACGGTGGAAGAAGTTTTGAGCGTGACCACCGCCAAGGAGGTCGCGCAGACAACCAAAGGTAAAACCTTGGAGATTCAAACGCCGGCCAACGTCGCCGCGGCGAAATAAAAATATGAAACATTCAACGCTCAACCTTCAACATCCAATGCACAACGGCAGCATGACGTCGTTCCTTGAATGGTCCGTGTTGAATGTTGAATGTTGAATGTTTTCCAGAAACTAAAATGCCTACGTTTTCCTATCGAGCATTGCAGGCCGACGGCAAAATGGCCCAGGGGGCGCTTGAAGCCGCGGGCCGGCCCGATGCGCTGCGCCAGATGGAAACGCTCGGCCTGCGGCCAGTGAACCTTGTGGAGCAGGCGGCCGTTGCCGCGAAAAGCGGTTCGGGTCTGCCGGCAGGCATGGAGAAACTTGGAAACATTTCCTTCAAGTTCCAGTCACGGAAAGTTTCCGCGAAAGCGCTGGAAAATTTCACACGCCTGTTATCCAGCCTGCTGGCCGCCGGCGTGCCGTTGAGCCGCGCGCTGGTGATCCTCTACAAGGAAGCCACGTCGCCATTGGTCTCGGCCAAGTGGAAGCAAATACATGACCTGGTCGTGGACGGCATGTCGCTGGCCAACGCGATGGCAAAATCGCCGGATGTGTTTCCGCGCGTCTATGTCGCGATGGTGGAGGCCGGTGAGGCCGGCGGATTCCTCGACGTGGTGCTGGCGCAAATCGCCGATTTCCAGGCGCGGGAAAAGGAGCTGAAATCGAAAGTGCTGACCGCAATGATTTATCCTTGCATCCTGCTTTGTCTGGCGCTGGTGGTGCTGACCGTGTTGCTGGTGTTTTTCATTCCCAAATTCCAAAAGGTCTTTGCCAGTGTTCACGGTGCGTTACCGTTGATCACGCAACTCATCATCGGGGTCAGCCATGCCGTGCGCTCCTACGGTCTGTTCATCGCGTTGGGCTTGTTCGGTCTGGTGTTTCTGGTGCGCACCTGGTTTGCCTCGGAAAAAGGCCGGCGCGTCCGGGAACGGCTCGTGCTGCGCTCGCCGCTGGTGGGTCCGCTGGTGGCGCAGTTTGCCATGGCACGCTTCTGCCGGATGCTCGGTACGCTGCTCGGCGCCGGCGTCCCGCTGGTGCAGGGCTTGAACGTCGCGCGCAAATCCATCGGCAACCAGACGCTCGTGGACGCCGTTTCGGAATCCATTCAGCGCGTCCAGCAGGGCGGCCGGCTGGGGCAAAGCCTCGCGGAATGCAAGGATTTGTTCGCCGGCTCCATTTTGGAAATGATTTCCGTGGCCGAGGAAAGCGGCAAGCTCGATTCCGAACTCGTCCGCATTGCCAGCGTCACCGAAGTGGACCTGGACCGCCATTTGAAAACCGCGGTGGCGTTTGCTGAGCCGCTGATGCTGTTTTTGATTGCCGGGTTCATCGGCATCATTTTCATCGGCATGTTGCTGCCGGTGTTCTCGCTGCAGGATTACATCAAATAAAATTGAATCACCAACGAACCATGAAAATTCAAATCCGCCATCCGCAATCCGCAATCCAAAATTATCGCCGCGCATTTACGCTTGTCGAAATGCTGCTGGTCATCACCATCATCGGCATCCTCGCGGCATTGGTCATTCCCAAGATGGTGGGCCGTAGCGAGCAGGCGCGCCAGGCGGCTGCGCACGCCGACATTTCCTCCATCAAGACCGCGCTCGATGCCTACGAAGTGGACAATGGCGGTTACCCGAAAAGCCTGCAGGATTTGATCCAGCAGCCGAACAACGCCAAAAACTGGCACGGACCGTATCTGGACAACCTGCCGGTGGATCCCTGGAGTAATCCTTACGTCTATGTTTTTCCCGGCCGGCATAATCCCAATGGCTTTGACCTTTCCTCCGTCGGACCGGATGGCAAGGCTGGAACCCAGGATGACGTTGGCAACTGGACCAAGTGAATGAAATTATTTGGCCGGGAATCAAGAGTCGAAAGTCGAGCGCCGGTCGTCGGCGCGAAGGGAGTTTGTTGCCTTCGACCCTCGACCCTCGACCCTCGACTCGCCGGGTTCACGCTGATTGAGCTGATTCTCGTTCTGGCGTTGCTGGTCATCATCACCTCAATGGCGGCGCCGGCGATGTCAAATTTCATCCGCGGGCAGGCGCTGGATTCCGAGGCGCGGCGGTTGCTGGCGCTGATTCACGCCGGCCAGAGCCGCGCTGTTTCGGAAGGCCTTCCGATGGTGCTATGGGTGAATGAAAAACAGGGTGCCTACGGGCTCCAGTCAGAGACGACCGGCCGGAACGGCGATCCGAAAGCCGAAAACCTGGCGTTGGATACAAGTTTGCAGATCGCGGTGGTGAATAACAGCTCGGCGGGCATGACCAAATTTAATGGGTTGCCGGCCATCCGTTTTTTGCCGGACGGCACGGTGGATGAAAACAGCCCGCAGACGTTGCGCCTGATGGATGCCAAGGGCCATGCGCGCTGGCTGATCGAATCGCGCAACCGTAATGGTTATGAAATTCAGAACACAGAGAAGTGACAAGTGGCAGGCGACCGGCCTTCGTTCGGAAGCTGCGGCCCGGCAGGCAGGTGGCATGAAAAAAACCGCCGCACGGGCGGGCATTTCGTGTCACCTGCCACGTGTCACGTGTCACGCTTCCGCCTTTACGCTGGCAGAAGTGCTGGCGGCGATGCTGTTTCTGGCCATCGTCATCCCCGCGGCCGTCGAGGCACTGCATGTCGCCAGTCTGGCCGGCGAGGTCGCGGCGCGCAAAGGCGTCGCGGCACGCATCGGCGAACGGATTTTAAATGAAAGCATCGTGACGACCAACTGGAACGTGGGCTCGCAAAATGGAACCGTTACCGAAGGAGCTGAGGAATTTCATTGGACCCTGAACAACCAGAGCTGGCCCGTGGATACAACGGCGGCGATGCGTTTGCTGACCGCCGAGGTGACCTTTACGGCGCAAGGCCATGACTATTCAGTCGGGTTGAGCACGCTGGCAAGTTTGCAGACGCCGACCGGCGCCACGGCCAATTTGAACCGATGAAAACCAACCCGCCCAACTCCCGCGCGTTTACGCTGGTCGAAATGATTCTGGCGGTGGGCGTGGCGGCATTGGTGCTGGCGGTCGTCGGCAGTGTCTTGTTTACCGCCTTGCATCTGCGCGACGTGACCCAGGCGGCGGTGGACGGGGCGACCCCGGTGGACCTGGCCTTGTCGGTGATGCGTCGCGATTTGCAGTGTGCGGTGACGCCCACCAATGGTACCAGCAAGGTTTTGTCCGGCGATTTCCGGGTGGGAACGCTCACCAGTCCGGGCATCAGCCAGCCCGTGGCCATTGAAATGTACACCGCCACCGGCGCCTTGCGTGACAACGCGCCGTGGGCTGACATCCAGAAAGTCACCTACGAATTGAGGGACCCGACCGACCGCAACGCGCCGGGCAAGGATTTGTATCGCAGTATCACCCGGAATGTCATGGCCACCACCATGCCGGACGTGGACGACCAATGGATGCTGGGTGGCGTGCAAAGCGTCGAATTTTCCTGTTTCGACGGTTCGCAATGGTCCGACACCTGGGACACCACCGGCATCACCTCGGTGAACACCAATCTGCCGGTCGCCGTCCGCGTGCGGATTCAACTGGCCGGGAACAACCCCGCCACGACGCAACCCATCGAGATGCTGGTGCCGATTGATTCCCAGTCGCGCACGAATGCTGTTTTAAATTAGCGAGTGGAACGGATGAACCTTCAACCTTCAACCTTCAACCTTCAACGCCGAACGCCCGGGCCGGTGCAGGGTGGGCGTGCCCTGGAGGTCGAACGTTCCATGTTGAATGTCGAATGTTCTCAAAATCAACGCGGCTCAGTGCTTATCATTGTGCTTTGGGTGTGCATCGGCCTGGTCGCCATCGCGCTTTATTTTGCCAATTCCATGACGTATGAACTCCGCGCGTCGGACAATCGGGCTTCCGGTCTGGCTACCGACCAGGCCATCGAAGGCGCCGCGCGTTACGTCAGCACGGTACTGGCCCTGTACGCCACCAACGGCGCGGTGCCCGCCACCAACCTGTATGCCTCCGCCGCTGTGCCCGTCGGCGCTGCGCGGTTCTGGCTCATCGGCCGCAATCCGTCCGGCCCACCTTCCACGGAACCGTATTTTGCCCTGATTGACGAAGGTTCCAAACTGAATTTGAACACTGTCAATACCAATGCCCTTTCTTACCTGCCCGACATGACAACCGATTTTGCCCAGGCCATTGTGGACTGGCGCAGCACCAACAGCTCCGGCGCTTATGCCTTGAACTATGCGCAGCTGGGTTATCAGGAAAAAGAAGGGCCGTTTGAGACCGTGGACGAACTGCGGCTGGTCTATGGTTCAACCCTGGATTTGCTCGTCGGCGATGACCTGAACCTGAACGGCGTGCTTGACGCGAATGAAACGAATTCAGCCGGCGGCGCCGGAATCAATTACGGCCTGCTGGAATACACCACCGTCTATACCCGCGAACCCAATTTCCATTCCGACGGCACCACGCTGACCAATGTGAACACTGCGCGCCGGCAGGATTTGCAAACGCTTTTCGAGGACGCCGGCGTCGGCAACGCGAGTTCTCTGGCTGCACAACTGGTTTCTCAAAGACCCCGTCAAGGATATGCCGGGTTGCTGGCTTTTTGTGTCCAATGCAAGACCTTCGGCATGGGTTCAAGCGATTTTGCCAAAATTGCTCCTGACGTGACGACCAGCACCAACGCTTACATTCGCGGACGCGTGAACGTCAATACTGCCGACCTGGACGTATTGACCGCGTTGCTGGCGGGAGCCGGTCTTGACCAAAATACCGCGTCGGGCACGGCGCAATCGCTCATCACCTACCGCGAGCAAAATCCGAACAACCTGACATCGATTGCGTGGCTGGTGGACGCGCTCGGCAATACCAGCTCGGCCGTCCGCGCGCTGGCGCGGGGCGACTACGTCACCACCCAAAGCTACCAGTTCACCGCGGACATCGCCGCCGTTGGTCCCTTTGGCCGCGGTTACCGGCGGGTGAAGTTCATTTTCGATACCAGCAATGGCACGCCCATAATCATTTACCGCCAGGACCTCAGCGGTCTCGGCTGGGCGCTGGGTGAAAAAGCCCGTGAAACCTTTGTCGCCACCGCAACGCAATGAATAACCTCCTGAAAATTAATTTCGGAAAACGCAGACGGCTGGCGAGCGTACTCGGATTAACCCTCGACGGCAGCCGCCTCGAAGGCGTGGTGCTGCGCCGGACCAACGGCTCGCTGCAACTCCGCCAGGCTTTTTCCGTCATGCTTTCGCTCGATCCGCTGACGGCGGTGCCGGAACTCGTCGGCCGCGAGATTCGCAATCACCTGGATGCCGCCGGCGTGCGCGAGCGCCGCTGCGTGGTGGGGATACCGCTCAAATGGGCGCTGACGGCGCACACCGAACTGCCGCCCTTGCCGGAGGCGGACGCCGCCAGTCTGCTGCAACTCGAAGCGGAACGCGGTTTCCCCTCGGACATCACAACGTTGCGGCTGGCGGATTCGCGTTGTCCGCTCGCCGCCGGCCAACAGCACGTAACGCTGGCGGGCATTCCCAACGCCCAATTGGCGGCGCTGGAACAGGTTTTGGCGGCGGCCAAATTGAAGCCGGTCAGCTTTTCACTTGGCCTGATGGCCTTGCAGCCGCCGGGGCGCCGGTCTCCGGCCCGGCGCGACGAGGAAGTTGTTTCCCAACCCGCCGGCTCGGAGAGCGGCGCGCCGGCCGGCATCCTGGCGCTGGCGATCGGCGAGAGCCAGGTGGGACTGCAAATCACCCGCGGCGGCGTGGCGGCCTTGCGCGCGCTGGAAGGCGCCATTGGTGACGAAGCCGGCCGGCGCGAGTTGCATGCCGATCTCGTGGCGCGTGAGGCGCGTATCACACTGGGTCAATTGCCGGCGGAACTGCGCGACGCCGTAAAACGCATCCGCATTTTTGGCCCGCGCGAACTGGCGCAGCGACTGGCCGACGAGATGGAGCTGCGTTTTGAGCCGATGGGGTTGAAGGTTGAACTCGTCTCCGCTTACGCGCCGAACGAATTTGGCGCCCAACTTCCATCGGAGGCCCCGGTTTCTCCCGCCTTCAGCCTGGCGGCACGCTGGTTAACGGGCGAGACGCCGGTTTTCGAATTTCTGCCGCCGAAACCGTCCGCCTTTGAACAGCTCGTCAGCCGGTATGCCTCCGGCCGGTTGCGCTCTGCCGGGGCCGTCGCCGCCGGCGCGGTGGTGTTGGCCGGCGGATTGTTTTTATTCCAGGAGATGCAACTCATCCTGTTGCGTTCGCAGTGGTCGGCGATGTCGGCCAAAGTGCAGGAATTGGACGGTTTACAACAGGAAATCCGGCAGTACCGTCCGTGGTTTGACGATTCCTTCCGCAGCCTGACGGTGTTGCGCCAGTTGACCATGGCGTTTCCCGAAGACGGTTCGGTGACGGCCAAGACGGTGGAAATTCGCGGCGGCAACACCGTGACCTGCACCGGCACGGCGCAGGATAATGGCGCGTTG
The DNA here is from genome assembly GCA_035945675.1 of Verrucomicrobiia bacterium. GTDB lineage: Bacteria > Verrucomicrobiota > Verrucomicrobiia > Limisphaerales > UBA11358 > UBA11358. The sequence continues at coordinate 38,045 of DASZAB010000023.1, read as the reverse complement.
CTGCGGACGTTGAACCAGTTGCGCACCGCGGACGGCGTAACGGACGTCAAGCTGCAGCAGATTCGCGGCAGATCACCCATGCAATTCTCATTCGACGTTCACTACGGAAACGGAGGCGGCAGTGAAAATTGAGACCCGCCAGCAATTCCTGGTGGTGCTGACCATCGCGGTCACCGCGTTGTTTGTTGGCGAACGCCTGATTTATGAGCCGCTGGCGAACTGGTGGTCGGCGCGAGCGCAGACCATTGCCGCCCTGCGCAAGCAGGTGAGTGACGGGAAACTGTTGATTCAACGCGAACAGGCCATCCGCAGCCGCTGGGCCCAGATGCGCACGAACGCCTTGCCCGCGGACACGTCCCTGGCGGAGCAACGGGTGCTCAAGGCGTTTGACAACTGGTCGCAGGACAGCGGCACCGGCCTCACCGGCCTCACCCCCCAGTGGAACGACGACGCCACGAATTACGTGACCGTGGACTGGCGCGTGGAGGCGGCGGGCGATCTCGGTGCCTTGACCCGGTTTCTCTACGACATCGAGCAGGGGCCGATGGCGCTGAAGCTTGAATCGGTGGACGTCAGCGCCCGCGACGAGGCGGGCCAGCAATTTACGCTGGGCCTGCAAATTAACGGCCTGGCCCTCAAACCGGAAACAAAATGAATTTGGAAATAGTGCAATTGAAACCTGCAGTCCGGGCAGCCGCACTTGCCGCCTTGCTGCTGGCCTCGGCATTTTCCGCGGCGGCGCAGTCCACCAACGGAACGGATTTTGCCTCGTTCCAAATCATCGGCCAGCGGAACATTTTTGATCCCAACCGCGTGCCGCACCGGCGCTCTGTCAGTTCCGTGGCGCGCGTTGTTGATTCCTTTTCCTTCGTGGGCACGATGAGCTATGCCAAGGGTAATTTTGCGTTCTTCGACGGCACCGGCCCGGACTTCCGCAAAGTGCTGGAACTCGACGGCAGTATTGCCGATTTTAAAATCACGGCCATTACCGCCAAGTCCGTCACGCTGGTGTCCGGTACCAACGAAACTATTTTGCCGCTGGGCACGCAAATGCGCCGTGACGACGATGGCCATTGGGTGGTCTCGAGCGAATCAGCATCCTATGCCAGCACGGGCAGCTCATTCGCCTCCGGTTCGAGGCACGGATCCTCCGGTCGCGTGGGCGATGGCAGTGTCCCGGCCGGTTCCACGATCACGACTGACAATTTGCATCCGGACGGCTCCAACCCGCCTCCTCCCGGCGGGGGCAACGACGCGTTAACGCGCTTGATGCGACAACGTGCGCAGGAAGAACAACAATTAGGATCAGGACAAGGACAATGAAAATTATCATGACATTTCTCTTGGCGGCGGTTTTGACCGCCGGAACCTTCAGGACCGACGCACAGTCAAGCGCCGCGCCGCCTCCGGCCACGGCTCCGCCAGCAGCCGCGGCCACAACCGCCGCGCCGGCGCCCGCGGCGGTGGGGACGGCCTCCGTTCCTGCAACCGCCGCCCCGACCCTGCCGACCGCCAGTACCGCCAACACCAATGGTCTGCGGCTCAATTTCCGCGGTGCGCCGCTTGATTCCGTGCTGGAGTACCTCAGCGATGCCGCCGGCTTCATCATTGTGCTCGATACGCAAGTGCACGGCCGCGTGGACCTCTGGAGCGACCAGCCCGTGACCAAGGACGAGGCCGTGGATTTGTTGAACTCCGTTCTGAACAAGAACGGCTACGCCGCGATCCGGGATGGGCGGAAACTGACGGTTCTGGACAAGACCGATGCCAAAACGCGCAATATCCCGGTGAAAATCGGCAACGACCCGAATGCCATTCCCGACAACGACGAGATCGTCACGCAAATCATCCCCATCCGGTTCGTGGAAGCGCGGCAACTGGCCTCGGATTTATCGACGTTCGTTTCGCCGCAGGCGACGATTGTCGCCAATGAAGCCGGCAACTCCATTGTCGTCACCGATACCCAATCCAACATCAAGCATCTGATGCAGATTATCCAGGCGGTGGACAATAGTGCCGAGGCGGAGACGGAAATCCGCGTGTTCCGACTGCGCTACGCCAATCCCAGCGATGTGGCCACCGAGTTGGGGAACATCTTTCCCAGTAACAGTTCGGGCAATAATGCCCAGATGCCGGTCCGCTTCGGCGGCGGCGGGGGGCCGGGCGGATTTTTTGCGCGCATGATGGCCGCCAACGCCGCCAACAACAGCTCGAGCGACCGTATGAAGAAGGCGACCCAAGTCACCGCCGTGGCGGATGACCGCATCCAGGCGGTCATTGTGAGCGCACCGAAGGATTTGATGGACCAGATTGCGGGAATGATGCACGACCTGGACGTTGCCTCACCGCGGGACCAGAACGTTTATGTCTATCATCTCGACCACGGTGATCCGAACCAGGTGGTGCAGGTATTGCAGAATGCCTTCGGCAACAGCAACACCCGGTCCACCACCAGTACGCAACAAGGCGCACTGGAAACCCGCGCGAACGCCGGCGCAACTTCGGCGGGCAACACCACGTCATCGCTGGGAACCTCCACTGGCACGGGGATGGGCAGCGGCAACAGCCCGGGTTCGGGCCGCCTCCCTTAACCCAAAACTTTTTTTAACCTGAATATGATTATGAAAACAAACATACCTTGGAGATATCTCGGCGGCGTTGTGACTTTTCTTTTCTGCGCCGCGCTGACCATCCATGCGCAGCAGCGCCCTGCCGCTGGCGGATTCGGCGGGTTCGGTGGCTTCGGCGGCTTCAACAATTTCAACCGCGGCAACACCGGTACTACCGGCAACCAGTACAACAATAATGGCAACGTCGGCAACGCGACTATTTACGTGGACCCGGACACCAAGAACATCATCGTCATTTCCGACCAGCCGACCAGCGAACAGATCAGCAACGTGATCGCCCAGCTTGACCGCCCGAAACCGCAAGTGCTCATCAAGGTCGTCTTCCTGGAGGTGCAACACAACAATTCACTGGATGTTGGCGTCGAAGGCGCCTACGGCAAAGGCCTCGGCAACGGCATCACCGGCAACGCCGCCGATGTTTTCGGATTGAGCGGACTGAATTCGATCGTGACCAACTTCAGCGCCGTCGGCCCGGCCGTGGCGACTCCGGCCCTGTCACCGACCGCCTCGGGTGGCGCCAATGGCTTTTATCAGATTATGGGCAGTGATTTTCAGGCATCCCTGCGCGCCATCGCCACCGCCGGCAAGGTGGAAGTGCTTTCGCGTCCGTCCGTGCTGGCGCGCGATGGCCAGCCCGCCACCATTCTCGTCGGGCAACAGGTGCCCCTGATCACCGGCGTCAGTTACACGGCCGTCGGGAATTCAACCATCCCGATCAACAACGTCACCTACACGCCCGTTGGCATACAGGTGAACGTCACGCCTTACATCTCCCGGGATAATTACGTGGAAATGATTGTCACGCCCCAGGATTCGCAGATCGACCCGACCCAAACCGAACCCATTGCCGCCGGCGTGAATGCGCCGGTGATTGACACCCGCACCGCCGATACCGTGGTGGTCACGCCCGACGGAGAACCGGTCGTCATCGGCGGCCTGATGATGAATGACAAAACCTCCAGTGAAAGCAAAATCCCGATTCTTGGCGACATCCCGGTCATCGGAAATCTTTTCAAACACAAGACCAGCAATGACGCCAAAAACGAGCTGATGATCTTCCTGACTCCGCACATTGTGCGGTTGCCGTCGGATTTGCCCGCGCTGGCTGCCAGCGAACAAAAGAACATGCTTGTTCCCAAAACCTATTCCGAGCAGGAACTCGACCGCTTTTTGGACCGCCTGCCGACGAAGTGAAACCCGAAAGCCGGGGTTGAATTTAATCCGCCCCGGCGCTTAACTGAACGCAAATCATGAAGCCAGCCCGCCGCCTGTTGATCTGGGGACTCCTCCTGGGAGTCTGGCTGCTCGTCGTCGGCTGGCAGGTCGAGGAGCATGGGCGCATCAAGGACGCCGCCAAAACCGACTTGCGGAATCGTTCCCGCGAAATCGCCAATACCTTGAGCGCCGTGATTCGGGCCATGCGCTTCCGCGACGCCGTCCTGCAGGATCGCCTGGAGCCCGTGCTCAATGAACTGGTCAACGAACGCACGAACGAACTGGTCCGCTCCAGCGAGTTGTTGTCCATTGCGCTCCTGAACACCGCGGGCGACCCCGTGGTATCCGTGGGCAATCCCATGAACCTCCAGCAGAAGGACCTCTTGCGGGAAGGCGAACATTGGGGTGCCAGGAGCGTCACGTTTGTCACCGCCATCGCGGGTATCAATGTCAATCCGCAGGGCGAGACCAATGCCACGGTGATTCTCCCTTCGCCCAGCAGCCTGACGAATGTATTTACCAACGCTCCGCGCGAAGGCTGGCGGGAATTTCCGCGCCGCGACCATGGGCCGGCCGGGTTTCGGGGCTCCAATGTCTTCGTGGTCATCACCAACAACAACGGACAAATCGTCACCAACGAAATGCCGCGCGGTGACCGCAGCAACGATTTCTTTTTTGTTCGACACGGCTCCCAACTGCCGGAGCCGCCGCCACCGCCGGGCCGAATGGACCGCCGCCGCCCCTTCTGGTTGCGCTGGATGAGCGATGCGGAATTCAATTCGCTGGTCAAAAAGCAGGAATTGCACGGGCTGGTGATGACCATGTCCACGGAAAATTTGCGAGCCATCACCGTTTACGATTTCTGGCTGCGCTGCGTGGTCATCCTGTTTGCGAGCATCGCCGTGGCCGGCATCGGCTCCGCCTGGCGTAATATGTCCAGAACCTCGGATTTGCAGATCCGCCTCGTCCGCGCCAGTGAATTGAATTCGCATCTCCGGGAAATGAATCTGGCCGCGGCCGGCCTCGCGCATGAGACCCGCAATCCGCTCAACATCATTCGCGGCATGGCGCAGATGCTTTCCAAGCAGTCGGCCGTGCCGCCGGAGGAAATCCGGGAGAAAACGCGCGCGATCGTAAACGAGACCGACAAGGTCACGGCCCAGTTGAATGAATTCATCAATTACTCGCGTCCCCGCGAAGTCCGCCGCGCTAAAATCGCGCTCAACGCCGCGATCAACGAGGTGGTGCGCACCCTGGCTCACGACATCGAGGAAAAGAAACTTCGGGTCGAGACCGGCGGTGACCCGGTCGCTATCGAAGCCGACGAACAACTGCTCCGCCAGCTTTTGTTCAATCTCTTGCTCAACGCCATCCAGGCGACCGGCGACAACGGGCAGGTTCAAATCTCAACGCGCCGCGCCGGCGCCAACGAGGCGTCGCTGGAAGTCCGCGACAACGGCCCCGGCGTGCCGCCCGAACATCGTCAGGAAATTTTCAAACCGTATTTCACCACCAATCAAACGGGGACCGGCTTGGGGCTGGCGGTCGTGCAACAGATTGTGCTCGCGCACGGCTGGGAAATTGAATGCCTGGCCAACGAGCCGAAAGGCGCTCTTTTCCGCATCACCCACCTAAAAATCGCCGGGTGATTCGAGTCGCAACATAGCGTTTCGAGAAAAACCATCGCGGATTGAAAAGTTCTGTTTGTCCAGGCAGTTTCTCCGGGGCCGGGATTATCTACTCCTTCAAATTAAAGCGCTGCGGAGAATTGAATGATCTTGACGCATTGTTGACGCTTATGCTAAACTGCGCGAGAATCAGTTGGCTATGGATCGTAAAAGTTCCGAATGAAAAAACTGCTTCTAGAAGCTTTCACACTTTGCGCCATCATAGGGGTTGTCAGGTACGGTTTTGCGCAAACATGGACAAAAACCAGCGCCAAGGCATTTGCTTTATCTCTTGGTATATCTGCCGACGGACTTATTATCGTTTCTTTTGGCTCGGACACTCCATTGGTTTCAACCAATGGTGGTGTCACTTGGATTACGCCTTTCTTTACACCTGCCCCTTCCTTCCCCCCTCAACGGGTTGCCTCATCCGCAGATGGGACTAAAATGATAGTCTTTGGAAGTAATGTTGTCGGCACTTATGTCTCCCAAGATTCCGGAATAAGTTGGTTTCAAGTGGCCTCGCCTAGTCAGAATTTGAGTGTTGTCGCTATTTCAGCGGACGGAAACACTCTTTTCGCAGGAGCTAATGGAGGTTCGATCTTTAAGTCAACGAATTTTGGAACAAATTGGGTCGCGACCCGTGCGCCAAGCAACACGTGGAGGTGCATCGCTCTGTCAACCGATGGAATCAAACTCGCCGCAGGTACTACAGGCGGTACGATTTTTACATCCACCAATTCGGGGCTGACATGGATGCCCACGACCGCCCCAACCAATGACTGGACTTCCATTGCCTCGTCCAGCGATGGCAGCCGTTTGGTAGCGGCAACCGGCGGAAATATTTATATTTCAACTAATTCGGGCGGTAGTTGGACGCCGGTCGGTGTTCCCGGCTATGCGGTTGCATCGTCAGCCGACGGAAGCAAATTAATTGTTGTCGCTATTGGTAATGGGGTTTATATGTCAACCAATTTCGGAGTTAATTGGGCATCTACAAACATTGCGTATGCGGGTTGGAATAGTGTTGCTTCGTCAGCAGATGGGAATGAGCTGGTGGCGGGAGGAGGTGGCGGCATTTGGATGTACCAGGTTACCCCTTCTCCACGATTAAATCTCGTCTTCTCGAACAATAACCTCAGTTTTTCATGGTTGATCCCTTCGACAAACTTTGTGCTGCAACAAAATCTGGATTTGACGACGACGAATTGGTTGACGTTGACGAACGTCCCCACACTTAATTTCGCGAACCTGAACAACGAACTGACACTTTCGTCTTCTAATTCGAGCGGTTTTTATCGTCTGGCGACTCCTTGATGATAAACAACCAATGAGCCAAGGTGCTGGAGCGGACCACCAGTGCCGGAATTGCAGGTGGAGGGGGCATAGAACCCTTTATGCTGGTCATTGAATTGGATGCCTGGAATATTCGGGAACGCAACCCAAAGGTTGGGCTTGGAAACCTTCTGGCGAAATGCCCGGTGGTCACTTGTCTTCCCCCACATGCCGCCGGGCTTTGACCCCTACAAAAATTGAGAGGGTCACTAAAATCCGGCTCCCCGCTTGTCGCCCGCTTGAATTTGTGTACAAAGGAATCCGATGTCCTGTCCGCGTCAGACCATTTTGTTGCTCGTGCTCATCACGCTGCTGGCCTACTTGCCGGTGACGCATGATGGCTTTTCGTGCTACGACGATGACCAGTACGTGACGGAAAATCTGGTCGTCCAAAACGGCCTGACCTGGGCCGGTCTCCACTGGGCATTCACGACCTGGGACACGGGCAACTGGCATCCGCTCACGTGGCTTTCGCACATGCTGGATTGTGAACTGTTTGGTCTGAATGGGGGGGCACAGCACTTTGTCAATGTTCTGTTTCACGCGGCCAATGCCGTCTTGCTGTTGTCGTGGCTTCGGCGGTTGACCGGAAGGCCGTGGCCGAGCGCGTTCGTGGCGGCATTGTTCGCCTGGCACCCGTTACACGTCGAATCCGTCGCATGGATATCCGAACGCAAAGACGTGTTGAGTACCTTCTTCGAGATTCTGGCGCTTTTGGCTTACACGCGATATGCGCAATCGTCAGCCGGTGACCAACAGCCACTGACCCAAATGGGGGGAGCCGCCTTCAAACCTGCCCGGCCACAAGCCACACGTTCCCGGTCGCGTTATTTTTGGTTAGCGGTGATTTCGCACGCCCTGGGGTTGATGGCCAAACCCATGCTGGTCACACTGCCGTTTTTGTTGTTGCTGTTGGATTATTGGCCGCTGCAAAGATTTTCAGGCGGCCAAAACCGAACCGAGTCGGGTTCCACTTTCAAGCTCCAACATTCCAACCTCCTGCGTCTGATAGCGGAGAAATGGCCGTTTTTTGCACTGACAGTGGTTTCATGTGTCGTGACCTTTCAGGCCCAGGATAGTACCGGCGCGGTGGCCTCATTGGCCGGGGAGTCGTTGACCCAGCGGTTTGGGAACACACCTGTCGCTTATGCGCATTATTTGCTGAAAATGTTCTGGCCGGTGCATCTCGTCGTCTTTTATCCGCTCAATCCCTTGTCCGGGCCGGTTGTAGTGGCGGCGGCACTGGCACTGGCGGCGATTTCCGGGCTGGTGTGGCGATTACGGCGCACCCATCCGTATGGACTGGTCGGCTGGTTCTGGTTCCTGGGTATGTTGGTACCCGTGATCGGCCTGGTACAGGTGGGCAGTGCGGCGGTGGCTGACCGTTACACTTATTTTCCGTCCATCGGCATTTTTCTTGCCGTTGCTCTAGGCCTGACTGAACTGGCGGAACGCTTTCGTGTTCCTAAATCTCTTACTGTCGGCACTGCCAGCCTGGTACTGTTGGCGTGCCTGGCATTGACGGAACACCAGTTGCGATACTGGCAGGATGATGTTTCGCTGTTCTCTCACGCCATAGCCTGCACCAAGGACAATGACATTGCCTACCTTAACCTGGGATCCGCCTTGGAAAGGGAAGGGCGAATAGCCAATGCCATGGATGCCACTCGCAGAGCCTTGGCGATTCAGACCAACCGTGCCCAAACCCACAACAATCTCGCCAACCTGCTCAGCCAAACCGGCCATCCAGATGAAGCTCTGGCGGAATATCAGGCTGCGTTGAGGATAAACCCGAATTACGGAGCGGCGCACGAGAATCTCGGCACGTTGTTTCTCAGCTTGGGTCAATTCGAGGACGCAATGCGTCAGTACGCCGAAGCGGCACGATTGGACCCAACGGATTGGCGCGCGCCTTATTTCATGGGTAAGACGCTGCTGAGCCAAGGCCGTGACGTGGAAGCTGTTTCCCGCTTTCAGCAAGCGTTAAGGATTGCCCCGAGGAACTTCCAGGTGTTGAGTTACACGATCCAAGTGCTGGCCTCGGACGAAAATCCAAAGGTTCGCGACGGCCATGCCGCCTTCCGCATGGCCTCCCGGGGCATCGCCCTGACCGGCGGAACCCAGCCGGAAGCGTTTGATTTACTGGCAATGGCCTGTGCCGAACTTGGTCACTTCGAAGATGCGGCGAACGCTGAGCAGCACGCCCTGGAAATTGCAGGAGCTAGCGGTCTGACAAACGACATCGCTTCGCTCCAGGAACGGGAGCAACTTTATCAAAATCATCGGCCGCTCCGTCAATCCTTTACCAACGCAAGGTAAAGGAGCTGCAAAAGACAATTTGCATCAAAGCTCTGAGCGATTCGGTTGAGACACAGGATCTTCAAAATCAGGCTGCTAATCCTTGCATCCGCCGCTTGAAACGGAGCGTCTGAATCGGATAGCTTTGCGTCGTGGCCGAAACCCGCAACCATTCCGCCGAATCACCGCGCATCCTGATTGTGGACGACGATCCCGGTCAGCGCAGCCTGCTCAATTCCTTTCTCCGCAGCCAGGGTTTTGAGACCGCCTTGGCGGATTCCGGCGAACACGCCCTGGAAATGCTTCGGACCGGAAAATTTGCCATGATGATTTCCGACGTGCGGATGCCCGGGCTTTCCGGCCTGGAAACCCTGCGGCGCGCGCGCCAGGAACACGCCACCCTGCCGGTCCTGCTCGTCACCGCCTTTACCGACATCCGCGACGCCGTGGCCGCGATGCGCGATGGCGCGGTCAATTATTTGGCCAAGCCCATTGACCTCGATGAACTGCTCAATTCGGTGCGCCAGGCGATCGGTATTTCGAAGCCCGTTCCGCTGCAATACAGCGCGGAATACAAATTGCCGGACAACGTGATAGCCCGCAGTCCGCTCATGCAGGCCGTGTTTCGCGATGCCTCGTTGATTGCGCCGTCCGAGACCCGGGTGCTGATTACCGGAGAGAGCGGGGTGGGCAAGGAAGTGGTGGCGGACGTCATTCATGCCTGGAGTTCGCGCGCCAAGGGGACGTTGATCAAAATCAATTGCGCCGCCATCCCGGAAACGCTGCTCGAAGCCGAATTGTTCGGGCACGAAAAGGGCGCGTTCACGGGCGCGCGCGCCCAGCGCATCGGCCGGTTTGAGGAAGCAAACGAGGGCACGATTTTTCTGGATGAAGTGGCCGAGATGTCGCCGCCCCTTCAGGCCAAGCTGTTGCGGGTGACGCAGCACGGACAGTTTCAACGCGTCGGCTCGAACCGGGAAATCCGCACCAATGCGCGCATTCTCGCCGCGAGCAATCGCAATCTGGAGGAGGAAGTCAAAAAAGGCCGGTTCCGCGAGGATTTGTTTTACCGGCTGAACGTGGTGGAGTTGAACATTCCGCCGTTGCGCGAGCGGCGCGAGGATATTTTACCTTTGGCGGGCCGGTTCATCGAGGAAATGACCAGGGGCCGCGCGCGGTTTTCGGAGACGGTGACCGTCTGTTTGGAGCGTTATCCGTGGCCGGGTAACGTCCGCGAGTTGCGCAACGCGATGGAGCGGGCGGTGTTACTGTCGCGCAGCGAGTTGATTTTGCCGGAGCACCTGCCGGCGCGCGTGCGCGCTGCGGCCGACCAGCCGGCCGCCGCTGAGGCCGCCGACCCCGCGCGGCTGGAGGAGATTGAACGTCAGGCCATCATGCAGGCGTTGCAGAAGCATGATTTCAACCGTACCGAAACCGCCAGGGCACTGGGCATCAGCCGACGGGCGCTGCTCTACAAGCTCCAGCATTTCCGCGAACTGGGCTACAAGGTCGAGTAGGCAGAGACACGCCCGCAAAATCCATGTAAAACAGTCGCAGCGGCTTTCGGTAGAAAGCCGCACTCTTCAATTGTTTGTATTGCGGGTTCAATCCAATGGCAGAACGCGAATGACGTCCTTTACTTCTTTATTGCCGAAGGCGGTCAGCCATTTTCCGTCCTTGGTCCGATACGCCAGACAACGAAAGCCTTCACACTGAACCCACACATTCAATCCGACCGGGGGAAGATCGGGTTCGGTTTCCTGTTTCTCTTCGATTTTCTTCGCGGTCATATCAAATGTTTTAAAGTATTAACGTCTGCGGCGTAAACCCCTCCAACAGATTTGATGGTAACTCCATGTTTTTGTTCAACGAACGAAACAAAAAATCTCTTATTTATTTTGCCGGCGGCCGACTGCTGCGAAACTTATCAGACAGGATCAGGAAAGCGTTTGACCCGCTCAGGGCGACCAAACACTGCCTCGTTCAGGTTGCAGGCGTGAACGAGAAACCGGTGGTTCAAATCGGATTCGGCGAAAATTCTGTCGCCCGCAAAGCGGAGGCAGTCCGAGCCAAATGCATCAATAGCAACACCTCGCTTCAGCCCCGGCATTCAATCTTTCCGATAACTTCAGGTTTTCGCCGAAATCCACCGGGCAATCAATCACGGTCACCTTTCCGCTATTGAGCGCGGATTGCAGCGCCGGCAGCAATTCATCAGCAGCCTGGACGCGGCTGGCTTCCGCTCCGAAACTCCCGGCGTATTTTACAAAATCGGGATTCCCGAAATCGGTGAAGGCTGAACGTTCAAAGCGGTTGATTTGTTTCCATTTGATCAGCCCGTAAGTCCCGTCATTCAAAACCAGCGTGACAAAGCCCGTTCCCAGACGGGCGGCGGTCTCCAGTTCCTGCGAATTCATCAGGAAACCACCATCGCCCGTGACGGCCACCACCCGCCGGTTGGGATAAACCAGCCTGGCCGCGATGGCGCCGGGAACGGCAATGCCCATCGCGGCAAAACCGTTGGAAAGGATGCAGGTGTTTGGTTGATAGCAGGGGAACAGTCGTGCCAGCCAGAGTTTGTGCGCGCCCACGTCGGAAATGACAATGTCCTCATCCTTCAACGCCCGGCGCAAATCCGAAATGATTCTTTGCGGCTTGAGCGGAAACGCAGCGTCGTCGCGGTGCTCTTCGAGTTCGTCCCGCAAAGCCCGCCGCATATGCGAACATTGTGTTTCCGGCCGGGGAGCGCAAACGCGCGCCAGTTCGCGCAAGGAGGTTGAAAGCTCGCCCACCACGCCGACACCGACGATGTAGGCCGAGTCCACTTCCGCCGGTGATGGGTCCACGTGGATGATGGTCTTGTCGTGTCCGGGATTCCAAAAGCCCGGCGCGAATTCGACCAGGTCGTATCCAATGGTGATGATCATGTCGGCCTGGGCCAAACCGCGGTTGATGTAGTCCTGCGCCTGCAAACCGATGGCGCCATGGGACAACGGATGCGCATCGGAGATCACGCCCTTGCTCATAAACGTTGTGGCCACCGGGATGTTCAACTTTTCGGCGAACTGGACGAGTGCCTCCCAGGCTCGCGCACGGATGACTCCGTTGCCTGCCAGAATGACCGGCTGTTGTGCCTGAGCGATCAGATGTGCCGCCCGTTCGATTTGCCCGGCCAGGGCGGGCCCGGGATGCGGCGCCTGGACCAGCAAAGGAACGGCGTCAATTTCCGCTTTGGCGAGGTCTTCGGGAATTTCAATATGCGTGGCACCGGGTTTTTCCGATTGGGCCACCTTAAAGGCCTTGCGAATGGCTTCGGGAATCATCTCCGGGATGCGCAGACTGGTGTTCCATTTGGTCACCGGCCGGAACAGCGAGACCACGTCCACGTACTGGTGCGATTCCTTGTGCATGCGATCCAAGCCGGCCTGGCCGGTGAGGGCCACCAGGGGTGCGCGGTCCAGATTCGCGTCGGCCACGCCGGTCAGGAGGTTGGTCGCGCCCGGCCCCAACGTGGCCAGACACACGCCGGCTTCACCGGTCAGGCGGCCATAAACGTCAGCCATGAAAGCCGCGCCCTGTTCGTGACGGGTGGTGATAAATTGGATCGGGGACCCAATCAGCGCATCCACCACGCCCAGATTTTCCTCGCCCGGGATGCCGAAGACATAGCCGACGCCCTCGTTCGCAAGGCATTTAACAATGAGCTCAGAAGCTTTCATAAGTCCCCGCCCGGCGGCTTCCGGAAACCATTTTGGCCTGGTCCAATCCTGACTGGCCGGGTACTTCCCCCCAATCGGAGTTTCAGATATTCACCAATCAAGATTGCGGCGGGATAAAACACCACTTCATCGGTCCACGCTCGCAGCATAAGATGCTCGGTAAATGCCGCCAGGGGAAGTTTTCGCTCGGCCCGGGCCACGCGCAACAGTTCCCGCGCCGCCTTGATGATCACCACGTGTTCCCGGACGATCTCAAACATCCGCGCTTTCAGGTGCTCCGTCCGGGATGGAATCTGTCGCATGGCCGGAGTGATTTGTCCGCGGGAAAGCGGCATCAAAAGTCCAAGGGTTTGCAGCAAGTCTTCTTCTTCCTTCAGCAGGTGCGGTTGGAGGACTTTCAGAAGTTTCCGGGCGGCGTTTCCGGTCTTGCCACCCGACCAGATCGCGCGCTCCAGCGCCGCGCAGAGTTCGTTTTGATCCACTCGCAACGGCTCCGGAATGCTGAATTCCGGCAGCGGGTTTGAGTGCGCCGCCTCGTGGGCGGAAGCCTGCTTCTGGCGGATTCGCGCTTCCGTGCAGGAACACACACAAGAGCTGGTTGTCCGGCTGCGGCCGGAACGGCGGGATTCGGACGCTCTGGAGATTCGATTTTGATTTTTCATAGGAACATCATTTGTTGGTTAATGCATTTGTTCAGGAATGAATCATGGTTAAAACCATCTTGAACCGCTTGAGCGCCTTCAGCGCGTGCGGTTGCCGGGCAGGCATCAGGATCAATTCCCCCGCCGGGACGCGGTGCGGCTGGCCGGAGACGGTGATCTCCGCCTCGCCCTCGACAATCTGGACGAGGGCGTTGAAGGGTGAAGTGTGTTCGCTCAAACCTTCCCCCTCATCAAAGGCAAACAGCGTGACCTTGCCGGTCGTGCCTTTCAAAATTTCGCGGCTGACAATCGAACCGCTCTGATAATCGACCAGCGCGGCGACCCGCGCCGCCCGGGCGGGCTCGAACCTGACTTCAGTTGAATTTGTGTTCTGTGGCATAATCGTGTCCTTTCTTTGTGGTGATGTTGGTTTGGTTCAAAATTGCGTCGTCACCCGCATGTCCGTCGCTTTGCAGTATCCCGCAAAACAACCGCCAGGCCTGTTCCGCGTGCCGAACCACATCGAAGCTCCCGTTGCTCATGAGCCATAAAATCACGGCCGGCTGGATGAGCCCCAGGAACATTACGGCCACCGTGTCGGGCGATATCTCTTTGCGAATCCGGCTGGCGTCCTGCCCTGATCGGATTATTTCCGCCACCTTTTGGAGATAGTTTCGCAGGATGGTGTGCATTCGTCGTTTTCGTCCGACGTTGCCGGCGAAAACCTGCTCGGAAAAAATCACCCGCGGAATGCCCGCATGGTGGCGGACCAGTTGCAGATGGCGCTGTAACAGGCGGTGCAACTGTTCCAAAGCATCGGGGGTTTCCCGCCGGACCGCTTCGACATTCGTCAGCAGGCTCTGCGAAATCAAATCGAGCACCGATTCCAGCACGCCGTCCATTCCCTGGAAATGCCGGTAAATCGCCGACGGGACGACGCCCACTTCCCTGGCCAGAGCGCCGATGTTCAAATGATTCAGACCGCGCCGGGCGATCAAGGACAGCGCCGCCCGGGTAATTTGCTCCCGGCGGATTTCAGTTTTGATTTTTGGTGTCGGTCGGTTCATAGTGTGTGTGAAAGTGAATTCACATTCACATAGTAGGCTCGAAAGGAGACCATTTCCTTGACCTGGGTCAAGCTTTTGTTGATATGAAAAACTATATTTGAAATGTCGAAGTGTCCGGGCTCTTTTACAATCAAACTGGAAATAAATTATGATTCAATTCAAACGAGTTTACGAAGCGGCCGCCCGGGTCGACGGTCAGCGGTTCCTGGTCGAACGGCTTTGGCCGCGCGGCATCAGGAAAGCATCACTGTCGCTCACCGGCTGGTGCAAGGAGGCTGCTCCCAGCCATGAGTTGCGGAAGTGGTTCAACCACGACCCGGCCAGATGGAAAGAATTCCAACGGCGTTACCGGGCCGAGTTGACGGGCAAACCCACAACCTGGCAGCCGTTGCTGGCAGCGGCCAAGGCTGACAACCTCACGTTGTTGTTCAGCGCCCACGACACCGAACACAACAACGCCATCGTGTTAAAAGCCTTCCTGGATGAACAATTGAAAACCGGCCCGAAATAAACCTGGAGCGCGGTTTGCGCGGGTGGGGTCCGAAATCGCGAAAACGTTGACGCCGGTCAAGGCCAACCCGGAGCCTCAATGCAAACTTACCCATATGAGTAGTGAAATTGTAACCCTGGACGTGCGGGACGACCTGCGTAACGGGAGCGAGCCGTTTTCAAAAATCATGTATATCGTCGGGCAGCTGCGTCCCGGCGAGCGGCTCTCGCTGCTGGTGCCGTTTGAGCCGGTGCCGTTGTTCGCCGTGATGATGCAGCGCGGTTTTGCCCATGAAGCCCGGCAATTGCCCGACGGAGATTGGGAAGTGCTGTTCACGCGCAATGGCGGCGAAAAGACGATCGAGGCCGGCCAACCGGCCGTTCGCCGTCACTCGAATGGTTCCAGGGACAAATCGTCTGAAATCATTGAAGTGGATGCGCGCGGCCTGGAACCGCCGCAACCGATGGTGAAAATTCTGGAAACACTGGCGGCCTTGCCCGAAGGCGCCGAACTCCGCGCCCGCACCGATCGCCGCCCCATGCACCTTTACACCCGGATTGAAATGCGCGGTTTCAAAGGCGAAACCGAGGAACAGACTGATGGCAGCTTCCTTACCCATATCCGCCGGGCTTAAACCCATGCCAGTCCGGGCCGTGCCGACGGCTTCTCCGCTGGAAATTCATGCGCCGTCCATCTCACTGCCACTGATGTTCGTGGTGACGGGGTTGCTGGCCTTGTTTACCGGCGTCGTCTGGCTGGTGGCGCAACCGAACGTACTGTCAACCTATCATTACAACCAGAACACCATCGCGCTGACACATTTGTGCGTGTTAGGCTGGCTGTGTTCCATTGTCATGGGGGCGATGTATCAACTCGTGCCGGTGGCGCTGGAGACCAAACTCTACAGCGAACGGCTGGCGCGCGGACAATTTTTTTTCCACGTGATTGGCTTCGCCGGCATGGTCTGGATGTTCCGGGTGTGGAACATGAAACAAGTCGGGAATTTTGGCGCGCTGCTGACCGCGGGTGTTATTTTGTTCATTTACAATATCGTTCGCACCTTGTTACGCGTTCCGAAATGGAACGTTGTTGCCACGGCGGTGGCAGCGGCACTGGTCTGGCTTTCGCTGACGGTCACTGCCGGGCTGCTTATCGCCACGGCAAAGTACACTTCGACGATCAACCTTGTGTCGCGATTCAATCCCTTCAGCGCCATGCACGCCCACGCGCACCTCGGTGTCGTCGGTTTCTTCCTCATGCTTATCGTCGGCGTGTCCTACAAGCTCATCCCGATGTTCACGCTGAGCGAACTGCAAAACCGACGTCGCGCCGTGGGGTCGGTGATTTTGCTGAATCTCGGTTTGGCTGGCTCGGTGGCAGCAGTGCTGCTAAGCAGCCGATGGAAACCGGTATTTGCGCTCGTCATCATTGTTGCGCTCGCCCTTTACGGCCGGGAATTGATCGCCATTTTGCGGGCGCGCAAGCGGCGGGCCTTGGATTGGGGCGTCAAATATTTCCTGACCGCGATTGCCTTGCTGGTTCCGACGACGGGCCTGGCTCTGGTCTTATCCTGGCCCGGTTTGCCGCTGAACACATTTACCGGGCAACTTGAAAATGCCTACGGCTTCCTCGGTCTCATCGGCGTGGTTTCCTTCGCCATCATCGGGATGCTCTATAAAATCATCCCCTTTTTGGTCTGGTTCGGCGCCTACAGCCAGCATATCGGGCATGCGCGCGTGCCGGCGCTGGCGGAAATGTATTCAACCCGGCTGCAGGCCGCCGGTTTCTGGACTTATTTGAGCGGCCTGTCGGCAACGGTGGCCGCGACGCTGTATTCGAATGCGACCGCCGTCCGCTGGGGTTGCGCTTCATTGGCGTTGAGCTTGGCGCTCCTTGCCATCAACGTCGGAAACATTTTGTCACATGCTGTCCGGCCGCGGCTGACGTCGCTGGCTAAACCGTCAACCAATCGAATCACACGATGAAATCCCGGCCCGACCATGCTGTTGAAGGAGGGAGCGCCGGTCTCCGACCCGGCGTGTTTGGAAAATCAATATCTTCGCGTCGGGTCGGCGACCGGCGCTCCGGTTTTGCAAAAGTCTCGCCATGACCACTTCAGTCCTCAACGAAACCGTCCTTCTGGAAACCTTGCGGCAGGTTATTGACCCGGAAATCGGCTGCAACATCGTGGACCTGGGACTGGTTTATGGCGTTGCCAGCAATGGCGGCGCGGTGAAAGTGACCATGACGCTGACCACGCCCGGCTGTCCCATGCACGAAAGCATTTCCTGGGGCGTGAAGAATGCGTTGCTCGGTCTTGAAGGTGTGACGGATGCCGAAGTGGATGTGGTCTGGGACCCGCCGTGGCATCCATTGATGATGACCGAGGAGGGTCGCAGATTTATCGGCGCGCGAAACTTTTAGTAATGAACCACAAACCAAAAACATGAAAAACTCAACATTACCAGAAAACCTCGTTGGCCCCGACAAAGTCATGGACGTGCGGCCGATTCCCTGTTCCATCAAGCACGGATTGATCATCAAACAATGGCTGGAATTGCCGGTCGGCGACCATTTCATCCTGCTCAACGACCACGATCCGGTGCCGCTGTATTACCAGTTCGCGGCGCAATGGCCGAATGCCTTTACCTGGCAGCATCTGGCCAAAGGGCCGGAGGAATTCCGCGTCAAAATCACGAAGCTGAAATCCGCCGAGCCAGCCGCAGAAGTGGCCGAATGCTGCGGGGGACGCTAGAGCGATCCCCTCATTCAGGTAGCGCAGGCATTCGTCAGAGACAGGCGCGGCGCCCGTCCTACGGCATCGTTGCGGCTAAGACGGTTGAATCGCGCAGCGGCGGCCCGGCAGGGCGCCGCTCGTTTCACGATTGGAATAATGCGGCGGTCAGCCGACCGCCGCTACCAAGCTATTTTCCGTTTCCTCGATTGAATCCGGCAGGAACAGTTCAAATTTCCGGCGCATTGCGGCGGCCATCCAGCCAATGAATCAGGCTGAGGATGGGATGTTGCCATAACATGCGCGGGCCGGCATAACGCATCACTACTTTAACCTGTTCCCGCCGGGCTTTCTGATAACAATGGACCGGGCAGTTTGCGCAGGTGGGCTTTTCCGCACCAAACCGGCAGCGTTCCAGTCGCACCGCCGCGTAATCATGCAATTGCTGGCATTCCGGGCAGAGCACGTCGCCGGTTTCATGATGGTGCCGGCAATAACAGCGGATCATCGCTTCCATGGTCTTCCATTCGCGGGCCAGCCGCCGGTTGGCGAAATGAATGGCTTTTAGTTCCGGCGCGGCAGAAGCCAGGAGCGCCGGGATGATTTTTCCGACAAGCATTTTCACTTCGCCATTGTGGCATTTCTGCGCTCTGCCGGATTTGATGCAGGTCAATAATTCCTCAATTTCCCGTTCCGCCGGATAACGCAGATTGATTGACTTGCATCAAATCTCCTTCCGTCGAAATGGCGCAGGTTGTCGGCGTTAACAACACGGTCTGCAAATTTATGCAAAACGACAACGAACTTCCTTCATCGCCGTCAACGGGCGGCGCGAACCGCCTCGAACCTTCACCGGGAAAGCCCGCGACGGTGGTCTATGCCTGCTCGGGTTGTTCCGACGCCGGCGAACTGGCCGACCGCATCGCACGGCAGCTCTCGCGCGACGGCGCCGCCCGGATGTCCTGCCTGGCCGGCATCGGCGGCCGCGTCAAAAGTCTGGTGACGACGGCGGAAAAAGCCGGGCGCATCCTGGTGGTTGACGGTTGTCCGTTGAATTGTGCCCGGCACACGCTCCGGCTCGCCGGTTTCCAAAAGTTTGACCATCTGGAGTTGCACAAGATTGGTATCCGGAAAGGTTCCTGCCCGGTAACGGAAGAGAGAATTTCAGCCGGTGTCGAGGCCGCGAAAACAATTCTTTCGGGCGTTGATCAAAATCGTCAATTATAAATCGCAAATCCAGGATCGATTGCCATGCCGCCACTAAACCAATTCAAACGTTTTGACGTGCGCGATCTCATCCGTCGCGGCACCGAGCCGTTCCCGGAAATCCGCAAACGCGTGGACGCGCTCAAACCGGACGAAGGCTTGATTGTCGTCGCACCGTTCCTGCCGTCACCGCTCGTCGAGATGTTGCGCGGCGAAGGGTTTGCCTCCAGGGTCGAGCGGGGGCAGGGGAGCGATTGGATGGTCTATTTCTGGCGGGAAATGTAGCACAGGCGTCGTCGCCTGCGGGTTCCTCTGGCGTCCCGCCGGGTGTTTCTGCCTCTTTTGGTGGGGCGAGCGTACTCGCGAGCCGCCGACGCTTCGCTTTGGCGCGCCAAGGCCGGCTCGTCAGTAGCCTCGCCCCACCAGACTGTACGAGTACTCGTGCGACAAGACGTTTGACTGTGCGGAATTTTTACTGTCACCTGTCCCAGGCACATGTCACTCGCCGATTTCAAAAAGATCGCCATCGTCAACTCGTTGCGGAGTTGTCAGCTTTTCACGGGTCTGCCGACGGCCGACCTCGAAAACATTGCGGACGTCTCGGTCGTGAAGTCGCTGGAAAAGGGTGATTATCTCTTCCACGAAGGTGATTCGGCGCGCGGATTTTATGTCGTTCAACGCGGCGCGGTGAACGTGCATCGCGTCAGCGCCACCGGCAAGGAACAGGTGATTCACATTTTCCGCGCCGGTGATTCGTTTGCCGAAGTGGCGCTGGCCACGGAGGCGGGTTATCCCGCCGACGCGCGGGCCATCGAACCCACGCAGGTGTTGCTGGTGCAAAAGGACGGAATTTTGGCGCTGTTGAAGCGGCAGCCGGAGCTGGCGTTGCGGATGCTTGGCTCCATGAGCAGCCATTTGCGCGTGCTGGTCGGACAACTGGAAGACCTGACGCTCAAGGACGTGGAAACCCGGCTCGCCAACTGGCTGGTCAAACGCTGTCCAAACCCGCAAAGCGACCGGCCGGTTCGCATTGAACTGGCCATCACGAAGCGGATGCTGGCGGCCGAACTGGGGACGGTGAGCGAGACCTTTTCCCGCACCCTGGCCAAATTCCGCGAACAAAAACTGCTCACCGTCAAGGGCAAGAGCATCACCGTGCTCTCACCGGCCAGATTGAGCGCGTTATTGCGGCGTAATTTGGGAGAGTGATGAGCTTCCTGTCGTTCAGCTTTTCCGTTCACGTTCCCGGAAAGAGACCGAGAGTTTTGAACCGGCAAAGCCGATGGGCGCCAGCAGCAGGCCGAGCAGGAGCCATTCGCGCCAATCGTGGTATCGGACTATTTCCGCCGCCAGAATAATGATGGCCAGAAGGAACAAAGCCAGCGAAATGCCCCGGTGGAAACGGTGCAATTCCGATTGCACCCAGGCGTCCAGGCGGCTTTCCAGCACGCGGCCATCGTCGGAGTCGGTGCAATCTTTCTTGCAGTGGCAGGAGTTGCATTTATGTGCGGGGGCGCGATAACGCGCGATTTTGCGTTCGAAGTCCGTCTGTTCGCGTGTCAAGTGATGGCCGGTGGGACATTCCCAGACGTCGAGTTTTCGTTTATAAGCGAATCCCGAGTTGCGATAATGTTCGGAGCGCCGGTGCGAATGACGGGCCAGATATTCCAACACCGCCGCCACGCCCACCAGCAACACTGCATAACCGGCAGCCAGAATGACTTCGTTGTGGATTCCGTAAATCATGAGCCGAATTTCCTTACCTGGATTTCCGTGAACAACACGCCATCGGGTTGCTCGCGTGGCGGTTGGACTTTCATGCGGCGCACCCCGAGCCAGCAGAGATAGAGCAGGGGCAGCGTTCCGCCGGCGATGAACAGGGCATCGCCCGGAAACCGCAGCCATTCGAGCATCGAGTTGGTGTGATCGGAGATGAACTTCAATGACCGGGCGTCGTAATAACTCACGCTCACCGAGTGATAGAGCTGGAGCAATCCCAGCGGGAACAGCGAGGCAAACACCATCCAGGCCAGGCCAAGGTTGAGCGACCAGAAACTGATTTTGGCCAGGCGATCGCTCCAGAGCTTTTCGGGAATCAGGTAGCGCAGACAGAAGAGTGCCAGGCCCACCGCCAACATGCCATAAACACCCATCATGGCCGCGTGTCCGTGGTTGGCCGTCAGCGCCGTGCCGATTTCATAATAGGAAACAATCGGCAGGTTGATGAGGAAACCGAATATGCCCGCGCCGAGAAAGTTCCAGAATCCAACCGATGCCAGGAACATCACCGCCCAGAAATGCGGGAACGGCGCCCGCGTCCGCGCACTTTGCTGCGCGCCGAGCTGGAGGAAGCTCCAGGCCTCCAGCGTGAGGAACGTCAACGGAATTACCTCCGCGGCCGAGAAAAACGCGCCCAGCGCCATGTGCACCGCCGGTTCGCCGGAGAAATACAGGTGGTGCATCGTGCCGATGACGCCGCCCGCCGAATACAGCACCACGTCCAGATAGATCAGCCGCAGCGCCACGCGTTGATGCACCACGCCCAGCAGCACAAAGATGTAGGCCACCATGACGGTCGTGAACAGTTCCAGGAAATCCTCCACCCACAGGTGCACCACCCAGAACCGCCAGAAATCCGTGGTGGTGAAATTCGATTCCGGCCGGGCCAACAGTCCGACGGCGTAAAACGCGGGAATGGACAGCGCCGCAAAGAAAAACAGCCACGGCATGTTGCCCGCCTGTTCAACCCGCAGTTTGTCCCGCAGTCCGCGGAACAGAATCACGACCCAGAAGAACAAGCCGATGGTCAGCAAAATCTGCCAGAACCGGCCGAGGTCGAGGTATTCAAAACCCTGGTTGCCGAACCACGACCAGCCTTTCTGAATCCAGCCTTCGATGCCCGCATATTCACCGCCCAAGCTGCCAAAGACGACGATGGCCAGGGCGCCCAGCAGCGAATAAGAAAGCCAGCTTTGCCGGCGAGGTTCCCGCCCGGTAATCATCGGGACCAAAAAAATACCGGCGGCGAGATACGACGTAGCCACCCAGAAAATGGCAAGTTGCACGTGCCAGGTCCGGGCGATATTGAACGGCAGCAGGCGCGCCAGGTCGAAGCCGAAAAAGTTTGAAATCTCCGCGCGATAATGTTCCGCCGCGCCGCCCAAAAATGTTTGGGCCATGAACAACACCGCCATGACCAGGAAGAACCAGGCGCACGACCGTTGCGCGGGCGTCAGCAGCACCTCGTCGGGTGGCCGGAAGGAAATACTCTGTTCTTCGCGTCCGTGCCAGCCCAGAAAATTCCACCGGCCAAACGAAGCCAGCAACAGGCCAATGCCGCCCAACAGGGCGATGAGCGAAAGGACGCTCCATAACAGGGTTTCCGCCGTGGCATGGTTGCCAACGAGCGATTCGGGCGGCCAGTTGTTCGTATAGGAATAATCCCGGTGCGGACGCGGCGCCGAGGCCGCCCACGCCGACCAACTGAAGAAGGCGGTGAGCTGCCGGATTTTTTCCGGATCGGTGATGGCATTGGGCCGCAGGCCGAATTGGGTCGTGGGCGTTCCGAAGAAACGGGCGTAGTGATTTGCGAGTTGGTTGAACGCCTCGGTCTGCGCCGCGCTGTAGATGAGCACGCCCGTCGCATTGTCGTACCGGTTTGTTTTAAAATCGGTCACCGTTTGTTGCCGGGCCGAGTCCGAGGCGGTGCCGCCGTAGTAGGCGATTGCGATTTCCGCCGCGCGATGCAGATAGTCCGCTGTGAAATCCGGTCCCAGATACGCGCCGTGGCCGAAAATGGAGCCGTATTCCATCAACCCGTTTTTGAGAAAAATCTCCTGGCCGGCGGTAATGTCCGGTCCGGTGAAAAGAACGTTCCCTTGGTTGTCCACGACCCGGGCCGGAATCGGCGGTTCGTCGCTGTAGGTCCGATAGGCCAGCAGTCCGAGAACAAAGAAACCAAAGAGCATCACGAGCGCCACCGCCTGAATCCACCCTTTGGAGATCAACAAATTTTGATTCGATGATTCATTCATAGTTCCTTCTCGCTTGGTATTGGGATTGGTTGTTTTTAGTTTAAGGCAAAGGATTTGTCAAAGTTTCCGATTTGCAGGTACTGTCCTGAATTCGCTCGAAGTTCCGCCCTCAGGCGGCGCGGAACCGCGTAAACGCGGAACTCGAAACTTGAAATCAAGACACTCCCGACTCGAACCGTGGTCCGGCGTTCGGATGCCTCCTCCAACTTGTTTGGTGTTACTGATGCCATATCTCTCGGTCAGCAGTTTAGCTGATGATCGCCACCGCAATTTGACGTGGGTCAATCTTTCAAGCTTTTTGCGCCGGCTAAAACTCCCGTGGCGATTTGGATTCAGTATGCTCCAGGATTCCTGTCAGCCGCCGGGCGATTTCGCTGACACCGGCTCCGGTTTGATGTGAGATGGTGATGGCCGGTCCCAGCAAATGCGGCTGCGCCGTGGCGATTTGTTCATACCGCCCTTTGCACTGGCTGATAAAATAGGCGCTGGTTTTTTCCACCACGGTTTCAGGGCTCATAAGGCATTCGGTTGCACCTCAAGTTTTTCCCGACTCCGGAAGGGAGCCATTGACGGATAAAGGCTCTGAATCTCAAAACCGGACGGCGTGTCACGCCCAGTCCCTGGCTGCGTGATTCTTCTTCCTCATGCAGCCGCCGCCGCGCGTTTAAAATGTCGCCGCGCCCCAGATAACCCACCGCTCGATCCGGTTCCTCCCGGTTTACCACGGGCAGTCGTCCGAGGCTGTGTTTGAGCATTTTGACGATGGCGTCGTGCAATAATTCGTCCGGGTAGGTGACCACCAATTTTGTTCTCCCCGCCTCCAGGACGGACAAATTGCCGGCCGGTGTATTTGCCAATGCGCGCACCAGATCCCCGCGCGTGATAATTCCAGCCAGTTTTTGATCAGTACCCATAATCAGCGCTGCTTGGCGCCGGGAAACGCCAGGGTCGCCCGTCGCAATTCGATCGGAAAGTTCTCTCACTGTCATGTCCGCGGGGATTGCGGGAATCCGGCGCTCCATGACGTCGGCGACTCGCATCAGTTCAAACACATCCACGCTGTATTCCCGGGCGATATGCTGGCCGCGCCGGGCGAGTTTTTCGGTCAGAATGGAGCGGCGCAGCACCAGCACCGTGACTCCCAAGGCGGCCACGCTGCCGATGAACAATGCCGGCAGCGCATTCAAGTCATGCGTCAGTTCCAACGTGAAAATCATGCCGGTGAATGGCGAACGCATGGTGCCGCCCATGATCGCGCCCATGCCTACCATCGCCCACAATCCCGGATCGCCGGTTGGAAACCATTGTCCCAGCAGCGCGCCCAACGAGCCGCCGATGATCAGCAGCGGCGCCAGCACCCCGCCGGAGGTGCCCGAACCCAGCGCCACGGTCCACACCACCGCCTTCGCCATCAATAAACCAATCAAAACATCGCCCAGCAGTTGTCCGCGCATCAACGCGTGAATGGTGTCGTAGCCCACGCCCAACACGCGCGGTTCGATCAGGCCGCCGATGCCCACCACCAGCGCGCCCAGGGCCGGCCACCACATCCAATGAATCGGCAGCTTTTGGAACAAATCCTCAAACAGGTACACGAGACTGGTCAACAGCCACGAACCGAATCCGACGGTGATGCCGACCAGCAAGGCGATGAACCAATCGCTTGTTCCCAGGATGCCGTGCGGGGTGACCGGAAACATGGGTCCCGCGCCCAACAGCGGCACCCGCAAAATGGAAGCAACCATCGACGCGACCGCCACCGGAATGAAACTCCGCGGCTTCCACTCAAACAGCAACAGCTCCACGGCCAGCAATACTGCCGCAATCGGCGTGGCAAACACCGCCGACATGCCACCGGCCGCGCCGGCCACCAGCAAGGTCTTTCGTTCCGCCGCCGAAAGGTGAAAGAGCTGGGCAAATAATGAACCGAAAGCGCCGCCGGTCATGATGATCGGTCCTTCCGCCCCGAACGGTCCGCCGGTGCCAATGGAGATGGCCGACGACAACGGCTTTAAAATGGCCACCTTGGGGCTGATCAAACTGCGCCCCAGCAGAATGGCCTCCAGGGCTTCCGGAATGCCATGGCCGCGAATTTTCTCAGACCCGTAACGTGCCATCAGCCCGATAATCAGTGCCCCGGCGACTGGCACCGCCGGCAGCCACCAGCCGAGGTGGTTACATTCCGGCAACAAGGTTTCGGCGGAAAAACGCTGGAAGAATGAAAGATCCGTGATGACCGCAATCAGCCAGAGCAGCACCTTGGCCACCAGCGCGCTGATAATGCCAATGGGAATCGCCAGGGCCGAAAGCAGCAGCATCCGTTTATCCGTCCGGTAGTCGCCCGGTGAAACGGTCGGGGGTTCATCCGGCGACCATGGCCCTTGATTTCCACCGGTCCTTGTTGCGTTCTTCTTAAACACAGGCGTTCCATAATATATCGTATTACGATATAAGACAATTGGATTTTGCGTATCGAAGGGGATCGGTTATCCTCCGGCAACAATGCGATGTCGGATGGTCAAAATGAGCAAAATCTCCAAGGCCCATTATGAAAGGCTGGCCGGGTTGCGTTATGCGCTGCGGCAGTTTTTACGGTTTAGCGAAAACGCCGCCCAGGCGGCCGGCCTGACGCCGCAACAGCATCAGGCCTTGCTGGCCATTAAAGGGTTTCCCGGTCGTGACCGCATCACCATTGGCGAGCTGGCGGAGCGGCTGCAGATTCTGCCGCACAGCGCGGTCGGGCTGGCGGACCGGCTGGTGGGAGAACATTTTGTCCGGCGCGTGGCGGACCGGAAGGACCGGCGCCAGGTCCGGCTGGACCTGACAGTCCATGGCGAAAACATTCTTGAAAAACTTTCCGCGGTTCACAGCGAACAACTGCAGCGCGTGGAGCCGCAAATTACGCGGCTTTTGAAAAGCCTCCGTGGCAAATAGCCCTTTGCCCCGGGCGAAGGCTGGTGGAGCCGAGGGGATTCGAACCCCTGACCCCCACAATGCCATTGTGGTGCTCTACCAACTGAGCTACGACCCCAGCCAAAGCCCGAACACTCTAAATGGCTGACCGCCATTGTCAAAAGAAAACGCCGGCGCAATCCGTCGCGACAGGTTGCCGTAGCGCAGGCTGGCAGCCTGCTGTATCGCCGAATGGCATTCGGCGGGGTATCAAGCTGCTGAGAGACCAGCGGATTACCAGTCCGCGATACGGCAGATTGCCAATCTGCGCCACCTTCAGCAACCCGCGACCATTTTTTGGCATCGTCAAAATACGCTCCCTTCAAATCATTTTGACTTGGAACTCCCCGGTTCAAACTTTATAACGCCTGCCAACATGAACGACGAGTCGCCGCTGGTCAGCGTGCTTATCCCGGTCCGGCCAAATAAGGCGGAGGTCAAAGCCGCCGACGCCGCCCGGCAATTCGATTACCCGCCGGAGAAGCTCGAAATCGTCATCGTGCGCACAACAGATCCGGCCATCGGTCCGGGCGTCAAGCGCAACGCCGGACTCAAGGCGATTCGCGGCGAGCTGGTTTATTTCCTGGACGACGATTCAGTGGCGCCACCGGAAAATATCCGCCGCGCCCTCCGTCATTTCGTTGATCCGGCAGTGAAAATGGTGGGCGGTCCCAATCTGTGCCCGCCGGACGCGCCGCGTTTCGAACGGGTGCTGGGTCTGGTGCTGGGCAGTTGGCTGGCCTTCGGTCCCAGTTGCGCGCGGTATCGGCCCGTCGGCCAACTCCGCGCCGGCGGCGAGAAGGAATTGATTTCCTGCAATCTTATTGCCCGCCGGGATGCGGTGCTGGAGGTCGGTTTTGATCCCAAACTGTGGCCGAATGAGGAAAACGCCATGATGGATGGCATCAAACAGCGCGGCGGCAAGTTGCTCTACGATCCTCAGTTCATTGTCCATCGCCGGCCGCGCCGCACCCTTCGCGCTTACGCGAAAATGCTGCTTTTTTACGGCGGCGGCCGGGCGCATCAATTCCGCCTGCATCCGACTCTCGAGTCGCTGCCGAATTTCATTCCGCCGCTGTTCTGTCTTTACTTGCTGGCGTTGCCGTTTGTGATCGCGGCCTTCTGCTCCGTCACGGCGGTCGTCTGGTTGTCGCTGTTGCCGCTGGCGCTTTACCTGCTGGTCGTGCTGGGCCAGGCGATTTGCGTGGCACAGCGGAGCAATCCTGGCCTGGCCATGCTGGCCCTGCCATTGATGGTTTTGACCAATATCCTTTACGGCTTGGGTTTCTGGCGCGGTTTGGTTATAAAAATTCCACCGCCGCCGGCTGCAGCCGAAAAGGACATCCGGTTTGAGACCGTGCCGGTGTGAGTTTAGCAGCCATTAAACGTAGCAGCCGACGTAAGTCGGCTCTGAATTCAATGAAATTGCGAAGAAAATTGAGCGGACTTACGTCCGCTGCTACGAACAAGGCACTTCGACAATTGATCGCATGAAAACAGCCATCCTTTGCGGTGGACAAGGCACCCGCTTCCGCGAGGTCAGCGACGTCATCCCCAAACCGATGGCGCCCATCGGCCCGCGCCCGATTCTCTGGCACATCATGAGCATTTACGCGGCGCACGGCTGCCGCGATTTTGTGCTGCTGCTCGGTTACAAGGGCGACGTGATCCGCGATTTTTTCCTGAATCGCGCCGGCGATACGAGGGCGGAACCAAACCGGGACGATTCCAATTGCTTGACCTTTTATCAGGAAAATTCCGAACCCTGGCAGGTGACGCTGGTGGACACCGGCGAAAAGGCCATGACCGGCGCGCGGCTGTGGCGCGCCCGGCGTTACCTGGAATCAGACGGCGTCTTCGCTCTGACCTACGGTGACGGCGTCGGCAACATTGACATCGGCGGTCTCCAGAAATTCCATCAATCCCACGGCAAAATGGCGACGCTGACCGGTGTTCATCCGCCGGGAAGGTTTGGAGAATTGGTTGTCAGGGATTCTCGTGTCGTCCAGTTCCAGGAAAAGCCGCAGACCACACAGTACATCAACGGCGGCTATTTCATTTTCAACGCCGGTGTGTTTGGTCGTTACTTGAATGACCGCGAGGATCTGGTGCTGGAGCGCGAGCCGTTGCGGCGCATGGCCGAGTCGGGCGAGTTGATGATGTACGCCCACGAAGGTTTCTGGCAGCACATGGACACGCCGCACGAATTCGAGCTGCTGAACAACCTCTGGAAATCCGGCCAGGCTCCCTGGAAGGTTTGGAAATGAAGACATGGGTGAAGTGGAGAACATTTGATGAACCAACACCATCATCGACACCCGTAGCAGCGAACGTGAGTTCGCTCCAACTGGAATGGAGCCGGCTTACGTTGGCTGCTACAATTCCAATAAGGAGCTCAGGAAATCAGGAAAACCGCTTCCTTCTTTCCTGTCTTCCTTATTCAATAAACCAACACCAGCACCGCTGCCTTCTGCGCCTGCTTCACAAAATCCTCGAACTTTTCATCAACCATATTGGCCTTTTTCAGCTTGGCCTCCATACCTGGCACCGATTCCAGAAAGCTCAACAGAAAACTGCTCTCGATCGCGTAATTCACATTCTCCGGCAACGCGCCGCCAGCGCCACTGACGCATCCAGCTTGGCCGACACGATGCCCACCACGTTTCCGTGCTCATCTACAAGCGCCCCGCCCGAATTGCCCGGCTGCACGGGTACGCGGATCTGGAAATACCGCACGTCATCCCCCGCGCCCGACAGCGACGCGATCTCCCCTTTGGCCAGCTTGGGCGCGAACCCTTGCAGGCCCGGATCCGGAAAACCGACGCTCGCCACCGGTTGGTCAGACGAAATGGAACCAGTTGAACCTTCTTTATGCGGTTTGAATCCACGCGACAATTCCTGTGCTTCGGCGATTTGGTATGACGTCCTTTGTCGTTGCAAACTCGACAATTTCTCCTTGGCAAATTGATCCCCTTGAGACGAAGCGAGATTGTACCATTTATATGCTTCCACATAGTCCTTCGGCACACCCGTTCCATTCTGATAGCACATTGCCATTATTATCTTTGTCATGCTCCTCTTCATATTTTTCCCAAACGTGCTGGCAGGTGACGAGAAGCCGCTTTTCGCCCGTATCAATTAAGGAATATGTTCCAGCATCGAGTATTTCGTTTGATTCGAGCGACGGAACAATGAAGATCGGTCCACAATAGCGTAATAACTCATCAGTGAGCTTTCTGATTTTAACTTCAAGCCAATCGGGCAAACCTTCGCCATCTTGCATAATTTATTCTATGCTTCACGCGTCCAAAGTGAAACGTCATTTGTCACTGTCGTCCATCTCAAAAATCATGCACGGCGCTGGCTTACGCCATTTCCCTTTCGGATTAGCGGCCTGGCTGCGTGGTGTGTCGCGCTGCTGTGCTCACGCCCACCTCATCGGCTGGCGCGCTCCGGAGCGCGTGGGGTAGCCTTCGGGGGGCCAGTTGCGATTGCGGATTTTGCGGAATGAGCCGGCTCGCGAGTACGCTCGCCCCACCAATCCTGAAAGTATTGTCATCTTTCAGCCCAGCGTAGCCCCGAAGGCAATGGGGGCTACGCTGGGTGAACGTCACCAACCATTTCATCTACCCTGAAAGGGTTGGATCGTTTCGAGAACCGGTTGATAAAACCCCGTTGGGGTATTGATTTGTGTTCATCGGTCTCCCGGCGTAGCTCGTACCTCGCAACGCCGGGCTGAATGATGGAATCCCGTTGGGATTACCAAAATCCACGTTTATCCGTGTCGATCCATGGTTATTTTTTTCGCGCCTGAATTGCTCGTTGGCTTTATGATTGCGTAATATTCATTCCATTCAGATGGCCACAATCTTTAAGAGCAAAATCTGGCAGGCCGCGTTGAAGACCTCCGCCGACCCGGAGCGCTCCCGGCGTCTGCTTGATTCACTCGCCGCGGCGGGCGCGCGGCCGCGACTGGAAAAGTTCTCGACCGATTCCATGCGCGTGTTTATCGCGTTGTCCGGCGGTTCGCAGGCGCTCGGCGACCTGCTGCTGGCACATCCCGATTGGCTGTCACTGCTCGATGTCGAGCTCCTCAAGTTTTCCCGCCGCGCACAGGGTTTTCAGCAGGAATTGGGGCAACTGCTTGGTCCGGCTTTGAAAGCGCAGGATTATGCCGCTGCCTTGACGGAATTGCGCCGGTTCAAGCAGCGCGAGCTGTTCCGCATCGCCGCGCGCGACCTGGCCCGCCTGAGCAACGTCGTGGATATCACCCGTGAACTTTCCGATGTCGCCGATGTCTGTCTGGAGGCGGTTTTCCAAATCATCCGGCTGCAAATGGTCATGCGATTCGGGCGGCCATTTCATCGGGACGCCGACGGCCACTGGCAGCCGACCGCGTTTGCCGTGCTCGGTCTCGGCAAACTCGGCGGGCAGGAACTCAATTACAGTTCGGACGTGGACTTGATGTTTGTCTATGACGACGAAGGCGAGGTGTTCAAGCAACCGCCTGCGGAAAAGGAGCCGCCGCGCGCCGTCATGTCGAGCCACCAGTTTTTTGGCAAACTGGCCGAAGCGTTCAACGCCGAAGTATCCCGAACGACCGAGGACGGCTTTTTATTCCGCGTGGATTTGCGCCTGCGGCCCGAAGGCGACGCCGGACCGTTGGTCCGTTCTCTCGAAAGTTACGAAAACTATTACGCAGGATTCGGCCAAACCTGGGAGCGCATGATGCTCATCAAGGCGCGCCACGTCGCCGGCGACAAGGGCCTGGCGGCGGAATTCATTGAAATGATCCAGCCGTTCCGCTTTCCCTATTCCATCACCGAGCGTGTTCTGCATGAGGTGACGGCAGTCAAAGACCGCATCGAACGGGAGGTATTGGGCGCGGATGAATTGGCGCGCAACGTAAAGCTGGGCCGCGGCGGCATCCGCGAAATCGAGTTCATTGTCCAATCGCAGCAGGTTTTGCGCGCGGGCCGTTCGCCGTTCCTGCAGATTTCCCAGACGTTGCCGGGCCTCGGAAAGCTTGCGCAATACCATCTGTTGGCTGATGACGAAACGCAGCAGCTTGATGCCGCCTACCGCTTTCTGCGCGATGTCGAGCATCGCCTGCAGATGGAAAACAATCTGCAAACGCACACCCTCCCCGCCGACCCGCGCGCACGATTGCGTCTGGCGCGGCTGATGGATTTCAAGTCAGTGGAAAAATTCGAGTCGGCTTTGCAGACCCACACCGGCAACGTGCGCCGGATTTACGACCGCTTGTTGAAAAGCGAATCGGTCGGGGCGGAAAACGGATTGCCGCCGGAATTTGACGGCGCAGAATCCGAGTGGGAAGCCTTGCTGGCGGCGCATTCCTTTCGCGAGCCGGGAACGGCGTTTCAGGTGTTCAAGGAGTTTGCCGAAGGGCCGGGCGACGTGCACGTTTCGCCGCGCACGGCTGAGCTGGCGCGGGAATTGATTCCCAGATTTCTTGAGCTGTGCCCGAGGCGGAAGCCGGAAGGCGGAAGCCGGAAGGCGGAAGCCGGAAATGTGAAATCGAAGGTCGGAGAGCCTGCTTCTGACCCCCGACCTCCGACCGCTGGCCTCCGGTCTCCGATTTCCGGCCTCCGGCTTTCCGATCCGGACCGCGTGCTGACGCGGCTGGCCAGTTTCATCAGCGCGTACGCTGCGCGGGTGCCTTTGCTGGAGTTGTGGACTGGCAACCCGGCCTTGTTCGAGTTGATGCTGATGCTGTTCGATCGTTCGGAGTTCCTGGCCGAAATGGCGATCCGCACGCCGGATTTGATTGATGACGTGGTGGCGGGCGACCGTTTGCGCCAGCGCAAGACCGCTGGGCAAATTTTGGATGAATTACGCTATGGCCGGAATGATGCCGATCAATTCCTGTGGTTGCGGCGGTATCATGAGGCCGAATTGATGCGGCTAGGCTTGCGCGACATCCTCGGCCTCGCCGATTTCGAGCAGAACCTGGCGGAACTGTCCGCGCTCGCCGATGCCTGCCTGCAATACGCGCTCGAAGTGGTGCTGCGCAAAAACAAAATCAAAAAGCCGCCGCTGGTGATCCTCGGCCTCGGCAAGCTGGGTGGCTGCGGCATTGATTACGGTTCCGATCTGGACATTTTGTTCGTGACGGACGCGAAAGCGAAGGATTTGCCGAAGTTACAACGGCTGGCAGTGGAGATCATGGAACTGATGTCGCGCCGGACGGAGCAGGGGATCGTTTTCCACACCGATGCCCGCCTCCGGCCGGATGGCGAGAAAGGGCTGCTCGTCAACACGCTGAGTGCTTATGAGGAATACTATCGCCAGCGCGCGCAGCTTTGGGAAATCCAGGCGCTCACCCGTACGCGGCCGGTGGCCGGGGATTTGGCGCTGGGCGAAAAATTTCAAAAGCTGGCGGTGGCATTGACGGATTTCAGGAGCGCCGAACACCGCTTCGGCTTGACCCAGACGTTAGGAATTGCAACGGGCCGGGGCGGTGCCCGGCGTTCCGCGATACTGGCTTGCTTCACTCCAGATTGGAAAAAGCATATTCATCAAATGCGGATGCGCATCGAAAAGGAGCGGACGCCGCGGGGTCAGGATGATCTGGCCATTAAAACCGGCCGGGGTGGCCTGATGGACGCCGAATTCATCGCGCAAACATTGTGCCTGGAAAACGGCTGGCACGAGCCGAATACACTCCGCGCCCTGGAACGCGGGCGCGATGCAGGAATCTTGCCGGGCGCGGACAAACTGCTCGATGCCTACCGCCACCTGCGCTTGGTCGAGGGAATTTTGCGCCGGTGGAGTTATGAAGGCGAAATTGTTCTCCCGGACGATCCGGCGCCTTATTATCGCGTCTCGGTTCGCTGCGGATTTGCCACACCCGACGACTTCCGAAACGCGCTGGCCTGGTGGCGAAAGGCGATCCGGGAAGTGTACGAAAAAGTTTTTCAACCGGATTAATGGATGGATTGTTGGGTTGGCTGGGTTGGTAAAAAAGGCCCACCGGACGCCTTTCAGTGTTGAACGGCCCCTCTCCCTGTCCCTTCCCAACCTGCTTGTCTGCGAGTTTGCGGGACATTCCTGCCCCGTGATCCGTCCGGAAGAAAATGGCGACTGGCCGCCGTCGCGCCGGAGCGGCTCATTGGCGTGCCGCGTAGCCGGAAAAGTCGCCAGAACCCGCAGGCTGGAAAGTCTGCGTTAGACAATAACTGTAACGCCCTGTTTTCGGATGCGTCCTTTCAGGGGGTTCGTTTTTCCGGGTGTTGCGCCTGGATGAGGTACTGCGCGGCCAGGTGGTTGCCGGGGTCCAAACGCAGGGTTTCCTGGAACTGCCGGCGCGCGTCGTCCGGTTGATTTTCCTTCATCAAGGCCACGCCCAGATTCAAATGGGCCGGCGCATAGTCGGGTTGCAGTCGAATGGCCGTTTCAAATTCGCTTTTGGCTTCGGGCACCTCACCTTGCAGGGCCAACTCACCACCGAGGCAATAGTGTGCTTCCCAGTAATCCGGCTTGAGTTGGATCGCGCGGCGAAAATGTGCAACTGATTCAGCCGGGCGATGCAAAAGTGAGAGTGCCCTGCCCATTTCAAAATTAACGTCGGGATTGTTGGGCTGGAGTTGCCGGGCCGAATCATAATTCTTCAAGGCCGGCTCATAGTTTCCCTCGGCGAAACAGGATTTGCCCAGTTCCAACCGGGCTTCAAAGTACCGGGGATGCAACGAAATGGCCTGAGCGAGCGCGGCTTGCGCTTCCGGCTGTTGTCCCAGTTGTGCCAGCAGCCGGCCAGCCTGACAAAATGCGAACGGATTGCGCGGCGACAACTGACAGGCCTGCTGCCATTCGGAAACGGCCGGTTTCAAGTCACCGATGGATTCGAGGAACTGTGCGAAGTTCTCGTGCAAGACGTAGTCATCGGGCGTGTGCCTCAGGGCGTCCAGATAAATTTCACGGGCGTTGGTTTCCGCGTCGGCGGCCTCCATTTGCCGTTGCAGTTCCTTGATTTGGTCCTTGAATGATTGGATACGCCGGGTGTTGTCGAGTTGAGTGCTGAATGGCGGCTGCTGCAATCGCTGAACCACGGACCGAATCACCAGGTTGCGATTCCAGTCCGTCAACCCCAGCCGCCGTTCGCATGTTTCCTGTGAAGCCCAGTCGCCGGCGGCCTGGTTTCCGAGCGGTTCGGGCAGGAAGCGTTGCACCTGTTCAGCCCAGGCGCGGGCCAGACGATAATTGCCGTTGAAGTTGAAATGCACGTGCTCGTAAAACGTCTCCGCTCCCAGAATGGGCGCGGGGCCATTGGTTTCCAAAGCGCGGTCGGCATCGAACAAATCAAGGCTTGGGCTGGAGAATTGCTGTCCGACCTGCAGGATCAGACCATTGATTTTCGAATCCGCGCGGAAGGGCAGGGCGTCATCATCGCAGGCCTGTTGGAAATGGTCGCGGGCCAAAGGAAGCTGGTCCTGGGCCAGCAGGCATTCGCCCCAGCGGTACTGCAATTCGGCGACGGTGCCGTCAACTTTGGCCGCCGCTTCGTAAAGCTGCGCGGCCGCGGTGAAATTACTCGCCGCCTGCTGTTGCCGTGCGGCTGCGAACTGCTCGTCAAATCGCGCGCGGTCGGCAGACGGAAGTTGTTGGTTCTCCAACGAGACGAAGGCCGGGCAATCCTTCAAATTGACCGCCACGGTATTCAGGATAACTTTCGCGCCTGAATCCAGTCCTGCCCGCAGGATGTCCTGCAAGTTGCGCTGAAAGTTCCGATAGACCACCTTTCGGCGGGGATCATCGGGCGCCAGTTGGTTGCCCAGGAACATTTGCATGCCACCCCAGGAAGCCTCGGCCGGCTTGCGTTTGAGCTCGCGGATCAAAGACGTGATCAGCTGTCCAACCCGGGTTTGCTGCACTGCCACGCTGAGCCGGATCAACCACCACGGCGGCGCTTTGGCTCCGAAGACGGTGGCGCCGCCGAACGGGCCCACCATTTCGTTGTTGCCCATATAAATGATCCAAAGGTCCCCCTGATGGCGCGCACACTCGCGAGCGATGGGGAGAATGACGTTCGAGTTGATGGCCGTGATCGCTACGTTGACGACCTCGAAGTGTTCCTCAGGATATCGTTCGCGCAGGAGCACTTCCAAATACCGTCCCGCGCCGTAAGCCGGCTCCGGATCCCCTTGTGCGGCGGATTCCCCCAGAATAAAGATACGGTAAGTATTGGCAGGTTTGTGGGCCTCCATCAAAATGGGGTTGGGCCACCGCGTCAGTTCGGGCGGGAAGAACCGCAAACTGAAATTCTCATTATCAACCAGAAATTTCTGACCATCGATTTGGACGGTGTCGAAAAAGTCGGTGCGATAGCCATACCCTGTCAGACGCAAAGCCGTTTCCAAGCCGCCCAACACCACCAACGGCACGCAGAGCAGGGCGATCAGACGAAAGGCCCATTTCCGGCGCGGGGAGAGAACCGGAGCCTGCTCCTTGCGGGTCGGCGTCGCCGGCGGGCTGCCTCGCCCATTGCGTTGCCGGGATTTCCCGTTCTGGGGACGCCGTTTCACCCCATTAATTTAGACAGTGCACAGAGTTTCGCAATGCCAATGGCCCGGTTTGGTGGGGCGAGGCACTGACGAACCGCCTTCGCAAACATTCAGGGTGCAGCTTGCAGCGCCATTCGGGTCAGTCCACACTATTGACAGTAATGGGGATTGGGGGCAACATTGGCGGCGATGGCCCGCAAGCTCCGATTGGAATATGAAGGCGCAATTTATCATGTGATGAATCGTGGGGACCGGCGGGAAGCGATTTTCAAAGATGACAGTGACCGGGAATGCTTTCTAAAAACCTTGGACGAGTGTTGCGCGAAAACCGACTGGCAAGTGCATGCCCTTTGCCTGATGAGCAATCACTTTCACCTGGTGGTTGAGACACCCAAGGGCAATCTGGTGGCCGGCATGAAATGGTTCCTGGGCACCTACACGGGGCGATTTAACCGCCGGCACAAGCTTTTCGGGCACTTGTTCAGCGGACGGTATAAAGCATTGATTGTGGATGGCAGTGGCAGTGGTTATCTAAGGACGGTGTGTGATTATGTGCATCTAAATCCGGTTCGAGCGAGGTTGTTGAATCGGGAGCAGAAACTGGCGGCCTATCGGTGGGGCAGTTACCGGTGGTACTTGGAGCGGCCGGGCAAACGGCCCAAGTGGGTGCGGGTGGACCGGCTGCTGGGGGAGATGGGGATACCGAAAGACAGCGCGGCCGGGCGAAAGGAATTTGCGCGGCGGATGGAGTTGCGGCGGTGGGAGGGCAGAGCGGAGGAATGGAAGGGAGTGCGGCGTGGGTGGTGTTTGGGCGGCAAAGGCTTTCGGAAGGAATTATTGGCGCAAATGTCCGAGCGGGTTGGGGCAAGTCATTATGGGGCGGAACGCCAGGAGTCGGGGGAAGAGAAGGCGGAGCGGATCGTGGTGGAGGAATTGAAGCGGCGACGATGGACGGAAAAGGATTTACAGGAACGTCGCAAGGGAGATCTGGGGAAAGTAAAGATGGCGTTGCGGTTGAGGCGGGAAAGCATTATGACGTTGAAATGGATTGCGCAACGGCTGCAAATGGGCAGTTGGACGAACGTGGCCAATTGCCTGGCGAACAAAGCGAAATGAATCGAAAACTGTCAATAGTGTGGACTGACCCGTTTTCTTGCGAGCGGCACTGCTGTCCAAAACCGCTAAATGGTAGTGGTCGAGCCATTGATTCTATTGAGGTTTCGCAGCGTGTTCGTCTGTTTTGGAAATGAGGTTGTCGGGTTTAGCGCCCGATGCTGTCCAAGGTAAGTTGTAAGTCCAGCACTGGTTCTGGCGGTGTATCAAAAGGCCGGTTGAGCCAGTCCCAAAGGTTGCGATAACTGAAGAGATTCCAACGCAGCAACGCGACCAGATTGGACACGGCCCAGCGAAATTGGGAACGAAATTGCAGGTAGCGGACGATCAGCACGGCGATCAATGCTGTCCAAATCTGAATGCGGACGGCGTTGGCGCTGGTGCCCACGAAGGTTTTGATTTTGAGCTGCTGTTTGAGCAGCTTGAAGAACAACTCGATCTGCCACCGTTCTTTGTAGATGGCGGCAATGGTGCTGGCGCCCAACTGGAAGTTGTTGGTCAAGAGCACCAACTCCTCCTGCTTGTCCTCCAGCCACACCGTAACCATGCGCAGGTCTTCCAGATCGGGCCGGCCAGCGACAAAAGCCTGCAAACGCACTTTCTGGTCAGCCAGGATATTACGGCTTTGCGGCACCTCATACTTTTCAGCAATCTGGATGTCCGCGTTGCGCTTGAGGCGACTGACAAAATAAACGCCCGCCCGCGTCCACCGCGTAAAGAGATGATAATCCAAGTATCCCCGATCCAGGGCCACGATGCTTCCCTTTGGAAAATCAAGGCGTTGAGCCACTTTAACGTCGCCCACCTTGCCCTCGGTCAGGTGCCCGAACACTGGCAGATAGCCGTCGTGATCCAGCAGCAGATGCAATTTGACAGCGCCTTTGGTCTGGCGCCAATGCGCCCAGTCAAACATGCTGGCACACAATTCGATGGTAGTGCTATCCAGCGTGAGCAAGCGGTTTTTGAAACGGAACTTCTTCTTGGGGCTGATGGCCTGGCACTGCGCCAGCAAGTCGTAAAAGAGCCGTTCGAATAGTTCCCAAGGCCGGTGAGCATTGGCATAAGAGAGCGTGGATCGCTTGGGTTCCTGCTCCAGTCCCAGGTGCTTGAGCTTGCCTTCACAAGACTTCAGTCCATCAGAAATCTCGCGCAAGGATCGCGCTTGGGCGAGTTGGCAGAAGAGCATCGCTACAAACTGATTCCAACTGCTGAAGCCTTTGGCCCGAAGCTCGGCTTTGAGCTCCCGCACATGGCGGGCAAAATCCGAGCGTTGAAAGAGAGCGAGAATTTGGCTAAACAGACTGCCGGTGGCATTCATTTGGATCTCCGTTGAT
Source organism: Verrucomicrobiia bacterium (assembly GCA_035945675.1). GTDB lineage: Bacteria > Verrucomicrobiota > Verrucomicrobiia > Limisphaerales > UBA11358 > UBA11358. The sequence goes on along the minus strand of DASZAB010000023.1, from coordinate 89 downwards.
GATGAGTTGTGGTTTCAATTTCACCCTCATCTCATCAAAGACGGCGATCCTTTTCAGCTCATTTTCGAATGCTATTTTGGACACTAGTG
>DASZAB010000022.1:0-5668 GCA_035945675.1 Verrucomicrobiia bacterium | reverse complement strand
CAGATGCCGATCCGGAGACGGACGGATGTGTTGTATTCCTGGTTGAGCCGCTTAATTTCCTCTTGCAGGTTAAGCGCGAGTTCGGCGCTCGCCTCGGCGTGGTCTGGCCGGGGAACGGAAATGCCGCCAGCCACCATGTAAGCGTCGCCGATGGTTTTAATTTTTTCCAGGCCGTGTTTTTCCGCCAGAAGATCAAAGGCGGAAAAAATCTCATTCAATAGCTGGACGATCTGCTCGGGGCTGATGTGGGTTGATAGCGTGCTGAAACCAACCAAATCAGCCACCAGCACCGTGACATTGGGATAACTGTCGGCGATATTTGTCTCCCCTTTTTTCATCCGTTCAGCGACGGGCTTCGGCAGAATGTTCAACAACAACTGCTCGGACTTCTCCTGTTCAAGCTGAAGCCGGTCATGGAGACGTTTCGCATAAACGGCATTGCCCACCCGCAGGATCACGTCTTGAAGATCAACGGGCTTGTTCAAAAAATCATTCGCGCCGGCTTCAATGCCCATCAGCCGTTCCTTGCGTTCAGAAAGCGCGGTTACCATCAGGATGGGAATGTGCGCCGTCCTCAAATCTGCCTTCAACCGGCGGCAGACTTCGAAGCCGTCCATCTCCGGCATCATCAGGTCGAGCAGGACGACATCGGGCGGCCGCCCGGCGATTTTCTGCAACGCCTGCAAGCCGTTTTCGGCCTCCGCAATATCATAGCCGCGCGCTTCCAGCGGGTCGCGCAGCAGACTGCGGTTTTGCTCTTCGTCGTCCACCACCAGCACCAATCCCCGTCCGGACATTGGCCCGGCGGCGGCGGTTTTCAGGTTTTCGATTTCGTTTTGCATATTTTTAAGAAATTATTCTTTTGTCCGGCGCGAGTTTGCCGACGCCATGAATCCGGTTACGGTTGCGACGAATGTCCGGGTGTCAATCGGCTTGGTCAGATAGCCGTCACAACCCGCGTCCAGCGCGCTTTCCTGGTCGCCTTTCATGGCGTTGGCCGTAAGACCGACCACCGGCAGGTGGCGCGTCGCCGGATCGGTTTTGAGGTATTTGGTCGCGGACAGGCCGTCCATGCCGGGCAGGCTGAAATCCATCAGGATCAAGTCCGGAACAAGCTCGCGCGCCATCCGCACTCCTTCTTCAGCCGTTGGTGCCGAAGCCACCACGAAGCCGTTTGCCTCCAACAAGTCGGTGGCCAGTTCAAGGTTCAACAGATTGTCCTCGATAATGAGTATTTTATTGCCGATCATAAGGTTACCCGGGTTTCCACTGCCTCGTCACTTAACGCGCCCACACGTTCCAGTTCCATGAGCAGATTTTCGCGCTCCGTTTTAAAGATGATGGACTGCACATGACCGGCCAGCCGGTGGCGTTCTTCTTCGTTGAGCACGATGCCAGTGTTGATCAGAATGGGAATGTTTCTCGTGCGCGGATGCGCGCGAAGCTGTTCGACAACCTGAATTCCATTGAAGTCGGGCATCTTGAAATCCAGAATGATGACTTCGGGAAGATAATTCGTGGCGAACTCCACACCGGTCCGGCCGTCCGAAGCCCGAAGAATGCCAAAGCCTTTTTGCAGCAGAGTTTTCGTCAGCAATTCCAGCAACACAGGCTCGTCGTCAATGATCAGGATTGTTTTGAGTTCTTTGCCGGTGGTTTTGTCAGATTGGCGGATGGCGTCCGCCAAACGGGAACTCACGCGCTCTGGAGCAGTTCCCTCCTTGCCCAACAAACTGAACGCCAGCCGGCCATTCCCGTCCTCCGAAAAAATCACCTGCGGTATTCCGGCAGGGATGCCCGAACGGCACTTGTGTTGGATGAGGGTGCCCGAAAAATCGGATTGGGATGGTTCCGGCGCCCGGCCTGCGTCGTCCGGCCGCTCACCCGTGCTGCCGACTTTCCGGTCAATCACCAGGGCATAAGGCCGCCGGGCTTGCACCGCCGCAATCATCGCCGCCGTTTCGGAAACCACCGCAACGTCGTAACCCGCGCCGGTCAGATAATTGCCGACCAGTTGCTGATGGGAGTCGTCATTCGTCATGACTAAAACCAACGGACGAATGGTGTCATCGCGCTCGTCCGGCTGGTCGGCCGGTTGCGCCGGTTCAACTCCGGCCCTGGAAACCGGAATCAGGAAAGTGAAGGTACTGCCTTTGCCTTCGACCCCTTCGCTCTCCACCCAGATGCGACCGCCGTGCATTTCGATCAGTCTTTTGGTCAACGCCAGCCCCAACCCGGTTCCTTGCTGCTGCCGGCCGTAGGAAGAGTCCACCTGCTCGAACTCATTGAAAACGCGCTCCTGGTCGCCCACCTTGATGCCAATGCCTGTGTCCGTGACGGCGACGCGCAACAACTCGTTCGCCGGCCCCCCATCTGCGTTGGCGTCGTGTTGGATGGCCGCGGTCACCAGGACTTTGCCCCCGTCCGGGGTGAACTTGATGGCGTTGCTAAGGAGGTTATACATGACCTGCTTGAACTTCGCTTCGTCAGCGAACAGCGGTGGCAGATCCGAGGCCGTATAGAAGTCCAGGTTGATATGCTTTTTATTCGCCAGCGTTTTGACAATGGTTTGCACATCCGACAACGCTTTGGCCACGTTGAAGGTGTGGCACATCAGTTCCACGCGCCCGGCTTCGACCTTGGCCAGATCCAGAATATCGTTGATGAGCTGGAGCAGGTGTCGTCCGCTGTTCAGAATGTTGTTGCAGTATTTAAGTTGCCGGTTGTTCATTTCACCGAAGGTTTTGTCGGCGAGGATTTCCGAAAAGCCGATAATGGCGTTGAGCGGCGTACGCAGTTCGTGGCTCATGTTGGCCAGAAACCGGCTCTTGGCCAGATTCGCGGATTCGGCGGCATCTTTGGCGTGTTGGAGGGCGGCTTCGGCCTGCCGGCGCTGCGTGATGTCCTTGAAAATGCCGTTGGCACACATGATTCCCTCACACAGGCGGGTGTCGAACGCCCGGTCATGGAGCCAGATCCATCCCCCGTCCTTCCGGCGGAAACGGTATTCCACGTCGAACTTTTCGCCACTTGAGAAAAGCTTCTGGTAAGCTTGCCTGACGTGCGCCGCGTCTTCAGGATGGATTTGGTCCATCCAAAATTGCCTGCCTGGATCAAGGAATTCTTCGCAGCCGAAACCCGACACTTCGGCGACGTTGCCACTGATATAAATCAGGTTCCGGTTGGCATCGGCCGTCCAGACCACATCCGGGATGTGATCAATGAGCGAACGATATTTTTCCTCGCTCGCGCGCAAGGCCTGCTCGGATCGTTTGCGTTGCGTGATGTCCTGAATCACCGCCTGAAACTCCCGCGTGCCGCCTTTCTCCTGAAACAGGCGCCGGATCCGGTATTGATGCCACACCACCACTTGGTTCGGCGCGTGCAAACGATGGTCGAACGAAACGACCGGTTCATCCGCCGGCAGTGAATTGATGTAGCTTAAAGGAACGGCGGCATCCTCTTCGGATAGGGTCTGAAAAAAATTGGTGCCGATCAGTTCATCACTGCGTCTGCCATGAAAGCGACAGAAGGCTTCATTGACAAAAGTGAGCAGGCCGTCGGGCGTGAACCGGCAAATCAAATCCGTCTGGTCCTCCACCACTGCGCGAAATCGTTTTTCACTTTCCGACATCGCGTATTCGGCGGCGCGGCGTTCGGCGGCAGCGGCGGCCAGCAGCATATTGGTAACCGCCAGAATCCCGATGTAACTGCCAATCAGCATCAGACTGTTCGTCTCGGTGTTCGCCACGAATGGCCCGATCCCGCGATGAAGTGAATAGATGGCGAGCACGGATGCCAATAACGTTCCAGTAGCGGCACCACGCTGGCCAAATCGCAACGCGCCCCAGACCAGAAACGGAAAAGGCAGGTAGGCCAGCGGATAATTTTGAATTCCATAGACAAACCAGGAATTGAAAGAAATCAGCGTGCCGCCGACCAGGCCCACGCCGCAGATGACGGCTTCGGCAATCAGCTTCGCATTCCAGCGCGTGGCCGACGGCGTGGCCCAGGTGATGATGAACGGCGCGACCACCAGCCCGGCCAGGGCATTCGGCACCCACCACACCAGCGTGCTGGAAAATAAATTGTTCCACGCCACCGTTCCGCTGTAGGCCAGACTGACGACATTGAACAGGGCGTTGACCGTTGTCCCCAGAAAACAGGCCAGCACGATGTAGCCGGTCACATCACGGGTGCGCTCCATCGCATTGTTGAAGGCGATGAATTTTTCAAGGAGGAAAGCGCAAATGACGGCCCCGATGGTATTGCCAATGGCGGTTCCAAGCGTGAAAAACCCCAACGGCATTCCGTCCATGAACGAAAACAGAACCGCTCCCAGAGCCACGCCCGGCCAAAACCGGTAGCCAAACAGCAGGATGGCGGCGAGCGCAATGCCCGCCGGCGGCCAGATCAGGGCCACACTGCCAGAAAGAAACGAAGTCTGTTTGCCGAGCAGTCCCCCGATGAAGTAAAACGCGATGAGAATCACCACGCGCGTGAAGGTCGTCAGCTTGCGACTCTGCATCCATTTTGCCATAATCAGTTCCCGGATGCTTTTACCGGATCAGGGCTTTTCGGGAATCCAAGCCGAGCCCCCGCCAAAATAAAGCCCGATGCAATGACCGGATTCATGGCCACCAATCCCGGAACAATCTGCATGAGCATTTCGTTCCCAAACGCCCCCTGACAAAACGATCCCACCCCTCCAACACTGCGAGCAACTCATCCCGTCGTGAACAACTTTTCAACCAACAGGATAGTTGAGCGTGATTTTCTATTGCTGCCATAGGAGACTAAATTAAATTTAGAGCATAAAACAGCAATTATCAGACCAACGGCTGTCGCATAAAGTCGGTTTGACCCGGTGTTTGGAAGCGTGTTTTCGCTGGTTATTCAGAGTCTGAGTTGAGTTGGTCTGATGATTTCTTCCTATCCGCGCGTTGCAGGTGATTTTCGGCTTATGCTGGAAACGGCCAAGCTGGCGGCGCGCGCGACCGCGACGCGCTCGCGGGTTTGCGTCGAGGTTTTACCCGTGTGGTCAGATACGTCCGCGCGATGCGCAGGTTGAGGATGGGCTGCCGGTGTGCCTCGTTTTTCGAGTGGAGCAAGGTGTGGGCTTTACGACTGAAACGAGTTTTTCGACCGGTTAAAAACGAGTTTGGCGCAGCCCGGAAGATGGTATGGCCTGCAATCAGAATCACTTACAATGCTTGCAATACCGTATCACTTTAGTAATCTTCCTTGCCGACGTTATGCCCAGGCCAGTGGACGGTTCAGAGCGCAGGAGTCGGCACCCCAAAACCTGCCGCTCCCTTCTGAGCGCCGAGCACCCGGCGTAAAGTTCCATAGGTGCCGGGAGCGCGGAGGAATCAACCCCCGCGCTCCCCTGCCGGCAGGAGCTCTGCAAAGCCGAAACCATCCCAAGACTTTGACTTTTGGAATGGGGGGGGCGGGCCGATACATCACTGCTCTTTGCTTCGTTCGCGGAATGCTGCGTCCGCTCGCCTGATCCGCTCATACCGGTTTAGACGCTTGGCGGAAGAATTTCTGCTTTCTGCCCCCTTCCCGCTTACGCAGCATTTGTCTGACGCATGAAAAGGTTGGGATTGCCAATAACCGCCGAGTGGTTTACATCCCACTTGGATAATGGCTAGTCGCAGGCAGG
>DASZAB010000021.1:0-29763 GCA_035945675.1 Verrucomicrobiia bacterium | reverse complement strand
GATTGTGCTGGGCAACATCACGCTCAATCCGTATGTGTCCGGGCTGGGCGCCTACGCGGTCGGCACCAACGACTGGCAAGCGCTCTGGCTATGGAACCGCACCAACGTCTTCGCGGCCACCCCAGGGCTGAGTATCACGGGGACCGTGGTTGTCGCCGGCCTGGAGCCCGGCACTTATTCCGGCACCTGGTGGGATACGTTCGGGACCGGCGCGCTCAGCAACTTCACTTTTACCGTCACCAGCAGCAATGTGCCCATGACGCTGGCCACGCCGCCGATTTTGCGGTCCGTGGCGCTCTACGTTGGCATTCCGGCACAGGCCGGGATTGTTGCTCCCAATCTGAACCAAACGGCAGTTTCCAATGCGCCGTCGTTCAATGTCCCATTAGTGATAACCAATAGCGGTGGCTTGCCGTTGGCCTATACGCTCTCTTCCTCCAGCGCGATTCCGACCTGGCTGAGTTTTTCATCCACCAACGGGTATGTGTCGAAGTCGAGCGCCCTGACAGTCTATCTGGCTTTTAATCCGGCGGGTCTGGCGCCGGGCACTTACACGTTCACGCTCTTCGTCAATACCAGCGATTCGCTTCAGCCGGTCACGGCATTGCCCATTTCATTCACGGTTTCCCCGGGCACGCCGGCGGCGCCTCGTTTGTCCGTTTTGTCCAGCTCGGTCAGCCAGTTTGTGATCCAACTGCTGGGCGACACCAATGTTTCGTACGTGGTCCAGACCTCCCCGGATCTCAAGACCTGGGTTCCGGTCTCAACCAACACGCTGCCGGACGGGGCTTTGAATATCACCAATCCCATCCCGCCGGGTGCCTCCCAACAATTCTGGCGCGCCCTCTGGCAGCCGTAATGGCCCCGTCCGCCGGACCGTCAAGTCTCCGTCGATTTCCTGAACCCGATGAGTCAATTTAATATTCACAATTCCCGCCTGCCGGGTTAAAACTTCGGCGTGCCTGGGTGAAAACGATCCGGCGTCGAGGTTCAACTTGAAGGAATTTATGCAGAAAGTGATCGGGGTCATTTGTGTCGTCGTCGGCCTGTTGCTGCTGCTGCAGGGGCACGACGTGGCCAATTCGATTGGCTCGCAATTCACCAAGGCGTTTACCGGCGAACCGCTGGGCCAAGCCACCCGCTACTATGTAGCCGGCGTGGCGGTGGGATTGTTCGGCGCGTTTTTGATTTTTTGGAAGCGGAAATAGAAGTCAATTTCCCGCCACTTCCTGGGGTCCATTGCCGCCGTTGACCAGGAAGAGGACGGCCATGCGCACCGCCAGGCCGTTGGTCACCTGCTCCAGCACCAGCGACCGGCTTGAGTCGGCGATGTCGCTGTCAATCTCCACCCCGCGGTTGATCGGGCCGGGATGCATGATGAGCGCATCGGGTTTCGCCTTCGCCAGCCGCGCCTTGTTGAGGCCGAAAAGCTGGATGTATTCGTTGATGCTCGGGAACATGGTCTTGCGCTGGCGCTCGTGCTGGATCCGCAGCAGGTTGATGATGTCCGCGTCGCGGATCGCCTCGTCCACGTCGTAGGTCACGCGGCAACCCATTTGCTCGAAGGTTTTCGGCACCAGCGTGGCCGGACCGCACAGGGTCACCGTCGCCCCCAGTTTCCGCAGCGCCCAGATGTTGGAGCGGGCCACGCGGCTGTAAAGAATGTCGCCCAGAATTGTGATGTTCAGTCCGGCGATTTTCCCCTTGTGCTCGCGAATGGTGAACACGTCCAGCAACGCCTGCGTGGGATGTTCGTGCGCGCCATCGCCGGCGTTGATGACGTGGGCATCGAGGACGCGCGCCAGAAAATGCGGCGCGCCGCTCGCGCTGTGGCGGATGACGATAAAGTCGGCATTGAGCGCTTCGAGATTGCGCGCGGTGTCCTTGAGGGTTTCGCCCTTCTTGAAGGACGACGCCTCGGTGGAGAAGTTGATGACGTCGGCGGATAACCGCTGTTCGGCCAGCTCAAAGCTGATGCGCGTCCGTGTGGACGGTTCGACGAACAAATTGATCACCGTCTTGCCGCGCAGCGCGGGGACTTTCTTGATGGCGCGTTGGCCGACCGCCTTGAACGCCCGCGCCGTGTCGAGCACGGTGACGATTTCGTCCGGCGTGAGCGATTCGATGTCGAGCAAATGTTTGCGGGCCCAGGTCATTTCAGCCTTTCCAGCACGACTTCGTCCACGCCGTCGTTTTCGACCAGGCGCACCCGGATTTTTTCATTGTCGGCCGTGGGCACGTTTTTGCCGACAAAATCCGCCTTGATCGGCAGTTCGCGATGGCCGCGGTCAATCACCACCGCCAGTTGGATTTTTTTGGGCCGGCCAAAATCGTTGAGCGCATCCATGGCGGCGCGCGTGGTGCGGCCGCTGAAGAGCACGTCGTCCACCAGCACGACCGTTTTGCCGGTCACGTCAAACGGAATGACGGTGGGATGGATGTTCGGGGCGGCGCGCCGGTCCAGATCGTCACGATGCATGGACACGTCCAGAATGCCGACCGGGACGGGCTGGGACCAGATTTCCGAAAGGATTTTGCCCAAGCGCTTGGCCAGATGGTCGCCGCCCACGGGAATGCCGGCCAGGACGACCTCCGCGCTGTTTTCATTACGCTCGACAATTTCGTGCGCGATGCGGGTGAGCGCGCGTTGCATCGCAGCGGCGTCGAGGATGACGTTGGATTCAGCCATAAACCAAAATCAGACAAGCTTTGTGCAAAACGGCGGTCGGTATTCCGGTGAAAGAAATAAAAAATGCGAACCGCTCCGCCGGGCGGAGTTGATTCGCGTCGCGCAATATGCATTCATGATTTCCTTGGCAGCCTCACGGTGCCGCCTTAAAGGAACCTTTTCAATTTTGTCCGCGGCCGGTGGTTTGGCGCGCCCGGCGCCACTTCGCCCGGTGCTTGATGATCCAGTCCGTCAATGCCCGTTCAAATCCGATGTCATGCCCGGCCTTTTCCGACTCAATCCACTTGTGCTTGAGAATTTCCTCGCGCTCGGCCTGGAACTCGCGATAAAGCGAAGAATTCTTCAGCAAATCGTCCGCTGGAGATGCAGCTTTCATAGCGATCGACATAGAAAATGTGACGCAAAACTAGGGTTTTTCAACCGGATTGCAATAAAAATTTTGCCCGGAAATCGCAACCATCGGAGGGTGAACCGCTTGTGCAACATTGTTTATTCCAACTGCTTGCGTAGAGACGCTGCAATCCTGACGAATGCTTCAGCCGCCGGGCCATCCGGGGCCGACTCCACCACCGGCACGCCCCGGTCGCCCCCTGCGCGGATCTCCATGAAAATCGGCACCTCGCCGAGAAACGGAAGGTTTTGCCGTCCTGCCTCGGTTTGGCCGCCACCATGGCCGAAAATTTCCACCCGTTCACCATGCGGTGCGGTGAAATAACTCATATTTTCGACGATGCCCAGAATCGGCACGTTCACTTTGTTGAACATGGCAATGCCTTTGCGCACAACGCCCAGCGACGCCTCCTGCGGCGTGGTCACGATGACACCGCCATCGAGCGGCACGGTCTGGCAGAGCGACAATTGCGCGTCGCCCGTGCCCGGCGGCAAATCCACGAGCAGGAAATCCAGTTCGCCCCATTCCACCGCCATCAGAAATTGCTGGATGGTCTTGGTAATCATCGGCCCGCGCCAGATCACCGGCTGCTCATCCGTGAGCAGCAGCCCGATGCTCATGACCTTCACGCCATGCCCCACCGGCGGAACCAGCTGCTCCTGCGGGCTGATGGTCGGACGTTCGTGAACGCCCATCATCAATGGAATACTCGGACCGTAAATGTCGCAATCCAGCAACCCCACACGGGCGCCGAGACGTTTGAGCGCGCAGGCGAGGTTGACAGATACCGTGGATTTGCCGACGCCACCCTTGCCGCTGGCGATGGCAACGACGCGCTTGACACCCGGCACGCGGTTTTGACTCGCAAACGGATTGGTTGGCCCGGCCTGGCCGGCGGCAGGCTGCCGTACTTCGACCTGGACGTGATTCACGCCCGGCAACGCCTTCAACACGCGCTCGGATTCCTCCTTGATTTGCCGTGCGGCGTCGGGATGCGGCGAAGTCAGTTGCAGCAAAACACTCACCGCGCCGTGAACGGCGGAAATTTCCTTTACCAGCCCGAACGAGACGATATCGCGCGAAAAACCGGGGTATTTGACGGCCTTCAACGCGTTTTGAATTTCTGCTTGCGAGAGCATGTCTCACCAAATTGCCAGCTTCGCGCCCGAAAACAAGTTTGCAGGACGCAAACGGGGTGTTCTGGCGTTGGAATTCAAGCGTTAGCTTGCCTTTGGCTTGCCGGCGGAAGCCTGAACTCCAGCAAATCTGTCGCGCTCCAGACTTGCGCGGTGGTGGAGGGCATGGAAGATTGACGGTCTGATTTTTGCACCGGACACTGAATTATGACGCAAACGACACCCAAGGCATTAGCAAAAGGCGCCGAACCGTTTCTGGAAAAGTTCCGCGGTTTCGAGTTGGTACCGCATCAACCGGCCTGGCTGTTGCCACTCCGCAAGGCCGGCATGGCACGGTTTTCCGAGCTCGGTTTTCCCACCGTTCACGACGAAGACTGGCGTTTCACGAACGTGGCGCCGCTCGCCCGGTTGCCATTCAAGCCGATGTCGGAATCCGCCGACGGAGCCGCCGCCAGGGCCACGCTGGAGAAATACGTCTTTGCCCATCTGCCGGGTTCCCGGCTGGTTTTTGTAAACGGTCATTTCAATGCCGCGCTATCGGCCGTGCCCAGGCTGCCGGAAGGCGTGAAAGTCGCCAGCCTCGCCGCCGCCCTGGCTGCGGATTCCGGGTTCATTGAAAAACAACTCGGCCGGTTTGCGTTGACGGAGGGCAATGCGTTCACCGCATTGAACCAGGCGTTTTTCCTCGACGGCGGCTATGTCCACATCCCGCCCCACCAGACCGTGGCCGAGCCCATTCAACTTATTTTCATTTCCACCGCGAAACACGCCGGCGACACCATCCAGCCGCGCAACCTCATCGTGGCCGAGGCCGGCAGTAAGGCAACGGTCATCGAAAGCTACCTGGCCGCGGATGACGCCGCGTACTTTACCAACGCTGTCACGGAGATTGTCGCCGGCGACAACGCAGCGCTGGAACACGTGAAATTCCAGGACGAGGCGCCGGACGCATTTCATCTGGCGACCATTGTCGGGAACTTCGGTCGGGTTAGCAACGTCCAGGTCCATTCGTTCGCGCTGGGCGCAAAATTGTCGCGCAACAATATCCGCGCCAGGCTTGCCGGCGAAGGTTTGGAATGTATTTTAAACGGCCTTTACCTCACGCGCGGCGAACAGCTGGCCGATCACCACATGATTGTCGAACACGCGCAGCCGCATTGCGCCAGCCACGAATATTTCAACGGCATCCTCGACGACAAGTCCCGGGGCGTTTTCCACGGGCGGATTTACGTTCATCCGATCGCGCAGAAGACGGATGCCAAGCAGACGAACAAGAATCTCTTGCTCTCCGACGACGCCACCGCCGACACCAAACCGCAGCTCGAAATTTACGCTGACGACGTGAAATGCACGCACGGCGCCACCGTCGGCCAGTTGAACGACGAATCCATTTTCTACCTGCGCTCGCGCGGCCTGGGCCAGGACACCGCGCGGCGGATGTTGATTCACGCCTTCGCCGGCGAAATCATCGCGCGGGTGAAACACGACGCCGTGCGCGAGGAATTGGACAAGGTCATCTGGGACCGGCTGGAGGCCAACCCGCACTTAAAATGATTGGATTGATGGATTTTTGAATTAATGGATGGTTGGACAAACAGCGTGGTAAGCGGTCTTGAGCCAATAATCCAATAATCCATTTATCCATGTATCCAGTGCCAGTATGTTCGACGAACTGAACGATCTTTATCAGCAGGTCATTCTGGACCACTGCAAGCAGCCGCGGAATTTCCATGAGATGTCCGCGGCGACCCGCTCGGCCCAGGGCCACAATCCGCTCTGTGGCGACCAGTTGAAGCTCTTTCTGGCGCTGGACGGCGACACCATCAGCGACATCAGCTTCGTCGGTTCCGGCTGCTGCATTTCCAAGGCGTCGGCGTCGCTGCTCACGGAGTTTGCGAAGGGCAAGACGAAGGCGGACGTGGAAAAGATGTTCCGCCAAGTGCACGAAATGGTCATGACCGGCAATGTCCAGGGCGACGTGGGCAAACTGGCGGTGTTCGCGGGCGTGCATAAATTTCCCGCGCGTGTCAAGTGCGCCATCCTCGCGTGGCACGCCGTCATGGCGGCGCTCAAAGGCGACGCCCAGCCGGTCACGACGGAAAACGAGCAGACCTGATTGATTTCAACCGCGTTTGCGGCGATGATACGTGAAGTAATTTAAACTTAAGTGTGCTATGAATTCTGAACCGAAAATTTTGAGTCGCGACGTCGAGGCGGCCGTGGTGCCTGTCGGTACGAAGGTCACGCTGCAGAAAGGCGAACAGGCTTACATCACGCAATCGCTCGGCGGCAGTTATACCGTCATCGTCAACGGCAACATGTTCCGCATCGACGGCAAGGACGCCGACGCGCTGGGCGTGGAGACGGAGGTTAAACCTGCGGCGGCCCCGGCACAAAGTGTCGGCGTCACGCCCGAACAACTGGAGAAGCAGGTCTGGGACGCGCTCAAGACGTGTTACGACCCGGAGATTCCCGTCAACATCGTGGACCTCGGCCTGATTTACGATTGCCATCTGACGCCCGCCGGCGAAAACAGTTTCAAGGCGGACGTGAAAATGACGCTGACCGCGCCCGGCTGCGGCATGGGGCCGATGCTGGCGCAGGACGTGCAAAATAAACTGATGAACCTCGAACCGATTGATGAGGCGAACGTCGAGCTCGTCTGGGACCCGCCGTGGAACCAGAGCATGATGACCGAGGCGGCCAAGCTGCAACTGGGTTTGATGTGATTTCGACCACGGATGGACACAGTTGTGCACGGCTTAAAATGAGCGCCCCTCGCCCTTGCCCTCTCCCCGCCCAGCGGGGAGAGGGTGGTTGAGCAAAGCGAAACCGGGTGAGGGGTTCCAATAGATCGGTGTTAATCCTGGTCCATCAGTGGTCAAAAACTCTTAAATGGGTAATGCAAAGATAGACTGGACTGCGCTGCGAAAGGATTTCCCCATCCTTGACCAACAGGTCCACGGCAAGCCGCTGATTTATTTCGACAACGCCGCAACGTCGCAGAAACCGCGGGCGGTGATTGAGGCGTTGCAGCATTATTACGAGCGCGACAATGCCAATGTCCATCGCGGCATCCATGAACTCAGCAACCGCGCCACGGCCGGTTACGAAGCAGCCCGGGCGCGTGCTGCCAAATTCATCAATGCCCGAAATGCCGAAGAAATCATCTTCACGCGCGGCACGACTGAAGGCATCAACCTCGTCGCCAGTTCCTGGGGCGCAAAAAATCTCAAGGCCGGTGACGTGATTCTGCTCACGGAGATGGAGCACCACAGCAACCTCGTCCCGTGGCAATTGCTCGCCCAGCGCACGGGCGCGAAAATCGCCTACGTGCCCATTACCGGCGATGAAGGCGTTCTCGATTTGTCCCAACTCGATTCACTGTTGACGAAGCAGGTGAAAATGTTCTCGATGGTTCATATTTCCAATTCGCTTGGGACGGTGAATCCCGTGGCCGACCTTTGCGCCCGGGCGCGCAAGCTCGGCATCACGACGCTCGTGGACGGCGCGCAGAGCGCCGGTCACATGCCCGTGGACGTGCAGGCCATCGGCTGTGATTTCTTCGCGTTCTCCGGACATAAAATTTGCGGACCGACCGGCATCGGCGTGTTATGGGGCCGGCAGGAACTGCTCGACGCCATGCCGCCGTATCAGGGCGGGGGTGAAATGATTTTGTCGGTGGAATACCAGAAGACCGAGTTCAAAAAAGCCCCGCACCGGTTTGAGGCCGGCACGCCGGATATATCCGGGCCGATCGGTCTGCATGTGGCGATGGATTACCTCGACAACATCGGGCGCGCGAACATCTGGAAACATGACCAGGAACTTGCGCATTACACCTACGAAAAGCTGGCCGCGATCAAAGACATCCGCTTGTTCGGCCCAAAACGAGATCGTGGCGGCCTCGTGAGTTTTTTGCTGAAGGACGTTCACGCGCATGACGTGGTGACGCTGGCGGACCAGGCGGGGGTGGCGTTGCGCGGCGGCCACCACTGCACGCAACCGCTCATGCACAAGCTCGGCGTGGAATCCACCGCCCGCGCGAGCTATTATTTCTACAACACCAAAGCCGAAGTGGACCGGTTCGTCGAAGTGGTGAAGGAAATCCAGAAATTTTTCGGCCTATGATCTTTCCCAAACGCTGAGTATGCTTTCACTTTTCAAACGACATGAGCCTACCAAGGGGGAAGTAACTTTTAAAAACAGGGTTCAAGACTTCTGGAATTGGTATGCCGAGGTTGCACCACGTTTCTATCAAACCATCGAAGCCAAGAATTGTCCAAGCCTTGCGACAGAAGTCAGTGCCAAAGTTGACGAGATGTTGCCCGGTTTTGCCTGGGTGTTTGGGCCAGGCGAAAATGGAAATGGACATTCTTTCACTTTGACGGGAGCAGGAAACCCGCATCGTCAATTGCTTGCCGCCTTTTGGCGTAGCCAAGCACCTGTCCTGCCAGGATGGACGTTTTACCCGGCACGTCAGCCTGGAACGATCGAGGGCCAAAAAATCCAAATTCAGGGTATGACTTTTGATCCGATTGAGTTCTGGCTGGTCCCAGAAATTGATCGAGAAAATAAAAAAATAGACTTAATTGTCTGGCATCCGCTGTTTGCTAAAATGGAGGAACAAAACCGGTGGACGGTTTTATTCTTGTTTCTTGACGAAGTTCTCGGTGAATTCGGTACGCAGCAATGGGTTGGCGAAATCAAATTAAACGACCAACGTTTGGCCGAAGCGATGCCGTTGCAGGAATTGCAGCCGTATGTGAAAGCGTTGGAAACAGAAACCGGCTGGATAAAATATCCACCCGGAGAAATATGGACTAGTTACCGTTTTGAAAAAACTCACGCTGATTTTTTGCGGGGCGACATATTTGTTGGAACGACAAGCCATATTCCCATAGTCAATGATTACGTCAGGAGCAAAGGTGAACTTCCAAATCCGCTGGAAAATACCGGAGCAGACTTTGTTTTCATTTCATTTCGCGCTGCATTTTTACCTGAAGGGAAACAGAGCGAAGCGCGGGGGAGAATTGAAGACGCCTTAAATCAAGCGTTGCGGACGGAGTCGAATGGCCAATTGCTTGGCGGTGCTTACGGACATCAAAACGCTTACATTGACCTTTTGGTTATTGACGGCAGTAACAGCTTGGAGACAGTTAAAGAGGTTTTGAAAGAGCACAACTTGCCGTCAGGAACGAGCATCAATTATTTCGCCAAAGAAAGACGCGGGCAACGCATTGAATTGTGACGATGAGCATAAACGCTTCACCTAATTCCACCATGTGCGAGGTGCTGGAGATTTTTCCCGGCGCACAGCGGGCGTTGTTCCGGCGGTATCAAAGCGGCGGGCGTCGCCGTTTCAACACCCGCCGCAGGCGAAACGCCAACTGCGATTATACGCGCCCAGCGGCCTGAATGAATGGCTGCAATTCCTTCATCAATTGGGAGAACCCGTCGAGCGACAACTGTTGCGCGCCGTCACTCCAGGCTTCGGCAGGGTTGGGGTGCACTTCAATCAACAGCGCATCCGCGCCCATGGCCACCGCGCCCTGGCTCAGCGTCGTCACCAGGTCGGCGCGCCCGGCACCCTGGCTCGGGTCAATCACGACCGGGCAATGCGACTCGCGCTTGATGATGGGAACGGCAGAAAGGTCAAGCGTGTTGCGCGTGTAGGTCTCGAACGTGCGGATGCCGCGTTCGCAGAACATGAGATGCGGATTTTCATGGGAAAGAACGTACTCCCCCGCCAGCAACCATTCCTCGATCTTCATCGCGAGACCGCGTTTGAGCAGAACGGGCTTGCCGGTTTTGGCGGCGGCGATGAGCAGCTGGAAATTTTGCGCGTTGCGGGCGCCAATCTGAATGATGTCCGCGTATTCGGCCACCAGTTCGGCGTGGTTTTCGGAAAGCAGTTCCGTGATGACCGCCAGCCCGGTAACACGCCGTGCCTTGGCGAGCAACTTCAAGCCCTTCTCGCCCAATCCCTGGAATTCATACGGCGACGTGCGGGGCTTGAAGGCACCACCGCGCAGGATGGTTGCTCCGGCGGCCTTTACCGCTTCAGCGGTGCGAAGCAGTTGGTCTTCGCTTTCCACGGAGCAAGGCCCGGCCATGACGTGAAGTTTTTTGCCGCCGATGACCTGTTCACGGACGAGGATGGTGGAATTGGCCGGATGCGCTTCGCGGCTGACCAGTTTGTAGCGCTTCTGGATGGGCGTAACGCTCTCAACCGCCTGCGGAAACTGCGCCAGCAGCGTTTCCAGGTTGGCGTGGGTGAGTTCGTCACCGATGGCGCCGATGACGGTGCGCGCCACGCCGCGCATGACGTGCGTGGCATAGCCGAGCTTGCGGATTTCGCGGAGGACGGCACGTTCCTCCTTCCGCGAAATCCGGGGTTTCAGTACAATGATCATGGGTTGTTTTCAGGTTGGCCGCCGTTTGCCAAAACAAAAACGCCGCAGGCGTCTGGCAACCTGCGGCGATTTGTTGTTAAAATAGTTCTATCGCAGCCGCAAGCGCGCGCCTGTCAGCCAAAACCGATAAAAGAAAAACCGGCTGCTGCTTGCGTGGTTCGCTTGCGTGCTGTTCACGATTTCAAGATAACAAAAAGCTTTCTGCCGTCAAGCTCCTGAAATCTGCGGAAACGGGTCAATTTGACGAACGTTGAGAGTCCCGGCCCTCAGACGGCCGCGTAAACGCGGAACTCCGAGCTAAAGCGACGCGCCACCAAATCCACCGGTCCGATTCCTTGTCAACGAGGGAAAATCTCACGAAGCTATTGGTGCGCCGGGAGGAGTGGGAGGCGATGCGGGAGGCTTGGACTTCGTCATCGGTTGGTTGATCCGGTGCCCCTTCAGTTCGGCGTAAATGGATTGGGCAAGGCCGGACTTCCTGAACCCAATCGGTTTCGCTCCCTGGACGCCGAAAAATTTCTCCAGGTCCGCCGCCACGTAACACTGCACCACCGGGTAATGCGCGAAATCCCTCAGAATTTCGGCGCGGCTGCGTTCCGGGAGGTCGCAGGTGATCAACACGAAGTGCAGCTTGCCCTTGTTGCGGCGCAAGGTCTCGTGGCCCACCAGCAGATTGCGTGAGCGCAGCACGAACGGAAACAGGCGTTCCACCGGTTTGGCCTGGGTGGGCTTTTTCATCGCCGGACGTTAGCCCGGATACGGCCGCCGCGGAAGCCTGTTCATTGCGCAAGCAGAGAAGGCGTTGGCATTTTGCCGCATTGAGGTATCTTGGATACACATGGATGACCTGCAGATTTTCCTTAGCATCTGCCTCGGCATCGGCTTGAGCGCGGCGTGCGGTTTCCGCATTTTTGTACCGTTGCTTTGTCTGAGCATCGCGGCGCTGACCGGATATGTGCAGCTCGACAATTCTTTCGCCTGGATTGGAACCACCCCGGCCTTGATTGCCTTTGCGGTCGCCACGGTGGTTGAAATCGGCGCCTATTACATTCCGTGGGTGGACAATTTTCTGGATGCCATCGCCGTCCCGGTGGCGGGTGCGGCGGGCATTTGTGTGGCGGCCCTGGTGATGACCGGTGTGGACCCGTTCTGGCGCTGGACGCTGGCCATCATCGCCGGGGGTGGCATGGCCACGTCCACTCAACTGGCGACGACGAAATTACGGTTGCTCTCCTCCACGACGACCGCGGGTTTGGGAAATCCCGTGCTGGCAACCATTGAAGCGATCGTTGCTGCCATTTTGTCCGTCGTCGCGGTGTTGTGGCCGGTGGCCGCGTTGATTCTGGCGCTCTTGCTGCTCGTGGCGTGCTGGCTGATCATCTATTCCATCGGCAAACGGCTGCTGCGTCTTTTCCGGCGGAACCCGCCCGCAACCGCCGCTCCCTCCTCGCGCTGACCAACAAGGCAGGCCGCGGGGAGGGTGGCATGTGCCGTTGAGCCGGAACGATCCGTAACCGCGCACCCAACCAGCCAACGTGCGCCGGGATTGGCGAAGGTGGACAAACCGGCATTTTGCGGGCAAATTTGGTGAGTGATGGTGATGACCGAATCCAACATCCAACCGCAATCACCAATGCGCGCCGTGCTGGAAATTTTTCCCGGCGCGCAGCGGGCGTTGTTCCGCCGGTATCATATCGGCGGGTGCAGCAGTTGCGGGTTTCAACCGGACGAAACCCTGGCGCAGGTCTGCGCGCGCAATGGCAATCTGGACGTCTCCGAAGTGCTGGCGCATATCCGGTCCAGCCACGAACAGGACGCGAAAATGTTGATTTCACCCGGGGAACTGGTCGAATTTTTGCGGCGGGACAAATCGGTGAAGCTGGTGGACGTCCGGTCGCGCGAGGAATTCGACGCGGTCCGTATCGAAGGCTCGGTTCTGCTTTCGCAGGACGTGATGCGGGAACTCATGGCGAGCGGTTCGAACACAAACCCGATCATCGTTGTGGATCATCAAGGCAAAAATGGCCTGGACGCGGCGGCGTATTTCATGGGGCACGGTTTGCAGAACGTGCGTTGCCTGCGCGGCGGCATTGACGCCTGGGCGCAGGAAGTGGATTTAAAGATGCGACGGTATCGTTTGGGAACGCAGCAGCCGAGGTAACGGGGCTCTGGCTAAATTTGCGATATTCGATTTACGATTGACGAGACCTTCGAAAATGGGGCAGAGCGCGCAAATCGTAATTCGAAAATAGTGAGCCTCAGGTCGGCTGCTACGGAAATTCAGACATTAAACTTAAACAGCAGCACGTCACCGTCCTGGACGACGTATTCCTTGCCTTCCATCCGGTAAAGGCCTTTTTCGCGCGCGCCGGCGACGGAGCCGCATTTCACCAAAACATCGTAGGCGACGGTTTCGGCCTTGATGAAGCCGCGTTCGAAATCGGAATGAATCACCCCCGCGGCCTTGGGCGCAGTGTCGCCGGCATGAATCGTCCAGGCCCGTACTTCCTTTTCGCCGGCGGTCAGGAACGTGCGCAGGCCGAGCAGATGATACGTGGCGCGGATGAGCGCGCCGACGCCGGATTCCTCCACTCCGAGTTCCTTGAGAAATTGTTTCGCCTCGTCCGGCGACAAATCAACCAAGTCGCTCTCGATTTGCGCACTGATGACGACGGCTTCGCAGGCAAGGTGGGTTTTGACATAGTCGCTTACTTTTTGGACGAACGGATTCTTACCGGCATGGGCGAGGTCGGATTCCTTCACGTTACAGGCGAAAATGGTCGGCTTGTCCGTGAGCAGGAAAAAGTTCCGGGCGATTTGCTTTTCCTCGGGTGTGAGCTTAACGGTCAATGCCGGCTTGCCGGCGTCGAGCACGGGTTCAATTTTGGCCAGCACGGCGTCCTCGGTCGTGGCGGCTTTGTCCCCGCGTTTTACGTCCTTGGCCAGTTTGTCCCGGCGCTTTTTCACATTGTCCAGATCGGCGATGGCGAGTTCCGTGTTGATAATTTCGATGTCCCGCACCGGATCCACGCTGCCGGTGACGTGGTGGATATCCGGGTCTTCAAAGCAGCGGACCACTTGGACGATGGCATCCACTTCGCGGATATGGCTGAGGAACTTGTTACCCAGGCCTTCGCCGGCGCTGGCGCCCTGCACCAAACCGGCGATGTCCACGAATTCGATGGCCGCCGGGATGATGACGGTGGTTTTGGCAATCCTGGCCAGCGGTGCGAGCCGCGCGTCGGGCACGGTGACAACGCCGACGTTCGGGTCGATGGTACAGAAGGGATAATTTTCCGCCGCGGCCTTGCGGGTGCGCGTGACGGCGTTGAACAGGGTGGATTTGCCCACATTGGGTAATCCGACGATTCCGGCTTTCAGCATAAATTTACCACGGAGACGCGCCGATAGAGGCCATTACCAGGAAACGGGCGGCGCAGAAAGATTTTGCCATCAAATTTTGTGCCTGGCCAGCTGCCATACGATGTGTCCGCCGTCGAAAAGTCCCACCGCGACCAGGCACAGGCCGGAAAGGTGTTGCATGCGCACCAGCGTATTTTCGCTGAACCGGCCGTGCCCGCGCGATACGCCGTAACTCAGGACACAAAACCACAAGTTGGTGCCCACCGCCACGCCGCCGATGCACGTGGCTTTGGCGACCAGCGTGTCCGCCACCCAGTCGTGCGACATGAAGTTGGCCGCGAGCACGATCCAGAAGAGCAGCACGCCGAGATTGCCCAACACGCGGACAAAACCGTTCATAAAGGCCGAATGCGGGTGCAGTTTTTCACCGACGCGGGCTTCGATCCTCCCGGCCGCGGCGCCGAGTTGCGTGGGGGCCGTGGGGGTTTTGGCCACAAGAAATTTTGCGCCGAGAAACAACAGGAAAACGAAGCTGAACACTTCCATGGAAGCCTTGACCACGCGGTCGTCGAAGAACGACGAGAAGCCTGTGAACGCGATGGTGCAATAAATCAGTTCCATCACCGATGCGCCCAGCCCCACCAGCACTCCCCGCATGAAACCGCGGCAGGCGCCCTCGTTGATGATAGAAAGATTCACCGGCCCGATGGGCATGGAGAGCAGCAGTCCGCTGATCAAACCCGTCATCCCCGCCAGGAGTATGGTTGAAGGTTCCAGCATCGCTCAGTGCGCCTCCAGTTCGTCTTCTTCCTCTTCCTCGATTTCCTGCCGCCACGCCCGCGAGAGCCGCGGCCGCACGAAACCGTAAACGAGGTAGAGGGTGAAAAACGCCGGCAGCACATAATAAAGGACCCGTTCCCGCAGCACCAACAGACAGCCCAGGAACAGCGCCGCGCCGATGGCTTTCATGAAAGTGCTGGTCGAGCGCAACCCCAGCGATTTGAAACTGGGATACCGCACGGTGCTCACCATCATCGCGGACAGGAAAATCAGGACCACCGCCAACAGATAATTCCATCGGCCCAGGCTCTTTTCGTTTTCATTGAAATGAATAATCAACAGCGTCAGCGAGGCGACCAGACCCGCCGCCGACGGAATGGGGAAGCCCAGAAAATCCTTGCCGCCACCACTGGCGAAAGTTGACAACACATTAAACCGCGCCAGCCGGAACGCGCCACAGAGCAGGTAAATGGAAGCGATGAACCAACTGATTTGCCGATATTCGCCAAACACGTCCGCCAGCACCACGCGCTGCACCAGAAACGCGGGCGCGATGCCGAAGGAAACCAGGTCCGCCAGTGAATCGAATTCACGTCCGAACGGGCTGTCCGCGCCCCCCAGCCGGGCGACCCGGCCGTCGAGCAGGTCAAAAATGCAGGCCAGCAAAATAAAGGCGAGCGCGAGCTTGATCTGGGCGAAATAGAAATCACTCGCCGGGTCGGCTTCCACGATTTTCGTCAGCGCCACGAAACCGCAGAACAGGTTGCCGGCCGTCAGCAGGTTCGGCAGGAAATAAATCTTCAACTGGCCGTGGTCAGACGGGTCGGCTGGGAGATTCGGAGAATTGGGCGGGGTCATAACGGGTTCAATCAAAGGCGGCAATCACGGTTTGGCCCCCGACCACCCGGTCGCCAAGCTTCACCTTGATTTGGGCGCGGCGCGGCAGGTAAACCTCCACGCGCGAACCGAACTGGATCAGGCTGATGCGTTCGCCGCGCTGGACGATGTCGTTTTCCTTGAGCCACGGCACGATCCGCCGCGCAATCAAACCGGCGATGAGGCGCAGGCCGATTTTTTCGCCCCGCGGCTCGGCCGCCTCCAGGCCAATGAGCAGATTTTCGTTAAACTGCGCCGATTCGGTCTTGAGGGCGCTTAAAAACTGGCCGGTCGTATATTTGTAAAACGCGACGCGACCGGTGAGCGGCGCGCACTGCACGTGAATGTCAATCACGGAAAGGAATATGGAAATGCGCTGGCATTCGGCGCCGAGGTAGTCGGGTTCGGTGGTTGTATCAATCACATCCACCTTGCCGTGCGCGGGCGAGATAACGAGGTTGGGTCCGGCGGGCACGAGCGGATCGGGGTCGCGAAAAAAATAGAACGTGAACACCGCAAACAGGCCCCAGAGCGCGACCAGCGCCCACGTCATGTAATTCAGAATGAAGAAGGCGGCCCACTTGGCCAAAAACGCCACGGCCAGCAACACCAGGACCGCCGCCCCCGCCAGACCGATGAGCCGCAGCGCGGCGAGCGACGCTTTGCCAGAGTGTTTCACGCCCTCAGGATAAAATCTTTGCGCCCCGCTTGCAATTCGCCATTTTCGCGGCAATTTAGGCTCACGCTGCAAAATCCGGCAAGGGGCCGGAGGCGCAACGGACCGAACCAATTCAAAACGATTATGTCACTGAATACACCTGATTTGACGAAGTTTCCACCGCGCAGTCCGCGTGTGCGGCTCGGCGGTTACGTGATTTTACCGCGCATGTTGGACAAGGGCCGGGCGACGGTTGCCGGCAAAAACGGCGAATACCATTACGCCTGCCCCCTTGACCAGGGTTTCCTTGAATTCGTCGGCATTGATCCCGAACCGTTGAAGAAACAACTGAACCAAAGCGACTCGGAAGTTTTGGAATGGATCAATCAAAACGCCAAGTATAAGCGTACCATGCCGGAAATCCTGGCCTGGTCGGCGTGGCAGGAACAGGCCGCGCCGGACAATCCCGAATCGCGCGAGCATTTCAACGATATCCAAAAGGCCGCCGCCCCGAAGCGCGACGATATTGCCACCTGGTTCGACGTCCTGGATGTGGACGATTACGTGAGCTTCGGGGGCAAGGCTTGAAGGCGCTTACGATTGATGATTGGGGATTTGCGAACCGGCCGCGCCGGGTCATCCATCATCAATCGTAAATCCTGAATTCAAGCCTGCGGCTGTTGCGCCGGGACGGGTGCCGGCGTTTCCGCCAGCGGCGTACCCGGGATTTTCCATGGCTCAATCTTTTCGATGCGATGCCGGTGAATGGCGCCGTGAAACTCAAATTCCACCTCTTCGCCGACCTTGCGGTTCAGCAACGATTGCGCCACGGGCGAAAGATAGCTGATAACGCCCTTCTCCGGGTCGGAATCCCAGGCACCCAAAATGGTGAAACTCTCCGACTGGTTGGCGCCCAGGTCCGTGGCCAGGACGATGGTGCCGATGCCGACGGCGTCGGTCTTGGCGTTGGAAAAATCCGTGCCGCGGGCGCGCGCCAGTTGTGTTTCCAGTTCTTCTTTGCGGCGCATGAGAATTTTCTGCATTTCCTTGGCCGCCTTGTATTCGTGGTTTTCGCTGAGGTCGCCATAACTGCGGGCGATGGCGATTTCCTTTGAATTGGCGGGGATCTTTTTCTGCACGAGTTCCTCATACTCGCCGCGGCGGCGTTCGAGGCTTTCCCAGGAAACCAACAGGGCGCTGTCCTGCCGGGTCTGTTCGCCGCTGACGAGCGCTTGCACGGCGGGATGCGCCTTGACCAGCCGCGCCAGCAGCGAGCGTTTGTCCATGTCGTCGAACACGGGCGAGAATTGCAGCGCGCGCGTCAGATCCTTCACGACGTCGATGTCGGCGGACGCGGTCAATTCGGCGAGCAATTCGTGGTCGTCGAGGATGAACTCGCGCAGGCGGTTGGAGCGTTTCTCGTTGAATTGGTCGCGTTCCATCGCCGTGAGCATGGCGCGGAACACCTCCGGCCCGAGAATGTCGGCATACGCGTCGCTGCGGTCGCGGCCCAGCCAGAGCAACAGTTCGCTGCTGGCGGTGTGCTGGTTGATGAGGCGCGCGAGCGTTTCCTTGAGCAAATCCATTTTGCCTTCCTGAATCAGCAGATTGGCAAATTCGCGGCACAGCTTGGCGGTGACGATGTTGAGCGAGCCGCGCAGAATTTCGTGCCAGCGCTCGGGGTTCGCCGTTTTGTACGATTCCAGAGCCCGATGGTGTTTGGCGGCCGGAATCAATTCCAGCACCGGACCGAACTTGACGTTTTCCTGCGTCCAGATTTGCGTGTCGGTGATTTCGTCGGTGCCCGGCGGCAGCCCGGCGACGGCGCGGAGCTCATCGCGGGCGAAGACCGCTTCGAGTGCGACCGACGGTTGGGTGCGCTGATGGGAGATAATGTCCGTGTTCAGCGCCTGAAGGATTTCATTGGCCGCCGACTGTTTGTCTGTCAAATCAGCTGCATTCTTGAGGACTTCACCGACCACCCCCACGCGGGCTTTCAAACCTTTGGCTGCCCGAAAATCCGTCAGCAACCGGTTTTGCAGTGTCGTTTCCTGCTCTTGAAAGACCACCGGCTCGGTTTTTTTAAGCGGCACGACAAAATGCCCGTCTTTCTTCATTTCGCGTTTGGCGGTTTCCCACCACTTCCGCCAGTCGTCGCGAATGACATCGGGCACCAGCGCCTGCTGGATTTGGTCTGCCGTTGCCCTGCCGCCGTAACTGTTCAGCACCAGTTTGATCAAATCCAGGTGCCGGGCGGCCATTTGGTGCAGGCCCTCGAGGTCCATGGCCTTGCGCGCCAGGATATGATCCTTGGAAATCGGCTTCAGCGATTCGGCGGCGAACGCCAAATCCATCGTGTGGCCCGGCTTGCCCGGAAAATCAATGGTGAACCGCGCGAACACCGTGTCCACGGTCTTGATCCGGCCGAAACCCCAACTGCGGTGCATGCAAAAACCGCCGGTGGCCAGTAGTGTCAGCGGCTCGACGTGGCGGCCTTCAATCTTGCCCGCGGCAGCCAATTTCTCAAATTCCTCTCTCATAAAAGCATCGTTTTTCCAGCACTAAGAACGCACAATGCCCCTATTAAATGCGGTGAACGACCAAAATCCAAGACAAATTGCATGGGAAGTTTTGCGGCAACGGCATGCCGGCGGCGGCTTTGCGGAGGATTTGCTGGAACGCGCACTGGCCAAAACCAGGCTCTCACCCGTGGATCGCGCGTTGTGCCAGGAGCTGGTCTATGGGGTGGTCCGCTGGCAGGCCACCCTCGACTGGCTGATCGGCCGGAAGACGGATCAGCGGGAACAAAAACCCGGCCTCCAAAACCTGCTCCGGCTCGGCCTCTACCAGATCTTCTGGCTCGACCGGATTCCCGACCACGCGGCGGTGCATGAAACCGTCGAGCTCGCCAAACGCAACGGATACGGTGCCCAAGCCGGTTTCATGAACGCCGTGTTGCGCGGCTGTTTGCGCGAACAGGACGAAGCCGGAAAACTTCTGGCCGATTTAAAAATCTCCCGGCCGGCGCTCGGCTGGTCGCATCCCGAATGGCTGGTGGCGCGCTGGCAGCAACGCTGGGGCGCGGAAAAGACGGCGCGGCTTTTGGCATGGAACAACACGCCGCCAAAGACCTTTGCGCGCGTCAACACCTTGAAATTTTGTAGCCGCCGGCGTGAGGAGGCTCTGATTTCAAAATCCGAAATCAGTCAGAGCCTTCTCACGCCGGCGGCGGCGAGCGAATTGAGAGACGCTGGTGATCTGCTTGCCCAATGGCGCGAAGAGAATGTCGAATACGATTTCGTCCGGCGCAACTGGCTGGAGGAAAACCTGGTCTTTGAACTGAAATCGCATCCGCCCCTGATATCGCTGGATAGTTTCCGCCAAGGCTGGTTTTACGTCCAGGATCCCGGCACGCTGCTCGCGCCCGGTGAATTAAATCCCCGGCCCGGCGAAACAATTCTGGATTTTTGCGCAGCGCCCGGCGGCAAGACAACGTTCATGGCGCAGCTCATGAACAATCAAGGCCGCATCGTGGCGCAGGATGTTTCCGAAGAGCGGCTGAGGTTAATCCGGGAGAATTGCACGCGCCTCGGCGTAACGTGCGTGCAGACAGTCATGAACGATTGGAACCGCCCTCATCCTGACCCTCTCCCCCAGGAGAGGGAACAGCAAAGTTCGGCGCGCAAAATTTCAAGCGATGTCCGGATTGCCGACCAACTGCCGACAATTCCCCCTCGCCCCGAGGGAGAGGGCCGGGGTGAGGGCGGACGTGTTTTTAATCGCATCCTGATTGATGCGCCCTGCTCCAACACCGGGGTCATGCGCCGGCGTGTGGATTTACGCTGGCGGATTCAGCCGGACGAAATTTCACGGCTGCAGCAAACGCAACTGGTTTTACTCGAACAGGCTGCGTCGAAATTAAAACCCGGCGGTGTTTTGGTTTACAGCACCTGCAGCCTGGAACTGGAGGAAAACCAGGAGGTTGTGAAGCAGTTCCTGCCCGGGCACAAGGAGTTCAAATTGGAATCCGAGCGCGAATTGCTGCCGTTTGTGGACGGTGTGGACGGTGCGTATGTTGCGCGCCTGCAGCGTGCGTAGCGCAGATTGGTAATCTGCCGTATCGCCGACTGTCAGTCGGCCCGCCGTGCTCGCGCACGCAGGTTGCCGACCTGCGAAACCGCAGGCTGTCAATCTGCACCACAGTTGCACGATGGAATTTTCGGATTAATGTGCTTCGCATTATGGAACTCGACCTTGAAAGGGAATTCGCCGACCGCGCGTATCAACTGCTCGTCAGCCTCGTCACGCCGCGGCCGATTGCGCTGGTCACGACCCTCAGCCCGGATGGCAGGGTAAACGCCGCGCCGTTCAGCTTCTTCAACGTGCTGGGGGCGCAGCCGCCGATTGTAGCCTTTGCGCCCGGCGACCGCGATGACGGCACCCCCAAGGACACCGCCGTGAACGTCCGCGCCACGCACGAATTCGTCGTCAATCTTGTGGATGAAACCATCGCTGAAGCGATGAACCAATGTGCCGCGTCGCTGCCTTATGGCGAAAATGAACTGGTGCGGGCCGGCTTGACGGCCGCGCCGTCATCGCTGGTGAAACCTCCCCGCATCGCCGAAGCGCCGGCGAGTCTGGAATGCGTTGAATGGGGCACTCTGCAAATCGGCAAAAATCGGGTGGTCATTGGCGTGGTGAAGCGGCTGCACCTGCGCGAGGAACTGTTCAATGCGGAGAAAAAGCGGATCAACACTGACAAACTGTTCCTGATCGGCCGCATGGCCTCGCCGCACTGGTACTGCCGCACCCGCGACCGCTTCGAAATGATCCGGCCGGCGTGAGTAAATGTCGCTGCGCTTGTCAAAGCGCGGCCATCCGCGTTCTCACGAACGCGGCTACATTCCCATGATCTGGTAGCCGCAGTCCACGTAGATCACCTGGCCCGTGATGGCCGCCGCGCCGGGGCTGACCAGGAAAACTCCTGTCGCGCCCAACTCTTCAGGCAACACGTTCCGTTTCAATGGTGATTTGGCTTCGTAGTGCTTGAGCATTTCGGTGAACCCGGCAATGCCGCGCGCGGCCAGGGTATTGACCGGACCGGCGCTGATGCAGTTGACGCGGATTTTTTTCGGGCCGAGGTCATAGGCCAGATAACGCGTGCTGGCTTCGAGCGCGGCCTTGGCGACGCCCATGACATTATAATGCGGCACGACCTTTTCCGCGCCGTAATAACTCATCGCCACGACACTGCCGCCGTCGGTCATCAACGGCGCAGCGGCTCGGGCGAGCGCCACCAGCGAATACGCGCTCACGTCGTGCGCCACGCGGAACGCCTCGCGGCTGGTATTTACGAATTCGCCCTCGAGCGCGTCCTTGGGCGCAAAGGCGACGGAATGCAGGAGCAGGTCCAGTTTGCCGAATTTTTCACCGACCGTTTTGAAAACGCCGGCAATCTCGTCGTCCTTGGTCACATCACACGGCAGGATGGGCGTATCAGCGCCGAACGTGTTGACGAGCTCGGTGACGTTGTCCTTGAGCCGCTCGCCCTGGTAGGTGAACGCGAGTTTTGCGCCTTCGGCCGCCCAGGCCTGCGCGATCGCCCAGGCGATGGAACGTTTGTTGGCGACGCCAAAGACCAGTCCGATTTTTCCATCAAGTAGTGGCATAAGTTCGCTAAGGCGTCGGAGCGTAAAAAAAACTCTTCCCCGCTTCAATCCTTAATCGCGGCCTCAATGCTTGAAATAAAGCTCCTCGGCGTTCCACGTCGCGCGATTGTAGCTCAACGAGGTCGGGCGCACATTGCCGATGTCGGAACGAATGGCGGCGTAATACATCGGCGTGACGGTGAAAATCATCGGCGCCTGTTCGGCCAGGATTTCCTGAACCTGGTCGTAGTCCCTTTTCCGTTCGGTGAAATCGAGTGTTTTAATCTGTGCGTCCATCAACTGATCCAATTGCGCCTCCCAATCAGTTGAAGGCGCCTTTTGCCTAGGAAACCATTGATGGGTGAAGCCGTTGGACTTGATGACGTTCATGCCGTCAGCCGGATCGGTGCTGCCGCCCGGGGCGAGTCCCAGCAGGACGCATTCATAGTCGTAGGTGACGTCAATTTTGTTGATGAGCGTGTTGAATTCAATGGGCTGAAAGATGACCCTGAAACCCAGCTTGCCCTTGCCCAGATCGTTGGCGATGAGCACCGCGGTTTTCTCGCGTGCCCCGTTGCCGGTGTTGGTATTCAACACGAATTCAATCGGATGACCCTCGGCGTCTTCCACGTAACCGTCGCCGTTGCGGTCTTCAATGCCGATTTCCTTGAGTAGCTCGCGGGCCTTGGCCAGATCGTGCGGGTAGGTTTTGATGTTTGGGTCGTACCATTTCTGGTTGCCGGGCGTCACAAAGCCGTAATTGGGAATCGCTCGTCCGGAATAGATGGATTTGATGATGGCTTCCCGGTCAATGGCGTAGGAACACGCCTGCCGGAACTTTGTGTTCCGAAACCATTTTAATTTGTTCGGGTCCACGTAAGGTTTTCCATTCCCGTCCACATTCGTGTTTTCATTGAACCAGAAGAACGCCGTTTCCAGGCCGATGCCCGGTTCGAGCAATTGAAAACGGCCCTTGGCGGACTCGGCCTTGAACCGGTCGTATTCGTACGGATAGATGAAGTCGTCCACATCGCTCTCACCGCTGAGGAACCGGAGGGACATCGCGTTCATGTCCGGCACCACGGTGAAAACGATGTTGTCAAAATACGGCAGGCGCTGGCCGTTGCTGTCCACCTCGAAGAAATAGGGATTCCGCTCCAGCAGGGTGTATTGTGCCGGCTTGCATTCCTTGATGCGAAACGGCCCGCTGCCGACGATGTTTGCCGGCTTCGTGCTTACACCGTAGGTCGAAAGGAACGTTCCGTCCGCGACCGCTTTGGCCAGAATATGTTGTGGCAGAATGGGGACCCCAGAACCAAAACTTTCCAGAAACGGCGCGTAAATTTCCGGCGTGACGACCTGGATGGTCAGGTCGTCCACTTTCGTCACCGTGAATTTTTTGCCGGCGATGATGAAAGCATCGCGCATGACGTTGTCGATTTTTGGGTTATAAATGACATCGTTCCAGGTAAATACCACGTCATCAGCCGTTAGCGGCGCGCCGTCGCTCCAGCGCAAATTTTGGCGCAGCTTGAACGTCCAGGTTTTACCGTCGGGTGAATTGGTCCAGGACACGGCCAGGCCCGGCTCGACTCGCTGTGTCGGCACATCAAAACCGAGCAGCGACGCGAACATGAACCGAAGAATGTCCTGCGAGGAGGTTTCGTTGGCCGTGATGG
This sequence comes from Verrucomicrobiia bacterium, assembly GCA_035945675.1. Lineage (GTDB taxonomy): Bacteria > Verrucomicrobiota > Verrucomicrobiia > Limisphaerales > UBA11358 > UBA11358. Next base: position 6,127 of record DASZAB010000021.1, on the reverse strand, counting down.
GATTAAAGGTTTTGGGGTCGCCCAGCTCGGTGATCACAAATCGTCCACCCGGAATGCCCGGCTGGCAATCGGCCACCAGCGGCGGCTCGGGCAAGGGATAGTTCGTTGCGGAACCCGCCGATGAAGCGGTTTCGGATTTCCTGCCGCAGCCGGAAAGGCAGGCAATGGCAGCGGCCAAGACCACGGTAAACCAGGCAAACTTTTTCATGCGCTTTGTTTCAAACACTGAAAGCATTCCGCTTCATCTGCTCAAAGTCGAGTTTTGAATTGGCAGCCGCTGGTCCAACGGTTGGTCGTAGCGGCATCTCGGCAGAGCGCCGCCAACCTTTTGGGATTGAAGTGCGGCTTCCTGCCGAAAGCCGCTACGCTTGGTCCCGCTGGGACTTCGGTGCATCTGCTTTTCACTCGCCAAGCGCGCCGGATTTTTGCCACGTTGCCGGAGGTTATCGCGATGTGGTCCTACGTTCTTAAACGATTGCTGCACATGATCCCGCTTCTGCTGGGCGTGTCGTTGCTCACCTTTTTGCTCATGTCCCTGGCGCCGGGCAATTACTACACCGCGCTCCTGCAAAATCCACAAATCTCGCCGGACACCGTTGCCCGCCTCAAAGCCCAGTTCCATCTCGATCAACCGTGGTACGTCCAATACTTCTACTGGCTCGCCAATGTCCTCCGCGGCAACTTCGGCTACTCCATGGCCTACCATATTCCTGCCACCTCGCTCATCGTCGGACGCCTGTGGAACACATTCCTGCTCTCTTTTTCCGCACTGATCATCGCCTGGGGCGTGGCCGTGCCGCTGGGCATCTGGGCGGCAGTGAAAAGAGGTTCGTGGGTTGACCATACATGCTCCTTTATCGCGTTCGTTGGGCTTTCCATTCCTGATATTTTACTTGCCCTGCTCGCATTGTGGTTCGCAGCGGCTACCGGCTGGTTCCCCGTCGGCGGGGCGCAAAGCCCGCTCTATGATTTTCTGTCACCGGGGGAGCAGTTCTGGGACCGCACGCATCATCTCATCCTGCCGGCGGTCGTGCTCGCTGCCTCCGACCTCGCCGGCATCATGCGTCAAATGCGTTCCAATCTGCTCGACACGCTCCGCGCCGAATACGTCACCGCCGCCCGTGCCCGCGGCCTCAGCGAAGGCTGGGTGGTTTACAAACATGCGCTGCGCAACGCCATCAATCCGTTGCTCACGATTTTCGGCTATTCATTGGCCGCGCTTTTGAGCGGCGCGTTCATCGTTGAAAACATCATGGCCTGGCCCGGCCTCGGACGGCTGACCATGGAGGCGTTCTTCGCCAAGGACTCCTATCTGGTCGTGGATTGCGTCGTCATGGCCACCGGGCTGCTGGTGGTTGGAAATTTCATTGCCGACCTGCTGCTCGCCTGGAGCGATCCGCGCATCCGGCTGAAATAAATGAACGAAATTACACCTATTCAAAATCCGACCACCCAGCAACCGTTGTCGCCACGGCAGTTGTTCTGGCGGCGATTGAAACAGCGACGGATCGCCATGGCGGGTGGTGTGATTCTGGTGGTGCTCTATCTGGTGGCGTTGTTCGCCGGGTTTGTTGCGCCTTACAGTTATGGCCGGCAGGACCGCGACCGTTTTTTTCATCCGCCTACGTGGCCGCGACTGGCCGGCTTTCACCTGGTCGTGCCGTGTTACGAACAATTGCCGGGCGATTTCAAGTATCGTGTCGTCCCGAATGACACCCGGCCGATTCATTTTTTTGTGCGCGGTGAACCGTACAAATTAGTCGGCCTAGTTCCGGCATCCATTCACCTGTTTGGTACCGGCGACCCCAACTATCCGGTTTACCTGCTCGGCACCGACCAGTTCGGGCGCGACATCTTTTCGCGGATGCTCTACGGCTCAGAAATTTCGCTTTCCATCGGCATCATCGGCATTTTGATTTCTTTTTCGCTTGGTATGATTATCGGTGGAATTTCCGGCTACTTTGGCGGCTTGACTGACACTCTCATCATGCGGTGGTGTGAGTTAATTATGTCTGTTCCAACTTTGTATATGGTGATCGCTTTGCGCAACACCTTTCGAGCAGACATCAGTTCCGCGCAAGTATATGGAATTATCATTGTCATTTATGCCTTTATCCGTTGGGCTGGCATGGCGCGTGTTATTCGCGGCATGACTTTGTCACTGAGCGAACAACAATTCATTCTCGCCGCCCGTTCGCTCGGCCAGTCACATCTGAAAGTCATCGTCCGCCATATTTTGCCGAACACGTTTTCCTATGTCATCGTCGCGGCAACGTTGAGTGTGCCTTACTACATATTAGGCGAAGTGGACCTGAGTTATCTAGGAGTGGGTATCCAGGAGCCGAATGCGAGCTGGGGCAACATGCTGACGGCGGCGCAAAACACCGAGTATCTGCGAAATTTTCCGTGGTTGCTGGCGCCGGGTGCGGCGATTTTTATCACCGTTCTCGCTTTCAACTTCCTCGGCGATGGATTAAGAGACGCGGCGGACACGAAGTCGCTATGAAGACGGAAGTCAGAGGTCGGAGGTCAGCGGTCAGACCCGCGAGCGCGCGTTTGCGGCGGGCGCGGATTCTGACTTCTGACCTCTGAAATCTGATTTCTGGAAATGAATCTGCTCGAAATCAAAAACCTGAAGATGGACTTCGGCAAGAACGCCGACGCCTTGCGCGCCGTGGACGGCGTGTCGCTCACCATCGGCACGGGCGAAACCGTCTGTCTCGTCGGTGAAAGCGGCTGCGGCAAGACCGTCACCGCCCTTTCCATCGCGCGGCTTGTGCCAACGCCGCCGGCCAATTACGTCGGCGGGGAAATTTTGCTGAATGGCCTGGATGTTTTGAAGATGTCAAACGGCGAACTGCGGTCCATCCGCGGCGGCGTGGTCAGCTACGTCTTTCAGGAACCGGGCGCGTCGTTGAACCCGGTTTTCCGCATCGGCAACCAGATCAGGGAATCGCTCAAACTGCACCGCCCGGAAAAGGCCACGAACGAGGAAGTCATCCGGCTGCTGAAACTCGTCGGCATTCCCGCGCCGGAATCGCGCATTCGCAACTATCCGTTTGAGATGTCCGGCGGCATGCAGCAGCGCGTGATGATTGCCATGGCGCTGGCGAGCGAACCCAAGCTGCTGGTGGCGGACGAACCGACCACAGCGCTGGATGTGACCATCCAGGCGCAGATTCTGGATTTATTGAGCGAACTCAAGCAGCGGCTCGGCATGGCGATCTTGCTCATCACGCACAATCTGGGCATTGTCGGCGACATGGCCGACCGCGTGGCCGTGATGTATGCCGGGCAGATTGTCGAATTGTCCCCCGCACAGGAGCTCTTGCGCCGCCCGCTGCATCCGTACACGAAGGCGTTGATGGCCAGCGTGCCCAAACTGCGCGGCGATGCCGATCGGCTTTCCGCCATTCCCGGCAATGTGCCGCGCATCGGCAATTTCCCGCCCGGCTGCCGTTTCGCCCCGCGCTGTCCGATTGCCAAACCGGAATGTTCCGAAAAAATTCCCGAATTGGTCGAGGTCGAACCCGGACGGTGGGTCCGATGTCCGTTTTGGAAAACGCCATGAGCCTGCTCGAAGTCAAAAACCTGAAGGTGCATTTTCCCGTGAAGCACGGGATGTTCAGCCGCGCCCGCGAATTCGTGAAGGCGGTGGATGACGTGAGCTTCAGTCTGGAACCGGGCGAGACGCTCGGCCTGGTTGGGGAAAGCGGCTGCGGCAAGACGACGTTGGGCCGCGCCATCGTGCGGCTGGTCGAACCGACGGCAGGCAGCGTCCTGCTCGAAGGCGAGGACATCACCCGGATGGGCGGTTCGCTGTTGCGTGCGCGGCGACGCAAGTTCCAGATGATTTTCCAGGACCCCTATGGCTCGCTCAATCCGCGGATGACGGTCGAGCAAATCGTCGGTGAGGCGCTGGATATCCACAAATTGACCGACACCAAATCCGCGCGACACAAACGCATCCTCGAGTTGCTCAAGGACGTGGGCCTTGATCCGATCTATGCGCAGCGATATCCGCATGAATTTTCCGGCGGCCAACGCCAGCGCATCGGCATCGCCCGCGCGCTAGCCGTCGAGCCGCAGCTGATCATCTGTGATGAACCGGTGAGCGCGCTGGACGTTTCGGTGCAGGCGCAAATCATCAATCTGCTCCGTGATTTGCAGCAGCAGCGTGGCATCGCCTATCTTTTCATCGCGCACGATCTCGCCGTGGTGGAACACATCAGCCGGCGGGTGATGGTGATGTATCTCGGCAAGATCGTGGAAACCGCGGACGCCAAAACCATCGTCCGCGAGCCGCAACATCCCTACACGCAGGCGCTGATTTCCGCCGTGCCGGAAGTGGACCCGGAAACCAAACGACGGCGTATTGTTTTGCCGGGCGACGTGCCGTCGCCGATCCATCCGCCGGGCGGCTGCCCGTTCCATCCGCGTTGTCCGATTGCGCAATTGCCGAAGTGTGCGGAGGAATTTCCCGAATTCCGCGAGGTTCGGAAGGAGCACTGGGCAGCCTGTCATTTTGCGGGAACAAAAATTGAATCAGCCCGTAACCCGGTCTCGCGTGAAACCGTCTGATCCGGCAGTTATTGCTGTGGGGACGTGGCCGGTGGCCGGCCGCCCAGTTGAAAGTCGCACTGGCCTCCGAGGGAACCCGCGTGCACCAGGAGTCGGTAGGTGACATTCGTTTTCAATGGTTCGGGGTGTGAGCCGGGCACGGCGGGTTTCATGCCCGGAAGATTCTGGCCATATCTGAAGAAATCCACTGGCGCGGATCGCGAATCGGCAGTCAGGTGCCAGACGGGAACGGTGGCTGGATTGATTTGTCCGGAATCGAGCGCGACAACTTCCACTTCCGAAAGCTGGTACGGCTGCCCTCCGAAGCCGAAAAGGATGGTCGGCTGGCCTGGCCGGGCGGGGCCGCGCGACAGGGACGGGCGTTGGGTGTAGGAAATCTGGATGGTTTTAGTTTTGAACCAGCCCGTGAAATGATAAACATATATGCAAGCCAGTAAAAGCGCGGCGATGATGAGCATCCAGTTCCGTTTTGTCATAAGAATAAAATTGAATGTTGCGGGCGTGGTGCCCGTCCAACCATGCAACCAGACGCACCGACGAATCGAATGGTTATCAAAATAGCAGGCCGGGGCCGGTTGGCCAGCCCGGAAAACCCCGGGTGCGGCTCCCGGGCGTTTACATTGATCGAGCTCCTCGTTGTCATTGCCATTATTGCGATCCTGGCCGCCATGTTATTGCCCGCCTTGAGCAGCGCCAAGGAAGCCGGCCGCCGTATTGCCTGCCTGAACAACCTCCGACAGCTGAGTCTCGCTGCCCAAATGTACGTCGATGACAATCAGGGCACCTACCCGCCGCGCAGCAATACCAACCGCTGGCCAAACCAATTTTATGCCAACTACGGCAAAAGCGTGAAAGTGTTGCTGTGTCCCACGGACGTCGCCTACTTCGCAAAACCCGCGACGATTGGTTTATCGCCGTCCAACAATGTTGCCGATGCGTCATCGCGCAGTTACATCATCAATGGCTGGAACGATTATTTCTACGACACGTTAAGCTCGGGGGATTTCGCGAGTTATATGAACGGCAGCTATCCAAACGGCCTGAGACAAAGTGCCATTGTCCATCCGTCCCAGACGGTCGTGCTCGGGGAAAAGCGCCACGATGCCGGCGACTTCTATATGGATTTGAGGGAAAACGGCGGCAACGACTTCACCGGGATCCTCGAACAGGGCCGCCACGACAATAATGGGACTACCAGCAGCCAGGCCAGGGGCACCGGCACCACTGGTGGATCCAATTACGCCATGGCGGATGGCAGCGCGCGGTTCATCAAGTTTCCCCAGGCGGTGGATCCTTTGAGCCTGTGGGCGATCAGTGATGCGGATCGGGTGGCCTACGCCATCATTTACTAGGGCTCAGGCTGGAGCGGGCGATGGGAATCGAACCCACGTGTGAAGCTTGGAAGGCTTCCGTTCTACCATTGAACTACGCCCGCCTCTGCGCTCCGCGCTTCGGCGCGGCAAGCCCGCTGGCCTGCGAGCCTGCCGAGGTGCCTCCATCATAATTCCCGCGCTTGCATTGTCAATGTCACGTGTGTACCCTCGCC
>DASZAB010000020.1:0-15108 GCA_035945675.1 Verrucomicrobiia bacterium | reverse complement strand
TATCTTCACCCTTCTGCCGAATCCGTCATAGCTGAACAAGCTACTCAGGCGCTCGCCATTTGTCCACTGCGTCAGTTCCACCAGCCGGTTCTCCGCGTCCCAATCGTATTCGTTAGTTGCGGTCGCCGTCGCAAGGTTTGTCAAGTTCCCGGTTAAATCGTACGCAAACGTGATGCCTTGGCCGCCTGCCACCGTCAAGCTGTAATTGCTCGTTCCATAGTCCCCATTCAAATTCGTGGCCGTGATGGTCACTGTGTTTGCTCCCACTGGCAGGCTCACCGTGGCGGTGAAGATTTTCCCTTTGCTGGGGCTGTTGGGGTCCTGCGTCATTCTAACTTTTTGGAACAATATGAAAAAAACGATGGAAGACAGAAATTGAATAGATAGAAAAGGTTATGACAGCTACGATTATGGCTATGCAACTCGTCACCAAGAGATATTTTTTGGTCTTTTTGAAGCGAGTAAATTCCTGCTCGAACCTGATGCCATACCCACGGATTACCAGCAGATAATGATTCGTGGCGCACAGCGCCACAAAGGCTATTGCGATTGCCCCCTTTGGCAAATGCGGCACGAATCTTTCCCCGGCAAGCACCTCAAGCCATGATACGATCCCTAGAAGAAATGCCTCCTCGATAAATGCGAGAACGGAAACGCTTTTCCCGGCATTCCATTCAGGCGACCACGCGCTACCGCGGAACCTAAAAAAGATGATAAAAGCAGTAAGATAGATCTCTTTAAAAAATAGAATCATAAACCCTAAATATGGCAGATTGTATAAATTCGCGCTATGGCCAGATAGGTGACGACAAGGAGCCGTTTACTAGAGCCCCGCTTGATGGTCCTGCTACATTTGTCATAAACGCCGGCGCTCCACCGGGATAAAAGGTATCTACTAAAAAATATTCTCCATCAAGTGTCGCACCCGCTGGGCTGGTTAACCCTAGCGCAGTAAAAGTCGCGCTAGTCGCAGCTTCTTGTCCAGACAGATCGCCATCTTGCCAACCTGCGTAGTCCATCCCGAGACCCAATAAACTTGCCTTAGATCCCAACTTACGGGCATACCTCGAAAGCTTTTGCGTGCATACGGACTTATTCCCGTGAAAGCCTTTAAAGTAAACCTTGCCATTGTCTCCGAGCGTAGTTTTGCCGGAACCATACTCCAAAGCGGACAGCTCCTGGCCGGTAGTCCCTTCACTCGTGGATAATAGTGCGAAAGCATCGCTACCACCACCTGAGCCTTGATCACCGTCTGCGGGAGGTAAAGACGGGTAAGCAAATGACGAGAAGTCCCCTGAATATGAACCACCCACGCCGGGTAGTGTAGTGGATGGTCCGTTTACATCACTAAATCCGAGAGGATCAATCCTATTGAGTGGATCATCCTGAGCATAATCATAAAGATTGATTCCTCCCGCTTCCCCAATCGGATCACGATTTATAAAACGGCCAAGGTCAGCATCATAAGCCCGGTACAGCGCCAATTGCAGCCCGCTCGCCTGATGCACATAATAGCCCGTGTACCCAAAGTCCGCATCTCTGTCCCCTTGCACTTTGGTCCTGCGCCCATAAGGGTCGTAGTCATACCGCGCCCGGATCATCCCGCCATCGTCGGTCATTTCGCGAATGCTCCCCAAGTGATCCTTTGTGAAATAGTAAAGCATACCGCCAATCTTTTCCCCATTCGCAAAGAACTGTTTGGTCACATTGTTGTTCCCATCTCGTTCCTCACAAAGCTGCGTCCCACTCCAAACGAACTGGCTGGTGCTGCCTGCCACGCCATTGGTTTCTTCAATTATCTTCACCCTTCTGCCGAATCCGTCATAGCTGAACAAGCTACTCAGGCGCTCGCCATTTGTCCACTGCGTCAGTTCCACCAGCCGGTTCTCCGCGTCCCAATCGTACCGGCGGGCGCAACTTCTGGCCTTGTTTGATCGGAGCGGTTTGTCCGCTGCCGCCTTTACCCGCCAACAGGGGGTCGTTCCTTCACCGCTTACCATGAGTCGACAACTTTATATGCTTCAACGCAATCACCGAAGGTGCGAGTTTATATATCGATGTGTAATGGTGCATTGAAATATCTAATTTGATCAATCGTCTGTGAAGACAAACAATAAAACGGTCGCTCGTCACCAGATTGTGTAACACACAAAACGAAGGTGATTTTTAATCCATGCTCTTTCACATAGTTTATTATCATTCGGCGCCTTGGCCAAATCACACCGAGCAAAAGTTGAAGAGCTTCGTCCGAGTTGTTTGATCGAATGTTTTTTGTTTTCACACTCCATGACGAATGAGGAACAGGCGGTCTTTTCCCAGGTCTAATATCTCCTTTTGTCAATACATCTGTTGGTTCAAGCCCAAAATGAGAGGTGCAGTCGTGAGGATTAAACTTCATTCCCGTTACAACAAACCATGCAGACATTGAAGTATGAGAATTGTTTTTCATATTCACTGCTGTCCCATAGGATTGAGGGTTGAGGGATAAAAAAATGTTGGCTTGCGGGTTTGGGCCTTGCCACAAGGTAAGGCATGAAAAATCAAACACGACACAAGCCAACGGCCAGCAAGCTCTCGCTCTTGCGCCAACTTTGCAACTTCATTCCACCGCATCTGGTGCCGCACCTGGCCCGCCAGACCAGCGTGGAGGATCAAGCCCGCACCTTCAGTCCTTGGAGCCATGTCGTCAGTCTGCTCTACGCACAACTGACTCACGCGTTGGGTCTCAACGACGTGTGCGACGCCCTGCACCTGCACTCCGGATCGTTGTCGGCACTGCGCGGAGCTACGCCGCCGCACAAGAACACGTTCTCGCACGCCAACCGCCAGCGGGATCCCAAACTGGCCGAGCAGCTTTTCTGGTCGGTGCTGGAACATTTGCAAACCTTGCAGCCTGCCTTCGGCGGCAACCGCACGCCCCGCTTCGCCTTCCGTTTCAAACGTCTCATCCATGTCGTGGATTCGACCACCATCCAATTGATGGCCCGCTCCTTGGATTGGGCCAAACACCGTCGGCGCAAGGCGGCGGCCAAATGTCATGTCCGGCTCAATCTCCAATCCTTCCTGCCCCGCTGCGCCATCGTGGACACGGCACGCCAACACGACAATGTTCGCGCCCGTGAGCTTTGCGCCAATGTTCAAGCCGGTGAAATCGTCATCTTTGACAAGGCTTACGTGAATTTTGAACATCTGGCCGACTTGTCGGGGCGTGAAGTCTTCTGGGTCACCCGCGCCAAGGACAACCTGCAATGCCGCGTCGGGCGCCGATTCCAAACCGGCCGCTTTGACAATATCCTCCGCGATGACCTGATCGAATTGACCACCCCGCGGGTACGGACAGCTTATCCGGTCGGGCTGCGCCGCGTGGTGGCGTTGGTCCAAGTGGACGGCGAACGCCGCGAAATGGTCTTTCTGACCAACAACCTGACTTGGAGCGCCCAGACCATCGCCGATTTGTATCGCTGCCGCTGGAGCATCGAGCTCTTCTTCAAGGAACTCAAACAGACCCTCCAACTGGCTGACTTCCTGGGCCACAGTGCCAACGCCGTCCGCTGGCAGGTCTGGACGGCCCTGCTGGCTTATGTGTTGTTGCGCTTGTGTGCCTTTTTGGGCCAGTGGGCTCACAGCTTCACTCGCCTCTTCGCCCTGATTCGCTCGGCGTTGTGGCAAAAATTGGAACTGCGCAGCCTCTTGGAATCCTATGGGACAGCCGATGGCGGAGGGCGCTTTCTGGGCACGCCCCAACAAGCTTATCTGGCCCGCTTCGGCTGATCCTGTGGGACAGCCAGTTCCTTGGCCGCTCCAACACCACCCAATATTCTTAAACTGATTTTTCATCCAGCTGCTTGCTTTTCAGGACAATCCGCACATATATGTCGCCGCATCAATCGCTATTGGCCGACAGTGTACCGAATTGTAGCTTGAGGTCGTCCCCGTCACATTGATTATCTTCATGTCAGTTTCCGCGTTCGTGCGGTTTCCGGCGGCGTCATAGCCGTAGCTCCAGTTTTGGCCCACCGGTGCCCGATTAGTGCATCGCATTGCTCCGACGACCGGTCGCGGAAGATATCCGGGGCAGGTAGGCGCCGCAGGATTCACGAACCACCAGATGCGGCGTCAAATAGATATTGCGCGCCGGAAGCGTGGGTTCGGCCAGCCGCTCAATCATGGTCTGAAAGGCGATCACCGCGATGTCTTTGCACGGTTGGTGGATGGTCGTCAAGGGCGGTGAAGCCAGCGTGGCATATTTCACGTCGTCAAAAGCGACGAGACGAAAGTCTCGCGGGACCTTCAGTCCAATGGATTGCATCGAATGCAACACCTCCATGGCGGTAAAGTCATTGGCGCAAACAATGGCGTCGGCCAGACGGCCCGCGGTCAGTGAACGCACAAATTTGAGGTCCGTGGGATCGCCGAGACGAACCCAGTTGGGAACCGGTTCGATGTGGTGCCGGACCAGCGCCTCGCGAACGCCGGCGATGCGGGCGTCCACTGTCGGGGCGGAAAGCGGCCGGGCCAGAAAAAACACTTCCTTGCAACCGAGTTTGAGCAAATGTTCGCCGACCAGATAACCGCCGGCCATGTTATCCAGGCTGACCAGGTCGAAATCGCTTCGCCTCGGAAAACTCAGGAGGTCACGATCGATCAGCACCACGGGAATTCCGGCTTCGCGGAGTGATTCCGCCAGTTGCCGATTGGCTTCCTCCTGTCCTGGTTCCCATTCGGCCGGCGCGAAGAATACGCCGCTCAGTTTTCGCGCGATGAACTGTTTGCACAATTCCCTGGCGTGCGCCAGGCTGGCGTCGGTGTCTTCGCGGGGATTGGTTGAACCGCCCCAGAGCAGGCCATAATCCTGCACCCGGGCCAGGTTTGCGATTTCGGCGCAGATGATGTGGAAAATCTCGGTGAAGGCCAGCCCCGGAACCAGCAGGCCAAACATGCGAGTCGGACTGCGTTGCGCGGTCGGGGAGCGCACATAAGTGCCGGAACCAGCCCTGCGCTCGATCAACCCTTCGGACTCCAGGTCAAGCAAAGCGCGCCGTACCGTTGGGCGCGAAACGCCGAACTGCTTGACCAATTGCGCTTCGCTGGGGAGGCGGGCGCCTTTGGCGTATTTGCCGGCGGCAATCGCCCCGGCAAGATGGCGGCTGATTTTAGGGTGTTTCCGTAATTCACGCATGTTCAATCTTGTCTTTGACGTGTTTGCAACCTGTCATAGCAGCTTTTTGTCAAGTTGTCTAGCCTGAGGTTGTTCCTGGAAACTTTAGGCATTATTCTCGCGCTAATGAACCCAACAAGAATAGCTGGGAAATTTCCGTCTTGCCGTTCTCTCGCAAGTGCTCCTGTCTGTTCTCCAGCCCCTTGGCGGTCTAAATCTGCCTTCACCCTCATCGAGTTGCTGGTGGTCATTGCCGTCATCGCGATTCTGGCGGCCATGCTCCTGCCCGCCTTGGCATCGGCGAAGCGGAGAGCGGTCCAGATCGGTTGCATGAACAACCTGAGACAAATGAACCTGTACCTGCAGATGTACACGGATGATAATAATGGAGTGTTTCCGACTGCGCTGCTCAGCCCAAGCAGTTACGACAAGGTATTTAACTGGTGGGGGGCGGAAATATGCGGCGATTCCACCAATGAATATAAATCGTTCCACGATCCAGCCCTCAATGGTCAGACCTCTTATAACGGGACCACTTGGACTTGGGCTTTCAATTTCGACCTGGTCAGCTACGGCTATAATTCCTATTTTCTTGACTGCTCACCTAATGCGCCCGGTTCGGAAACAATTACTATCGGGCCGTACATCTACCGCAATGTTCAGCACTTCAAGCGCTCCAGCATCGTACATCCCAGTGAATGTCTGGTCTTTGGCGACAAGCAACCCAAGCCGAACAACCTCGGCGCAGCGGCCTTAACCGCCAGTGGCAGCTTGTGGTGGGACAAGGCATGCATGGTTCCGGCCAGCAGCTCCAGTCATCAATTCGAAGGCATAGACACCCGCCGCCACAATGGTGGAGCATGGGGCGGTACGGGTAACGTCACCTTCGCCGACGGCCACGCAAAAGCCTATAAAGATTCCCAGATCAATCCGCCCAAGGATCCCTTGGGGGGAGGCAATTCGCAGTGTCTGATCAACTCCCGCTATTGGGATCCGCTCCAGCGCGCGGGCAACCGGTGAACTATTTTTGCTCCAACCCCTAAAAATCAAAAGAAAAACAAAGCTGTTATGAACCACAAACCAAACACCAATAAAATCAACTTATCGAGTTGGTTTAACCGCCGTCCGGTCATGGATGGCGTTTCCCGTCATTCCCTGCGCCACGCGGGGTTTTCACCAGCGGCAACCGGGCTGAACAGCGTGCCGCCGCTGTTCATGGTCGTCCTGGCCTGCGCTGCAATTCTGGCACCGTCATCCGCGCGTGCTGCCTTGATGGCCTATGAGGGATTCAATTATTCCAGCGGCAACGGCAATCTGACCGGCCAGAACGGCGGCTTCGGCTGGAACGGGGCCTGGCAGCAAGTGGTCAATGGCAATTCCAGTGTGCAGGCCGGCAGCCTGACGGCTGGAGCCAATGCCCCTTCAGGTTACGACTCGCATTCGGCAGGGAACTCCGCTTTTACTCCAAATGGCACCCGCGAGGGGCGCTTTTTAGACACTTCGGCGGGTGGTTCTTTTGGGCAGGTTGGCTACATCGGCAGGGGCGGTAATATCGGTGCCGCCGGCACGAGCCTTTACATCAGCTTTATGCAGCAGCCGAATATCGCAAACAACAATTACTACGAATTTGAGTTTCACCGTGGCGATCTTAATGACCCTGGCCGCGTGGGCGGTGTGGGCTGTGATACGGGTGGCAGCAGCTTCGTCTATCTGCGGACACCCAGCGCCGCCCAAACTCAGATCGGGCCGGCCAGCACCTCGGTCAGCTTTTATGTGGTGCGGATTGATTTTATGGCCAACAGCAACGACACGGTGACGGTTTACCAGGATCCCACTTCGGCCACAGAAGCGGGGGCAACGCCATCGTTGGTCGAGGCAAATGCGGGCGATATGTCGTTCAACGGCATTTCCTTTGGGGCGTTTGTAAACGGTGCGACGGTGTCGCATGATGAAGTGCGGCTAGGAACGTCCTGGGCCGATGTGGTCAACCCGGGCACTTACAGCACGGGCCAGTGGCTTGGCGGTGGGGCGAACAACAATTGGAGCACCGGAGGCAATTGGGACAATGGAGTGGTTCCGGTTTTTGCCAGCAGCCTGACGTTCACGGGAAACACGGGATTGAACAACACCAACGATTTGACGGGGGTCTCTGCCAACAGCATCACGTTTGATTCAGCCGCCGGGGCATTCGTGTTGAATGGCAATAGCCTGGGCTTGAGTGGTAACATCGGCTTTAGTGCCGATCCCGCCACGCTGATCACACAGACAATCAATCTGCCGTTGACGCTCAGTTCTGATTTCACCATTGGCACACGCACTAACGGCAACCTCACCATCGATGGCAGCATCACAGGTGTTGACCAATTGACTCAAGCGGGTCCGGATAACGCCGGCGTTCTGACCTTGGGAGGAACCAACTCGTTGAAAGGATTGGTGGTCAATAACGGAACCAACATTATCACTGGCAATACGTTGATTAATGGAATCGGCGGCAGCTCGTTCTTCTATGTGCCCGACGCAGGCAGCAGTCGTAATGCAACCTTGATCATTCAGAATGGCGCCACCCTGACCGTTACCAACGGCTTTCAGGATGCCGGTGTGATTGCCCGAGATGGCAGTTCTGGAAAAATTATTCAAAATGGCGGCACGTTTAATTTTGCCATTAATGACGGCTCTCATAATTTCCTGTTTGTCGGCGCGTCGGGGCAACCCAACGGGCACGCTGAATACGACCTGAATGGCGGCGTGCTGGACATGCATGGCGATACCTTGGGCGTCGCACTCGGTGTCAATGCCGGGAATATTACCGGTGTGGTGAATCAGGTCGGTGGGGTCATCACCAATGTGTTGAACCTTTACTTCAGTCCATTTTTCTCGACTGGCAACGGAATTTACAATCTCACTGGTGGCAGCATTTATATCGGAACCGGTGGCATCACCGTTTTCTCCGGGGGTGGCTATCAATTGAACCTGGGCGGTGGAACGATTGCAGCGGGAGCCAGCTGGTCTTCAGCCCTGAACATGAACCTGACCGGCAGCAACGGCCCGGTCATGTTTAATCCTGCGGGTAATACCATTACACTCTCCGGCGCCCTTTCGGGCACAGGCGGTTTGACTGTGAACGGCGCGGGAGTGCTGGAGCTTGATGGCGCGTGCACTTACACGGGCGACACGATGGTCACGACCGGCAGCACACTGCGGTTTGGTACCAGCGGCAGCAGCCTCAGCGTGTTACGGCTGGCCAACGGCAGTACATTGAACCTGAACTTCAGCGGCACCTATGCCATTGCCGGCTTGTACACCAACGGCGTCGCCTTGCCGGTCGGAACTTACAACTCCAGTACCTTGCCTGCCTTTATCACTGGCACTGGCAGCCTGAATGTGACCAGCGGTATCAGCGCTGGTCTTTGGACCGGTCTGGGCGCAAATAATAATTGGAGCACCGGCGGTAATTGGGATAACAATGCGGTACCGATTTTCCCGCATACCCTTACCTTCGCCGGCAGCACACGGCTCAGTAATAACAACGACCTGAGTGGAATCACCGTTAGCAGCTTCACGTTTGGTTCGGCTGCGGGAGCGTTCGTGATCGGTGGCAATGACATCACATTGTCCGGGGGCATCGGTTTCAACGGCAATCCGGCGTCGCCCGTGACGCAAACGGTGAATCTCAATATGGCTTGGAATGCCGACCAGACCATTGATACTCCGACCAATGGGAATCTTACTCTTGGTGGCAACATCACCGCCTCCGGCAATCAATTGACCAAGACGGATGCCGGCACATTGACCTTGGGTGGGGTTGACTCGTTTGCCAGTTATATCATCAACGGCGGCGCCAACATTATTACCGGCACCAATACGGTCAGCGGGACGGGCAGCAGCGTCTTTTATTTGGGTAATGCGAATGCCAGTTATAATGGAACTCTGGTCATCCAGCCGGGGGCGGCGCTCAACGTGAGCGGCAGCTTTGGTGACGCGCTCGTGATCGGGCGCGACGGCGGAAGTGGAACGGTGATACAGAATGGCGGCACGTTCACCTACGCCGGGAACCAATCGTACCTGTTTGTCGGCGCCACCAGCCACCCCGGCACGCAGGCGGAATATGACATGAATGGTGGCATACTGGATATGAACGGCAACACCTTGGGAGTCGCCCTCGGCGATTTCGGGGTGGTCTTTACCGGAGTGCTGAACCAGACCGGCGGCGCGATCAACAATGTTTTCGACCTTGATCTCGGCGCGGTGCGGGCTTATGGGCACGGTGTGTACAACCTCACTGGCGGGAGCATCACCATTGACCTGGGAGGTATCACCTCCGACGACGGTTCGTATGAGATCAATCTGGGCGGTGGAACGGTGAGAGCCTCCTTCACTTGGGCGTCGTCGTTAAACATGACTCTGACGGGTTCAAATGGCCCGGTCACGTTCGATACGGCGGGCAACACCATCACGCTCTCGGGCAATCTTTCCGGGCCGGGCGGATTGACAGTAGTGGGTGGCGGAATATTGGAACTTTCCGGGGCAAACAACTACACCGGTGATACCACCGCCAACGCCGGCACCTTGCGATTGGATACAACCAGCAGCAGTCCAGGTGCGTTCCGTCTGGCCAATGGCACAACGCTGAACCTGAACTTCAGCGGTATCCATCTGGTGGGTGGTCTCTATACCAACGGCGTAGCCCTTCCCCAGGGGGTTTACAATTCCAGCAACCTGCCCGGTTTCATTACCGGCTCCGGTTCAGTCCAAGTGGCCAACGTCAGCAGCGGCCTCTGGACCGGCTTGGGCGCGGACAACAACTGGGGCACAGGCGGAAATTGGAATAACAATGCCGTGCCGGTCTTTCCCATTGGTCTGACTTTTGCCGGCAACACGCGACTGGCAAACAACAACGACCTGACGGGCATCACCGTGAACAGCATCTTGTTTGATTCAGCCGCCGGGGCTTTTGTGATCGGCGGTAATGACATCACCCTGAATGGCAACATTGCGTTCAACGGGAATCCGTCCGCGCCGGTGACCCAGACGGTCAATCTCAACATGACGGCCTGGAGCGCTGATAAAACGATCAGCCTTCCCGCCAATGGAAACCTTGTTCTGGGTGGCAACATCACCTCCAGCAACAATGTGTTCAAAGTTGGCGCCGGAACATTGACCCTGGGTGGCGCCGACGCGATTCAGAATCTGGATGTCAATGGCGGCACTACCGTCATTACTGGAAACACCACGGTGAATGGGAATGGGGTTGGCTACGATCGTATCTACGTGGGCGATGGTGATAGCGTGGCAAACGGCAACGGCACGCTGGTCATCCAGCCCGGGGCAACCTTCGCTGTCACCGGCAATTTTAATGACGCCATGGTGATTGGCCGCGACAGCGGGAGCGGTACGGTGGTCCAGAACGGCGGCACGTTCAGCTTCAACCCGGCCAATCAAAATTATATCTTCATTGGCGCGTCGGGTAATACTGCGACCAGGGCAGAATACGACATGAATGGCGGTCTGCTGGACATGAACGGCAAGACGCTGGGGCTCGCGCTTGGGGTCAACACGTTGATCACGGGCGTGGTGAACCAGGTCAGTGGCGTGATCACCAATGTCGGCAACCTGTTCCTGGATTCGTTCTTCACCCAAGGTTACAGTATTTACAACCTCACGGGTGGCAGCATCTACATCGGAGCAGGAGGTATTACCGTGCAACCGGGCGGCAGTTATCAAATCAACCTCGGTGGCGGGACCGTCGCGGCGCAAGCCGGCTGGTCATCGTCATTGAACATGAACCTGACGGGAATCAACGGCCCGGTTACGTTCAGCCCGGCTGGAAACACCATCACGCTCGCAGGCGTCCTTTCGGGCACAGGAGGTCTGACCGTGGCTGGTGGAGGCACCCTGGAATTGTCGGGGGCGAACAGCTACACGGGTGACACGACCGTCAATAGCGGCAGCACCTTGAAGTTGGATTCAACCAGCAACAGTTCGGGCACGTTCAAGCTGGCTGGCGGCGCAACGCTGAATCTGAGCTATGGCGGCACAATTACCGTGTCCGCCTGTTACACCAACGGGGTGGCCCTGGCCAGCGGAGTTTACACGTCGGCCAATCTCCCCGCGTTTATTACCGGCACGGGTTCGTTGACCATTGCCCCGCCAACACCGCCGCACATCAATCCCGCATACATTTCGGGCGGCAACCTGATTTTGACAGGAAGCGGCGGCACGGCGGGTGCCGGTTATACCTGGCTGACCTCGACGAATCTGGCAGCTCCGATAGCGTTGTGGACGACGAATACGGCCGGGAATTTTGACGGCAGCGGGGATTTCTCCAATGCCATTCCGGCCAGTACCTCCACGCCGGCGAGGTTCTTCCGGTTGCGGACGCCCTGATGGTAACGACACGAGCGCGTTGCGGGTCACGTCTTATACCGAACCGTCGCGCCTTAAAAGGTTTTAGAGGTCACCCTGAGGTGAATATTGGTGGAACATGGAAGTTGCCGGAGCAACCCTCCGGCAACTTTTGTTAACATCATCTGTAGGTTTCAAAAAATGAGAAAAGCCTGTCTTTCAAACTTCCTTAAACCGACGATGAATTTCCATGATGTCTGCGATTTTAACCCGGGCGGGATGATGTGAAAGGTGCAAATGTTTAAGCTACGGGGAACGACGCGGCTGGCGGCGGTTGTGTTTGTCTTGCTCCTGAAGACAGCCGGTTGGCAGCACGCCTCGGCCGCCAACGTGATGAGCTATGGCGCCGACGGGAACGATTATTTCCAGTTTACCACTCCTGCCATGGCCTTCGACAAGGCTTCAGGCTTCACGACCCTGATTGCCTTTACGATGCACGTTGATGTTGACGGGACGCTGGAGATCGGAGGAGTGGCATGCACAAATGGCGTCTATGTCGGCCCCACCAACTGGGGGTCGCTCGTGGCCACGTTAAAATCGCCGCCCACTACCGTCACTCGCTACGAAGTCTGCATTGGCGGCTGGCTGGACACCAGTTATGACAACATCAAAAACCTCATCGCCTTGCAAGGGACGGGGCCTTCCAGCATCCTTTACAGGAATTTTCAGGCTTTAAAAAGCGCGGTGCCTGGGATTGACGCGATTAACGATGATGACGAAAAGACTTACGATCTGGGCTCTGCCGTGAGCTTTGCCAACATGCTGGGCGGTTTGGGTTACAACTTCACTCTGGCTCCTTACACACAGCAAGCGTTCTGGGTGAGTCTCTACAACAGCATTACCAACTGCGATTATATCTATCTACAATGCTACGAAGGCGGCGCAGGCAACGATCCGGGACAGTGGAACAACGCCTTCGGTCAAGGCGTCAAAGTGATACCCGGGCAGGAAAGCAACATGGCGGATCCGGCGGCTTTCCAGAGTTGGTATCTCGAAACCGGAGTGCCGGGAGGCTTTTACTATCCCGATGTGGTCTTCAGCACCACCTATTGGAGTGCGGCCGCCATTGAGGCCAACGGCCAGGCGCCGACGGCGCCGACGGGACTGAATGCGGTGTTGGCCGGAAACAGGGTGTACTTGTCATGGAACGTTGTTTCCGGGGCAATTTCCTACAATGTGAAGCGCTCGACCAGCAGCGGTTCGGAAGTCAATATTGCCAACGTTTCAACCGCCAATAACACCTGGCCCGCCTCCAACCAATATACCGACACCAGGACGAGCAGTACCACCTACTATTACAAAGTATCAGCCGTTAACACCAACGGCGAGAGCCTTAATTCGGCGGAGGTCAGCGTGCCATTTCCGAGGGTAGTCACCTGGTTCCGGGCCGACGCGATCTCAGGTTTGAACAATGGCGACGACGTGGCGAGCTGGACGGATTCAAGCGGTTATGGCTACATCGCCACGCAGACCAACGCGAGCCAGCAACCGACTTATGTGGCCGGCGCACTGAACCGGTTGCCCGTCGTTCATTTCAACGGCGCCAACAACCAGGTCCTGACGTTGAACCGGCCGGTGCAGGACGATTTCACATTTTTTTGTGTGTTTCGCAGCACCCAGGGGCTCAATTCGGGCAGTCAATTTTATGGCGGGGCGGGCTTGATTAGCGGTGAGGTCGCAAATGTGACGAATGATTTTGGCACCTGCTTGTATGCCAATGGCCAGGTCTGCGCCGGGGTCGGCAATCCGGATACCTCGGTCAGCTCCATGTCCGGATTTAATGACAACAACCCCCATCTCCTGACTCTTAAACGGACAAAAAGTTCCGGCGAAGTGGATTTGTATTTGGATGGAAATTTTTTGGGCAGCGCCATCGGCAACACCAATTCGCTTGCCGCGCCAGGTAAACTTGCGCTGGGTGCGCAACTGACACTGGACAACTTCTTCTCCGGAGACCTCGCCGAAATCAAAATATATAACGCAGCGTTATCCGATGCGGACCGGGTGGCTCAGGAGGCCGGTTTGATTCAAAAATGGGGGGTAAGCGGTGCGTTTGCCGGCGTGCTGGCTTACGATGGTTTTGGCTATACGGCGGGCAATATTTTGGCCGGCCAGAACGGGGGGATGGGGTGGAGCAACGGTTGGGTGGATGTCAGCGGGAACGCAAGCGAATCGGTCAATTCCGGCAGCCTGATCGCGGGAGGGAATGCTCCATCGGAATTTGACAGCCGGTCGGCAGGCAACGCCGCCCATGTCAGCAATGGAAGCCGGGCCGGCCGCTGGCTGGATTGTTCGGCGACCGGCACGTTTGCGCAAGCGGGGTATTTGAATGCGAGCGGTAACATAGGTGCCCCGGGCAAAACGCTCTACGTGAGTTTTCTCCAACAGCCGAGCAGCCCCGCGCAGTTTTACGAATTTGAATTCCATCGTGGAGATTTGGGTGACGCAGGCCGGATGGCTGGCATTGGCAATGATGTCGGCGATGCCGACGTTCATTGGCGCAGCGAGGTTCCCGCGGGGGGCAGTTCGACGTTTTGGGACATGGGCTGTGGCAGCGCCAGCGTGAACTTGTATGTGGTCCGGATTGATTATCACGGCGGGAGCGACGACGTCTATGTTTACCGCAATCCGACCGGCCCCAATGAGTCGGACAATCAGCCGGTGTTGACGCTGCCCGGCGTTGGTGACCTGTCCTTTAACGGCATTTCCATGGGGGCTTACCTTAACGGTGTCTCCGTCAATCATGACGAAATCCGTTTGGGCAAGACCTGGGCCAGTGTTCTGGGCAATCCGCCTTTGTTTGCGGTGCAGCCGACGAATCAAATCGCTTACGTCGGGGAGAACGCAACGTTCACGACGGTGGCACAATCGAGCCAGCCCCTGAACTATCAATGGTATCGCATCGCCATCGGCAACACGAATGCGCTGACGGGCGAGACGAACGCGAATCTGGCCTTCGCCAGTCTGGAGTTGGGCGACGCCGGACAATATTTTGTGATCGCATCCAATGCGCTGGGTGAGGCAACCAGTACGGTGGCGACGCTGACGGTGCGGACCATTTCGGTGGCGATTTCCGGTCCCGCAAGCATTCCGGCAGGTCCCGGCAGCAATCTGGTCATCAACGCCACGGTTGGCGGGGCGTTGCCAGTGACGATGCAATGGTATAAGGATGGCGTTGCCATTGCGGGTGCGACCAATATGACGTATGACCGGGGCGGTGCGGGGATATTTGATGCCGGGCAATATGTGCTCGTGGCCGGCAACGCATACGGCAGCGTTACCAGCTCTGTCGTCAATGTTTTCCCCAATTTTGGCGGTTTGCTCGCGTATGAGGGATTCAACTATGGGCAGTCCAGCAGCGACATCGGCGGGGCTAACGGCGGGTTTGGCTGGGCCGGCGCGTGGGACAACGTCAACGGCAGCTCCTCGCAATCGCTTTCCAACAGTCTGTTGGCCGGCGGCAGCGCTCCGGCGGGCTACGATTCTCACTCTGTCCATGGCTCCTTGTTCCAGCCCAACGCATCACGCAAAGGCCGTTATCTGGATTG
>DASZAB010000019.1:0-3063 GCA_035945675.1 Verrucomicrobiia bacterium | reverse complement strand
GGCATCCTGCAATTCGTGCCCGGCCAGCCAGCGGGCGTAGGCGTCGCCGAGCAGGGCGAGGTCGTGGAGTTTGTCCTGAAGTTCGCGATCTTCGGCAAAATAACCCGCGAGCGCCTTCAGTTTGGCAGGGGTACATTGGTGCTGTTGCAGTTCACCGAGCAACTGGCTGAGTTGTTGCGCGAAGCCCGGTCGGCGGCAGCTTTGCCGGAATAACTTCAATTCCTTTTCATGCCGGAGCAGCAGCGCGCGCAGCACCATGACGCGGCCCTCGTCGTTCAATTGGTCGGGAAGCGCGGCCGACAGCTTCTCCAGAACAAATCGTGCCAGTCGATCGAACGAAAAGATGTGCAGCCGCGTGTAACCCGCCAATTCCCGGTTGGCGAGCAATTGGCGTTCGAGCTGGAACGTTGCCTGTTTGGGCACCAGCAGGATCAGCGGCCCGTCCTCGCAGTGCTTCGGCGCGGCGGGCGGGCCACCGGCATTTTCGCGCAACGCGGCGCGGATTTCGGCGAGGCAGCGGAACGTCTTGCCGCTGCCGGCGGGACCCAGGAGAAAGCGCGCTGGCACACGGGATCTTTCCCGCAAAGCCGCGGTGGCGCAAAGCAATTCGTTGGAGCGGGAATGCATTTTTTGCATCATGTTTTTTATTTCCTTTCGAGCGGACTTGTTTATGCTTGCCCGCTGTTGGAAAAATTCGAATTCAATCCAAAGACGGAAATAGCGAAATCGTATGCCACTGACACACACTAGGGAACTTTTTGCGAAGGCGTTGAAGGGCAAATACGCGCTGGGCGCGTTCAACGTCAACAACATGGAACTGCTTCAGGCCATTGTCGAGGCCTGCGAGGAGGAAAAGGCGCCGGTGATGCTCCAGATTTCCAAGGGGGCACGCCAATATGCCAATCCGGTTTATCTCAAAAAACTCATCGAAGCGGCCGTCAGCCTGTCCACCATCCCGATTGCCGTGCACCTGGATCACGGGGATACGTTTGAACTTTGCAAGGAGTGCATCGACGAAGGTTTCACCAGCGTGATGATTGACGCCAGTCACGAACCTTTTGAGAAAAATGTCGAAATCACCCGGAAAGTCGTGGAATACGCCCATAAATACAACTGCGTGGTGGAATCCGAACTCGGCCATCTGGTCGGCGCGCAGTTCGACGAAGGCGAAGAAGGCGGCGCTCATTCCGTCAGCGGTCATTACACGGTTCCGGAAGAAGCGGTCAAATTCGTAAAGGAATCGGGCTGCGATTCGCTGGCCGTCGCCATCGGCAACTCGCACGGCGCTTACAAATTCAAGGGCACGCAGCATCTTGACCTTGAACGCCTCAAACTGATTAAAAAAACGTTGATGGATGCTGGCCTCGGTGATTATCCGCTCGTGTTGCACGGGGCATCGTCCGTACCGAAGGAACTCGCCGAGGAAATCAACAAATACGGTGGCAAACTGGGTACGGACACGGCGGGGGTGCCGGAGGCCGACATCGAAGTGGCGCGCCGCACGGGTTGCACCAAAGTGAACATTGACACAGATTTGCGTTTGGCCATGACCGCTGCCATCCGCAAGGTCATGACGGAAAATCCAAAGGAGTTTGATCCGCGCAAATATCTCGGCCCCGCCCGCAACAAGGTTAAGGACCTCGTCCGCCATAAAATCAAAGACGTCCTTTGCTGCGCCGGTCACGCATTCGATTAACTACAGCCGAAATCTTCATGGAAAAGCCTTCCAATAAAGCTATTGGAAGCCGTTTTAATTGCCCACAGATTGGCAAATCCAACGTTTGCCGTTTTGGCACACGCCAGTCAGCGTTAAATCACATTTGTGCCATAATAGCCCGCTGCCACATACCACAATAGTTTCATTTAGATTTGTAACTACCTGTCAATCATAACGATGTAAATTAACTACATACTTGGCATCGTCAAAGCTAAGTAGACTCTTGTTAAAGTAAATAATCTTAACGAAAGGAAAATTATGAAACTGATACAATATCAAAGACCTGAACTGGCTTGGCCGGGGTTCGGACGATTGTCGAATCTGCGCGATGAACTGGACCGACTGTTTGAATCGCCGTGGACCGAGCTGGCCCGCACTTCGCAACTGTTGAGCGGCTGGACACCGGCACTCGACGTTTACGAGGACAAGGAAAACTTCATCGTCAAGGCCGAGTTGCCGGGGATGAAGAAGGAGGACATTGACGTTTCACTGCATGCTGACAGCCTGAGCATCTCGGGTGAACGCAAGAGCGAAACCAAAGAGGAAGACGCCGAACTGTGCCGTGCGGAACGATTCTTCGGCCGGTTCCAACGCACCGTGACGCTGCCGGCGCCGGTCGCGGCGGACAAGGTCAAAGCGCAGTACCAGGACGGCATCCTGACGATCACGCTTCCTAAAACCGAGGAAGCCAAGCCCAAACAAATTGACGTTTCCGTGAACTGAAATGGTTTCTGGCGGGATTGTCCCGCCAGACACGAATACACCTTAAATCCAATTGAAGCCATGAAAACGACACTCCAAAAGGAAGCTCCCCGAAAAGCCGAGCGCGCGCCCGCCGAGGAATTCATTTCCCCGGAAGTGAACATTTGCGAGACAAAGGACGGTTATGTGCTGGAAGCCGAAATGCCGGGCGTGAACAAGGACGGTCTGGAAATCACGCTGGAAAATAACGAGCTGACCATCATTGGCCGGCGAAGCAGCGAAATGGTTTCCGGCGAGCCGCTCTTCCGCGAACGTTCCGCCGCCCATTTTCGACGCGTTTTTGAACTGGATCCCGCCATTGACACGGGGCGTATCAACGCGAAGGTCAACCAGGGCGTGCTGACGCTAACCCTGCCAAAATCCGAGCAGGTTAAACCGCGAAAAATCACCGTGGGCGATTAAGTGAACTGGCGCCTTTGTGAGGCAAATCCCATGGCCTCCGCGTCATGGGATTTTTGTTCGCAAGGCAGATCAAAAACGGCGGGCGCAGCGATCACACACGTTTAAATCGCCAACACCCGCCGAAGCGCCCAGTTCTCATTGGGAGCAGTTGAAACCTAACCCATCGCCCGGCACTGGCAAGT
>DASZAB010000018.1:0-5155 GCA_035945675.1 Verrucomicrobiia bacterium | reverse complement strand
CATTGCATCTTGATGTTTGTGAAATGAGGGACATTTTCATAGATTGCGGCGAGAAGTCGAGCATTAATTCCTGTACCGCGAAATGTTGTTAGAATCGTCTTTACGGATGTTGATTAGCCCGGTAAGTTTATGCAAATTCTAATTTGCGTAGAATTCTGACGAACTATGCCGACCGCCATGCCGTCCAAGACCCGATCCAGGCGTTGGGATTCCTTTCTGATCATTACATGCCTGCTGGTCCTCATGTTGGGGATGCTTTTTTATCAAAGCTTCGTTCCCGGCAGAGTCGTTTTTTCCAACGACGGCCCGTTGTGCGGATCAGTCGAAGCAGCAAACCAGTTACCCCAAATTTTTGCGGGCGCGTGGCTGGACCTCAATTCCATTGGCTCGAACGGTGGCATGGCCACTCCTTCCATCAGCACACTGCTGCGTCTTGTCACCGGCGCGGTCGGCTACGCCAAATTCCTCGCGCCCGTTGCCCTGTTGATTCTCGGAATCGGCGCCTGGGCCTTTTTCCGGCAGTTAAAACTCGCACCCTTGGCAGCCATTTTGGGAGCTTTGGCTGCGGCGCTGACTTCCACGTTTTTTTCGGACGCCTGCTGGGGCGCGGCTGCGCATCAAATTGCTTTTGGCATGGATTTTCTGGCACTGGCCTTAATTGCCTCCAACTCACCGGCCACACCGTGGTTTGTTCGTTGGGTGCGGCTCGCCCTGGCCGGATTTGCCGTAGGAATCAATGTGGTTGAAGCGGCGGACATTGGCGCTATTTTCAGCCTGTTTGTTGCCGCCTTTGCCCTGTTCCAATCACTCGTGGAAGACGGCACACCCATGATGAAATTTGCGCGCGGTGTCGCCCGAATCGCGGTTGTCGCGGTATTCGCCGCATTCTTCGCTTATCAAACCGTCGTCTCGCTGGTTAGCACTCAGATTGAAGGTGTTGTCGGCACCCAACAGGACGCGGAAACCAAGGCGCAACACTGGAATTGGGCCACCGAATGGAGTCTTCCCAAGATTGAAACCTTGGGAATCGCAGTGCCTGGATTGTTCGGCTATCGGATGGACACCCCGGGGGACGGCAATTATTGGGGCGGGGTGGGACGAGATCCGGCCTGGGATCGTTATCTCGCCGGTGACAAGCAGGGTTCGCCGCCGCAAGGTTTCTTACGATTCACCGGCACCGGCAATTACGCCGGCATGTTGGTCCTGTTGGTGGCTTTATGGGCCATCACCCAATGCTTCCGGCGGCAAAATTCCGTATTTTCCAGGACCCATCTGCGGTTTCTCTGGTTCTGGACCGCAATGCTGGTTATCTCACTTCTATTGGCATTTGGACGTTTTGCACCATTTTACCACCTCGTTTATATACTGCCGTATTTTTCAACAATCCGAAACCCGGTGAAATTCCTCTTTGTGTTTTCATGGGCACTCGTCATCATTTTTGCCTATGGCATCCATGGCCTGAGCGGGCGTTATCTGGAAATTCCTGCCACGGGCCCCGCTTCACTCTTCGGCCCGCTCAAAGCGTGGTGGACAAAAGTCCGCGGCTTCGAGCGAAATTGGGCTTCGGCCTGTATCGTGACGTTGATCGGCAGTCTGTTGGGGTGGTTGATATATGCGCTGCAAAAACCAAACCTGGTCGCTTACCTCAAAACGGTGGGTTTTTCTGATGAGAACCTGGCCGGCCCCATTGCTGCATTCAGCATCCGGCAAATCGGTTGGTTCATTTTATTTTTCGCGTTGGCCGTGGGATTGCTCACGTTGATTTTCAGCGGTGCGTTTGCCGGACGCCGGAGCAAATGGGGTGGAATTTTTCTGGGCGCCTTGCTCGTTCTGGATCTGGGGCGCGCCGATTTGCCTTGGATTGTTTATTGGAATTACCCGCAAAAATATGCCAGCAATCCCATCGTTGATATCCTGCGCAACCAACCTTATGAACATCGCGTCGCCGATTTGCACTCCAACTCACTCTTCGAAAATCTCTACGGCATTGAATGGTCCCAGCAGCTTTTCCCGTATTACAACATCCAGTCGCTGGACATCGTTCAGATGTCGCGGATGCCTGAGGATTTGGCGGCTTTTCAAGCAGCACTGACCCCGTCGGGCGCACCCGACACGTTGTATCTTGTCGCCCGCCGCTGGGAATTGACCAACACCCGCTATTTGCTCGGTCCGGCCGGCTATCTTGAGTCGTTGAACCAGCAACTCGATCCGATACAGCACCGCTTTCGCATTGTTCAGCGATTTAGCATTGTGCCCAAACCGGGAATTGAAAATCCCACGCAGTTATCAGAGCTGACTGCGGTTCCTGCTCAAAACGGCGAGTATGCCCTCTTCGAATTTACCGGCGCGCTCCCCCGGGCCAAATTATATTCCCACTGGCAAGTCAGCACGAACGACAACGTCGCGCTCCAAACGCTCGCGAGTACAAACTTTGACGCCTGGAAAACGGTTCTGGTCTCCACCTCGCTGCCAACGCCACCGGCATTAAACACAACTAACGAAAATACCGGCAAGGTCGAGTTCAAAAGCTATGCCCCCAAGAAGCTTGTGTTTAACGCACGCGCCGAGGTGCCTTCGGTGCTGTTACTCAATGACAAATACGACCCGGCTTGGCAGGTGTTTGTGGACGACAAGCCCCAGTCACTGCTGCGCTGCAATTACATCATGCGCGGCGTTTATTTGACACCCGGCGCGCACACGGTGGAATTCAAGTTCTCGTTGCCGCTGGGTCCGCTTTACATCAGCCTGTCGGCCATTGGCGTGGGAATCCTTCTGTGCGGATTTCTATTTTTTTCAACCCGGCGAACTTCTCCCGGTTGACCTGGCCTGCCGCCGGTTGGCACAACTCCTCGTAGCTTTCCAGCCGGACTCGGTGTCCGGCCTTGTCTCAATTTTCGAATCTCGACCGAGGGACGGTTTTTACAACTATTTAGTTATTCGCTGAGTTGCAGGCGGAAGAACTGATTGGTCCCGTTCATCTGAATGGATTCCAGATATTCGCTGCCAATCTGGATTGGAGGATTGGGTACGGGGACCCAGTTGGCGGGAGACAGGCTGGGGGAGGTTTCCAGCACAAAACCCGGCGCGCTCACCGGCCAGTAAATCAACACAAAACTGCTCGATGTCGTCACTCCCAGTGACGGCGGCAGATTGACTGTCAGCACGGCGTTGGAGCTAAGGATGGAATTGACCGGATTGGCCACCAGCACTGCATAAGTGCCCGCTTGATTGGGCTGGACGTTGGTTAGCAACAACATCGCGTTGGTCGCATTGGCGATATTGGTCTGATTGAAATGCCATTGGTAATTCAGTGGCGGCGTACCGGAAGCGGTGACACCGAAGCTGGCCGTGCCTCCAACATAGACCGTTTGGTTGGTGGGTTGCGTGACGATTGTGGAGGGGATCAGCACCGTCAGCACGGCATTGGAACTCAAAACAGCACTCACCGCGTTGCTCACGATGACAGCGTAATTGCCAGCGTTGGTGAACTGGACGTCATTCAACACCAAGGAAGCGTTCGTCGCACCGGCAATGTTCGTCGTGTCAAACGTCCACTGATAACTCAAAGGCGGCGTGCCACCCGCGCTCACGGAGAAGGTCGCCGTCTGGCCTACCACCACCGTCTGGTTGGTTGGCTGGCTGGTAATTGTCGGACCCACCGGCGTAAAGCATTTACCGCCCGCACCGGCCAGGTAAATGTCCTGGATCTCCGTGGCAGTAAGGACGCGATTATACACACTGACTTCATCAAGTGACCCAAGGAAGCCCTGGTTCTTGGCGTCGGCATAACATCCGATGCCCACCGGGGTGGTGAAGGTGAAAGTCACACTGTGAGAAACGGAGTCTGTCAGGTTCCCGTCCAAATAAAAATCTACCGTACTGCCACTGAACGTCACGGCCACATGGTGCAAGTTTGTGTCCGCGATGGTCGGGCCGGTCGTGGCACTAAACTCACCCTCCTGATTGAAATGCAGAGCGCCGTTCGCGTCCATCCACAGTAGATATCCGCCGGTGTCATAACCGAACAAGACGGCCCCGGTGCCATTGCCAATAACAGACGAACTGCCTCGTTTAATCCACATCTCAATGGTCAGGACCTGTAATTGCAGGGAGGACGGATTGCCCACGCTGACACCTGAACCGTTGCCATCAAACACAAAACCTTGGCCCACTTCTCCCGGCCCGTAGGTCGTATTGCCAAACAACGTTCCGTTGTTGGTGCCAATCCGGTCATTGGCATTGTCCTCTCCCGCCCACCAACTCACCAATCCCGGCGGGCTCGGATCGCAGGGCGTCACCGTCAAGTTGGCATTGGAACTCAACGTCAAACCATAGATGTTCGTTATCACCACCGCATAAGCACCCGCCTGGCTGAATTGCACATTGGTCAATACCAGCGTCGCGTTGGTCCCAACCGCAATGTTTGTTTCGTTGAGACTCCATTGATAGGAGAAGGGTTTGGTGCCAATCGCCGCCACAGCAAACTGCGCCATGCCCCCCACGACGACCGTCTGGGCGGCCGGTTGCCGGGTAATCACCGGTGATGAGGGAACGATGGTCAGCAGCGCATTGGAACTGATGGCTATGGCGGCAGCGTTACTGACAGTGAGATTATAATATCCCGCATCGACCAAGGATGCGTTGCTGATGACCAGGTTGGTGGTTGTGGAACCGGAAATATTTCCTCCGTCCGTCAGGTTGTTGCTGTTGTATTGCCACTGATAATACAACGGCTGTCCTCCGGTGACTCCCACCGTGAAGGTCGCTGTCACTCCCTCCAGAACCGCCTGGTTGGTCGGTTGCTCTGTAATCGCCGGCGGATTGAGCACCGCCAAAGTAAATTGACGGCCCTGTCCGACCTGATCATTTACATTGGTAAACCACAACGTCACACGGTAAGTGCCCACCAACAGGTTGCTGGCAGCCGAATTCAAACGGATCGTCACGTTGGTTGCCGGTCCGCCCCGCGCCAATGTACCTCCGCTGGCGGAAGCATTGAGCCAGAGTGATGTGTTGGACAAAGTCCAGGTCAGCGAATTGGTTCCCACGTTGGTCAGTGAAAAATTCTGAGCCGTTACAGTAAACGGGCCGCCTACCCCGCCCATCGAGGCGAACCCGGTTGTCGGGATGATTTGCAAAGCCTCCGGGTTGGCCA
>DASZAB010000017.1:0-15444 GCA_035945675.1 Verrucomicrobiia bacterium | reverse complement strand
GCCCGGCATGAGCCTGGGCGTGCGGCCCGTGCGGATGCACTTCAGCTACGACGCCGAGTTCGGCGCCTACACGCCCGAAGCCTACGAACGGCTGCTATTGGAAGCCATCGCCGGCGACGCAACGCTCTTCATCCGCCGCGACGAGGTGGAAATCGCCTGGCAAATCGTGGATTCCATCCGCTCCAGTTGGAACAGCCAACCGCTAACCAACCGGGAATTTTACGCCGCCGGCACCTGGGGCCCGGTGGCTTCGGACGATTTACTGGCGCAAAGCGGCCACGCCTGGCACGAACCACAGATGGTAAAGTAATTTTTGATTTGCGATTTACGATTTACGATTGGCAGTGGGTTCATCCAATTCCCAATTCTATGTCTGAATACAAAGCCACCATCAAATGGCAGCGGACCAGCCCGGATTTTTTGAAGGGCAGGTATTCGCGGGAACATACCTGGAGCTTTGACGGCGGCGTCACCGTGCCGGCGTCGGCGGCACCAGCCGTGGTGCCTGCGCCCTGGTCGAATCCCGCCGGGGTGGATCCCGAAGAAGCCTTCGTCGCGGCGCTTTCCAGCTGCCACATGCTCACATTTCTCCATCTGGCCGCCAAGGCCGGATTCCAGATCGACAGTTACGAAGACGAAGCCGTCGGCCAGGTGACGAAGAACGAGAAAGGCGTGCCATGGGTCAGCCTGGTCAAATTGAACCCCAGGATTGTTTATGGTGGAGAAAAATCGCCTGCACCCGCTGATGAAGAGCGGCTGCATGATCTGGCGCACGAACATTGCTACATTGCCAATTCGGTGAAGACCGAGGTTTCAGTCGGGGCGTGGTAACACAATGCCGGCACGCTCAAATGATCAAATGAGACCTCGGCGAAACCCGTTGAACCGGCGTCCGGAGCGCCGAGCACCGTCTCGGCGGGTTGAGAAAATCAGTCGATGCGCGCCGAGCCGGTGTTCGGCGCTCGAGTTTTGCGAAGATCTCCAAACGATTTTGTGAAGAATTTTGAACTGATTTCGTTTGCCGCGGCCGACGAACTGGCTGCGCGCGTCGCGGGTGCCTGGCTGGATGAAATTGAGAAGGACCGGCGCACGGGCAAACGGCATTGCGTCGCGCTGTCCGGCGGGCGCATCACCCAAACATTTTTCACTTCGGTCGTCGAACAGGCCAAGGTGCGAAAAATCGGAGCTGGCGGCGCGCCATCCCTGCCCGGCAACGTCCATTTTTTCTGGGCGGACGAACGCTGCGTACCCCCGGACGACCCGGAAAGTAATTTCAAAATGGCCAACGAACTCTTGTTTGCGCCGCTGAAAATCCTCGCCAATCAGATTCACCGCATTCGCGGCGAACTATCGCCAGACAAAGCAGCGGAAATGGCAACGGCAGAAATCCGACGTGTCATTTCGACTGTGTCTTCTCCCTCCTCTCCTCCGCCCCCGGAGGAGAGGGCCGGGGCGAGGAGGTCAACAGCGTCAAACTCAACTTCACCCCCCCTCGCCCCGCTCGCGCGGGGAGAGGGAGTCGGTTCTCAGCCGGTCCTGGACCTGATCTTTCTGGGCATGGGCGAGGACGGTCACATTGCGTCGTTATTTCCCGATGCCCCGGCAGCGGTCGTGAATCATCCGGGGCCATTTTTGTTCATTGAGAGTTCGCCCAAGCCGCCGCCCCGGCGCGTTTCGCTGAGTTACGCCGCCATCGCGGCGGCCCGGCAGGTTTGGGTGCTGATTTCGGGTGCCGGCAAGGAAAAGGCGTTGCGCGAATCACTCGATTTTTCGGAAAAAACGCCTTTGGGCCGGGTGATTCAAATGCGTCAAAATACACGGATTTTCAGCGAAATCCGGCCAAAATGAGCCCGTTAAAAATATTTTTGAACCATTTTGCTTTTCCCCCGGTCTATGATATGTTGCGAATGAAGATTTCGCTGTTCGTTTAGGGTTGGCATAGAGGTTTTGCTCGTGGCGCGGCTCGAACAGCGACCCCCAAGTTGGCCGCGTCACCCTTCTGAGCGCCTCGGTGAAGGCGTATAAACCTCGTCACCGCGGGGGCCGGACGCAAGTCCGGCCTTTCGCATTTCTGGAATTGACCATTGATTGTCCGGCCCAAAACGGATAACCTCCTGACACATGAAACATCAGCTCGATTTCGAGAAACCGATTATCGAACTGCAAAGCAAGCTCGACGACCTCCGGGAACACCCGGAGAAGCACTCCATGGGCGTCAGCTTCGAGGAGGAAATCCAGCTCATCGAAAAAAAGCTGGAGGAAACCCGCCGGCAGATTTTCTCGAACCTCAACGCGTGGCAGCGCGTGCAACTGGCCCGCCACCCCAAACGTCCCTACACGCTGGATTACCTGGGAAAAACGTTCACCGATTTCCAGGAATTGCACGGTGACCGCCTGTTTGCCGAGGACCGCGCCATGGTGGGCGGCTTTGCCAGACTCGGTGAACACCGCGTCATGGTCATCGGCACGCAGAAGGGCCGTGACACCAAGGAAAACATTCTGCGTAATTTCGGTTGCGCCCATCCCGAAGGCTATCGCAAGGCGCTCCGTTTGATGCGGCTGGCGAACAAATTCGGCCTGCCCATCGTCACGCTCATCGACACGACGGGCGCGTACCCGGGCATTGGCGCGGAGGAACGCCACATCGCCGAGGCCATTGCCGTGAATCTCCGGGAAATGACGCTGTTCGAAGTGCCCATCATCGCCGCCGTCATCGGCGAAGGCGGTTCGGGCGGCGCGCTCGGCATCGGTGTGGCTGACCGCGTGCTGATTCTGGAAAACGCCTACTATTCCGTCATCAGCCCGGAAGGTTGCGCGGCGATTTTGTGGAAGGACCGCGCGAATGCCGCCAAGGCCGCCGCCGCCCTTAAAATCACCGCCAAGGACCTGCTCGACCTCAAACTGGTGGATGAAATTGTGCCCGAACCGCTCGGCGGCGCGCATACGGATCCCGAGACGACGGCCGAAAACCTGAAAAAACATTTGCTCAAGCATCTTGATAAAGTCCAGGCCCTGTCAGCCGCGGAACGGCTGAAACAACGCTACGAAAAATTCCGCGCCCACGGGCAATTTTTCGAAAAACCACAATCTCCGGCCCAGGAAGCCAGACCGCTGCCCAACCCGGCCTCCAATGTCATGGCTCGCGCGGCGGCCACGGCCTGATCCCGGTGCTCTATCCGCTCACTTTTCGGCCTGTTTTCAAGGAACGCGTCTGGGGCGGACGCGAAATCGAGCGGCTCTACGGTAAAAAACTTCCTCCCGGCGCGCCCATCGGTGAATCCTGGGAAATCAGCGACCGGCCCGGCGACGCCGGGGTCATCACCAACGGCCCGCTCGCAGGCAAGGACCTGCGCTGGCTCATGGAGAATCACGCGGCTGAACTTCTCGGTGGCGCAAAACCGGCAACCGGGAATCGTTTCCCGCTGCTGTGCAAAATCCTCGACGCGCGGGAAAAACTGTCACTCCAGGTTCATCCGCCCGCCAGCAAGGCCGCCGCACTCGGGGGTGAACCGAAAACCGAAATGTGGTTCGTTGCCGACGCCGCACCCGCCGCGGAATTATACGTCGGCCTCAAACGCGGCGTGACGCGTGCGGAATTTGAAAGAAAAATCCGGGACGGCAGCGTGGCCGAATGTTTTCACCGCCTGCCCGTCAAAACGGGCGACGCCATGTTTTTGCCGAGCGGCCGTGTCCATGCCATTGGTGCGGGTCTGGTGCTGTTTGAAATCCAGCAAAATTCGGACACCACCTATCGTGTATTTGACTGGAACCGCGCGGGCTTGGACGGCCAACCACGCAAACTCCACGTCGCCGAATCGCTGGCGAGCATTGATTTTAATGATTTCGAGCCACCACTGGTTCAGGGCCGCTCTGCCGGCGGTGAAGTCAAAACGCGGCCGCTGGTCAACGATCCACTTTTCAACGTTGAAGTGCTGGAGATGAAAACCGGCGCCGGATTGAGTTTGAAAACACAGAAACTTCAAATCGTGGCCGTGGTTCACGGCCGATTTCAAGTCAAGGGCGATTCGGTTTCTGTAGCTCTGGCCGCCGGTCAGTTCTGCTTGTTCCCGGCGTCTTTGGAGCAAACGAACATTTCCGCGCAATCACAGGCGACGTTATTGCGCATCGAAGCGAATTGAGTTTTAATCGGCAGCAGCGGACGTCAGCCTGCTCATTTTAAATCAGGAGCGTCAGAGCCGACTCACGTCGGCTGCTACGACAGCTTAATTCCGCGACAAATCGTCCGGCGTTTGGGAGAGGAGTTTGTTGCGCCAGCCGCCCTTGCTTTTCAGGATTTTTTGCCAGAGTTGTCCGGGCGGCGTCTCGAAGACCAGTTCCAGGGACGCGGGAAAGGTAAGCCACGATTTAAGTTTCATTTCCCTTTCCAGCTGGCCGGGCGACCAGCCGGCGTAACCCGCGAACATTTTGACCTTTTTCCCGGTCGAGAACGACTCGCCGATGTCCACCAGTTCATCGATCGAATGACCGAGTGCCAGATTGGGCAAGACGTCGGCGTTAGGAATGAAGTTGTCTGTGTGCAAATAACTTAAGGCGGTCGGCTGCACCGGGCCGCCCAGATACAGCGGCGATTCGCGAAGCGTGTCCGGCAGGTCAGCCACAATCATCTCGCCGACGGTTTTCCCGAGGGAATGGTTGAGCACGAGGCCGAACGCGCCCTCGGCGTCATGCTGGCAAATCAACACCACAGACTGGTGGAAAAAGGAACCGCTCAGATTGCCACCGTCCAACAGCAACTGGCCTTTCAGAAATTTGCCGTTTCCACTCATGTCCCATCACAATCTGCCTCACGCGTGCTGGATTGGCAAAAAGAAAACCGCCCGGACACGCAAAAATCAAAGAAAAACGCGGAGAAATTTCCCCGCGTTTCTTTAAGAATTCCGAAAACTTCCCGGCGGTCAGAGTGCCTTGACCTTTTTCACGATGGCCGCGGCATCAATGCCGAAGTGCGCCAGCAATTCCTCCGGTTTGCCGGAACGCGGCAGGGCCGTCACGGCGAGCTTATGCACCTTCACGCCGTCGACACTGAGTTCGCCGGCGACCGCGTCGCCCAGGCCCCCCTCGGTATAATGATCTTCCACGGTAATGACGGTGTGGTTGGTCTTTTTCGCGGCGGCGAGAATCACATCTTTGCCCAGCGGTTTGATGCTGTAAGCGTCAAGCACCGTGATGCCGATGCCTTCGTTCTTGAGGGCGTCGGCGGCCTTCAAGGCTTCGAACAAGGTGACGCCGGCGGCAACGACCGTGGCCTTGTCGCCTTCGCGCAGCACCTTCGCGCCGCCGATGGGAAATGGTTCGTCGTTATTGTAAATCACCTGTGTTTTGGGGCGTGACGTGCGCAGGTAGCAGATACCCTTGATCTGCGCCATTTGTTCCACCAGCTTCTCGGTGGCGACGGCGTCGCAGGGATACAGCACCGTGCTGCCGGCAGCCGCGCGCATCATGGCCAGGTCTTCCAGCCCCATTTGCGACGGGCCGTCCTCGCCGATGCTCACCCCGACATGCGAGCCGGCCAGCTTGAGGTTTGCCTGCGAAATGCCCGCGACGCGGATTTGATCGAACGCGCGCGTGAAGAAGCACGCAAACGTGGACGCGAACGGCACCTTGCCGCGCGCGCCGAAGCCAGTGGCGACGCCGACCATATTTTGCTCCGCAATGAAACATTCGGTCGAGCGGTTGGGAAATTTTTTAAAGAACTTGTCCGCGTAAGTGGAATTCTTGGTATCACCATCCACCGCAACAATCCGCGGGTCCA
Source organism: Verrucomicrobiia bacterium (assembly GCA_035945675.1). Classification (GTDB taxonomy): domain Bacteria; phylum Verrucomicrobiota; class Verrucomicrobiia; order Limisphaerales; family UBA11358; genus UBA11358. The sequence goes on along the minus strand of DASZAB010000017.1, from coordinate 9,671 downwards.
CCTCGCCGATGCGCGTGATGGCGTTGCCATAGGCTTCGCGCGTCGCAACCGAGTCGCCGATTTTGTAACCGAGGGGCGGGTAACTGGCGGGCGCCGCGTCATTCGGCGCGGGCAGTTGATTCGGCGCCGGAATCGGCACGCCGACACCGGACTTGGCGGTCGGTTGAAGTTCGGCGATGGCTTTGGCGGCCTCTTCCTTGTTCAACGGTTTGCCGTGCCAGCCGTCCTTGTCCTGCAAAAACGAGACACCCGCGCCTTTGTAGGTTTTGGCGATGATCGCCAGCGGCTGATCGTTCAATCCGACGCCGCCCAGCACTTCTGAAATCTCCTCAAGGTCGTGGCCGTCAATATCTTCCACCCGCCAGCCGAACGCTTCAAATCGTTTGCGATACACGCCAATGTCGTGCCCAAAAGCCGTTGCCTGGCTCTGGCCGAGGCGATTGGCGTCCACGATGGCGATGAGGTTGTTGAGTTTGTAAATACCGGCGAGCGACGCCGCCTCCCACACGGAACCTTCGGCGATTTCGCCGTCGCCCATCAGGACATAGGTGTTGTAATCCAGCTTGTCGAGACGTGCGGCCAGCGCCATGCCGACCCCGACGCTCAAACCCTGGCCGAGCGAACCGGTCGCCACGTCCACAAACGGCAGGCGCGGCGTCGGATGCCCTTCGAGATCGCTGCCAAATTTGCGAAGTTTGAGCAAATCATCGGCGGGGAACAAACCGGTTTCCGCCCAGGCAGCGTAGAGCAGCGGCGCGGCGTGGCCTTTGGAAAGAATAAAGCGATCGTTGTTGTAGTAATGGGGATTCTTGGCGTCGTAACGCATGTGGCCGAAAAACAAGGCCGCCACCACATCCGCCGCCGAGCAGCAGGAGGTCGGGTGGCCGCTGCCGGCCGCAGTCGTCGCGGTGATCGAGTGGATCCGCAACTGATTCGCGATGCCCTTCAACAATTCAATATCAGTATCAATCATGGAATTCTTAGTTTACTCAACAGTCGGCGAAAGCCAAGAGTGAAATGAGGTAATGTCTCTTGAATCGCAAAGGTGAAAATGTAACCCTTTGCGCATGTGCGCCAGGCCATTCAGTGTCAAAGCCCCTTTTTTGTGCCGCCGGCCGTGCGTTTTGCAGCTCCTGGCCCTCTTTTTCCTCGCCGCCACACCGGGGTGGGCCATGGATTTTTCCGCGCCGGCGCGCGGGATGAAGGCCCAACTGGCGCAGAGAATCCTGCCCTATTGGTACGACACCGCACAGGACACCCGGCGCGGCGGCTATCTGCTCGCCGACGATGCCCGGAAAGGCCGCCGGACGCCGGCTGAAAAACAAATTGTCACGCAGAGCCGCATGATCTGGGCCTTTTCGCTCGCGCACATTGAAGGTTACAGCGACACGAACCGGAATTATTTGGCGGCAGCCACCCAGGGGTACCATTTCCTGCTCAACCATTTTCTCGACCGGCAGAATGGCGGTTACTTTTGGACGACCGACCTCGACGGCAAGCCGGTGAACGACTGCAAATTACTTTACGGCCAGGCGTTCACGATTTACGCCTTCGTCGAATACTATCGCGCCAGCGGCGACCACGAGGCACTGGCCCGCGCGCTGGACCTTTATCACACCGTTCAGACGCATTTGTATGACGCCAAAAACGGCGGCTGGTTCGAGCATGCCGACCGGGTCTGGAAACCGCTTCGGCCCGGTGACCCGCGCAATCAGGTCGAAGTGATTGGCTACAAAAGTGCCAACTCGCATCTGCACTGGATGGAGGCGCTGACCGAATTATATGACGCGACACACGACCCGGCTGTTAAAAAATCGCTGGCCGAAGCCCTGCGCATCAACGCGACGTATTTTTACCCGGATGACCCGTCGCAATGCGCATTTCACCGGCAGTTCGACTGGCAGCCGGTGACGGTGGCCAGCAGCGCCGGGCTTTCCTACGGCCATAACGTCGAATTCGCCTGGCTGATGATTCGCGCCGAAAACGTGCTGGGCCGGGAACCGTCGTGGCAACATTTTTACGCGCTCCTCAATCATGCGCTGAAGAACGGTTACGACCACCAACGCGGCGGGCTTTATTATCGCGGCTTTGACGACCGGCCGGCGACCGACACGGAAAAAATCTGGTGGGTGCAGGCCGAAATGCTGTCCGCATTGACCACCGCGCTGAAACATCGGGACGATCCGCGCTACGACGCCGCGTTGAGCCAGGAATTGCAGTTCATCAAGACGGATCAGGCCAATCCAACCACCGGCATCTGGCTTTACTCGGTGGCCGCCGACGGCAAGCCCCTGGACACGACCCTGGCGAACAGTTGGAAGGCGAACTATCATGACGTGCGCGCCATGATGAAATTCGTTGACGCGTTCGCCGGGAATCGACCTTAATTCAGTTTCCGACGAAGGAAAACAAAATGAACCCTGCCAAATCAGCGATAAAACTTTTTCTGGCGGCGGGCGTTGGCGGGCTGCTGACGTGGCACGGTCTGGCGGCCCTGCCCAGCCCGCCGGTGGCGCCGGTGGAAAACGCCAGCAACACGTACTTCGGAACGGTGGTGGTTGATCCGTACCGTTACATGGAGAACCTGTCCAACCCCAACGTGACGGCGTGGATGCAACTCCAGGACGATTACACGCATTCCCTGCTGGAGCGCATTCCCGGACGGGCGGCGCTGCTGGCCCGGATTCACGAACTCAACAATGCCGTCGCCGCCCGGGTGGAGAATGTGCGCCGCCTGCCGGAGGGGCGGTATTTTTATCTCAAACGGTTGCCACAGGACAACGTGTTCAAGCTTTACGTCCGCAAGGGATTGGCCGGCCCGGAAACATTGTTGGTTGACCCGGAAAAATTTGCCAGGGCCGCCGGCAAGCCCTTTGCCATCAATTATTACGAACCATCGCGCAACGGGGACTATGTCGCCTGCGGACTTTCCGCCGCCGGCTCGGAGGACGCCGTGATTCACGTGCTCGAAACGGCGACCGGCAGGGAAGTGGGCCAGCCGATTGACCGCGCGCAATTTGGCGGAATCAGTTGGTGCCCGGACGGGAAATCATTCTACTACAATCGCCTGCAAAAAATGGAACCGGACATGCCCGAAACGGCGCGTTACGAGAAGAGCCGAGTATATTTGCACGTTCTCGGCGCCGATGCGGACCAGGAACCACCCGTCTTCGGCTATGAAGTTTCGCCGCGGGTGAAAGTGGACCCCGCCGATGACCCGTTTGTCAGCGCCGTGCCGGGCACCGACTACGCCCTGGGTACGATTGAGCACGGCACGCGGCAGGAGCTTACGGTGTACGCCGCCCCGCTGGCGTCAGTCGGCAAGCCCAACACGCCGTGGCAGAAGATTTGCGATGTGGACGACGACGTCACGGATTTCGCCGTGAAAGGAAAGGAAATTTTTCTGCTGACGCACCAGGGCGCGCCTCGGTTCAAAATCATCGCTACTTCCCTGGCCAAACCCGACCTGGCGTCGGCCCGGACCGTGGTGCCCGCCGGCAACGCCGTGATTACCGGACTGGCAGTCGCCAAAGACGCCCTCTACGTGCAATTGCGCGATGGCGGCATTGGCCGCCTCGGGCGGATGCCGTTTGGCGGAAAAATCGAACCCATCAAATTGCCGTTCGACGGCTCCCTGGCTCTGGCCGCAGTGGATCCGCGGCTCGATGGCACCTGGCTGGACATGGGCACGTGGACCAGGGCCAGCCAGATTTACGCCTACGACCCGAGAACGAAAAAGATCACCAACACCGGCCTGCAACCCCTGGGCGAATTCGATGCGCCTGATAATTTGGAGTCGGTTGAGGTCAAAGCGAAAAGTTTCGATGGGGCCATGATCCCGCTGTCCATCATTTACCGGCGTGGCATCAAACTCGACGGCTCGAATCCCACCCTGCTTTGGGGTTACGGCGCCTACGGAATTTCGCAGGACCCGGCGTATGGTCCCATGTTGCTGGCGTGGTACGAAAAAGGCGGCGTATTTGCCGTGGCCCACGTCCGCGGCGGCGGCGAGTACGGCGAAGACTGGTACAAAAGTGGTTACAAGCAGACCAAGCCGAATACGTGGAAGGATTTCATCGCTTGTGCCGAATATTTGATTGAGCGCAAATACACGTCGCCGGACAAGCTGGCCGGGGAAGGCGGCAGCGCCGGGGGTATCCTGATTGGCCGGGCCGTCACCGAACGGCCCGACCTATTCGGTGCGGCCATCATTCAAGTCGGTTGCCTGGACATGCTGCGCATCGAGACGACGCCGAATGGTGTGCCGAACATTCCCGAGTTTGGGAGTGTCAAGACCGAGGATGGTTTCAAGGAATTATATGAAATGAGCTCGTACGCCCACGTGCAGGACGGCGTGAAATATCCCGCCGTGATGCTGACGACCGGCATCAACGATCCGCGGGTGGAACCGTGGCAATCGGCGAAGATGGCGGCGCGGTTACAGGCCGCCACGAGCAGTGGCAAACCCATCCTGTTGCGCGTGGACTACGAAGCCGGCCACGGCATCGGCTCGACGAAAAAGCAGCGGGAAGAACAAACCGCCGACATCTGGTCGTTTCTTTTCTGGCAATTCGGCCTGCCCGACTTTCAACCGCCGGCTGCGAATTAGATAAGGCTTTATGAACCGTAATCGACAACACTTTTATTGCATACCTCATGATTAGGCGGCGTGCATCGAAAATATCAATCGGGTACGATAAAATTTCAATTATTAGGGTTGTGAGTGACTCGATAGAATTGCCCGCTATGAATACAAAAATTTATCACACCATACCATGCATGTTGGGTATGGCATTCTGCTTATCAGGTTGCGCGGGCTTCGTTGGTGGTGATTTAAGGAACTGCAAATCGGATTATCAGATGCCAACCTGCACGGGCACCCCCGCATATTATTAAGTAACTTACAAGAGTGACGCAAAGATTGATTACGGCGACCGAAATATCGCGGGTTTTATCACCTCCTGGACCTTCGGAATCGTTCCCACCCACTGGACAAGCACAGTACACAGTGAGGCGACAATTCTCCATGAGGGAAGGCCTGTCTACACAGGAAACTACATATCTCGCATTCATAAGTTCTACGGTATTCTGTGGGGACCGATTCTCGCGTTCGAAAGTAATAGTATCAATGCCTTGCAGGCAGACGAGGGTAACGGGATCGAAATAGAATGGGGAATACGAGACCGCACACTTTGGAAGCTCTTGACTGATTATGGGGGAAAACCGGATCAGTTTTGTTTGCTGAATGAACCGTCGACTAATGCGCCGCCTCCTAAAGAGCTGGGAACGCGAGATGTTGAAATTCAATAAGTTATGCAAAACCAGCTCTTTCTGTCATTGCTCCCCGTCGGACCGGGTTGGTTTGCTAACACCCTATACAGCGCTGAAACCAATCCTGACAAACTGCATCGGGACTTGCAGCGAGTGAATCGCCCGGCCAAGACTCGAAACGCAATCTGGATTGTCAACTTATACCCGCCTCACTTCCCATGCCACCAGGCCCGGATGTCGTCGGCGGCCTGATGCGCCACTGACGGAAGAGTATGAACCGCATCGCGCAATTCCGGCAGATAATGGAAGGCCAGCCATAGCAAGGCGGCGACCACCGCGAGCCAGACCACCGCATCGAGCAGAAACGCCAGGGACCAGGCCCAGTGCGGCCGGCCCAGACTATAATAGCATGCGCGCCGCGCGAATTTCAGCGGCCCTACAAGAATGCCGTAGGCGATCAACAGCAGCAGCGCCGCCACCCACACCGGCACGTTCGCCGGCAGCGCCAGCCCAAACACCGCGCCGGTCGCCAATAACGAAATAATGGCGCAAATCCACAAGACCGTCGCCACGCCTTGCAGCAACGAGAGAAAGGGCAGTGTGAAGCCCATCCCGGGATGCAGGGGAGCGTGTTCCGCCCAATAACTGTGCCAGTTATACCGCCACTGATCCGCATGCGCGCGCATTTCCTGTCTGAACCGGCGCTGCCATTCGCGGCGCGCCTTGCGATCGGGAAAACCTTTCATCGCTTCATAATATCCTTCCCTCGCGCGCCGGATGAATTCTTGCGCCGTCGCCGGGAAGCCGGACGCCGCCGCCTTTTCCTCCGGCGACCGCGCCTCGGGCACCAAAATCGCCATCACCACATAGACGAGCAGCCCCATGCCCCAAAAGAACGTCAGAAGAACAAAGCCAATCCGCACGAGTGTCGGATCGATATTCACATAGGCAGCAATGCCGTTGCAGACGCCGGAGATCATCGCGCCTTCGTAAATCCGATAGAGCCGCCTTGGCGGTCCCCCACTCCCGGCCGCCCGTTCCTCGCCCGCCGTCTTCTGTCCGCTTGCGCCGCTGCTGGCGCCAGCGCCACTCGCACTTGTGCCCGCAGCTTCACCCGGCTCCGCCTCAATCGGCCCCATCTGCGCAAGGACCGCAGCGACCTCCTTCGTCTCCACCACCGTCTTGTGACTGGCCAGAAGCGCGCGGAATTTTTCCGCGATGGCCCGTTCGATATCTGAGATAATTTCGTCGCGGTCGGGATTGCCCGACAGTTTGGCGGCCGCGGTTTCGAGATAGGCGCGCAGGTCGTCATAGCCGCCTTCTTCGAGTTGATACGCGCTGCCGCCCAGGTTGATGGTAATGACCTTGTTCATGGCAGGTTGGTTCCTTTCTATTTTTGCCCCAGTTTTTTGACCGTCCCGTTGATCTGGCCCCAATACTCGAGCGTTTCGCGCAATTGCTCCCGGCCTTTTGCGGTCAGCTCGTAATATTTGCGGGGCGGGCCGGCCTCGGACTCCTTCCATTCGTAATCCAGGAGCCCTTCGCGGCGCAGCCGGCTCAGCAACGGATACAGCGTGCCTTCCTGGGTAGCGAATTCGGTCACGCTGAGCTGCTTCAAAATGTCCGCGACATAAACCTTCTCCGCCGCGATGATCTGCAGCACCAGGAACTCGAGCAATCCCTTCCGGATCGCCGAAAATTTTTCGTTCACGCTCATGGTTAATTTAACGCAAGCTACCTTTTTGTAAAAAGGTAGCTGGTTTTGAAAAAGGAGTCAAGGGGAAATTTTCGGTGAAAATAGCGCTTTCTCAAAAAAACAGGCAGCCGACGACGTCGGTCAGCGCAAGTCGAATGAAGGCAACGATATAGATTAATTAAATTTTTCCAGGGGCCAAAATTCGAAGTCCGCATTTTTGAATGCATTGAAAGGTAATTGGCTTGCCGGGTCGAAGCTCGCAGCGAAGCGATGTAACGGCATTTTGATTTTCTATGGATTCCAGAGATCTTCTACGGTTTGGAGGCAAAAAGACGTGAACACAAAAATTGCGCAGCCTTTTGGCGGCTGTGCAAACCGTTTTTAAAACCCGGTCAAACCGGCGATTACAAGCTATAAAACTGGACGGAAAATCGCGCCATTTTCGAGCGTATTCTGGGCACATTTTTCCCACTGATTAAGCGGTACTGAAATATGGTCAATGCTCCCGTCATACTTGCGGTGTCTAAGCCACACTTGACCGTCGAGAATGACGTCCACGACCATCCGCTCAGAAAAAATAAATGTGTCGCCGGGCGTTGGGATAAAGGCGCGGCGCAATTCGGTGCCCCCTATAATGCGCTTTCGACTTTGCGCTTGTCTTTTGGGTTTGCTCATATTTCCGGTTAGGTTTCTGCGAGCGCGTACACGGCGCCGGCGCGGTCCTGCCGTCCTTCGGCAAAGGCGCTGCCGGACTGCTGCAAATCATCGGCAGCCGTAGTGCGTTCCGGCTGCCGCCTCCGGCCGGTCTCTAATGCGCGCAATAATTTAGCGTCTGCCGGGATAACCGATTCCTGCATGGCTTTGCGCAAATCGGCGGTAGTGACCTCTTTGCGGTTATCACGCATCGCGATAAAATGTGCCCGCTTGGCGATTGCTTCAATGGCAGCCAGGTAACGCTCAGACGACCGGGCATAGACAGCCAATGCCCGTAAGACCTTTGAGTTGGCTTCCGGTAAAACAGCCTGAGCCACCGCCATCAAATCGGACGGTTCTAAATCAGTTGGCAGCGATTCAAAGTAAGCGATTCGACCCGTCAGTTGCGCCGAATTCCACAAGCCTTTTTCCTTGGCCGCTTTTTGCAATTCGATGAACTGCGGTGTCGAGATCATCGCAATCGGAACCGCCGGATGATCGTCCGTTTCGTTAGCGAGCGACATGACCCAATTGATTCGGCTGGGACAACCGTAACGCATGTTGCGTTGCGGCCAGAGCCGGTGCGCTTCATCAAGCACAAGCAGCAAATCACCGGAGAATAAAACACTCTGAACGCGCTCCCGAATCTCCGTGACTTTGTATTGCAAGAAATTCCCAATGCCTAGCCCGCGCGCCAATGCCCGGAAGAAACTTGCTTCATCATTGCTTGGCGGTACTTCAACGAATCGCGCCTGCCCCGGATGCAGGCGGCACCAACTGCGGGCGGCGAAGGATTTTCCCAAGCGCGGATTTCCTTCAATCAATGTGAGGCCGCGACTATAAAAAGTGTAGTCGAGCACGTCATGTACCTTTGCCCCGAACGCGGTGACAACGACGGCGGCGCTTTTGGTTTTTACGAAGTCGCCTTGATATTCGCGCAACGTTTCAATCAGACGCGGGAAGTACCAGGGACCTCCGGCCTTCAAATCATATTTTGGATCGAGGCAGATTTGCGCCAGTTCCTTTTCAAGGTTTTCTTCCGCCGCAGCTTGGCATTGATCGAAAAATTTATCAGAAGGATAGCTGGTTGGATTTTGGGATGCTTCCTCCCTTGAGTGCTCAGTCCATATATCATCATCAAATGGCTCGCCGGCGGTTTCGTAACAACAATTGAAACTGTTGTATCTCTCACCCTTCAACGGAAAGTTGACCAATCCGTCGCGCAGCTTTTTTACCAGTTCAGCGCTGCAAATCCTGCCGTGCTTCAATTTTAGTTCAGCCATTTCCTTGGTTTGGATGCGGTCACGATAATTAGCCAGAACATCAGTGGCTACGGCGGCAAGGCTGCCGGGCTGATGCGATAGATAATGGATAAACCAAATCAGTTCAATTTGCTGTTTGTCATCCAGAATCGCGGTACGTTTGGCGACAAGGTTGGCGAGCAATCCGCGCTCAAATTCACCGCTACTGGCATAGCGGTGCTGGTGGAACACCGAATCGTCTTTTGCTCGGCGAGTTGAACTCATGTTTTTTCCGTTTCCTTTTCGTCCAAAAATTCGGCCAGGTCGCGGAGATCGTCAGGGCTGACTTTCCCTTGCGCGCTCTCTGGTATTGCAAGTCCCGTGCGGCGCGCGAACCGTTGCGCCCGGCTGCGCTGGCGTTCCTGCTCCTGCCGGCCGGCCCGGATTTCTGCGCGCTGTTGCTCCATCTGGCCGGCACTATCTGCAAGTTGACGCGGCACCATCGCAGGCCGGCGCGTTCCGTTGGAGGTCATGGGGGCGACCGGCGAAGTTTGGCCGCGAATCTCTGCCAACAATTGCCGGCGCGAATTGCCATGCGTGCCTATCAGCCGGTTGTATTCTTCCTCTGCTTGGCGTTCATGCTCGCGGATTTTTGCAGTCTCCTTTGCCAACACCCCGCTTCCGGGGGCCATTGAATGCTCGCGCGCTGACGGGGTTTGACAGACTTCCACCGTGAAGGGATTGGCGAAATCCAGATCCATGAATGTGAC
>DASZAB010000016.1:0-15312 GCA_035945675.1 Verrucomicrobiia bacterium | reverse complement strand
CTCAGAATCGGCGCATAGAAATTGCCATCCTGCCGGATGAATCTGCCGGGACCAACACCGTGCCGCCGGTGAAAGCCGGGGCGTCCACGAATTCTCCGCCTCAGACAACAGGGAACGGGGCAGCGGAACCGCCCCTGTAATCTTTCGAAAAAAAACACGCCATCAGGCTGGAATTGCAGGAACCAAGGCCCCACGAAGGCAATGCCCCATCTTTTTTGCCGTGGTTGCGAAAGGTACGGACTGATGTGCAATCGCCTTTCAGGCACGGTCTTTCCAACAAGGTTCCCCCACCGGGGAGTGGCTAGTGCCTTCTCAAAAATATGTAGCCGCCAACGTCAGTCGGCCCAAATCAAATAAAGTGGGAATGAAATGGCGCGAACTGACGTTCGCGGCTATGAGATAAATTGAATCGCTCCGCTAGGGCGAGGGTTGTGCCAGAACCGTAATGTCGCTCGGCGAGCGCATCAGGAGATTAAAGGATTTAGCCCGCCAGTCGGTTCCGACCCGCCACTGATTGCCCACTTCAATCCGGCACACGCCGGTCACCGCCACCGTGGTGCCATTCTGCAGATAGGCAAAATCCACGCCGCTGGTTCTCCGCTCCCGATAGGCGAGGAAAATAAAGCCATCGGATTGCAGCACTAAAAATTCATCCGGGCTTAGGCGCGCCCGATCCAATATTTTGGCCTGAATCCGCACCAGCCGGCAATCGTAAGTGCCCTTCAACGCGTCCGCCACGGTGATGTTTTGCGGGGTGGGCACAACGGTGCCGGAGCCGGTCTTGCGGAAAATCGCATCCTTAAGCATGGGACTGTATTCGCCCTTTGCCGGAAACCCCAAAGCTTCCATCAGGTCTCCCGGCAGCAGCGAGCCGACCTCCCTGGTTTGCACGCACAGCCCATCGGATTCGTTCTCAATATAAATAGTGTTGTCCTGCGCGTAGATCACCGTCCCGGCCACTTTGACCCGGTGGCCCAGCGGACTGTGCGGGGCAAATTGCAGCAACTGCGAATTCGGACGGACCGGCGTGGTGGCAAAGGGATTTTCCGGCCCGGGCGATTCAATCACCAGATCCGCCGGCCGCGGCAGCAGCAGCCGGACGTCAAACAGTTGCCGTCGCAGCGTGAACCGCGTGGCGCAGACGCCGCGAACCTGAACGGTGCTGTCCACCAGCATGTCCCGGTTCGCCACGGGCAATTGTGCCACCAAGGCCGTCACGCGGCCACAGCCCGTTTCAATTTCGACGGAATAATATTTCGTTTGCGGGTCGAAATCCACGGAGTGCACGATGCCGTGAATTTCGACGAACTGACTGTCCTGCTCGCCGCTGGCCAGTTGCTCGTAGCTGACGGGCTTCGCGGTCGGAAAAGCGCCCGCGCCCAGAACGGTGATCCGGCTCGGGTGCACCACTGGCGCAAACTCGCCGGGATCCGTGGCGCCCTCCAGTTCGACCAATTGTCCAGCCGCCAAATCCGGTTCGTTTGTGGCCGAGTACGGAAAGAAGTAAATCCCGGCGGTGTCATCCTGAATGAAGCGCATGAAGAGGTTTGTGCTGAAGAAAGTGACCACTCCCCGCAATTGCACCGGATAATGCCGACCGGCCTGGGTCACGGTCAGTTCGCGGATGGCCTCCGCCTTGTAAATCTCGTTGGTGGAACCAAGGTCCTCTGCGTTCAGCACCAGCGCATGGACGAGGCAACCGGCCAGAATCACAACCATACCAGCAGGTTGAAGACGGCCACGGCTGAATGAAGGGTTGGGCATGCTCATAGTTTTCTGAATCATTAAGGTAATATTCTAAAACTGTCTTTTCCGAAGCGCAAGCCTAATACTTGAATGGCAGTGCCTTAATTTGCCCGGAGTTCCGCCTTCAGACGGCTCGGAACGGCGTAAATGCGGAACTCCAAACTTCAAATCCGGGCACGACCACTGGGATGAGGCCGTGTGAAAAGTCCCGGCACCGCCGGCCGGGGAAACCGCGGACGGATGACAGAGGAGCGTTTACAGTTGAGGGTTGAACTTTGAGGGTCCAGACTGCGGTCGTAAACAGTGACCGCATTCCGCGCTGCGGAATTTGGAATGTTCGGCCGCCTCACACACATGGACCAGGATACATTCACAAAGTTGGCCCGGTCGGTTCAGCACTGGCACACCAATGCGAGCGATGCTGCGGCGATCATCATTATTCCGGTGCTTGGATTGGGGGTCGTCGGCGGCTTCCTGCTGGCGCGTTGGATTTTTCGGGGCGGTTTGTCACGGCGATCTTTTATTTCGACACCGGCCTCCCAACGCGCGTCCGCGATGACCTGCTTCCGACCTTGAAACGTCTGATTTCCATCCTGCTGAATTTGTGCCTCGGGTTGTTCCTGGCCGCCGGCGCCCTTTCCCTGGTTGACGACTCGCTGGTCCTTCTTTTTGGCCGGCATCTGCTCACACCGATCAGCGAGCTGCTGTTCCTGGTGGCATTGCTCGTCACGGCGCTGGTTTATGGCCTGATGGGGCTGACGCCCATTATTCCCAAGCGCGTGTTTCTGCCGATCGCACTTTTCTATCTGGCCGGTTTCCTGGCTGTATTTCCGGCCTTGATTTATTGCTACGACCGGATAGTCGCGGTTGATTGGATTCTGTCATTCTGTCAGGTCGTCTTTGGCCTGGGGATTCTCTGGTGGCTTCGGGGTGGATTAAACTTCCGCTGGCCGCTGGTCGAGGACCAGCACCTGGGAGTCCGGCGTTTCAGCTGGTTGAACCTGTCCGGGTTCGTGCTGGTGAACGTCTTCGTATTGCTGCCGGCGATCCTGGTTTATGTCTTCCTTTTCACCGCCCTGGCCGTGGGGCATTTCAGCGAAGGCTTCATGGCCCTGCGCCCAAACGGGTTCTCGGTGCAGGTGAGAAAATACGTCCGCAACGACGGCAAGACGATCGAGTTGTTCCCGATGGCGCACGTCGCCGACGCGCGCTTTTACCGGAGGGTTTCGCAGACGTTTCCGACCAACTCGATCATTTTAATGGAAGGCGTGACCGACGATAAAAATCTCCTGACGAATAAAATCACTTACCGCCGCATGGCGAAATCGCTGGGTCTGTCCGAACAGCGCAAGGTGTTCAAGCCCAGCCGGGGCGAAATGGTGAATGCGGACGTGGACGTGGACCAGTTCTCGAAGGATACAATTGATTTCCTCAACCTGATCATGCTCGTTCACGCCCGGGGATTGAACCCGGGAACGCTCCGGGAACTAATGCAATACTCGCCGCCGGCTCAGCTCGAGGAAGAATTCATTAATGATCTCCTCCGGAAGCGCAATCAGCACTTGCTGGAAGAAATCCAGTCCGGGCTGTCACAGTCGGACAACCTCATGGTGCCGTGGGGTGTGGCCCACATGCCGGGGATTGCCAAAGAAATTCAAAAGGCCGGCTTCCAACCGGACGATACGCAGGAATTCATGGTGATTCAATTCCGCCGGACTGGAAATCAGCGCAACGGAGCCGGATCATAGTATCGCAGTATTTCCGTATTGCCGCTGTTAGCGAAAAATCCAAACCTAAATGCTTCCGTCGTCGCCTTGCTTCGCCGGGACAAGCCGGCCCGACCGGCGACCGCACTTGCATCCACCTCCGCTTCGCTACGGCGCACAGAGGAACTCGATTTTGTGATGTAATCTTTGTGGTGGCAAACGCGTCTGGTGGTTATAGTGACGGTCAAATTTCACCCGTACCCGGATGAAAACATTGTTTAACATCGTATTTCTGCTGTTTGTGTTCGCCGGCACGGCCCTGTCACTCCGGGCCCAGGTGGCGGTCCCGCCCCCGATGCCCCTCTATCAGCCACTGGGTGATGACCCGTTGGACCAGTTGCTCGGGCCGATTGCGCTTTATCCCGACCCGTTGATCGCCCAAATCCTGCCGGCGTCCACGTTCCCCACGCAAATCGTGCTGGCCGACCGTTATGTCAGCGGCGGCGGCGACCCCAATCAAATTGACCAGCAGCCGTGGGACGCGAGCGTCCAGGCGCTGGCGCGATATCCGAACATTTTACAATGGATGGACCAAAATCTGGATTGGACAACCGAACTGGGACAGGCGTTCCTCAATCAACCGCAGGACGTGATGAATTCCATCCAGCGGCTGCGCACGTCGGCTTACAATCTCAGCAACCTGCAATCCACGCCGCAACAACAGGTGATTGATGACGGCGGCTACATTCAAATTGTGCCGGTTAACCCGCAGGTGATTTATGTGCCGGTCTATCAGCCGGCCGTGGTTTATTATCAATCGGCCTCCATCACCTTCGGCGTCGGCTTTACGATCGGCGCGTGGCTGGATGGCGATGTGGATTGGGGAAATCACCATATCATTGTCTGGCATCGCGACCACCCGCGTCCGCCCAATTGGTGGCATGCACCTCCGCGCCAGCGGGACACGGGTCACGCGACGGTCTGGCGACCCGATCATCCTCCGGGCGCAGGCGAGGCGTATCGTGGCGACCGGGGCTGGGCCGCCCCCAATAATCAACCCGTGGTCGGCGTCGTCGGCCGGTCCGTATCCGATTCGGTGATGCCGCGACGGACACCGGCGCCGGCGGTCCGGCCGGGAATACCGGCAGTGGCGCAGCACCCCGCGCCGGCGGTGAACTTCAATCAAAGACAGCCTGAATCGAACGGCGCGTTTATTGGCGTCCAGAATGCGAACGACACCCGCGCCTACAGCAACCGCGGCCGACAGAGCCTGCAGACGGTCACTCCTTCGGCGCCGGCCCACCATTCGGCACCGGCCCAAAGGCCGGCGAGGCCCTCCGGCAGTGGTGGCGGCGGCAACAGTTCGCACTCGCAGCAACGGCATTGAACTTTTCAACCGAATGATTCCCACCCGAACATTGCCGCCGATGAAACCTGACCGCCTGCCCTGGTTTCGCCGGACGTGGCCGCTCGCGGCCGGTCCCGGCCTGATTCTCCTGGTACTGACGTTGCCGGTGCGCGTGCCGGCGGCGGAAGAACAGACGTTCGCTTCGCCGCAGGACGCCGTCAACGCGCTGGTGACGGCTGCCCAGAACGATGATACCAATGCGATGCACGCAATCTTTGGGCCGGCGGGGCATGATTTGGTTTCGCCCGACGCGGTGCAGGCCACCGAAGGATACAAGCTGTTTGTCCAACACCTGGCGGAAAAGACGCAGTTGATCAACAATTCGGAGGCCAGCATCACGGTGGAAATTGGCGCCAACGGCTGGCCCTTTCCCATTCCGCTGGTGCAACAGAACGGGCAATGGTTTTTCGATACCGCAGCCGGCCGCGAGGAAATTCTCGCCCGTCGCATTGGCCGGGACGAAATGGGTGTGATCAATGTCTGTAATGCGTATGTGGAGGCGCAGCGCGAATATGCCAGTCAGGACCGGATGGGAGACGGAGTGCTCGCATACGCGCAGTTCCTGCGCAGCACACCCGGGACTCACGACGGCCTTTTCTGGCCGGTGAAACCGGGCGAGGAGCTGAGTCCTTTGGGGCCGCTCGTCGCGCAGGCCCGCGTGGAAGGTTATCATCGCGCCGCCAAAATGATGAGCGACACGCAAGCGCCGTATCACGGCTACTATTTCAAAATCCTGACGCGCCAGGGAAAACACGCGCCGGGTGGCAGGTATAACTACCTCATCAACGGACGCATGATTGCCGGATTCGCCCTCGTCGCCTGGCCCGCCCAATGGAGCAACACGGGGGTGATGACCTTCATCGTCAACCAACAGGGCAAGGTTTATCAAAAGAATCTCGGACCCCGGACCGCGAAAATCGCCGCATCCATGAAGACGTACGACCCGGACGATACATGGGCCCCGGCGCGGTAAAACCGGGAACGGCCATCATCCCCGAACCTTCAATGCGGGCGCTGCTCGTCGTGGGCATCTGCGGGCCGTTCGTGTTTTGCGCCCCGTATGCGTCGGGCCGGAATCGCGGCCAGGCCGGACAATGGCAAGGCACTTCCGTACTGATTACGGACAAAGGCGAATTTTGTAATTGTTGGCCGGGACGGGACGATTAAACTCCAACGGTCATTATGAAAAAATTTGCCGTTGTCCTCTTTGCTTTGGTGGTGCTCGGCCTCCTGTTTTTGCTGGTGGTGGCGGTGGCGGGCATGAGCTACAATCACCTCGTCAAACTGTCGCAGGCCGTGGACAGCCAATGGGCGCAGGTGCAAAACGTCTATCAACGCCGCGCCGACCTCATCCCCAATCTCGTCGCGACGGTTTCCGGCGCCGCCAATTTCGAGAAATCCACGCTGACGGAAGTCACCGCGGCGCGCGCGTCGGTGGGACAGGTGAAGCTGGACCCCAACAGCGCGCCGACCGATCCGGCCAAACTGGCGGCGTTCGACCAGGCCCAGGGCCAGCTTTCGTCGGCCCTGTCCCGCCTGCTGGTGGTGGTGGAGCGGTACCCGGATTTGAAGGCAACGGAGAATTTCCAGGAATTGCAGGCGCAACTGGAAGGCACGGAGAACCGCATCAGCGTCGAGCGCCGGGATTTCAACACGGCGGTCCAGGCTTACGACACAGCCATCAAATCATTTCCAGCGGTATTTTTCGCCTCGGCTTTGGGCTTCCCATACAAGCCCTATTTCAGCGCCACGCCGGGTGCGGAGACGCCGCCCAAGGTCCAGTTCAACTTCAACCAAACGGCCCCGGCGGCAACCAACCCTTGAACCGTGCGGCGCCTCTGCGTCATCCTGCTTTTGGTTTTCGGCTTCCGGCTGCTGGCGGATGAAGTCATTCCGCCTCCGCCGGCCGCCTATTTCAACGACTACGCCCATGTCGTCTCCGCCGGGACGGCGGCGCAATTGAACCAGACGCTCGAAAATTTCGAACGCCAAAGCTCCGACCAGATCGTGGTCGCCATCTACCCGAAGATGCAGTCGGACTCGTCCATTGACGATTACACCGTGCGGGTGGCGCGATCGTGGCAGGTGGGGCAGAAGGGCAAAAATAACGGGGCGGTGCTCTTCGTCTTCGTCCAGGACCACAAGATGTTCATCGAAGTCGGCTACGGCTTGGAAGGCGTCCTGCCCGATGCGCTCTGCAAACGGATCATTGACGAGGAAATCACACCGCGCTTCCGGGCCGGCGATTATGACGGCGGCCTGACGGCGGGAGTGCAGGCAATCCTCGCGGCAGTCAAGGGCGAGTACCAGGGAACCGGAACAACGGTGGCGGAACAGCAGCGAGGCACCTACGTTCACCACGGCGGAGGTGATATGGCTCCATTCATAATCCTCATTGTGCTGATGGTCCTGTTTCTGTCCTTGCGCAGTTTCATTTTCCCGTTTGGCGGTATTTTTTATTCCGGCGGCGGCTGGTCGGGCGGCAGTTGGTCGGGCGGAGGAGGATTATCCGGCGGCGGCGGTTTTGGCGGCGGTGGCTTTTCGGGCGGCGGCGGCAGCTTCGGCGGCGGCGGCGCGGGCGGGAGCTGGTAATCTATGCACCCGCGAACCTTCTCCAAACATTTGCACCACGACAACATCGTCGCGGCGATTCGTGACACCGAACACAAGACCTCCGGCCGGATTCGCGTCACCATCAGCCACAAACATATTGACGACCCGGTGGCCGCCGCGCAGGCCGAATTCCTGCGCCTGGGCATGGAAAAATCACCGGAACGGAACAGCGTGCTGATTTTTGTGGCGCCGCGCTCGCACAAATTTGCCGTCATCGGCGACGAAGCCGTTCATGCAAAGTGTGGCGACGAATTCTGGGGGAAGCTGGTGGACGCCATGAGCGGTTATTTCCGCAAATCCGAATTCACGCCCGGCATCATCCACGGCGTGCAAAAGGCGGGCGAACTGCTGGCAGAACATTTCCCGCGCCGGCCTTGACCCGCACGGTCTGGATTTCGACCGGAGCAATCCAATCCATCTTGCAGCCGCGAACGTCAGTTCGCGCCATATTATTCGCCTTGATTCGATTGGCGCCGACTGACGCCGGCGGCTGCATGTTTTTTGATCAAGAACGGCTTTCGCGCAATTTGAGCCAGGAGTTTTCGGATTCCGAATTTCCACAATCCAACTGCAGAGTAAAAAATCGACTAAAAACTTGCCAACTTACGGAAATGGGCGCAAAAAGCGGAGACTGTAACCTCGGCGGAAACCGACCATGAACATCCGTTTGCTCAACTGGCCTTGGATAGCCGCGGCGATCGTCGGCGCGGGCGTTTGTGCCGATGCGGACGGGACTGTCGCCGCCCAAAAAGCCCTGGCCCAGACACGGCAGGAATTGCAGGAACAAGGATTCAAAACGGACCTGACCAACTTTGACTTCTCGACGTCTCCTGAACTGCAAGCCCGGGAAGTGATTTTGGAGGCCACCGTGCCAAAACGGAACACCGCCCCTTTTCTCGACCAGCCCGACCTGATGGAGCCAAGTGGAAGCAACCAAGCGGTCGTCGTTTGGGAACAAGAATCATTGAGGCCGCAACATCCTTCGTGGCCGGGTCTTACATGGGCAGCTCTTCGTCATGCGATCAACCAGCGCGAGCCGCAGATTGACGCTGCCTGCGCCGCCATCCTGTCCGGCCCCATTCAATTTAATTTGGATGCTTCCGCCGGCAATTACATGTTACTGCCGCACCTTGCCCTTTTGAGGGATCTGACCCAGACATTGACCGACCACGCCATGCTGGCCCTGCATGACGGAAACCGAGAAGAGGCCTGGACCAACCTGATGGCGGCGACCCGTCTCGTGACGGCGTGGAATCCGGAGCCGGCCGAAATATCGCACGTTGTGCGCTTTGATGATGCCAACCTGGTGTTCAATGCAACCTGGCAGGTACTGCAAACGAATGCCTGGACAGATGACCAATTAGCACGTCTGCAGCACGAATGGGAGACAGCCGATGTTCTGAGCAGCTTGCCGGAAATCCAGGCGTTCAAACGCGCCGGCAATATTAAACAAATCGAACAGGATGTTTTGGCATCCCAAAAGCCAGACGCAGGAATGTATGAAGATGAAAGGCAGGTGCTGCTGTTCTATCGGGACCGCGAAATCGAGTTTCATAATGCGATCCAAGCCGGGACATGGAGGCAAATGCGGCAGATGCCCGGTGTCACCAACGAAACTCTCTTTGTACCGAAGTATCATTATCGGGGACGTTTTGAAACGTCACTGACCCTGCGCAGAATGCCCCTGCGATTGCAGGAGCACGGCACCAGTTTTTTAGGACTGGCGGCTGAAGCGGAGGCTGAACGCAGAATTATTGTCACGGCTGTCGCTTTGGAGCGTTATTGCGGAAAATACGGACGGTATCCGGAAACATTGCAGATTCTGGCGCCGGAATTTCTGAAATCGGTGCCGGTGGATTTCATGACCGGTCAACCCCTGCATTATCGGGTGACTGAAGACGGCCACTTTCTCCTTTATTCAGCAGGACTGGACTGCGTGGATAACGGCGGCAAGATTCAAACACCGCCGACTGAGAAAGGAAAAATCAGGAGATTGACGAATCCGAACACGGCGGTTCCGGAATCCGACATCGTTTGGCCGCTGGCGGCGTCCTCCGCGGAAGTTGTGGCCCTACGGAAAGAGCAATCGCAGTCGGAGGCGGAACGCAAGGCGCAGAGGGAGGCGCGCGCAAAAGCCGATGAGCAGCGTGAGCGGCAGCAGGCAGAGGAAATGAGACAGGCCGCAATGAAGAAGCTGTTGGCTGAGAACCCGTCTCTCGGCCAGGAACCCGTTTACCAGGGAAAACCGCTCAGTGCCTGGGTGATTAAAGTCGGGCAAATCGAAAAATATAATGGCGCGCCCGAAGACGCGGTGGCGGCCATTCGCGCCATCGGGCCGAAAGCGGTTCCGTTCCTGCTGGAGTGGATGCCGCATCCGGGGGCGGAAAAGCCGGTGGAAGGCGCTCCGGGATGGGACGACGTGGACATCGCCTGGTGGGCGCTGGGGAGCGAAGGCAAGTCGGCGATACCTACCCTGGCCCATCTAATCAGTAGGCCACGGCGTACCGTGGACGATTACTCCGTGTGGACGGAAAGTGCGAGGGCCATTTCGTATTTGGGGCCTGGCGCCATCGTTCCCATGCTGACGGTGGCCACCAATATGGCAGGACAACACGAATTGTGGGAACTGCTCCACAATTTTGAAAACCTTGGCACGAACGGCGCCCCGGCCGTTCCCGCGCTCGTTCACTGGGCCAATGATCCGGATTATTGGGTCCGCGACGGCGTCGTCAGCGCTTTGGGCGGCATCGGTGAACGCGCCGATTTGGCCGTCCCTGTTTTAATGAATGCCCTGCAGCACGACTCCAATTCGATGGTGCGCCGTGACGCGGCTACGGCATTAGGATCTTTTGCGAAAAATTCGGAGGCCGTGCTGCCCGAATTAATCAAGATGGTCAAGGACCCGCCCGATTGGGAGACCCGGGCAGGAGCCCTGTCGGCCCTTGGAAAAATCCGGAACAAACCGGAAGTTGTTGTTCCCCTTATTGCTCCTTTTTTAAATGACGAGAACTCGGTCCTGGAACGCTATGCCGCCTACGCTTTACTTGATCTGGACAGTGAGGTTGGATTCAAGGCCTTGCTCCAGGCCACTAACAATCCGAATATCGGCGACATCGTTTACGAAGCCCGCGAAAAGGCCCAACGCGAAAAATCGCAATAAACCAATCCCTCACGAAACCGGCGTAAGACTTTCGGGCCGATGACTCTTTAAATAGAATGGCCGAACACCATGATTATGAAACGATCGCTCGCAAACGTGACTCACCCTGTCGCCACAGCCGGTTGTCTGCTGTTGCTGCTGGTCTTCACCGGCCTTGGGTCCCCGCCCGACGCGCAGGGGGAGGTTCGCCTGCCGCATGTCTTTGGCAGCCACATGGTGCTCCAAAGGGACAAGCCCCTGATCATCTGGGGCTGGGCCACGCCGGGCGAATCCGTCACCGTGCAGCTGGGCACCGTAAGCCGGACGGCTCAAGCCAATGATCGCGGCGAATGGAAAGTGGTGCTCCCGGCAATGAAAGCCGGCGGCCCCTACACGCTCACCGTGAGCGGTTCGAGCACCGTCAAATATGATGATGTTATGATCGGGGAGGTCTGGCTGTGTTCGGGCCAGTCGAACATGGAATTCGGCCTTGGTCGCGGCAACAACGCCCCGGCGGAGATTGCCGCCGCCAACCATCCTGGCATTCGTCTGCTCATGGTGGAAAACCGCTGGACCCCACTCCCACAGAGCGACATGGAGGGCACGTGGAAGGTATGCACGCCGCAAACAGTGGCCGAGGGCGGCTGGAACGGCTTCTCCGCGGTCGGCTATTTTTTTGGGCGTGAACTCAATCAAAAATTGGGCGTGGCCGTTGGCTTGATCGAGGCCGATTGGGGCGGCACGTGCATCCAGTCTTGGACACCTCCTGAAGGCTTTGCCGCCGTGCCGGCTTTGAAACAGGAATATGAGCAGGTGCAAATGGGCGATCCGAAAACGGATCTGCATCAGCAGCGTCTGCAACAAACCCTCGACCAATACGAGCAATGGCTGAAAGACGCCCGTCAGGCGATGGCCGCCAAAGAACTGGTTCCGGCGGTCCCCGCGTATCCCGCCGCGTTGCTCCCGCCGCATGATCTGCAAAACGCGACGGCGCTCTACAACGGCATGATTTATCCCCTGGAACCTTTCGCCCTGCGCGGAGTCATCTGGTATCAGGGCGAGAACAACGAATCGGACGGCATGGTCTATGCCGATCGGATGAGAGCCCTGGTGGCCGGCTGGCGCGCGCGATGGAACGAAGGCGAGTTCCCGTTCTACTTCGTGCAGATTGCGCCTTACAACTACGGCGACGATCCGGAGAAGCTCGCCAAACTGTGGGAAGCCCAGACCGTTGCGGCTGATACGATTCCCCGCGCGGCCATGGCGGTGGTAAATGACATCGGCAATCTCAAGGACATTCATCCCACCGACAAGCAGGATGTCGGACACCGGCTGGCGCTGCTGGCACTGGCCAAAACTTACGGGCAAAAGAACCTGGTCTGCAGCGGTCCGACGTTCAAATCCATGACGATTGAAGGGGAGAGCATTCGGGTCAAATTCGATCACGCCGGCGGCGGACTGGTGAGCCGGGACGGCAAGCCGCTGGACTGGTTTGAAATTATTGACGCGGACGCAGGCGGCTTCGTCAAGGCGAACGCCCGCATTGATGGAGACAGCGTGGTCCTCTCGGCTCCCGGTGTGAAGCATCCCGTAGCCATGCGCTTTGCCTGGAGTGGACTCGCCGAGCCCAACCTGATGAATAGGGACGGACTCCCGGCGGGCGCCTTTCGTGCCGGCGATCTGCCGAAGCGCGACTGGCTCGGCATGAACGTCCCCGAAGCAAAGGATTACCAGATGGTTTACGATCTTGATTTGACGAAGCTCGGGCCGTCCATCAAATACGACGTGGACAACCACCAAAACCTCCGCCGCCCCTTCGACCGCATCGCGTATTTTGTGGAACTGCGCGACGAGGACTGGAACACCCAGGACCTCTACGTCTCCATGGACGCGTTCACCGACGATCCCGGCAGGATTGGTGTGCCCGTGTTTGGCTCCGGCGCGCATTTTCAACAGAACGTCACCAACCTGGATGTCTATTCAAACGTGAAAGGAATCGTGACCGGCACCCACCTCAACGGCGGCAACATCGAGTTCTGGCCAAACAACTACGCTCCGCAGAACAGCGCCGATGTACCCAATGCTTCCGGCGACGTTTTTGATTTCGGCGACCAGCCCACCGATCCGGTTGACGGCTACGGCTCAATGCAGGTGCATAATCACGACGCGCGACAGACATTGTTCGCGATCAATCACTGGCGCGAGGGCGCGCACGCCGACGTCGGCATCGGCAATCAGCCCACGAACAACCCGGACTGGACCTTCGCGGGCAACGCCGGCGGTATTCAAGCCATGCGTCTGCGGGTGTTCGTGCATTTCCGCTGAGTCGGGCCGGGGGAATGCGCCCTCGAATTGGCACGTTCTGCGTCAGCCGGGTAATGTCGTGAACACATTATACTGAATTGCGCGAGGAGCTCAGGGAACTTCCCCGCTTTTCAACGAGCAGTCCCGCCACGGGGGACCAATGCCAGTTCAGTGCCCGGCGCCACCCGATACCAGCCGCCCTGCTCTTGCGCAAGAACCCGGCCCGTGGACGCAGATTCCACCTGCCATTTGCATTCTTCGAATCGGAAAGGAACGGTTGACCCTGCAAAATTGCCGCCCGGATCCGAGAAACTGAAGATGACCCGCCGGCTTTGTTCAATCGGCAAACCATCCGTGGCTTTCATGGTGAGGACCGGAAAGACCGTTTTGGTGGTCTCGACTTTGAACAGACTGTTGCCGCTGTCGAAATCGAAAATCTCCCGGACATGACCTTCAATAGTCCGGTCACGGTCGGCGTTGGAGCCGAGCACGCGTTCGTCCTGATAATTGCCGAGCAGAAAATCCATCGCCACGGCCGAGGACCAGGAGAACGCCCGGTTGTTCTGCCCCAATCCCGTGCGCGAGTCATACCACTCGGCCGGACTATGGGCAAATTCCTGGTACTGGCCGACTGACGCGGACTGGTTGGACATCATATTGAGCAGGCGCGAGACCATGCTTTTGGCCTCATCTTCATAGCCGTACTTGAACAGACCTTTCACGATGATCCAGGTTTCCGGCATCCAGATGTTGCCCCGCCAAAGCCCGCCCGGCTGGTCCTGGAACGGCGGCTTTTGATGATAATAACGCGGGTCGTCGTAGGCGACCGTCGGTATCGGATACGGTCCGTTGAATTCCTTGGGATTCAGGAGGTGATCTTCAATCACCCGTTTAATCTTCTTCGGGTCGCGGCAAAGGTCGCAAAAAATCGGGTAGATAATCGAGCTGGTCAGGACATCGTCCTGCTGAGTGCCCCGGTACGTGACAATCCAATATCCCTTCTGCTCGTCCCAGAGCGTGTCAATCGCCTGCCGGTGGCGTTGGATCTGGCGCGCCCAATCTGCGGCCTCCGATTGCTTCCCCAGGACCAAGGCCAAGCGGTGCAACACTACCGCGCCATAGCCCAATTGGGAGCTGGGCGCAGGATCGTCGAGTTTGTTCTCACGACAACAGCGGGTCAGGTCGCTCCACCAACTATTCCAACCGGGCACATATTTGATCTCCTTGAAAATCAGATCGTAGCGCGGATTGTCATCCCAATTGTTGGGCGTCGCCGTCAACAGGTCGCCGTCAATGTCAACCTTGTTCGTCCAACCCCGATAAGCGTTCGTCAACAACGGATACACTTTGGCGGCGAAGTCGTGGCGGGCCCGGCTCGTGGGCAGCCGGGAATACAGTTCCCACATGGACCAGAAGAAATGCGGGTCCATGATTTCGCACGGCGGGACCAGAATCGGCACGGCATTGCCTTCCGCCCATTGCGGGTTCATGTCGAGATAACCCAGCAGGTTCCAGCAGGAGTCGCTTTGGAAGTAGTAGTTGAATCCGCCGCGCGCCGGCAGCGAGGCGCTGTATAATTGCCCGTCGCACTCCCGCAGGTAGCGGTTCTTGCGCAGCGCGGTGGCCGCCGAATAATAGAGTTTGGTGTAGGCGTCGGTTGGCGCATCCAGTTTGGGCAGGCCCCGAAAAAATCCGTTCCAGTCGTTTTCCGCCCGGGTCAGCGCCAACCGGGGCGATTGGACGAACGTTTTTGTGGCGCTTTCACACCGGGCACCGGCCGTTTCACGGTCGGCCGCCGCGGCGACGATAAAGACACACTCCAACGAGGCTCCCGGTTTCAACCGCGAGGCCCCGGTCGTGAGCACCGCCGTTCCGGCAGGAGCGTCCAACGATGAGGCGAGACTTCCTGCCAGCGCCGATTTCAGTTCCGCCGGTTTGGCGCGCGTCAGGTCCAAAGGCGCAAACGCCGCCTGCAGCGGCGCCAACGTCGAGCCGATGGCCAGGGTGTCGGTGTAGAGCGCGGGCGTGGTTTTCGATCCGACCCGGGCGTTCCGGAACCAGAGCTGACGTCCATCCTTTGCCAGGTGGCCGGTGACTCGTCCGTCCTTGCGTCCGTCATAACCCGAGCGTGCCGTCACGAGCAAGCCGGGAGCGATGGCGACCGGCTGGTCTCCCGTGTTGGTGACTCTGGCATAGATCGCAACGGTGTTGAACGAGCTGAAGAACGTCGCGGATTCGATTTCCAGGCTTTCCTGCCGGGTGAGGGTCCGCCAGCCATACGGGTACCAGGTGACCACGACCTTTCCATCTCCAAAGATTCTTTCGCCCCCCGCCGTTTGAAAGAACAGCGAGATCACGCCCACGTCGCGCGCCGTGTTAAAAAATTCGTTGTCCGG
>DASZAB010000015.1:0-10574 GCA_035945675.1 Verrucomicrobiia bacterium | reverse complement strand
TGGAGCGCCGCGAAAAGCGAAGGCTGCCGTGCCGAAGCTGAAAGCGCAGGCAGGTCTGGATTTACTTTGGCCATGACCGCTCAAAGCTTTGACTCGGCAAGCCAGCTTTTCATTCCTCTTTCGCTTCGCGGTGCCCTGGACAAAATACAGCAACACGCGTGACCGGTGAACCACACCACCCGCGCACCTTTAGCTTCAGATGACCGCTGGCGGACATGCCTGGAAATGTATTTGCCCAATAACGCGCGATATCTTCGCGCCGTTCTTCCGTCAGCTGTCGAATTTATTGAATCCGAATCGATGTCCCAGTTTCAAGCACTGTTTCCACCGCTGTATGCCGTCCGACGCGGTGGATGAATTTAAACAGGCGGCAGCCGCGCAAACGCCGAGGGTCAACGCTTCGGGCCAGGACATTTCGTGGTGGCGCGCCAACAACACGCCCGCCGCCAGGGCGTCCCCAGCCCCTACGCTGCCTTGGATTTCCTCCTGCGGCAGGCTCACTGAGCTTTGCATGAGACATTCGTTCTCGCTGACTGCCGCCGCCACGCCTTCGGGAAAATGAAGCACCACCGTTCCGCGCACGCCAAGTTTGCGAATCGCTTGGGCCAGCTCTTTGGTTCTGGTCACGGTGAGCGGCGATGAAACGTCGGTTTTGAGCAATTGACCGGCTTCCCACTCGTTTAAAAAGAGAATGTCCAAATGCGGCAGACACGGCGTAATCTGAGCGCGCAGGTTGGGATTCCGGGCACTCACCAGGTCCGCGGCCGTGAACATGCCCGCCGCACGAGCGTCCCTCAATAACCGCGCGGAGCCGTTCAGTCCACTCGCGTCAAGGGCGTCCAGCAGCGGCAGGAAGCCGAGATAGCCAAGGCAGAAAATTCTGGCCGGCGATGCGAGAGGCCGCAGATGGCTTTCCGCCAGTTGTTGATTGGCGCCGGGGCAATAAAAAAATGTCCGCCGTCCGGAACCGGCTTCCGTCATCACATCCGTGAAACTGGTAGGTGCCTCTGTTGTTACGCGCAACAACGAGTCGTCAATGTTTAATTGACGGCAGCGTTCGCGGATAAACCGGCCATTGGCATCGTCGCCAATCAACCCGGCGCCGAAGAGCGGACAGGCGGGATCCAGCGCCGCCAGATCGCTCAGCAGGTTGAAGGCAAACCCGCCGTTGGCCGTTTGCTGCCGTTGGATCCGAGCCAGTGTGGTTGGCTCCGGCCAATGATCAATCCGTTTGACCAGGTCCACGACCCAGTGACCGGCCGCGAGAATTCCGCGGCGGGAGGCTGGCGGTTGATGGTTCATGAAACGTTCAACTTTCAACATTCAACGCCGAACCTCCAACAAACGCAGCAATGAAATCATTGGGCATCGAAGGTTGGATGTTGAATGTTGACTGTTCTCCACGGTTCATTTCTCCCAGAGCAGACGCGTGACGGGCGGCTCGTCCTCGTCAATTTCCGGGAATCGTCCGATGTTCGGGTCCACAAAAAAGTTATCGCGAGCATCATCATTGGCGGTCGAGATCTCGCCGATGATGGCCTCCGGGCTCTCCGGCCAGAACGCGTGATAAACCCCCGGCACAATCGTCACCCGCTCGCCGGCCGGCAAGAAAATTGGCTCGCCGGAACGCACCTCCACCTTTTCACCATTGCGCAGGAGCGTGAACGCCTCGCCTTTGCGCGTCTGTTCCGGGTGCCCTTTCCAAAGTTCGACGGCGAGCCGGCCATTGCGGCAAATGATATCCTCCTTCTTCTTGCGATGCGTGTGCATCGGCGTCACCTGATGGTGTTTGGCATACATGAGTTTCTCGCAATACTCCGGCTCCTCGGCGAGGTTGACCAGAACGAGACCGACCTCGTCAAACCGGCCCAGGCCGCAATCGGTCACGTCCCAGCGCGGTTCTGGCGGCAGCGCCCAGTTGGCGGCCTGGAAGCAGCGCTGCGCGTCTTTGAGCGCCCGGTTGATTTCGGATCGTTTCATAAGTCTAACATTTCATTTGCCTGGAATCATTTTGCGGAAAATTTCGCCGCCGATGAATCGGGCGCGGCCGGCCAGCTCGCGTTCAATGCGGGCAACCTCATTCCACTTGGCCATGCGCTCACTGCGGGAGAACGAACCGACCTTGAGCTGTCCCGCGTTGGTGGCCACCGCCAGATGCGCGATGAAGGCGTCCTCTGTTTCACCGGAACGCGCCGAGACGACCGGCAACCAGCCGGCCTCCTGCGTCAGCCGGATGGCGGCGATGGTTTCTGTGACCGTGCCGATCTGGTTGAGTTTGATGAGCACGGCGTTGGCGATGCCCTTTTCGATGCCGGTCCGAATGCGCTGGGGGTTCGTTGTAAAAATATCGTCGCCAATGACTTGCACGCGTTGGCCCAGCGCCTTAAAAATCATCTGCCAGCCGACCCAGTCCGTGTCCGCCATCGGGTCTTCAATGGAAATAATCGGATACCGCGCGCACCAATCCGCGAGCAAAGCCGCGAATTCCGCCGTCGAAAAGTCCTTTCGTTCCAAAGCGAAATGGTAAGTACCGGTCTGCCCGTCGAACAGATCGCTGGCGGCAATATCCAGAGAAATCGCGGCGTCGCGGCCCGGCCGGTATCCCGCCAATTTGATGGCCTCGACCATTAATTGCAAAGCCTCTTCGTTGGTTTTGAACTCGGGCCAGTAACCGCCTTCGTCAGCCACGCCAAAAAAGTTTCCCTGTTGCTTCAGGAGGTCGCCGGCGGCGTGGTAAACATTATGCGTCATCTCCATCACCTCGGCATAACTGCGCGCGCCGGTGGCCATCAGCAGGAAATCCTGAACGTCGGTGCGCCAGTTCGCATGCGCCCCGCCGCCTAATATCTGGATTTCCGGCAGCGGCAGAAGAGTTCCACGTCCCTGCCCGAGACTGATAAAAAGCGGTTCGCCGCGCGCGGTTGCCGCAGCTTGCGCGGCGGCCATGGACACGGCGAGAATGGCGTTCGCGCCCAGCCGGCTTTTGTTCGGCGTGCCATCCAGCTCAATCATGGCCTGGTCCAAGCCAGCCTGATCAAACGCGTCGCGGCCTCGCAGCACCGGCGCAATGATTTCATGGACGTTGGCAATGGCCTTGAAGACCGATTTGCCGCGAAAGCGTTTCGGATCGCCGTCGCGCAATTCCAACGCTTCAAACTGGCTCGTCGAGGCGCCCGAGGGCACCATGCCCCGACCGCGCACGCCATTGTCCAGGTTGACTTCTGCTTCGATGGTCGGGTTGCCGCGCGAGTCAAAAACCTGGCAGGCGGAAAGGGAGGCAATTTTCATTTCAAGGTCCAAATTGCGACAGCCGGTCGAACCACGAATCGGCATGGTCGCGCAGGCAAAATGTTTCGGGTGGAAGCTGTTCCCGGACAAATTCGCGAATGAACTGCCGCCGGGCCGCATCCAGATATTCGACGGGCGATTTGCCGTCCACGCGCGCCAGCATCAGCATCAGCAGCAACCGGTTGACACGTACTTCCAGTTCCGGCGATGGCCGTACCGCCTGATACGCTGCCCAGAACCCGTCAATCATCGGCCTCAGGCCGGCGTCGCGCGGCGCGTGCAACAGCGCCTTCAGGAAGAAATGGTTCAGCAGAGACGCGACATCGAACGCCGGATCACCGAACCAGGCGACTTCACAATCCAACAGCACCATGCGCTCCGGACCGATGAGAATGTTTTTGGGCGTAAAATCGCCGTGCACGAGGCATTCACGCGCCGCGGCGAGCCGGGCGGCTTCGGCCTCGAACAGTGGACGCAGGGGCGGATGCTTCGCGCCGGTGGTCAACAGATACGGCTCGAGGCGCAATTGGAAAAAGACCGGCGTGGTGTCGAACAAATGCACCGCCTCGGCGTCGCCGGCCGAATGCCGGTGGATTTGTGCCAGCACATTTCCTGCCTCACGGGCGTGCGCCACGCTCGCCTCTCCGGCCAACAGCAGTTGTTTCCAGTTCAGAAAGCGGCCGTTCAAGTACTCCATCGTGAAGTAATTGTTCGCTGCGGAACAGTCCCGCAGCACCGGCACCGCCTCCGGCAGAAAGCGCGCCACGTAGCGGATGTATTCCCATTCGTGCCGGTTGCGGCTGACATCCGCAAACCAATCCGCCTTGACCGCCAGTTTTGCCAGCGCGCGTTTGGCCACAAACCGCTCGGCGCCGTCTTCGACCAGATAGATTTCGCACGACACGCCGCCGCTCAAGGGCGTGAGCCGGGCATCGGGAGCGCGCACGACGCCGTCGCGTCGGAGCAAGGCCAGAAAGGCGTCGGACTCGTTCATTTCAGGCGAGCGGGCGGGCGATGGTTTGCGGGCGCAAATAATCGCGGAATGTTTCAGGGCTGTTCACGCCGCCGCCGCACCCGCTCAAGTTGACGCCGCCATAGGGCAGGCCGTAGGCGAAAACATTGTGCGCGTTGATCCAACTGTTGCCGGCCATCAGTTGTTCCGCGACCCGGCCGGCGCGCTTGAGGTCGGCGCTCCAGACGCTGTTGGCCAGGCCGTAGGCGAGCTGATTGACCAGCCCGATGGCAGCGGTTTCATCCTTGAACTTCACCAGAAATGCGCTCGGCCCGAAAATTTCCTCGCGACAACAGATATTTTCCGGCGAACCGGCGAGCAGGCTCGGTTGCACATAGAACCCGTGTTCACACCCTCGCGGGGCGGCCGTTCCGCCGGGCAAAACCACTTCCGCACCCTGCTTCACGCCGCTTTCCACGTACCGCAAAACGCGTTGTCGCTGGGCTTCGCTCACCACCGGCCCCATTTGCGTTTCCCGGTCCAATCCGGGGCCGATTTTGGTGGCCTTGAGAGTACCGACCACTTTGTCCACGAACCGGTCGTAAATTTCTTCATGCACGAGCCAGCGGGTGGCGGTGCAACAGACCTGCCCGGTGTTCAGCGTGATGGCCCCGGCGAGTTTTTGCGCGGTCGCGTCCACGTCCACGTCGTCAAAAACCACGGCCGCGCCTTTGCCGCCGAGTTCCAGTTTGCACGGCACGAGCTGGCGACCGCAGGCCTCGCCGATTTTTCTGCCGACCGCCGGCGAACCGGTGAAGGACATGCGCTTGATTTTCGGGTGGCCCGCCAGCGCCGCGCACGCCAGCGCCCCGTCGCCGATCACCACATTGAGCACGCCGTCGGGCAAGCCCGCTTCCGCCGCGAGCTTCGCCACGAAGAGCGAACTGAGCGGCGTGACTTCCGATGGTTTAACGACAACGGAGTTGCCGGCGGCCAGCGCCGGCGCAATGCCCCATAGCAGCAGCGTGAACGGGAAGTTCCACGGAAATATGAAACCGCAGGCACCGTACGGCGCGTAGTGCGTGCGCGCCTCGATATTTTTAACCGCCAGTGGCACATCGTAATGTGCGTGCGTCGAAAGGTCGGCGAAGTAGCGCAGGCCTTCGATGCCGAAGGGAATATCAAAACTTTCCGCCGCAGTGATGGCTTTGCCCACGTCGAGCGATTCGAGCTGCGCGAGGTCGGCGGCATGTTTTTCCAGTTGCTCGGCGAACCGGTGCAGTTTGGCGGCGCGCTCGTTGGGCGGAAGCGCCGACCACGCCGGGAAAGCCCGCCACGCGGCGGCCACGGCCTCGTCAATTTCCGCCGCGCCGCCCATCGCGACGGTGGCCAGCGGTGAACCGTCCGAGGGATTCAAAACCTGCGCGGTCGTGCCGCTGGCGCCTGGCTGCCAGCGTCCGCCGATAAAATGTTGGACCGGTGCTCCCAAAAATCGGGCGACATTTTTGGCAAGTTGAACATTCATAATTTTTCAATGGCGTTGGCCGTAACTTACGGTGGTCGGGGTTAATTGCAAATCATCGGCGAGCGAACGCAGCGGCGGGATGCGTTTGGCCTGCAATTCCCCGTGATACGCCTTCACCGCATCTTCGGCGGAAATCCCGCCATCCGCGATGCGGCGCAGAAAAGCGATGAACGTCAACGGATCTTCAGCTTCCTTGATTTTGCGTCCGAACAACGCCACGCGCGCGCCGTGTTGTTGCGCGTCCGCCAGCAATTTGAAGGCGTCGTACGTCGTGCCGCTGCCGCCGCCGAGCACACCAACGATCACCGACGGATCGTAGGCGACGAGCTCCTCCAGCGCCCGCGGACCGAAGTAGGGAATTTTAAGGAAGACCGGTCGCGCGGCCAGCGGCACGCCGGCGAGCATCCGGCAGACGTTGTCGTTTACGAACGCCGGGATCTCTTCGGGCCGCAACCCGGCATCCACATTCGGTGCGAAGACTTCGAGAAAATAATGGAAACCTTTGCGCTGGGCCTCGGCGCGAAATTCCTTGAACGCCAGCAACGACTCGCGGTCGGCCAGCGGCTGGTTGTTGAACGAAACCGAATAAAGGCCGAGGTTCACGATCGGTTCGCCGCGGGGCTCGGGCATGAGACTGCCGAATTGCGCTTCCTCGATGAAGCCGCTGGCAAATGGCAACGACGGATGTTCGCGATAACGTCCGCCACGCGGGCACCACACGTCGCTCGTGTCATTAATCCGCACCGCGGGTGTGACCTCCAGTCCCTCGAACAGCCGTTCGCGATGGGCCAACCGGCTCATGGTGGAAATGGAGGCGAGCATGACGTCCACAATGCCCTGGCGCGCGATGGCGCGGATTTGCTCGTGAAATTCCGGCATCGTGCGGAAGCGCCCGCCGCTGGCGGGTGGTGGATAAACCTTGCCCGGACCCGGCACGCCCCAGGCCATATCGGCGTCCCGCGCGTCCGCAAGAATGAAGTCACGACCGGACGGATCATTCCGGAGGCGGTCCAATTTTTCGATCAACCTTGGCTTCACGTCATTTGCTTAAAAGCGATTGCTGCCAAGGTTTGTCATGGCTGCTTGTCTGTCAATGATTTCCTCTTCGTAACTTGCTATTAACAAATGAAATACATCTGTGCCAAACAACTCCGGCAACGTACAGCGGCTGCTGCCTGACCCGCCGCTAAAACTGGTCTTCCTTTTCCTTGAACAGCACGTTGAACGTGGTCATTGAGCCGTAGCTGCGCGTGATGTATTGCTGCATCTCCACCTTTTCACCGTCGGTCAATTTGTCATGCGCGTTAATCTTCTGTTCCAACACACGCAAATTGTTTCTGACCATGACAATTTTGTGGAAGAAGGTTTCCAGCGGGACTTCCTTGGTCTGCAAGGTCGGGTCGGACGGGTGCAGCACCATCTTTCCCCCGTGCCAGCGGGCGGCGAGTTTTTCGACGACCGCATCCGGTTTTTCCAAACCCAATCTGCCCAGCGTCGTGGAGACCGTTTCTTCGACGAATTGTTTCAGTGGCAAAGTCAGGCCGCTCGCGGAAAGTTGCGGTTCGGCCGGTTCCAGGCCGCCCGGCTCCGGCGCGATGGCGCGTTTGTCGCCAACATCGAACTGAATTTCCGCCGTGGTTTCGGAAATTGTTTTGACCGTGCCGGTGCCGTATTGCGGGTGACGCACCTTCATGCCGACGTGCAGGGATTGGATTTTCATGCCGGGAATTTAACCACGGCTTGTCGCGCCGAAGCAAGCGGCGAAGGCGGAATGGACACGGATGGACACGGATTTTTAAGATAAAAAACCGTCCCCGTTGTCGTCCTCATCCTCGAAAAATCGAGGCTGACAACGCCGCCAAACGCGCTAGGCTCGGAACCAAGCAATGGCCCGGGCAATTCTGATCGACCGTTTCGAATTCGAGCGCACGTTATGGGGTCGCGGGACGACCCGGGTTGCGGGCGTGGACGAGGCGGGCCGCGGGCCGCTGGCCGGGCCGGTCGTGGCTGCGGCGGCCATTTTGCCGGCGAAATGGGCGGAAGCCGGCCTGCCGCGTGAACTCGACGGTCTCAACGATTCCAAGCAGCTCACGGCCGCCCAACGCGAAAAATTCTTCGCCTGTCTGACGGCCTCCGGTGAAGTGGAATATGCCGTCGCGCAGATTGATGCCGTTCAGATTGATGAAATCAACATCCTGCGGGCGACGCATCGGGCGATGAACGCGGCTCTGGCCGACCTGGTTCCGCAGCCGCAACACGTGTTGGTGGATGGTCGGCCGGTCAAGACGATGCGCCTGCCGCAGACGGCCATCATCAAAGGCGACGCGCGGAGTTATTCGATTGCGGCGGCGAGCGTGCTGGCCAAGGTCACGCGGGACCGGCTGATGCTCGAATTCGACCGGCAGTGGCCGGCCTACGGGTTCGCCGAACACAAGGGTTACGGCACGGCGCGGCATCTGGCGGCCATTGCAACGCACGGGCCGTGTCCGATTCACCGGAAAAGTTTCGCACCTCTTAAACCGAAAGAATCGGAGTTGTTTTAGACACGGATTTCACGAATTTTCACGGATTGATTTCAGATTGCTTGAATTCGTGTTAATCCGTGGAATCCGTGTCAGAAGTTTGGGTCTGAACAATGAACTTGCTGGCAAAATTGAAAGCGCGATTGACCGGCAAACCCAAGCCGGAGCATTTGCGGCGGGGCGAACTGGGTGAGCGCGCGGCAAAACGCTATTTGCGCCGGCAGGGATTGAAATTTCTCGCCGCCAATTTCCGTTCTGAACGTGGCGAGATTGATCTGGTTTTCCGCGACGACGATTGCCTGGCGTTCATCGAGGTCAAAACCCGCTCGTCGGAGGACTGGACGCGCCCGGCGGCGGCGGTCAACGCGGAACGGCGTCGCCGGCTGTCGCGAGCGGCGCTGGATTATTTGCGGCTGCTGAAAAATCCGCCGGTGAAAATCCGTTTCGATATCGTGGAAGTGCTTCTGGCGGAAGGTAAAGTAAGCGAGCTGCGGCATCTGCCGAACACATTTGCGATGGAAAAACCGTACCGATACGGGTAGGGTTTGTGTGTAACAGCCGTGGCCATCATCTTCGCGTGGCGCGTGACTACAACCCGTTGGCGTTGTCCAACAAATAGTGGAATCGCTTGTGGACAGTTCATTAACTGAACGGCCTTCTCTGGACCAGCCGCGTTCGGATTTGGTATCGGAAGAATTTGCCGATCTGTATCAAAACCACAGCCGCGAGATTTATTATCTGACGCTCCGACTCCTGGGCGACGTGCACAAGGCGGAGGACGCGACGCACGATGTCTTTCTTAAAGCCTGCCGCAAATGGGACACCTTTCGCGGCGAGTCGTCGTACCGGACCTGGCTTTATCGCATTGCCATCAATCATTGTTCCAATCTTCGGCAGAGCTGGTCCAATCGTCATCTGGTCACCAATGTCGATGAAGCCGTTTGGGAAGGCGCAACGGCCAGCGGCGATTCGCCGTTGCGCGTTTTGGAAATGAAAGAACTCGGCGACCGCATTCAAAAGACGCTGGACGAGCTTTCGGAAGAATACCGGTTGCTATTGCTGCTGATCGCCGACGAGGAATTGAGCTACGAGGAAATCGGCACGTTGACCGAACAATCCCCGGACGCGGTGCGCGGCAAATTGCACCGCGCCCGCAAGATGTTCGCCGCCATGTTTGAACAACACCAATGAAATTTATGAAGCAGCAAAAGAAATTTGAGTCCCGGGAACAGCAACAGGTTTCCGAAACCTCGTCACAACAAAAAACGTCGTCGCGTGAATTTGCCTCGGTGGAAGAACTATTGCGGTACGACGCAAAACAGACCACCGTGCCGCCCGGGATCGCGCAGCGGCTCGGTCAGTCCTTGCAGAAAGAACCGCGACCGGCGCGTTCGTGGTGGCGGCGATGGTTCAGATGATACAATTGTAAAAATGGGAAACCTCGAACAACCAACATTCAACATCGAACATCCAATGGTCGGCGTGCCGTACCCGTTGGAGGCTGGCAGTTCGATGTTAAATGTTCGATGTTTCCATTCCGGCCGGGCCGCCCTTGCCGGCGAACGCGCCGCGGTAGCGAGAGCGATGCTGGCGAACTGCCATTTCTGTGAACACCATTGCGGCGTGAACCGGCTGGCGGCGCCGGGCGGACGCTGTCACGCCGGGGGCGGGCCGCGATTTTTTTCCGCGCAGGTTGAGGTATCGGACGAATTGGAATTGATACCCACGTTTGCCATCGCGCTGAGCGGCTGCGACCTGCGTTGCGATTTTTGCATCACCGGCGCGGAAAGCTGGAATCCGCGCGCCGGCGAAGATTTCGATGCCGGCGAAATGGCGGCGAAAGCGAAGGCGGCCATGCGAAACGGCGCTCGCACCATCATGGTGTTGGGCGGCGAACCGACCATTCATTTGCCCGCCGCGCTGGAACTGGTGGCCGCGCTGCCGGAATCGGCGCGACTGATCTGGAAAACGAATGCGCATGGTTCAGCCCAGGCGCGTGAACTGTTCGATGGCATGTTTGACGTCTGGCTGGCGGATTTCAAATTTGGCAACGACGTCTGCGCCCGACGCCTGGCCGGGGTCCCGGATTACGGGCGCATTGTCCGCGAAAACCTCCTTTGGGCAAACGAGCACAGCGAATTGATTGTCCGCCATCTGCTCATGCCGGGCCACGTCGAATGCTGCTGGCAGCCGGTGGCGGAGTGGCTGGCGGAAAATCTGCCGGGCGTGAAAGTGAACGTGCGTTCCGGTTTCTGGCCGACCTGGCATTCAGCCCGGCACCACGAAC
>DASZAB010000014.1:0-10667 GCA_035945675.1 Verrucomicrobiia bacterium | reverse complement strand
AGTTTCTAAAGATTCCG
The DNA here is from genome assembly GCA_035945675.1 of Verrucomicrobiia bacterium. Classification (GTDB taxonomy): domain Bacteria; phylum Verrucomicrobiota; class Verrucomicrobiia; order Limisphaerales; family UBA11358; genus UBA11358. Next base: position 10,650 of record DASZAB010000014.1, on the reverse strand, counting down.
GTTCGATTGAAGCTCACGGGCGGGACGCCCGTGCCACTACGCCACGAGAAAAATTCGCGCAGGAAAACAAAACTTTTCGGGATGGTAGTGCAAACCAGGCTTTTATCTTGCGGCCTTTGCGCATTTTTGCGGCTATGAAATTAATTAAATCGCTACAGACGGCGCAATTCGAACAAAGGCAAATAATATGGCGCGAACTGACGTTCGCGGCTACGAGATTAAACACGACGACATCATTCTTTGCGGATTTGTTTACAGAAGGAAACAAAGGCAACAAAGAATCCTTGTTATCTTCGCGATCTTCTGTTCGAAGAATCAGCAATCAAATCTGTCTCGCTGTTTAATTGAATCGCCCTAATTCCGAACCGCGGCCACGGTCCGGCGCACATCGGATGACGGCCTGTTCGGCCGGTCCCCAAGCACATGCTTCAGATAGCTGCCGGTGTGGCTCTCGGCACAACCGGTGATTTTCTCCGGCGGACCTTCCGCGATGATTTTCCCGCCGGCCGCGCCGCCTTCCGGGCCGAGGTCAATAATCCAGTCCGCCGTCTTGATCACGTCCAGGTTGTGCTCAATCACCACCAGGGTGTTGCCCGCGTCGCGGAGCCTGAACAGCACCTCCAGGAGCTTGGCCACGTCGTGGAAGTGCAGGCCGGTGGTCGGCTCGTCCAGAATGTACAGCGTGCGGCCGGTCGCCTTGCGGCTCAATTCGGCCGCCAGTTTCACGCGTTGCGCCTCGCCGCCGCTCAACGTGGTCGCCGCCTGCCCCAGCCCGATGTAGCCCAGCCCCACCTCCGCCAGGGTCAGCAGCGGCTGGTAAATCAGCGGCACGGCGCGGAAAAACGTCACCGCCTCGTCCACCGTCATCGCCAGCACGTCGGCGATGTTCTTGCCTTTGTAGGTGATTTCCAGCGTCTCGCGGTTGTAACGCCGGCCGCCGCAGGCCTCGCAGGTCACATAGACCGGCGGCAGGAAATTCATCTCGATTTTGAGCACGCCGTCGCCTTCGCATTTCTCGCAGCGCCCGCCCTTTACATTGAAGCTGAACCGGCCCGGCGCATAGCCGCGCACCTTGGCGGCCGGCAATTTGGCGAACAAATCGCGGATGTGGTTGAACATGCCGGTGTAGGTGGCCGGATTGGAGCGGGGCGTGCGGCCGATGGGCGTCTGGTCAATCACAATCACCTTGTCCAGGTTCTCAAAACCGCGGAGCGCCCGGTGCGCGCCGGGCGATTCCTTGGAGCCGTAGAACTTGCGGAACAGCGCCCGCCGCAAAATATCGTCCACCAATGTGCTTTTGCCGGAGCCGCTCACACCCGTAATGGCCGTGAAGGTTCCCAGCGGAATCCGCGCGTCAATGTTACGGAGGTTGTTTTCCCGGGCCCCGAGCACTTCCAGCCAGCCGCGGTCTTCCGACGGCGCGTTCCGCTTTTTCGGAACGGGAATCGTCAGTTCGCCGGTGAGATATTGCGCCGTGAGCGAATTTTTGTTGCGCAAAATTTCCGGCAGCGGCCCCGCCGCCACCAGTTCGCCGCCATGCACGCCCGCACCCGGGCCGAGGTCCACAATGTAATCCGCCTGGCGGATGGTGTCGGCATCATGCTCGACCACGAGCACCGTATTGCCCAAATCGCGCAGGCCCTTGAGCGTGGCCAGCAGACGGTCGTTGTCGCGCTGGTGCAGGCCGATGCTCGGCTCGTCGAGGATATACAGCACACCCACCAGGCCGGCGCCGATCTGGGTGGCCAGCCGGATGCGCTGCGCCTCGCCGCCGCTGAGCGTGCCGCTCTCCCGATCCAGCGTGAGATAACCCAGGCCGACATTTTTCAGGAACCCCAGCCGCGCCCGGATTTCCTTGATGACCTCGTGCGCGATTTTTTCCTGAAACTCCGTGAGTTTGAGCGTGGCAAAAAATTCGTCCGCCTGTTCCACCGACAGGGCGCACACGTCCATGATGGACAAACCCGGAATCTTCAAATTTGAATTTTGAATTTTGAATTTTGAATTCTCCGGCTCGCCACCCAACGTTACCGCCAGGATTTCCGGCTTGAGCCGCTTGCCCTTGCAGGTGTCGCAGAACTGCGGGCTCATATAGGGCTTGATGCGGTTGCGGACGAACTCGCTTTCGCTCTCGGTGAGCAGCCGTTCCAGGTTCGGCAGCACACCTTCGAACGGACGATTGATGGTGTGCTGGCTGCCCGCCCGCCAGAATCGAAAATCCACCGCGTCCTCGCCCGACCCGTGGAGCAGCACTTTCTTGAAATCGTCGGGCAGGTTTTTCCAGGGTGTTTCCAGGGCAACGTTGAAGTGCGCCGCGACCGAGCGCAACATCATCTTGTAATAAATGTTCATCCGTTTGCCCGCACGCCGCCACGGCTGGACCGCGCTATCGAGTGGCTGTTCCGGGTCGGGCACGACCAGGCTTTCGTCGAAAACCATCTTCTGGCCGAGGCCATGGCAGACCGGGCAGGCGCCGGCGGGCGCGTTGAAGGAAAAATGCTTGGGCGTGGGCGGGTCAAAGCTTTTGCCCGTGGCCGGCGAACACATCTTGTTCGAGTGCAACGTCTCCGTCCAGGAAGACGAGTCAGTAGTCCGTGGTCGGTGGTCAGTAGTTTTTGCTGCTGACTGCTGACTGCTGACTGCTGACTTCTCCGGCAATTGGTGCAACGCAAACATCACGCCGTCGCCCCAGCGCAGCGCCGTTTCCACCGAGTCGCCCAGCCGCACCCGGATTTTGTCGTCAGTCACCAGCCGGTCCACCACCGCTTCGATGTTGTGGAATTTCTTCTTGTCCAGCTTCACGCGGGTGTCGGCTTCGAGCTCGACAAACTGCCCATCCACGCGGGCGCGGACGAAACCTTCGCGCGCCAGGCGTTCAATGACGTCGCGGAACTCGCCTTTTTGCCGGCGCACCACCGGCGCGAGCAGCATCACGCGGGTTTTCGGCGGCAGCGCGAGGATTTTGTCCACGATATCGCTGGTGCTCTGGCTGACGATGGGCACGCCGGTGTCCGGGCAATGCGGCTGGCCGATGTGCGCGTACAGCAGCCGGAGATGGTCGTAAATCTCCGTGGTAGTGGCGATGATGGAGCGCGGGCTGCTGCCGGAGCTGCGCTGTTCGATGGCAATGGCCGGCGACAGGCCCTCGATGAAATCCACGTCCGGTTTCTGCATCTGGTCGAGGAACTGGCGGGCGTAGGCGGACAGGCTCTCGACGTATTTGCGCTGGCCCTCGGCATAAATGGTGTCGAACGCCAGCGACGATTTGCCGCTGCCGCTCAGGCCGGTGATGACCACCAGCCGGTCGCGCGGGATTTCCAGCGTGAGGTTCTTCAGATTATGCTCACGCGCGCCGCCGATACGGATGAATTCCTTGCTCATGGCCGCGAATCTTGTGTTCGAGTCAAATGGCAAGATTACCCAAAATGACCGGGAATGCAAAGCCGATGCGCGAACGGGTGGTGGGTCAGTTTGGTGGGGCGAGGCTACTGACGAGCCGTTTTTTTGAAACCTCATGGTTTGAAGGCCGGCTCGCGAGGACGCTCGCCCCACCGGGTTGTACCAGTGCTCGAACGGGATACTGTACTAAATTCGCTCGGAGTTCCGCCTTCAGGCGGCCGAGAACCGCGTAAACGCGGAACTCCAAACTTCAAATCAGGACACTGCCTTTGCTTGAGACTTACTTCCGACTAATCCGCTGGCACGCCTGCATGTAAATATGCGGGTGCAGCACGCCGACGAAGGGCAGGTTGCGGTAGCGCTCCGCGAAATCCAGCCCGTAGCCGACCACAAATTCGTCCGGGACGGTGAACCCGGCGTAATCGGCCTCGATGGTTTCAACGCGGCGCGCAGGTTTGTCGAGCAGCACACAGATTTTGATCCGGCGCGGCTTGAGCGCGCGAATTTTGGGCAACACGCGAGCCATCGTCCGGCCCGTGTCCAGAATATCGTCCACCAGCAGCACGTCGCGCCCGCGCACGTCCAGCCGCAATTCCTTGGTGAAAACCAGTTCGCCGGGCCGGGTGCCTTCGCCATAACTGGACACGCCCAGAAAATCGAGCCGCAACGGCAGGGTCACGTGCCGCAGCAAATCCGCCAGAAACATCACCGTGCCGTTGAGGAGCGAGATGACGACCGTTTCGCGCCCGTGAAAGTCGCGCTCGATTTCCCGCGCCAGGGTGCGGACACGTTGCGCGAGCTGCGCTTCGGTGATGAGCACGCGCGCAACTTCCTTGCGCCAACGCGGCGGGACGGAGGATTTACGTTTGGCCGCCACGAGAAATCAGGCGCCCGCGGCGCGTGGTTCAACCATTTTGAAGACCGGCACGTCGAACGTCGCATGAAAATTCATGCCGGGTATTTTCATTTCCAGCCGCCAGCCGATCGCTTCACTTCCCTGCTCGGAACATTCCGGCTGGCCGGGGGGCAAATCGAAATGAACCGGAATTCCGCCGCGGCCGGATTTGAATTCGGGCAACTCGGCCGGTGATTTGAAGATTGTCCCGTCCCGCCAGAGGGTTTTTTCCTCCGTGCGCCGGTTTTGTCCCGTGCCGGAGGTCGTTTTACGGATACAAAAAATATCGAGCCGCAGCTCGTTTTCAAATTTCAACGGCCGGCTGGTATGGATCGTGCCGGTGAGTGCCCCGCCAACCGGCGCGGGCGTTTGCGCCATCACAAAAACGCAGTCGCCGAAGCGGCGGTGCGCCAAAATTCTGCGAACCACCACTATCAAAAAAACGATGCCCACCAGCGGAAACAACAGCGCAACCAGCGCGCTGTAATTTCCGCCGGCCAACGCTTTGGGAACGACCAGGATGGCGATGAGCCCGCCGAGGGCGCACAGGGCGATGCCCATAATCAAATACGATTTCGCGTGCGGGAGGCCCGAAGACTCGATGCGGCCGGCGGCCCAGTCCGCGCGCCGGCGCCAGGGCTTTTCGGAACCTGCCGCCAGGGACGAGGGCGCGCCCAACAAACCTTTTTTGGCGGTGACACCAAAGATCAGCGCGATAAATCCGATGCTGGCGGCAATCACGCCTGCGAGCTGGAAGAACTTTTGCCGGTCCAGCCCGCCGAGCAAGCCGTCGTGCAGCAGCAAAATGAGCGCCAGCAATCCCATGACCGCGAACGGCAGAGAGAAAAGCGCCGCGCGTTTGCGAGCCACCGCCGGGTCAAGCGGCTTGTTTCCGGAGCCTTTGGAAAGGAGACCCATAAACTTGCGCGAAAATCAGATGTGCTTGTTGTCGCTTTCGTCTTTCACCGTATAACCGCCTTCCTGGCGCTTGAAATTCACCTCGTTCTTTTTGAGGTACGCGGCAAACACATCGTCGGCGCTGAGGCCGAGCACCTGCGCGAGGCTGATGAGGAAATGAAACAGGTCCACGACCTCGACGCGCGCGTTCTGCGCGTCAAACTTCTGGTACTTCGCCCACCATTTCCACGGCACGCTGTCGGTGAGCTCGGCGATTTCCTGCGCCATGGCCCGGCAATAATTCAAAATCCACCGGGTCTGGTCCTCCTCGCTCATGCCGTCGGTCCGGACGCCGATGCGTTCGTTCAGGGCTTTTTGCAGGCGGAACAATTCGCGGAGTTGATCGGGTTTTTCCATGGGCGGAGAATACAAATTCGGGGATAAGTGACGAGGGAAAAATTCCTTCTCGTGCTCGTGCGGGCGCAACTCGGCACCCGCACCATTCTCCCTCTCCTCCCCCGAGGGAGGAGAGGGGCAGGGAGACGAGCCACAATATTTTCCTCAGTAAATGGGGCTCAAAACCCCTCACCCCGACCCGCTCCCCGCATTGGCGGGGAGAGGGAGTTATTCCCGTTTGGTGCTTGTGTCAATTTGCGCGCTGATCGTGCTCGTCCCCGGATTTTCGGTTACGGGAGCGAGGACGACGACGAAGACGGTCCCACCTCGCCATTTTGCGCTTTAAACTTGGGCGTCGTCGGCCTATAAACGTCCCATGTTGCCGATATTTTTGACCGAGGGCGGCCCGGTGATCTGGCTGATTTTACTCGCCGCGGCCGTGGCGCTGGTGGTGTTTATCGAGCGCGTATTGTATTGCCACCGTTCGCAAATCAATTCCGCGGAATTTCTCAACGGCGTGCGCAACGTGCTCAAGCGGGACAACGTGGTGGAGGCCATTTCCATCTGCGATGCCACGCCCGGGCCGGTGGCGCGCCTCGTCAAAACCGCCATTCTCAACCGCGACCATGGCCGCGACCGGGTGCGGGAGGCGGTGGAGGAGGCCGGGCTCACCGAGGTGCCGCAGCTCGAGGAACGCCTGAACCTGTTGGCCACCATCGCGCAACTGGCGCCGCTGCTCGGCCTGCTCGGGACCGTCCTCGGCTTCATCCGCATGTTCATGCAGTTACAGAACGAAGGCCTTTACGCGCACCTCGGGTCCCTGGCCGCCGGCATCTGGCAGGCGCTCATCTGTGCGGCGGCGGGCATCGCCGTGGCCATTCCGGTCCATGCCGGCTACAATTATCTCGTCAGCCGCATCAATAAAATCGTCCTCGACATGGAACGCGCCGCCGCGGAAATCGTCAACATCGTCACCGAAAACGGCGGTTCCAAATCCCCATGAAATTCCCGCGCAATGCCCGGTTGCTGCGCAGCACGTTGGATGTGGCGCCGTTTGCGGTGGTTTTTTTTCTGCTGGTCATTTTCCTGACGCTGGCCGTGCTGCTGCCCACGCCCGGGTTGACGTTGCGCCTGCCGGTCGCCAGCGATTTGCCCGGTACGGACAAACCGACCGTGGCGGTCGCGATCGACGCCGAGGGGCGCCTGTTTTTTGCGAATCAAATTGTCACGGAAAATGAGTTGAAAACGCATCTGTTCGCCGCCCTGAAGGACGCTCACGAGCCCCTCACCCTGATCGTGCAGGCCGACCAGGCCGTGACCTACGGCCAGCTCGTCCACCTGACGATGCTCGCGCGCGATGTCGGCATTCACGACGTTCTGTTGGCCACCCTCCCGCGGGTCATCAACGAGCCCGACCAGCCATGAAGACCGCGTCCGCCGAGTCGGGTGCAGCCGGGGAAGCCAGGCCGCGAACGGGGAGTTCATGGCCGCTCAGCCGCTGGCTGCTGCTTATTCTGCTCGTCCTCGGCGCCCATCTCGCGCTGATTTTCATTTTCGGCGCGCGAAAACCAATCGCGCCGGTGGCCGTGACAAATGTGCCGAGGCTGGTACTGGCTGTCGGTTCGAGCGAATGGCTGCTGTTGAACGACCCGACCCTCTTCGCCTTGCCCAATGTCGAAGGTTTTGCCGGCCCGGCCTGGCTTGAGCCACCGCGTGTCGAGTTTCACCAGCCCGAATGGACCGAAACGCCGCGCTGGCTGCAGCTTCCGGTCGGGGAACTGGGCGCCGTCTTCAGCCAGTTCATGGAGACCAACCGTTTTGCCACCCTTCAGTTGGAGTTACAACCGCCGCCCCGGTTCACCGTGCCGTTGGTGCCGCTGGAACCGGAGTTCGCAGAATCCTCCACGTTGCGCCTCGAGGGGGACCTTGCCCGGCGACCCTTGCTGACGCCCATGAAATTGCCCTCGTGGCCTTACGCCGATGTCATCGCGTCCAGCAAAGTGCAGGTGCTGGTGAACGCCGCGGGGGAAGTGGTCTCCGCGGTTGTGCTGCCCTCCGCCAATTCCGGCGAAGTCCGCGACCCGGATGCCGACCAACGCGCGCTGGAACTGGCCCGGGCCGCGCGCTTCGCGCCCGCCTCGGAGTTGACCCTCGGCAAATTGATTTTCAACTGGTGCACCGTTCCGCCACCCGCGACCAACGCCCCATCCGCTCTATAGCATGTCGGCCGACTGGCTCATTGTAATTTATGTCGCCCTGGCGCTCGGCGCCTTGTGCGTCCTGGGGATTTATTCGGAGATGCGCCGCCGCCGGTTCTGGCCGACGCATGCCGAGGACCGGATTTTCCGCTGCGCCAATTGCGGTTACGTTTACACGGACGACCCGGACGTGGACCGTTCGCGGTGTGCTCAATGCGGCAAGCTCAACGAGCCCATCGAATTTTAGAAATTAGTCAGTAGTCAGTGGTCAACCGTTAATAGCCAGTAGCTATTTATTTTCGTGGTCGCGACCAATTGACTTCCAGTACGAATTGAGTTGCGGTGCGAGGTTGTCCACCAACGGTTTGATTCTTTTGACGTCGGCGGAGGTAAGAAGTTTTCGCTTGAAAGCCCTTCGTAGGAAGTGCTGCGTTTCATTTAACGAACCGCGCGCGATTTTTACAAAACGCCGGTTGTCCTGAAAATCGTGGCGGCCAGTTCCTTCGGCGATGTTTGCCCCAATGCTGTCGGCACACCGGACGATTTGCTTGCCGACCGTGTCCCGGGCAAATCCGTCCCAACGAAGGGCGATGTTCCAGATTTCGTCGGCCAGTTCTTCTGCCAAACTATAAACCCGCAAACTCTCAAAGTTTGTCCTGCTCATATTTCAGGGTATTACTGCGTCCGGCATTTCAGTCTGCCACTGCTGATTATCTGTCGCTGATTGCTGCCCGCGAACTACTAACTACTAACTACTGACTACCAACTAGTGACTAATCCCCCGTTTTGAGTTCCACCACATCATGCGGAGCCGCTTCGCGCATGCCGGCGGGACTGACCCGGATGTAACGCGCCTTCTCCCGGAGTTGCGCCAGGTTCGCCGCGCCGAGATAACCCATGCCGCTTTGTATGCCGCCGATGAGTTGCGCCAGCACGCGGTCCACCGAGCCACACGCTTCCTTGAGCGCCTCGACGCCTTCGGGCGCGACCTTTTGCGTCGGGTTGGGCAAATGACCGTATCGCGCCGCCGACCCGGCTTTCATCGCCGCGAAACTGCCCATGCCGCGGTATTGCTTGTAGAGTTTGCCGCTGATTTCAACCACCTCGCCCGGCGCTTCGTTGCAGCCGGCAAAAATCCCGCCGCAAATCACCGCCTGCGACAACGTCAGCGCCTTGACCAGATCGCCGGATTTGGTGATGCCGCCGTCGGCGAGGATGGTAACCTTTTTCCTGGCTGCCGCCCGCGAGCAGACATAAAGGGCGGTCATTTGCGGAATCCCGACGCCGGCGACAATGCGCGTGGTGCAAATCGAACCCGGCCCCTGGCCGACCTTGATGGCGTTCGCGCCGCAGTCGGCGAGAAATTCCACCCCCGCCGCGCTGGTGACGTTGCCGGCGATGAGGGGGAGTTTCGGGAACGCCTCGCGCAAAACCTTCACGGTGTCGCCCACGCCCTTGCTGTGACCGTGCGCGGTCGAGACGGCCACCAGGTCCACACCGCGCTCGACGAGCGCGCCGACATGGTTCAGGATGCGCTCGCGGTCCAGTTCGCCAAACGCGTTGCGCGTGGCCGAGACCGCCGCGCCGCAAATGAGATGGAAATGGGCGTCGCGCGCCGGTTTGAACTGCGCGTTGCGTTCCTGCGTGATGCGCTCGACGTCGCTCATCGTGATGAGGCCTTGCAAATGGTCGTCGTCGTCCACCACCAGCAGTTTGTGGATGCCGATGTGTTCGGTGAAAAATTTGTCGGCGCGGGCGATCGGGTCCTTGCCCAGGTCCTTCTGTTTGATCGTGTGAACCTGGGCGCGCGGCGTCAGCGCCTCGGAGACCTTCTTTTTGGCGTAACGCGGCTTGACGACGTGGCCGGAAAGCAGGCCGACGAGTTTGCCTTTTTTATCCACCACCGGAAACGTGCTGAAACCGAATTTTTTCTGCTCAATCAACGCGAGCACGTCGCCGATGGATTGGTCGGGCGAAACTTTGATGGGTTCCTGAATCAGGCCGTGGACGTGGTTTTTGACGCGGCTGACCTCGGAAAGCTGCTGGCGCTCCGGCATGTTGTAATGGATGAGGCCGAGGCCACCGTTCAAGGCCATGGCGATGGCCATCCGCGCTTCGGTCACCGTGTCCATGTCCGACGAAATAACCGGGATGTTCAGGTGCAGATGTTCCGCGAGCGTCGTGTCCAGCTGCGTGTCGCGCGGGAGGATTTCCGAATAAAGCGTCGCGAGCGTGATGTCGTCGAACGTCAGGCCCAGTTTGTTGTTCGCCGGAAAGAATACTTCCGCCGATTGATAGAACTGGCTGTCGGGGTGGTCGGATTGACGCGCTGCTGCCATGTCGGAAAATGAAGCCTGACCACGGCCGTTGGCAAGACAATTTTTTCGGAAACCGGTGGGGCGAGCGTACCCGCGAGCCGGAAATCAGGTGACTACGGATTTACCAGCTATGGCCCGCAAACCAGACGCAACCAATGGCCATGGCGGCCACCGCGCAAGTCCCCATCAACCCGCGATAGAGGTTCACGCGGTTGGTCGCGTAACGGCGGGTGAGCCAGCCGACAACCGACGAAAATCCCGCCATGGCCAGTATGGTGCCACTGCCAAAGGCGATGAGGTAAGTGATGGCTTGCGTTTTGGTCGGCAGGGCCAGCATGGGCAATATGCCCAGGACATGTGAACTGCCGGCCAGGCCGTGCAGCGTGCCGATGGCAAAAGCCGTGTGCGTGTGCCGGTCGTGCGCCGGCGATTGGTTGTGTTGGGCCGGATGAGAGTGAACGTGAAAATGAATGTGGCGCTCGCCCTGATGTTCGTGCTCGTGAGCGTGGACATTGTGTTTGAAGGCGCGGCGCAGCGCCCAGAGGCC
>DASZAB010000013.1:0-14985 GCA_035945675.1 Verrucomicrobiia bacterium | reverse complement strand
CGTAAACGGGTCAGTTCTTATGAATGACAAATCCCCTTCTGAAAACTGATCCGCCTACGAACGTTTCGGCGCGACAAGACAGCCAACTCCGAAAGCCTTCGCGAGCAAGCTGCCTTGCCCGCCTCGTGGCACTGCCTGTCGCGCCGCAGCAGTTCTGCGAAGGCTGATCCCGGCTAACCAAGGATGTCGTGGGAGTTTCTTTCACGCTCGACATCCGGATCGCCTTCGGTCATGGCTGCGACTGCCTCAGCTACGTTTGCCATTTTTACCGGGTAGATCAGCGAATCGCAGATAGTCGAAATCCGCCCAGCCCCCGCTTTTGCCTGCGGTTGAGCTGAGGCCAAACAAGCCGACTTTCGCGCCGATCCAATGGCCTTTGGCGGCCGGGAACGGTTCGCCAATGGAAGTGAACGGCTGATCCTCCTGACCGTAGCTAAAGTTGCACTGGCCGGCGCCATCCACCTCTATTTGCAGTTGGATCGAATCACCAAAGCAGCCGGTTTCCGCTTCAATCAGTTCCGGGTTGCCGGCCGAAGCATGGTGACAGGAGGCTTTGACCAGCCGAATGCCATTGACCGTCCGCTCTACTGCCAGACAGGAATAATCTTCACCCATCATGATTAATCCGGCTTTGTCACCGGGCACAAGCCCGCTGAAATCCAGCCGGGTGGTGACCGAGCATTGCGCGGCGGGAAGCTTTTGCAGCAGCAGGCTGGGCACAGACCACAGGTTCATAACGCCGGCAGGCAGCGGAAGGCAGAACAGGCGCAGCCAGCCTTTACGCGCGGTGAGCGAAGCCCAGTTTTCCTGATGGTTGGCCTGCCACTGCCACTGGAGTCCGAGTTGGCTGGAGTCAAAGTCGTCGCTGGTTTGGGGGACGGCGACCGCCGAATCCCGCCCCACCATGGGCTTTTTAAAATACGACACCGGTTCGCCGCGATTGCCCATCAACGGCCAGCCGTTTTCCCATTTGACCGGCTGGAGGTGGACGATCCGTCCATAAATGCCGGCGTCCTGGAAGTGCAGGAACCACCATTCACCTCCGGGTGTGTCCACCAGTGCGCCCTGGTGCGGACCGTTGATGGAGGTGTCGCCTCGTTCGAGCACAATTTTGTCCTCGTACGGGCCGTAGATACTGTGCGCGCGCAAAGCCACCTGCCAGCCGGCGGTCACGCCGCCCGCCGGCGCCAGCAGGTAATACCAGCCGTCCTTTTTCAAAAATTTCGGACCTTCGAGGGTCGGATGTTTTTCCGGTTCATGAAACACAATTTTTCCCTCGCCCAACAACTTTGAACCGTCGGGCGCCATGGGGCAGACCCGCAACTGGTGTTTGATGCCGGCGCGCGAACCGGCGTAAGCGTGGGCCAGGTATGCCCGGCCGTCGTCATCCCAAAGCGGGCACGGATCGATCAAACCTTTGCCTTGCTTAACCAGATGCGGCTCCGACCATGGGCCGGCGGGATCATCGGCGGTGACGAGGTAAATGCCTTCGTCCGGCATCGGGAAAAAAATCCAGAACTGGCCGTTGTGGAAGCGCAGGGACGGCGCCCAAATGCCACACCCGTGCTGCACCCGGGCATAACGCGCGTGCGGCAGGTTCTTGACGGCGTGGCCGATGATGGTCCAGTTGACCAGGTCGTTCGAATGAAGGATCGGCAGGCCGGGCGTGCAATTGAAACTGGAGGCCGTCAGATAAAAGTTCTCGCCGACGCGAATCACATCCGGGTCGGAGTAATCGGCGGCGATGACGGGATTGCGATAAGTGCCATCGCCCTGGTCCGGGATCCATAAATGACGGCCGGGGTCATCGCGGCGGACGGTGGTTTTATTGAAAATCATGGCGGCGGTGTTCATACGGAACCGGGAGGGGCGATTTTGGGCACGAGCAGTTGCAGTGCAATCAGCGAGAGCACATACATCCCTGAAAAATAGGCAAACACGAGAACGTAACTTCCAGTCTGCTGCAGGATCACACCCGTCAGCGCATTGACAAAACCTCCGGTGAAGTAGGCAACGAATCCGCCCAGTCCAATCACCGAACTGATGGCGTCTTTGGGCATGGTATCCGAAACCACGCTGAAGAGATTGGCGGACCAGCCTTGATGGGCCGCCCCGGCCAGGCCGACGATCAGCACCGCCAGCAGGACGTTGCCCGCGAACGGCGCCGAGAATACCGGCACGACCGCCAGCGCGCAGACCAGCAAGGACAACTTGCGGGCCGCGTTCAGGGTCCAGCCGCGTCCCAGGAGCGCGCCGGCGAGCCAGCCGCCGGAAATTCCGCCAACCGCCGTCAACGCGAAGAAGGCGCCGGTCCACAAACCCGTAGCCTGCAGGCCCAGGTGAAACCGTTTTTCCAGAAAGTCCGGGACGAAGAATTGATAGAAACCCCAGGCCGGTCCGGCAAGGATACTGGCCAGAACGTAAGCCCAGACCGCGCGATAGCGAAAAAGGGAAAGCCAGGGAATCCTGGCCGTATTCCCCGCCGTTTGCGGTTGTCCGGCGCGGATGTAGGAAAGTTCCGTCGGGCTCAAGCGCCGGTGTTTTTCCGGTTCCTCATAAAGCAACCACCAGGCCGTCACCCAGGCGAAGCCGGCGGCGCCGGTCAGGTAAAATGTGGTCGGCCAGCCGAAGTGCGCGAAAATCCACGGCACCCCGAGGGGGCAAAGGACCGCGCCGACATTCGTGCCGGCATTGAACCAGCCGGTGGCGTAAGCCCGTTCCCGGACTGGAAACCATTCCGCCACCGTCCGGATCGCGGCCGGAAAATTCGCTCCTTCGGCCAGGCCCAGCACAATCCGGGCGAATACAAATCCGGCCACCGTCATGGGCGTGAGCAGCGTCATCCAGACGAATCCTTTTTCCGCAAACGAAAACCATGGATACTGAACGCGGAATACGGCGTCTTTCCCGATGAGACTGATCAATCCATGCACCGCCACGGCCAGGCTCCAAACCAACATAAACAGCGGCAATCCGCGCTTGACCCGCAGGCGGTCGATGGCGCGACCGGCGAGCAAATAACCAAAGGCGTAGGCGAAGGAAAAAGCCGCCGTGATGTAGCCATAATCCTCCTCGGACCAGCCGAGTTGCGATTCGAGCGGCTGTTTCAGCATGCCGATAATCAGCCGGTCAATGTAACTGAGGGCCACCAGCGCAAACAGCAAGCCGCAAATGATCCAGCGGAATCTTCCGGCATTCTTCATGGAACAAGATCCAGCGAGGAATTTTTCACGCGCACCTGCGTCATCCCCGGACCGGTTTGGTTTTCAATCCGGACATTTTCGAAATGAATATCGTCGGCGTCGGTCAAAAACGCGCCGGCATGGGCGGTCAGGGAAACATTTTTCAACGTGATGCCGCGAATCGGCATTTCGGGCAATCCTTCCAGGGCGATTGCCTTTTGCGCGCCGCGGCAGATGACGTTCTCGATATGGATGTCCCGGAATTGCGGCGTGCCTTCGTTCACGGATGGAATGGATTTTTCAATTTCGCTGGAGGACTCGTCCAACGGCGGTTGTCCGCCATAAAACATATTGAAATCAATCGCGGCGCCGGCGATGTCCTTCATGCGGATGCCGGAAATGTAGATTTTTTCAACCACGCCGCCGCGCCCGCGCGTGCTTTTAAATCGCAAACCCACGTCCGTACCGATGAAGGTGCAGTTGTTCACCTGCACGTCGCGCACGCCCCCGGACATTTCGCTGCCGATGGTGAACCCGCCGTGCGCATGATAAACCGTGCAGCCGTCAATCAGCACGTCTTCGGTCGGAACCCCGATGCGGCGGCCGGCGGCATCCTTGCCGGACTTCAGGCAGATGCCGTCATCACCGGCGTCAAACGTGCAATCACGGATGATGGCGCGCCGGCACGATTCCAGGTCCAAAGCATCGCTGTTTTGAGCGGCAGGCGAATTGTGAACCTTGACATTGAGAATCGACACGTCCTCGCACAGCGCCGGATTCAACGTCCAGTTCGGCGGGTTTTGAAAGGTCACCCCTTCGAGCAGCACCTTGCGGCAATTGATGAGGCGCAGCATCCGGGGGCGCAGAAATTGGTGGGCCGGCTCGTACTCCGGCAGCTTGAACGAACCTTCCTTCCGCAACTGCATGACGAGTCGGGCGCCCGACAGGGCCTGGCGGCTGGGCCACCAGGTGTCGCCCTTCGGGTCCAGGACGCCTCCTGATTTAACCAGCGCTTTCCAGTCGCCGGCGGTGAGCTTTTCCCGTTTGACCGGCCGCCACGCCTCGCCGCCGCCGTCCAAGATACCCGAGCCCGTGATGGCGACGTTCTCCAGGTTCTGGCCGGAAATCGGCGAGGTGGAATCCACTTCCTTTTCGCCTTTCAGGTTAATGACCGTCAGAGGGTACAATTTGAAATCGCCGGAGAATTGGACCAGCGCGCCCGTTTCCAGGTGCAGGTTGATGTTGCTGCGCAGTTGGATGGGGCCGGTCAGCCAGAAGCCGGGCGGAACGTCCAGCGTCCCGCCTCCTTTTTCCGCGAGGGCCGCGATCGCCTTCGCAAAGGCGCCGGTGTTCAGCGTCGCGCCGTCGCCCACGCCGCCAAAGCTGGCAAGGGAAACCTCCTGATCCGGAAAAACCGGCAACACCGCGTGCCCGGACAAGCCGGGGCCGGGGTCCTGAGATTGAAGAGCCGCCTGGGACCGGACCGCCGTCAGATTCACGGCGTTTCGAAGTGGTGCGAGGCTGGCGTTTGTGGACTGGAGCAGGCATTGGACGACGAAATCGCACTGCTGCCGGGCGCCGAGCAGGCTGAAATGGGTGGCGTCATTTTCAAAGGTGTTGGTGGCGGTATTGGCTTGATAAACCTGGGCGCCGGATTTTCCCACCGACTCATAAAACCTGATCGAGGCCGGCAGCACATCCAGGACCGGCACGTTCAGGTTCGTTCCCAGTTCGCGCATGGCCTCGGCGTATCGTTGGAGGTCATCCCGTTTGAGCTGGTGCTCGGATTGGTAATTCCGGCGGGTGGGCGGAGTGAGCAGCACGGGAATGCCGCCCTGGGCGCGCGCCTGATGGATGTAGTTGGACAGATAACTCTTGAAGGTGGTTTCCGGATCCGTGTAGCGCGCCGGGTCCTTGACCTTGCCGTCATTGTGGCCGAACTGGATGAAATAATAATTGGCGTGCGTGGCCAGGCAGGCTTTCCATTTCCCCTCCTGGTAGAAACTTTTTGAACTTCGGCCCGATGAGGCGAGATCGTCCACGACCACGTTGGGGGTAAAAAAATTGGAAAGCACCTGGCCCCAGCCGGTCCGTTTTCCATAATCCGTCGGCGGAAAAATTGCGGCGGTTGAGTCGCTGGCAATGGTGATTTCAAGAGGGGCCGCACTGCCCTTCGCCAGAACAAAGGGCAGCAACGCGACCGCCAATAGCAGGAATGGGAAGACCCTGAAAGGGTTCGGCTGACGGGATTGCATTTTTCAGGAATTATCCCGGCGGCCTTTGCCAAAGTAAATCAGTAGTTTCTGCAAGACATTTTGGTTTTTGTGTGTTGGCGGAAACGCGATCAACCGCCCTGGGAATCATCAGTTTTTGGTTTCCCATCCGGACCCACCCGCGCGGCGGCGCATTCCAAAGTTGAAAATGGCCGTGCGCCTGATAGGGTGGCAAAAATGCCAACACGTCAAAAGCGCATCCTGCTGGCGTTGGGCTGGTACGATTACCGGGTCCATGACGGTATCGCCAAATATGCCCTGGAACACGGCTGGCATCTGTGCCCGGACACGACCAAGGAGAAAGTGATTCCGTGGGGCTGGCAAGGGGACGGCATATTGGCCTGGTTGGGAGCCGGCGACGACCTGGCTGACTTTGTGCTCCGCGCCCGCAAGCCGACGGTGGATTTCAGTCTTCGCCGCCCGCAACTGCCCTTTCCGCGCGTGCTCACCGACCATGCCACCGCTGCGAACCTGGTGGCGGAGCATTTTCTTTCGCGCGGGTTCACGCACTTTATGTTTTACAGCGCCGTGGAAAACTGGTCGTTCGATGAAGTCGGAACCGCGTTTATGGACTCGCTTCGGGTGGCTGGACACGCGTGTGAGTGGATTCGCTGGCACCGGTCGCCGTCCTTTACCACCGGCCATTTGCAATGGAAAGACAAACGCCGCTGGCTCGCGGCGCAGTTAAAAAAAGCGCCCAAACCGCTGGCGCTGTTCGCGGCCTCGGACGACCACGCGCTGGAGGTTGTCGAGACCTGCGAAACCGCCGGCCTGGCCGTGCCGGAAGATGTCAGTGTCATCGGCCTGGACAATTCGCTGCCCGCCGTGGACGCGATGCGCACGCCGATCTCCAGCGTGGACCGGAATCTCGGCGTGCTCGGCTATCAAGGCGCGGCGTTGTTGGATCAATTGATGCGCGGCAAACCGCCGCCGTCAACGCCGGTTCGCATCCCGCCGATCGGCCTGATCGCGCGCAAAAGCAGCGAGCTGGTGGCGGTGAATCATCCCGGCGTTGCCAAAGGCCTGAAGTTTCTGCTGCAGAATTTTCACCGGCCGATTGGCGTGGACGACATGGCCCGGGCGGCGGCGATGTCGCGTCGCGGATTTCACCAATCGTTTCTGGAACACATTGGCCGTCCGCCCGGCCATGAATTGCAGCGCGTCCGCATCGAACACGCTAAAAAACTGCTGGCCCAGTCGGACCAAAAATTGACCGCCATCAGCGAGATCTGCGGCTATCAAAGCGCCAACAGTTTTTGGTTCGCCTTCAAGCAGGCCGTCGGCATGTCGCCGCAGGAATACCGCAAAAAAGCCGGCGGTTGATCCGGCAAAGGCTTTCCGGCCCTGCCTGCCGGGCTGCGGGATCCGCGCCTTCCGATTTTTCTCCCTTCGCGCCGCCCGACGCAGAATTTCCAAGCTTCTTTACACAAATCATCGCTTTCAAGCGGGAGGTTGGCCTGGCTCCGATCCGTTACCGGGAGGGCAACAGAACCAGGGGGAGGCACAAAACCGGGGAAATGGCTTCACGACCACGCAGAATTTCAAATCTTCTTTGCAGAAAGCTTAATGGCGACCTTTAGGTGGGTTCGTTTAAGGTACTCTGAAAGCAAAAGAACATCAACCCGCGCCCGGACGTTTGCCGTCAACATTTTGATATGAGTCATTTGAATCGAGATACCGGAAGGGGCAGTGAGCCGGTGATGTGCCGGCCCCAATCCACATCTGGCGGCGGTTTTACCTTGATCGAGTTGTTGGTGGTGATTGCCATCATTGCCATTCTGGCGGCGATGCTGTTACCGGCGTTGTCGGCTGCCAAGTCGAGAGCGTTGCTGTCCGCTTGCACGAGCAACCTCAGAGAGATTGGCATCGGCCTCAGCATTTACGCCGGGGATCACAACGATTTCCTGCCGCAAACCGGCTGGAAGCAGGGAGGGAATCCCTGGGAAACGTATGAAGCCTGTCGCTACGCGGCCAACAACCAGGATGTGACCACCGGGGTCATCGTCGAAGGGCCCTACGGCTACGGCAGTCTTTTCTTTGACCACTACATTCAGAACCCGAAGGTCTTCTATTGTCCGGCCTTGGACCGCAAGGCGAATAAAACCTATGCGTATGATAACTATGCCAAGACGCCTTTGAAATGGCCGGCGTCACCTGCCACCGGCAACCCGTATGTCCGCTGCGGTTACAATTATTATCCGGAGTCCAGGCAGACGGAGATCGTCCGTTATGCTGCCAATACCTACGCGCTACCGGTCTTGCAGTACCAAAAAACCACCTTCAGCAGCCCCCATGCCGGGGATGCCCCAAACACTATCACCGTGACGGCGCCGATCAAGTCGGCGAACATTGATCCCAAGAAAGCCCTGTCCACCGACTTGATGCAGCAAATCACAGGTCTGGCCCATCAACTCGCCGGCCAGCCGGAAGGCGTGAACGTGTTGTTTGGCGATGGCCATGTGAAGTTCCAGACCGTCAGCGGCCATACCGGCACCGGCCAGCCGTTCAACAACGCCTACTGGCAAAGCAACCCGGCCAGCGGCAGCCAGGACCCCGGTTCCGGCCCCGGCAACAATCCCGCCGGTTTTCGAATCATCATGAATGCGTTTCAACCTTGACGTCACTGGTCGTTTTCCACTCCAGCGAAGAACCATCACCCCCAACCGTTAAACCAAATCACCATGAAAAAATTGTCTTATTTCAGAATGTCGCTTGCGCTCCTGCTGGTCGGCGCCCCGCTGGGTGCTCTGGCTGACACTTTCTTTACCGATGATTTCTCGAACGGCAGCACCCTGGATGGTGTCAGTGCCCCGGGTGGCGCCACCAACGCCTCCTTCACCAGCTACGACCTGGCTTCCAGCAAGAACGCCACTGTCTCGACGATCGGTCCCAATCTGCTGAGCGGGAAGTTAAGCAGCGCAACGACTTCCGGTTATTGGGAGGCCCAGGCGCTGTTTACCACCAACCCGGTAGTGATGGTCGCGCCCGGCGACTACATTGACATGACCATCGTCTTCACCAATTCGGCCGGCGCGTTGCTGACCGGCAGCACCAAATCGGCCATCTGGGTCGGCTTGTACAACTCGGGTGCCGCCCCGGGGACCACGAACCCTCCGGTTGCCGGCGCCCTCGCCAATGGCGGCTTGAATAAGAATTCAGGGTCTCCCTACGCGACGGGTAACTGCCAATTATGGGCGGGTTACGCGGGCCAGATTTTCAGCGGCACCGGCTCGCGCATCATCACCCGCCCGATTCAGGACGGAACGGGCACAACTTCCGCCAATCAAGAGCTGCTGGGCGACGGGGCCAGCGGCGGCACGTTTAACAATCCGGCAGGGAGTTCGCTGGCCACCAGCTCTTCCCAGACCATCACGCTCGCCAACAGCAACCCCTACACGGTGGAGCTTCAAATCATGCTCGATCCCGCCGGGTCGGGCAACCTCATCATCAGCAATGCACTTTACAACGGTGTCGGCACCGGCGGCTCCATCATTATGTCCAATGCGGTGATGAACGCGCCGCTGACCAGCGGTTTCGACGGGCTGGCGTTGGGCGCCTTCAATTCCAGCTCCGTTTCCGCCAACCCGCAGATGGACGTGTCGTCCATCAGCATCACCGGCCACACCACCGTCATCACCACCCCGCCCACCATCACCAACCAACCGGTTTCGGTGACTGCCCCGGCCGGCGCTTTCGTCCCCTTTATCGTGGGCGCCACGGGTTTTAACATGACCTATCAATGGCATCGTTATGGCACCAACCTCGTCAACGGCGGCAACATCTCGGGCGCCAACAGCCCCACACTTATCATTTCTCCGGTAACGGCCGCCGATGCAGCTTCGGGCGCCAATAGCTACTATGTCACCATTACGGGCGCGGGCGGTTACAGCACCAATTCCACGATGGCCTCGCTGAGCCTGGGCACCGCCACCAGCCTGACCTGGTCGGGCAACTCCTCCAGCTGGGATCTGAATTCGACCGCCGACTGGCTTAATCCCAGCAGCAGCCTGACCACCTTCAATTACGGCGACTTGGTCACGTTCAACGACACCGGGCTTGGGAATGCGATTGTGTCCTTGAACAACCAATATTTGAGTGCCGCATCGGTGACGGTCAACAGCTCTTCCGGTTACACGTTCACGGGGAGCGGCAGTTTTGCCGGGCCGGGCAGTTTGAACTACCTCGGCGCCGGCGGCCTGGAAATTGACAATGCCAATACCTACACTGGCGGCACCGTTATCAGCAACGCCAGTGCTTATCTCTATCTCAATAACCTGAATGGTCTGGGCACGGGTCCGATCACCCTGGCCCAGGCGGGTGGCAGCATGGAAGTTGTTCCGACCGGTGGCGCCGCTTATGGGCTGAACGGCGACGTTGCCGTTGCCGACAACTTTACTATTTACTTCGACGGCGATGGTTCTTACGCCGGCGTCCTTTTTGGCAACCTTTCCGGCGCCGCCAACAAGACCCTGACGCTCGCCCCGAACCCGTTGGTCAACCCGGCCACCACCAACCGTTACCGGGTTTATGGATCCAGCACAGTCTATAATGGAAACCTGGCCCTCGATCCGAATGACCCGCCGGTCGCCAACGCAAATTATACCGGGACGACTTTGGCGCCCTACAACGCCAGCGGCAGCCAGACCTACAATGGCGTCATCTCGGGAAGTGGCGGGATAGTACAGCGCAGCGGCGGTTCCACCATCCTCAACGGGCCCAATACCTACAGCGGCGGCACCACGCCCACGACCGGGTCGATTGGATTGGGAATTGATTCCACCGGCAACCCCGTCACGGCCGGACCGATTGGCACCGGCCCGTTGTATCTGGCGCCCGAACTGCCCAATACCAGCGGCAGCGGCACCCTCTTCGCCTCCGGTGGCGCCCATACCATCGCCAATCCGATTCAATATCCCAGCGCGACCAACAATCTGACCTTGATCATCGGCGGCACCAACGACCTGACGCTGGCCGGGCCTTTCAGCCTCAACGGCAACGACGGCCTGGGGACGCAAACCAACCGGACGATCGAGGTGACCGACACCGGCCTGGCCACCATTTCCGGCCTGATCAGCGGTTCGGGCTTTAACCTGACCAAGACCGGCAGCGGTGTGCTGGCCCTGAATAACGCCGAAACCTACACCGGCGCCACAACGGTCAACGGCGGCACATTGCTCGTAAATGGATCGCTTGGCGCTGGCAGCGTCACCGTCACGAGCGGCCGATTGGGCGGGTCGGGAACCATTGCCGGCCCGGTGACCGCACAGACCGGGGGCCTGGCCCCGGGCAACCTGGGCGTTGGCACGTTGACCATCAACAACACGCTGACGCTGCAGTCGGGCAGTTCGAATATTTTCGAAGTCAACCAGACCGTCGGCACGCATGATCAGGTGAATGCGACCTCGGTCAGTTATGGCGGGACATTGTATGCCACGAATTTGTCCGGCACGCTGGCCCCGGGCGACAGCTTCACTATCTTCAGCACCGGTTCCGAAACCGGAAACTTTACGACCGTTGCCGGTTCGCCGGGCGCGGGCCTGGCCTGGAGTTTCAATCCAGTCAATGGAGTGCTGAGTGTGGTCAGCGGCGTGGCCACCAATCCCACGAACATCATGGTCTCCGTCAGCAGCGGCAACCTCAACCTCTCCTGGCCGGCAGACCACCTCGGCTGGACCTTGCAGACCAACTCGGTGGGACTGGCGGCCACCAACATGTGGTTCGCGTATCCGGGATCAGCGTCAGTCACCAATGTGACGATTCCCATTGACACGACCAGGACCAACGTATTCTACCGGCTGACTTACACTCCATAGAAGAGACCAGATCAAATGAGTTGCTGTAAAAAAGCGGAGCGGGAGACGCTCCGCTTTTTTTCAAAACATGCTAATGTTATAGAAAGACCGGTGAGATTTATGCAAGATTCGACAACCGTTCGGTGCAGTCGTCTGCGTGGAATCTGCAATCCGGGTCCGGCTTCGGCGTGCCATTTGCCCTTCCCAGGCGGTGGGTCGGCCTGCCCTTGGCTGCGCGGGCTGGGGGTTGTTTTAGTGCTGCTGGGCTTGAATGTGGCGTTGGCCGATGTTCCGCTCCCCAATATCAACACCAACAATGTGGTCAGCGCGCTTGACTATGGCGCGGTGGGCGACGGGACAAACGACAATACCACCGCGATCCAAAATGCGATCAACGCCGCCGCGGCGGGCGGCCTGACCAACGGAGCCGGCGGCGGCACGGTGGAAATCCCGGCGGGAACCAACGCCTATTTGTGCGGGCCAATCACCCTCAAAAGCAGCGTGAATTTGCAGATTGACGCCGGCGCCACGTTGCGGATGTTGCCGTTCGGGGAATATCCGGTCACCTGGCACACCAACGGCACCGCCGTCTATTTCGTCGCGAATAACTTCATCACCGGCTCCAGCCTGCACGACATTGAAATCAGCGGTTCCGGCTCCATCGACGGGCAGGGCGAGCCGTGGTGGCCATGGGCCTACACCAACGGCGCCGTGCGGCCGATCATGATCCGGTTGAACAGTTGCAGCCGGGAGTTGATTCAAAATCTGACGCTTTCCAATTCCCCGATGTTCCATATTTCCATCAGCGGCAACAGCGCCGCCAATACCACGGTGCAGGGCGTCACCATCCGCGCGCCCTCGTCCAGCGCCAATCCGCCCTCACACAACACGGACGCCTGCGACGTGGACGGCACCAACATCCTGGTGCAGAACTGCAACATCAGCGTGGGGGACGACGATTTCACCTGTGGCGGCGGCACTTCTTATGTGTTGCTGACCAATAATACCTATGGCGCCGGCCACGGCGTTTCCATCGGCAGTTACACCGACGGCGGTGTTTCGAACATCACGGTCGTCAACTGCACCTTCAACGGCACCGACAACGGCATCCGGATCAAGTCGGACGATGGCCGCGGCGGCCTGGTGCGGAACATCAACTATTACAACCTCGGCATGACGAACGTGGGGTTCCCGATCCAGATTTACGCCTATTATCTTGAAGTCGGCACGCCCAGCAGCATCACGCCCACCATTGCCGCCACGCAGACCGTCGCCACCGTCACCAGTACCACGCCGATGTATCGCGACATCACGTTCAGCAACATCACCGCCACCTCCGTCAGCGGCCGGCCCATCGGCATTATCTGGGCGCGCACGGAAGCGCCGGCGACGAACATTGTCTTCGACAAGGTCAACATCACCGGCGACCGCAACTTCTGCCTCTACAATGTCCAGGGCGCACAGTTCATTGACTGCAACCTCACGCCGTCTTCCAGCACGACCACGTTTGCGATGTTCGACGCGCAAGCCGTCATCACGAACAGCGCGCCGGCGAACCGGCTGTTCACCTTCGACGGTCTGACGACGAATGGCTACGGCAATTCGCTGGCCTTCTACAATGCCCAAGGTTCGCTGAAGAACACGAACGCCCTCGACGACGGGCCGCTGACGCTTTCGGCCAGCACCTTCACCGTGAGCAACAACTTCACCCTGTTTCCGTCCACGGCGCTGAACTTCATCCTGGGCACCAATGCTGCCACGCTCGCCGTGAAAGGAAATCTCACGCTCGGCGGGACAAACAACCTTTTCGCCGGTGGCGGTTTTGGCAATGGCACTTACACGTTGATGACTTACACCGGCGTCCTGGCCGGCAATCTGCCTGCGCTGGGAACAGTTCCCGTCGGTTACACTTGCAGTTTTGATACCAATACGATCGGCCAGGTGAAGCTGACGGTGGTGCCCATCGCGACTCAACCACCGCTTGCGCCGACCAATCTTTTCGCTACGGCCGGCAGCAACAGTGTCACATTGACGTGGTCGCCGTCCGCAACGGCGACGGGTTACAGCGTCAAACGCGCGCTCGTCAGCGGCGGCGAGAACGCGACCAATGCCACGGTCACAACCACGAGTTACACCGACCTGCAGGTCACCAACGGCACCACGTATTATTACGTCGTCTCCGCCGTGAACGGTTTCGGCGAAAGCCCGAATTCCGCCGAGGTGAGCGCCACGCCGCAGGCGCCAACCTTTGTCATCGTGACCACAAATGTCTTCAGCGACAATTTTTCCGGCAGCACGCTTAATTCAGCATCGCCGACCGCGCCGACTCCGACCAGCACCAGCTATGAATTGATTTCTTCGAAATCCTGGAATCCAACGCCTATGCGCAGCGCCGGGCATTTGCAGTTCGGCATTGCCTCGACGAGCAGCGGCAGCCTCGAAGTACAGGCGCGGTTCGCAAATCCCGTCACGCTGGCCGGCGTGGGCGACAGCATTTCGTTGAGGGTGACGTTCACGAACTCAGCCGGCCTCCTGACCGGGTCCGGCACCATGGGTTTTGGCCTCTATCAAAGCGGCCAGAATTTTCCCGTGCCCGGCGGGTTGAATGGAACGGCCACCACCAACTCCAACGGCAATGCCATCGGCAACGCGCAAGCCTGGATCGGTTATGTGGGTCAACTCGCGTTCACCGGCGGTAATTGCCGGGTCATGACCCGGCCGGCCCAGTCCGTCACGCCACTTTACAACAACGACCAGGACCTGGTGACCAGCGGCAGCGGCAGTTCCAGCTTCAGCGCTCCGTCCGGCGCGACCGTCGGCACCGCATCCAGCGCGCCCTCGGTCACCCTTGCGGCCGGCAATCCGTACACCGAAGTCTTAACCATCACGCTGGCCGCAACCAACACGCTCGCCATCACGAATTGCCTCTATTCAGGAACGGACACGAACAGCCCGTTGTTATCGCAATTTGGCGGAGTTGCCTCCGGCACGACTTATTTGACAAATACTTTCGACGCCCTGGCCGTCGGCTGGCGTGAAACCGGCAGTCAAGCCACGGCGATTGACATCAACACGATCGCGGTCAACTCCTCCGCCCTCGTCGCACTGACAAATTCGGCATCATTGACTCCCACGAATCTGGTCTTTCAAGCCACCGGCGATCAATTGCAGTTGTCCTGGCCCGGGGACCATCTGGGCTGGACGCTGCAAACCAACTCCGTCGGGCTGACGGCCACCAACGCCTGGTTCCCCTACCCGGGGTCGGCGTCATTGACCAACGTGACGCTCCCGATGGACTCGGCCGCGACCAACGTGTTCTTCCGGCTGATTTATAACCCGTAGAAAACATCCGGTGGCTGGCTCAAACAATCATCTCCGGTGGAGGGTTAAGTGCCTCGTAGAAATGATAGGTATGTTTGCGAGCGCGTGTCGCAAGCATTTGCTTTTCCGAAACCGGATGCACATTTTCAACTCTGTCGGCGCTGTCATGAAATTGTCGTTGTTCAATGAAGCCGTCACACGCACGACGGGAACTTTGCTGCTTTTCTTCCTCGCCGGGGGGACCTGCCTGGCAGGTGCGAAAGAATATACCGTGGCGGCGGACGGGAGTGGTGATTTCAGGACTCTCCAGGCGGCGCTGGCCGCCGTTCCGGATGACAACCCAAACCGCATTGTTTTTCATATCCGGCCGGGCGTTTATCAGGGCCAGATCATCCTGCCCGCGAGCAAACCGAACGT
>DASZAB010000012.1:0-10025 GCA_035945675.1 Verrucomicrobiia bacterium | reverse complement strand
TACCTGGTGTTCACCGAGAACACGAACCTGACCACCACGCCCATCAAATTCGCCGCACCGCCGTTTACCTTCACGCCCGCCGTGGGCTATGTTCAATGGCCGCTTTCGGCAGGCGGAAACGGTCACTGGTACAAAGCCGTCACCAATTCAACCAGCAACCCTCTGGATTGGGTTGAAGCCGACCAGATTGCCCATAACGAAGGCGGCTATCTGGCTACGATTACCTCGCAGGCAGAGAATAATTTCGTATTTAGTCTAATAGCTTCGCCCAATTTCTTCGAAGGCAATGGGAATAACGGCTCCGGACCTGCTCTGGGCGGATTTTGCACGAACAGTGCCCAGATCAAAACCGCATGGGCTTGGGAAACGGGTGAAGCATGGAACTACACTGACTGGTATACGGGCCAACCCGATTTTCCGAATGAAACCAATTTGCAGTATTTTAGCGGAGTTAACGGGCTGGTGGCGCAAACTTGGAACAATCTCGGTCCTACTGATCGGAATTTGGGCGGCTACGTGATTGAACGGGATTCCCTTCCCACGGGTCTTTACTACCTGCCCGAGCAATCGTTGGACACGTACGACGGACTAAACGCGCACGGCACGTGGACGCTGGAAGTTCAGGATGACCGCGCCGGCGCCACCAATCCCGAGCCGCTGCTTCAGAGCTGGCAGTTGCGATTCAATTTCGTGACGCTTGGCACCAATATCTACCCCGCCGTGCCGTTGACGCTGCCCCAACTCCCCGAACAGACTGCCTATCCCGGCCTGCTGTTCACCGTGACCAACGCCGCCTTCGGCGGAGTACCGCCCTACTCATACGCCTTGACGAGCAGCGTGCCGTTTGGCCCATTCCCGTCCATCGACACCAACGGCGTCATCACGTGGACGCCGTCCAGCAACAACCCGGTGCCCGCCGTCTATATGTTCACGAACATTGTGACGGATATATCCACGGCGACGGCGACGGACATCTTCCAGGTGCTGCTGCTGCCAACCAACAGCCAGCCGGCCTTCCCCGGCGCCGAAGGCCCGGGCGGCCCGGCGATCGGCGGCCGCGGCGGCGACGTTTATCACGTCATCAACGTGAACGACGGCGGACCCGGCAGCTTGCGCTACGGCATCACCAATACCGCCGGCAGCCGCACGATTATCTTTGATGTTTCGGGCACCATCAACCTGCAATCAAACCTCAGGATTAATGATCCGTATCTAACGGTTGCCGGCCAGACGGCACCGGGCGACGGTATCACCCTCAAGGGATACACGACCTCCGTGCAGGACGCCCACGACGACGTGGTGCGTTTCCTGCGGTGCCGTCCGGGTGACGTCAACAGCCCGGCGTTCCAGGACGATTCGTTCCATTTCGTCAACGTCACCAATTCGATTGCCGACCATATCTCGGCGTCGTGGAGCATTGACGAGGCGTTGTCCACGACCTACTCGACGAACGTCAGCGTACAGTGGTCCATCATCGCCGATCCGCTCAATCATTCGGCCCACTACATGGATAGCGGCGCCCCCGGATTCCAGGCGCATGGTTACGGCTCGCTGCTGCGCTACGGTTCCGGGGCGATCAGTTATCACCACAACCTTTACGCGGACAACTACAGCCGCAATCCGCGCCCGGGCGACAACATCCAGTTGGATTTCATCAACAACGTGGTGTTCAACTGGGGGATTTTTGCCGGTTACAACGAGGACGACTCGGCCAGCAACACAAACGGTTACACCAATTTCCTCAATTACGTCGGCAATTATTTCATCGCCGGCAGCAACACGACGGCCAATCCCAACATCGCCTTCCAGGGCAATGTGCCCAATGTCGCTTTCACGCAGATTTATCAGGGGACGAACTTCATCGACAATAATGCCGCCACGAATCGGCTGAGCGGCAGCAACACCGGATGGGGCATGTTCAGCGGCAACTACACCCAACTTGCCGCTCCGACCGCATTGCCCGGATTGGCCGTCACCTTCACCAATCCAGCGGACGCTTATGAGCAGGTCTTGGCCTTCGCGGGCGACACGGTGGCGGGCGCCTCGGCCGGTGGCGAGTATTTGCTGCGCGACCCGGTGGATACCAATCTGGTCACGGGTGTCCGCAATAAGAGCGGCCAGATCATCGACTTTATCAGTTCGAACAATTTCCCGGGTGTTTACCTCGACACCAACTCCGAAGCCACTTATACCAATTACACGGGCACCGGCCCATATTGGCAATCCCAGGGCATCACGAATTTCGTCGGCGTCAATCCCTGGCCGGTGCTGGATTCCGCGCCGCAACCGCTGGACAGCGATGGCGACGGCATACCCGATTACTGGGAAACCACATTGGCCGCGCTGGGCCAAGCCAGCATGAATCCCGCCGTGCCCAACAATAATCATCTGAATCCGGATGGATACACGGATTTGGAGCATTACATAAACTGGCTGGCCGGCCCGCATGCCTTGACCGTCTCGAACACGCCGGTGGACGTGGACCTTTATGGGATTGTCGGCCGGACGGGTAGCTGGGCCTTTGGCGTGACCAACGGCACCAACGGCACCATCACCCTGGGACCGGACGGCCACACGGCCACGTTCATGCCCACAAACAATTTCTTTGGATTTGCCTCGTTTGGATTCAGCGCCACCAACCTGTTTACCAGCAATCACTTTGACGTGACCGTCAGCGTCATGGTCAGCATGACGAACATCACCTATAGTTCCGTGCTGCTCTCAAATGCGAAATCAGCTTCGAACTCATCGACGAACACGGTTCCTGGCAACGGCATTTTCTATTATCTGGTCAAGGTTCCGACCAATGCGCTGTTCGCCACCAACCGGCTGCTCTCCGCCACCGGACCGGTGAATCTGTTGTTCAGCGGGGTTGGTTTCCCGACCGGAACCAACATCGGCGACTACACCCTGCTGACCGGCGCGACCAGCGGCAGCGCGGTGTTGAGCACCACCTCCGCTCCCACCAATATTGTCCAGGGCGGAACCTATTATCTCGGTGTCCAGAACCTGGGCGGGACCCCGGTGACCGTTGCGGTGGAGGCGGATTTTGGCTACGTATCGGCCATCACCAACGTATTCATTTCCGGCCCCACCATCACCGCCACAAACATCAACGGGACCAACGGCTTCCTCCTCCAGTGGAGCGGCCCGACCAATGATCAATATACCATCCAGTGGAAGACCAATCTCGCGCCGGCGTTTTTATGGAATAGCGTCTCCAACCCGGTCATCAACGTCACCTACACCCCCACCAACGGGGATTATTCCTGGTTTGACGACGGCTCGCTGACCGGCGGGTGGCCGCCCGAAAAGTTTTACCGGGTGCTGGCCAATTTTATTTCCGAACCGATTACCAACTCGACGCCCGTCACCAATATCGTGGTGACCGGGACCATAACGCCGTTGACGGTGGCCGTGCCGACCAATGCCATTGCGGCGATTAACGTGTTGTTTTCCGCCACCGGCCCGCTCAACGTGTATTTCAACCAGACCGGCCCGCCCACCGCCAACACCAGCGCCGGCGACGTGCTGATGTTGACCAACGCCACCAGCGGCACGTTCGTGCTGGCGGGCGGTTCGGTGCCGCCGCTCGTGCCGGGCGCGAATTATTATCTGGGCCTGCAGAATCCCAGCACCGGCAATGTGTCGTTCGTCTTTCAGGTGAGTTTTGGCTATGCCCCGCCGCCGACCAACCCGCCGTCCATAACCAGCATCACGCTCACCAACGTCAACGGGGCCAATGACATCCTGTTGCGGTGGACGGAGCCGACGAATTACCAGTTCCAGGTGCAATGGGCGACGAACCTGGCGCCGGCGATTGCGTGGCATACCATCTCCAACGTGGTGGTGACGTGGTCGGGCGTCGTGTCGCCCACCAACGCGGCGGACGGCCTCTTCCAGTTCCTGGACGACGGCTCGCTGACGGGCGGGTGGGGGCCGCTGAAATTCTACCGGCTCGTGGAATATCCCTATTCGACGCCCATTCCGCAGACGCTGATGATTATCAATACGGCCATCATTGGCAACGCCGTCCAGTTCCAGTGGCTGGCGCCGACCAATTACCAGTATCAGGTGCTCTGGACGACGAACCTGGGCTTGCCGCTGGCGAGCTGGTCCGTTCTGGCCAACCCCATCCTGGGCTTGAGCAACGGCGTGTACACCTTTACCGACACCAACCAGACCGGCCCGGCCACCAGCCCGAAATTCTTCCGCCTCCTCGAGCATTAGCCGGGTGGGGCAGGGGCTGATTTTTGGGATGCGTTGGCAAGGCGGCGGTGAACACGCCGCAGTCCAGACGCTCCGCGCGGCGCGCAGAGATGCGCTGGTGCTTTTGGAGAAGGTGCAAACCGCCGACGTCAGGGCGTGTTGCTCAAACCATCGAGAGGCAACTGGAGCGCGGACCGCTGAATTGGTTTGTAGAAAACATCAAACCCGGAAACGACACCTCCATCTGATCTCCCTCTCCGCCAACGAAGTTGGGGGACACCCTTCGCCCGTGGGAACGGGAGAAGGTGCCCGGAGGGCGGATGAGGGTAGCCAGGGTGAGAACAAATGCTGCGGCCGGGGAGAGGTGGTTTTTTGTTGAACGGCCCCTCTCCCTGCCCCTCTCCCCGCGCTTCGCTGCGGGGAGAGGGAAATGAACTCTTGAGGCCGGACGATCATTTCTGCAAAGCAACCGCGGAGTCCGCGCGTTTCAGACTTGATGGGAGTGCGGGCCTTGGGGCCGCCATAAGTTCGCGCGGACATGGCCGTCCGCACTCCGGGCAGTTTTGGCAACACGCCCGTCAGTCGGCGCAAATCAAACAAACGGGGAATTTTATGGCGCGAACTGGCGTTCGCGGCTGCGAGATGAATTGAATTGCTCCGGTCGCGCAGCGCCCGGACTGCGGCAACTTTAACGGCCTCAAGGACAACCCGCGTAGGTTCTCTAATTGTAGCCCATCTAATTTTTAACTTGACAAAAACTGAATTCTTTGTCAGAAGAGCCCCGTTCAGTCTCGGAAATCACTAAACGCAGCGCAGACCAACTGCCAAACCATTCAGGAGTTTGCTATGAAAAAGACGGCTTCAACTTGTTCCCGCCTGGCTCCCAATAAACGGAGCGCGCTGGCCACGGGCACCGCACTGGCCATGGCACTGTGGCTTTCGGCCGGACCGGCCGGCGCCCAGCTTCTCTATACCGGCGGGACCGGCGAAATTGAATTTTCCGGGCAACCGGTTGGCACCTACGGCGGCATTCCTCCGCTGTGGGCCTTCGACGGTTTTACCGGCAACAACGACATTCTGGCCAGTCCGGGCGGCACTTTTAACGGCGTGAATTATGTCAATCCCAACCTCTTCGGCACGGGAGTTGTGCCTTTGGGTCCGGGAATCTTTGCCACGGCGGCGCCGGGTGTCGATAACGGCATCGCTTTTGGTGGCGGCAGCATCAGTATCAACCCGGCGGCGGTGGGCTTCTCCATCGGCGAAACCAGCCCGGGCAATGTTTCGGTGGGCATCGGCGCCGAGTCGTCAACCTTTACCGTGGGCGCAGGCGGCGTGCCGGGGGCAACCATCGGAACTTATCTGTCGCTCAACGGCATTTTGTCGCCCAGTTCGGCGATCGCCGCCTCCCTGGTGACTTACGTTAGTGACATTACCACCGGTAACAGCGTCGTCCTGGCGGAAGTGCTGGGCGCCACCGGCACGGGTTACGGCAGCAAATTCGTGGCGCTCTCCGGCCAGTTAGGCAGCCCGGTGGCCGGAGCCAACGCCTGGGTTCTGTTTGGCAATGCCGGCACCACCTACAGCGGTTTCGCCTCGGCGTTCGTGCCGAATTTCCTCAACCCCGGCGACAATGTCCAGATCACCTCGGTCCTGACCGAGGCGGCCGATCCGTACAGCCTGGACGCGACGATCTATTCCGACGGCGTGCCCGTCGATCTGAATGGCGCGACGCTCCCGGACGTGCTTTTGTATGACACCACGCCATCGGTGCCCGAACCCGGGGCGCTGGCGTTTCTGGCGGTTGGCGCGGCGGCGGGTTGGTTGCTTGACCGGCGCCGGGTGGTGGCCTGATTTTTCAACTCAAATTGAGCAGGCGGTCTGCCGTTGCGGGTGGACCGCTTTTTGTTTTTGCCGGCTAATTTGAATTGGTGGGCGGAACAAAGGGAGGGGGTGTCGTCAAGACCTCAGTGGTGGCGGAGTTGTCTCCTTCGGTGACGGGAGCAACGCTGCTTCCCACCGCCGGCGCAGCGGCGGCCGGGTGGCCCTCCTGATTTGAAATTTTCTCTTCCTGAAGCCTCGCTTGAAATAGAGTCCACGCATATGTCGCAAATGCCAAAAGGACGGCAATGATGAGCACGATTGCCGTATTTGCCCAAAATCGCTCCCGCCGGGTAAGCGATGAAAATGGAGAATTTGCCATAACGCGCTGATTGCAGAACAACACCCCGTCGCGAGGCAAGATAAAAAAATCAAGTTTCGCTTCATTTCTTCCGGGTTGACACCCGGCCGCCGGAACCCCCGCGAAACCCGTTCCCGGATTTATGGTAATGGTACATTTTGCTGCGTTAGGTGGGGCGAGCGTACTCGCGAGCTGCCGCCGCTTCGCTTTGGCGCGCCAAGGCCGGCTCGTCCGTAGCCTCGCCCCACCAAATTGGACCACTACCGGGCTCATGGCAGTGTCCTGATTTGAAGTTTGGAGTCCCGCGTTTACGCGGTTCCGAGCCGCCTGAAGGCAGCACTCCGAGCGAAATTCGGACACTACCGGATTTATCGCCGGCTTGCCTCGACCGGTTCGTTGCCGTAAATTCCGGCACCCGGGTTTTTCCAGCCCGGCGACGTCCATGGCCCGGTTAAACGACAATTATCTCAAGCTCAAAGCCGGTTATCTGTTTCCGGAAATCGGCCGGCGGGTGAAGGCGTTTTGCGACGCCAATCCCGAAGCGGCCAAACGCCTGATCCGGTGCGGCATCGGCGATGTGACCGAGCCGTTGCCGCCCGCAGCCATCGCCGCCATGCACCAGGCCGTGAACGAAATGGCCGTCCGTGAGACGTTTCACGGCTACGGCCCGGAACAGGGCTACGAATGGCTGCGCGCGGCCATCGCGCAAAACGATTTCCGCGCCCACGGCTGCGACGTGGCCGACGACGAGATCTTCGTCAGCGACGGCTCCAAATGCGATACCGGCAACATCCTCGACATCTTCGGCCACAAAAACAAAATCGCCATCAGCGACCCGGTCTATCCGGTTTACGTGGATACGAATGTGATGGCCGGTCACACCGG
Source organism: Verrucomicrobiia bacterium (assembly GCA_035945675.1). Lineage (GTDB taxonomy): Bacteria > Verrucomicrobiota > Verrucomicrobiia > Limisphaerales > UBA11358 > UBA11358. The sequence continues at coordinate 2,752 of DASZAB010000012.1, read as the reverse complement.
GGAAGCCAATGAGACGGGCGCGTATGCCCGGCTGGTTTATCTGCCCTGCAGACCGGGCAACGGATTCATTCCCGAACCGCCCCGGCGGCACGTGGACGTAATTTATCTCTGTTCGCCGAACAATCCCACCGGCGCGGCCGCGAGCCGTCCGCAGCTCGAAGCGTGGGTGAAATACGCGCTCGCACACGAGGCCGTCATCCTGTTTGACGCGGCTTACGAGGCGTACCTCACCGACCCGGCGCTGCCGCATTCGATTTACGAAATCCCCGGCGCGCGCGACTGCGCCATCGAATTCCGCAGTTGCTCCAAGAACGGCGGGTTCACGGGCGTGCGTTGCGCGTTCACCGTCGTGCCCAGGTCATTGCGGGCGGCCACCCGGACCGGCGAGCGGCTGCCCCTCCATCCCTTGTGGCTGCGGCGCATGACGACGAAATTCAACGGGGTGAGTTACATCGTCCAGCGCGGCGCGGAGGCGCTTTACTCGCCGGACGGCAAGGCGCAGGTGCGCGCGCTGATCGAACATTATCTCGGCAACGCGAAGGTCTTGCGCGCAGGCGCGCAGCAGGCCGGGCTGAAGGTTTTCGGCGGGCTGAACGCGCCGTACATCTGGGTAAAAGCGCCGAGGGGCGTGACCAGCTGGCAGGCCTTCGACAAAATTCTGAACGACGCCAACGTGGTGATCACGCCCGGCAGCGGGTTCGGCTCGAAAGGCGAAGGCTATTTCCGCATCAGCGCCTTCAACAGCCACGCCAACGCCGAGGAAGTCGCCCGCCGGTTGCCGGAACTGAAGTGGTGAGTTTTTATTTGCATACACATTCCAATCTGGTATTGTGTGTATATGATTAAGCGGACAAATATTGTTCTGGATGAAGGTTTGGTGCGGCAAGGCCTGAAGGCCACGGGCATCAAAACGCGCCGCGCATTGGTGCATCACGCGCTTCAGGAATTGGTGCGACGTGAAAAGCAATTGGGTTTTCTCAAGCTCAAAGGAAAAATCCACTGGACAGGAAATCTCAACGCGATGCGCCGCAGCAGATTTCCATGAGACTGCTCATCGATTCTACTGTCCTGATAGATTTTTTCAGCGGACGGGAAACGGCCCAGACGGTTAAACTTGAGCAATGTTTTCAAACTCGCGACGAAATTTGTTACTGCGGTTTGGTTTTGCTTGAAGTGTTGCAAGGCATTCGTGACGAGAAACAATTTGTTGCCGTAAAACAGCAGTTTGAGAATTTAATTTATCTGGAAGATGACCGGACGACGTTTGAGTTTGGCGCGACGATTTACCGCGAACTGCGTCGCAAAGGCATCACGATCAGAAATTCCGTTGACTGCCTGATTTCCGCCATCGTCATCCAGCAAGGTGTGAATTTTCTGGAAAATGACCGCGATTACAAATTTATTGACCAATATTATCCGCTGAACCGGATTTGAAAACACGCCGATCACGGGAGACAAAACGGCAAACCAGGGCAAAATTCAACCGCCTGACGCTGTAAATTGCAATCCGCGAACATTGTGGTCTGGTTAACGTTGGGGCTGATTCTCGCCCGGCTGGCGGTGGAACTCTGGCTGGCCGCGCTCAATCGCCGTCACGTGCTCGCCCACGCCGGCGAAATTCCCCCGGCCTTCCGTGGCATCATTGACGAGCCGACCTATAAAAAATCCGTCGCCTACACCCTGGCGAAAGGCCGATTGGGAAACATGGAAGACGCCTGGTCCACCATCGTCCTGCTGTTTTTTCTTTTCAGCGGGGTTCTGCCGTGGGCGTTCCGCTTTTTCTCGCAGGGGTTGGGCCAGTCGGCGTGGGCGATGGCGGTATTTCTGTTTGCGGTGGGTTTGGCCCTGTCGCTGCCCGGTCTGCCGTTTGACTGGTTCTCACAGTTCCGGCTGGAGGAAAAATTCGGGTTCAACACCACGACGCCGAAAATCTGGTGGATGGACCGGCTGAAAGGGCTGCTGCTGACGGCCGCGCTCGGTTACCCGCTGCTGGTGCTCATGCTGAAAACAGTCGAATGGACGGGAACGGGGTGGTGGCTGTGGGCCTGGGCCGCGTTGCTCGCGTTTCAATTCCTGATGTTGGTGCTCGCGCCGGTTTTGATTCTGCCGCTGTTCAACAAATTCACACCGTTGCCGGAAGGCAGTTTGCGCGAGCGGCTGCTGGCACTGGCCCGGCGGACCCGATTCCGCGCCCGGAGCATCCAATTGATGGACGGCAGCAAACGTTCGCGCCACTCGAACGCGTTCTTCACCGGATTCGGGCGGTTCCGGAAAATCGTGCTGTTCGACACGCTGGTCCAGCAACTGTCCGAGCCGGAACTGGAGGCGGTGCTCGCGCACGAAATCGGCCATTACCGGAAGAAGCACATCCCGAAAATGCTGGCCGTTTCGGCCATCTCCTCGCTGGCCGGTTTTTATTTCATTGCCGTTCTGGCGGGACAGACGTGGTTTTATCGCGCCTTTGGCTTTCAGCCTGCAGCCTTCAGCCTGGAGCCTTCGGCCATCGCGCCGGCGCTGCTGCTGTTCGGGTTGTTGGCCGGCACGGTCACGTTCTGGTTTTCACCGCTCCTGCATGGGTGGTCGCGGCGGTACGAATATCAGGCCGACGCCTTCGCCGCGCACGTGATGAACGAGGCGCAGTCCCTGATGGGCGCGTTGCGCAAGCTGAACGAGAAGAATTTGAGCAACCTGACGCCGCATCCCTGGTACAGCGGATTTTACTATTCGCACCCCACCTTGCTGGAACGGGAAC
>DASZAB010000011.1:0-30952 GCA_035945675.1 Verrucomicrobiia bacterium | reverse complement strand
TCATCACGACCCCGAACGCAGCGACAAACAATTGGATGCTTTGCTCCAGCACGCACGCCAGCTCGTGTCCCGGCAACGGGCGAAATTAAAAGTGGACGCCGCCCGCGAGGGCATGACCATCCGGCTGGGCGGAAGAAGTTAGTTTTCGTAAGAAGAGGTAGGGCGGGTAGTCCTCTACCCGCCGCAAATACGAAAAGCGGCGCGCACGGAGTGACGCGCCCTACCGAAATCAGGCGAAGATTTGCCGCCTTTGCTTGATGAGGATATTCGTTCCTCCGCGACGCGACTTTCTGTGGACAAATCATTTCCCCAGAAATAAGGTTAAATTATGAATCAGGATAGGTTGCAAAACAAGCCGCCGATTGTTTGTTAGGTGGCATCGCGCTACATGTATGAGAAACCTAGCTGTTATGCTTTTCTTCGTCGCTCTGATGTGTCCTGGTTGTGGCACGCTTACAAGCCATGATGATGACCAAGGCCTTTCAGATAGCGTAAATCACGGCATATATCGCGGTGTTCGAACGGATTGGCACTGGGTAGCTGACGCCGTACCGGAGACTGAAATGGGCGATCCACTTTACTGCCTCGACATGCCATTTTCGTTCGTCGCTGATACACTTTGCCTGCCTTTTGACGCAATTACCGCCATGCAAAAATCGAAGACAGTAGAATCTCCAGCGAAGTGAAAGTATTTTTGCCACCTAATACGAGGATAGGCTGCGAATTTTCTTCGCGTCCTTCGCCGACCTCAATTTGGCTTTTCCCCGTAATTGATGGCCATGGCGCCGCCGAGCAGGTTGAGCACGCGCACGTTTGACAGATTCAGTTCCCGCATCTTTGCCGCGACACCTTCCTGCGCCGGATAATGTTTCAGCGATTCAAGGATATAGGCGTAGGCGTCCGCGTTGCGGCAGAACAGCCAGCCCAGGAGCGGCACGGTCATTTTCAGGTGCGTGAAATAAATCGCGCGCCACAGGGCATTCGGCGGCTTGCCAAAATCAAGCACCACCAGCCGCCCGCCGGGCTTGGCCACACGGCACATTTCACGCAAACCGGTCTCCCAACCGGCCAGATTGCGCAAACCGTAGCCAACGGTGACGGCATCAAAGGAATCGTCCGGGAAGGGCAATTGCTGCGCGTCGCCCTGGATGAATTCAGGATTGGCGACGGCGAACTGTGTATTTTTCAGACGGCGGGTTTCCGCGATTTCGAGCATGGCCCGGCTGAAATCAAGGCCGGTCACTTCCGCGCCACCCCGGGCCAGGGCCAGAGCGATGTCGCCGGTGCCACAACAGACATCGAGCGCGCGCTGGCCGGGATAAACGGCAGCCAGTTTAACGACCCGATGTTTCCAATGCCGGTGGAGGCCAAAGCTTTGCAGATCGTTGAGCAGGTCATAACGCCGGGCGATGGCGGCGAACAGGTCGTTGACCTTCGCGGCGCGCTGTTCGCCCGGGGAATAAAAAACGTTGCTCACGGCCACAGTGTAGCAGACAGGTCCGGGCCGAAGTCAAAACGCATAAATTCTGTTTGCCTTCGTGCCTTTTTTTGGTACAGACCCTGCTTGCAACACGAGTGTGAAATTAAAAATTCCGTTCCTGGCCGAAAAAAAGCCAGAAGCGCCAAAATCACGTATGAGTGTCAATGCCCCAACACCGCCGGCGGGCACACCGGCGAAAATTCTGGTGGTGGATGACAACGAGGTGGTCGTGAAAACCCTTTCCCTCAAATTGAAGGGGGCGGGTTATCACGTGGCGACGGCGCAGGACGGCGCGGAAGCCATGTCCGTGGTGCGCATGGAAAAGCCGGATTTGATTTTGCTCGACATCACTTTCCCCCCGGACGTCGCCGGCGTGCCGTGGGATGGGTTTCGCATCATGGAATGGCTCCACCGCGTGGATGAATCCCGGAGAATTCCCATCATCATCATCACCGGCGGCGAAGACATCAAGAACAAGGACCGCGCCATGGCCAGCGGAGCGGTGGCCTTCTTCCACAAGCCGATCAACCACGACGATTTGCTCAAGGTGATTCGCGCGACCCTGAGCAACCATGCAGCAAAACCGGCCTGAATTCGGGCTTGCCATATCGGGATATTTTCCTAAGCTGTCCTTCCGTTTTCAGGAAGCGAGCGTAGCTCAGCCTGGTAGAGCATCACGTTGCCAACGTGAGTGTCGAGGGTTCGAATCCCTTCGCTCGCTCCAATTCCGCCCCCCGGCGAGAAAGCCGCTTGCTTTCAACCGGTCTTGCGAGATTATTTTGCCAATGCCTCTGCCAACCGAACCGGTCACTCTGAGCGTGGAACAAATGGGCGAGCTGAACCGACAACTCGCCGATTTGCGTCACGACATCAATAATTACGTTTCGCTGATCCTCGCCTGCGCCGAATTGCTTCGCCGCCGGCCCGAAAGCGCCGAGCGGATGCTGGCGAGCCTGATGGAACAGCCGCCCAAAATCACCACGGCCGTCAAAAAATTCTCCGACGCCCTGGAGGCGGCGCTGCACATCACGCGGCCCTGAATTTCCGCCCGGCGGCTTTTGGCTTTGGCCCCAGAAATCTTTCTGGCAAATTGCGTCCGCAATGGAACGAACCGAAGCGGAGTTGATCGCCGCCGTGCTTGCCGGAGACGCCGCGAGTTTCGAACCGCTTGTCCAAAAATACTCCCCGCGGGTTTTCGCCACCGCCCGACGCTACGCCCGGCGCGAAAGCGAGGTGGAGGACATCGCCCAGGAGGTCTGGCTCAAGGCGTTTGAAAAACTCGGCAGCTTCCGCGGCGAAGCGCCGTTCGAACACTGGCTGATGCGATTGACGGTGCGGACCTGTTATGACTTCTTGCGCGGCCACCAGCGCAACCGGGAATCGACCTTTTCCGATTTGAGCGAGCCGGAGAGCGACTGGCTGGAACGTTTCGTGACCCAGCCGGAAGCCGCGACCGAAAATGCCGAGGCGGCGCGATTACTGGTCGCCCGCATTCTGGAACGGCTTTCACCATCGGCGCGATTGATCATCACGTTGCTGGAAATCGAAGACCGGCCGGTCAAGGAAATCGCCGCATTGACCGGCTGGTCGGTGCCCCTGGTGAAAGTGCGCGCGTTCCGGGCACGCGCCGAAATGCGAAAAATTCTGGCCAGACTGCCCAAAGACAGGTACCTGTAACCCGACGCCACAAGCCGGCGTCTGGTAACTCAGGCGCGTATGAACCCTGCTGAATTACAGAAGAAATTGATCGCCGCCGCCCGCGCCCATCCGCCGGGCGATGGCGTGCCGTACGCGTTCGAGAAGCGGGTGACGGCATTGCTGGCGGCGCGCACCACGAGCAGCAGTGCCGTGCTGTGGGTGCAAGGGCTCTGGCGGGCGGCGGTCTCGTGCCTCGCCATCGCCCTGATGCTCGGCGTCTGGGCCTTCTTCAATCCGGCGACCACTGCGAGCGCCGGGGATCTTTCGCAAAATTTTGAAAACACGCTGCTGGCGGCGGTGGATCAAAACGCACAAACCCAATGAATTCATGGAAAGTTGTTCTGGCTACCGTGGTGATTTTTGGCGCGGGCGTTTTGACCGGCGGCTTGTTGGTAAACCACGTGGTCCACGAGCACCGGCCTTTACCCGGACCTCGTTCACCGGAAACGTGGCGGAAAGATTTCGTTGGACACCTCGATAAGGCGCTCAAGTTGACACCCGAACAACATGCGGCGATTTCTAAAATCGTCGCCGAAGGCCAGGAGCGAAACCGCGAAATCTGGCACCAGGAGATGGAACGGGTCCATCAGCGCATCCGGGCGGAATTGACACCGGAACAACGGAAGAAGTTTGACGCGATGATCAAACAATTTGCGCCGCACGGCGCGCCTCGAAACCGGCCGGCGGCGGGTGCGCCGCCCGCCACGAACAATGTCCCGGCGTCGCCACCGGGCCGAGCGCCCGGCGTTTGAATCCCTTCATTTTTCCACCAGGAGCGCGCGGATTTTTTTCCGCAGTTCCTTGGTGATGGAGCCGACGGGGCGGTTGCCGTCCACCACGGTGAAGCCGTAATTCTTCCGCAACTGGCGGAACGCCGCCTGCATCGCGGTCTGATACTTCAGGAAGCTGTCAAACATGTCACGCGACAGACCCAGGTCCATGCCGCTTTCCCAATAGTCCAGCGCCGCGTTTTTGGCGAGGTTGCGTTGCACCAGCTCTTGGGGTTCGACGGAGAGATAAAACACCGCGTCGGGTTCGAGCGCAATGCCGTATAGATTTTTCAGCCACGCCTCATCCATGCCCCGCACCATGTCGCGCGCCATGAGGGTGTAAATATAACGGTCCGACAGCACGATGAAGCCGGCCTTGAGCGCAGGCAAAATCATGTTCTCCAACTGGTCGGCAAAGTCGGTGGCGTAAAACAGGCTCAGCGTCGTCCGGCTCAGAATATTTCCCTCCTGCGCCTTGGCGAGTTCGGAACTGACCAGCGTGGAGTGTTTCAACCCCACCTGCACCGTCGCGTGCCCGCAGGTTTCCAGCCAGTCCACCAGCCGGGCAATCTGCGAGGAACGGCCTGAACCGTCCGCGCCCTCCACCACAATCAATTTGCCCACCAGGTCTTCCAACGGGAAGCGGGGAATGCCGTGCCCGTAATAGTGACGGCCCTTTCTGGCGCCTTCGGCATGGGTCATCGGTTTTTTCATGCGGCCAAATCTTCCTCGGTGTCCTTCACCTTGCTGTCCGGCGGGAGCGGGGGCGGCAAGGGCAGGGGCCGGCGGCGGCGGAACCGCGCCAGGTTGATCCGTTCGCCCACGACCTTGCGCACGAACGATTGCTGTTTTTCGACATTCTGGTTCGCGTCAATCACGATGAACTTGAACTCGCCGGCCATCGCCAGGTACTGCTCCAGGATGCGGCCCTGGAAGATGCGAAAACTCTCGTAAGGATCGGCCGAGAGCCGCAAATCCATGCCCGCCTCGAAAAATTTCAGCTTCGGGCGGCCTTCCAGAATGCGGTTGAGCGACACCTCCAGGTCCGCCTTGAAAAAGAACACGCTGTCCGGCAGCGCGGCGAAGTTGTAGATGCCGCGCACCCAGTCCGGCGGACAACCCCGCGTCACATCGCGCGCGAAGGCGGTGAAAATATAGCGGTCGCACAACACCACGTAGCCGGCGCGCAACAACGGCAGCAAATGGCGTTCGTAACGGTCGGCGAAATCCGTCGCGTGGATGAGGCTGAACGTCGTCGGCGTCAGCAGCTCGCGTTTCTTGCCCTTGCTGGTGGCGGATTTCACCAGCTCGGACGAATTCCACTCGCTGAAATAGACCTTGATGCCCTCGGCTTCGAGCCAGCGTTTGAGCAGATAGATCTGCGTGGACTTGCCCGACCCGTCGAGGCCCTCGACCGCGATGAGCCGCCCGGGGAAATTCAGTTCGGCAAAAGTTTTCATCATTCGTGAAGCAAACGCGCATTGCGTTTCTTAATTCTACGCAAGCGGCCGCCGGTCACAAGCGCAAGTTGTAGCACGCCGGCGCCCATCGGCTCCGTTAAATTCTGGCAAATTTTTCGTCTTTGTGAAAAAAATCACAAATTTGCTTGCCCACGTTACCCCTGCCGATTACGTTGATTTTGCCAGTTTTCTGGCAAATAAGGCTTATGCGCACCAACACGGAAATTGGTTACGATTCCAAGATCGAAGGGGACGTCATTGTCACCCGCGTGGATGCGGCGCTGAACTGGTTTCGCAAGAATTCCGTCTGGCCGATGCCCATGGGCCTGGCGTGTTGCGCCATCGAGTTGATGGCCGCGGGCGCCAGCCGGTTCGATATTTCCCGCTTCGGCTCCGAGGTCATGCGGTTTTCGCCCCGGCAGGCGGACTGCATGATTGTGGCCGGCACCGTCACCTACAAGATGGCCATGTGCGTCAAGCGCATCTACGACCAGATGCCCGAGCCCAAATGGGTCATCGCCATGGGCGCCTGTGCCTCCACCGGCGGCATGTATCGCAGCTACGCGGTGCTCCAGGGCGTGGACCATATCATCCCGGTGGACGTTTATGTGTCCGGCTGCCCGCCACGGCCCGAAGCCGTGCTCGATGCGCTGATGAAATTACAGGACAAAATCAGCACACAGCCGGTATTGCAGGACTTGGTGGCCGTCAAAGCGTTCCATCGCGAACCCAAGGTGCCGGCTTGAATTTTTAATTTTAACCAGGGTCAACAAGGATGAACACGGAGTTTTTTGTGGCCCATTTTAAATTTTTTCGATCCGTGGGGTGTTTTTTAGAATCGTGACAGCGTTGGAACAAGCACAGAAAATCAAGGTAAGGTTCGGCGACTTAATCTCCGAACCGGCGGAGTTTCGCGGCGAAATCACCCTGACCGTTGCCGACGCGGAGAAGATTGCCGAGGTCTGCCGCTACGCGAAAAACGACCTGGATTTCAATTACCTCGTGGACATCAGCAGCGTGGACAATTACGGCGACGACCCGCGCTGGACGGTGGTTTATCATTTGCGCGGTTTGATGCATGGTTGCGAAGTGCGGCTCAAGACGAATGTGAGTGAGGAAAAATCCGAGTTGCCGAGCGTCCTCGGTTTCTGGAACACGGCCAACTGGCATGAGCGCGAAATTTACGACATGATGGGCATCCGGTTCCGCGGCCATCCCGATTTGCGCCGGATTTTGATGTGGGAAGGTTATCCGTATTTCCCTCTGCGCAAGGACTTTCCGCTGGCAGGCAAGCCCAGTGAACTGCCCGGCGTGGCGTTCACCAGGCCCGCGCCACTCGAAGGCGGACCGTTCGTAACGGTGGCCGGCGGCGGGGACGCCACCAACCGCGAACCGCGCGTTCGCAATCCTGAAGAATAATTTCATGGCCACGGTTCAAGACATTGAGATTCGTGATTCCGCCGCGCGCGCAGCGCGGGCGGCGGAAGAACTTCAGGATGTCCAGGGTGACAGGATGGTCCTGAACATGGGACCATCGCACCCGGCCACGCATGGCGTGTTGCGCATCGTGCTGGAACTGGACGGCGAAATCATCACCCGGGCCGATCCGGACGTGGGTTATCTGCATCGCGGCGACGAAAAAATCGCCGAGAACATGACTTACACGCAGTTCATTCCTTACACCGACCGGCTGGATTATCTCGCGCCGCTGGCCAACAACGTCGCCTACGCGCTGGCGGTGGAAAAACTGCTGGGGATTGAAAAGGAGTTGCCGCCGCGTTGCCAATACATCCGCGTGATGTGCGCGGAACTGGCGCGCATTTCGGCGCATTTGCTCGGGCTCGGCGCGTTCGCCATGGACATGGGCGCGGTGACGGTCTTCCTGCTGACGTTTACCGAGCGCGAAAAAATTTACAATCTGGCCGAGGCCGTCAGCGGCGCACGGTTTACGACCAGCTACACGCGCATCGGCGGCCTGATGCGTGACCTTCCGCCGACCTGGCTGGATCAATGCCGGAAATTCTGCAACGAATTCATCCCCGCGCTCAATGAGGTTGAAGTCCTGCTCACGCGCAACCGCATCTGGGTGGACCGTGTGCGCGGGCTGGCGGTGATTTCGAAGTCCGATGCGATTGACTACGGCTTGAGCGGTCCGAACCTGCGCGGCAGCGGGGTGGAATGGGATTTGCGCAGGAAACAGCCCTATCTGTGCTACCCGGATTTGGATTTCGACATTCCCATCGGTGCCGTCGGTGATTGCTACGACCGCTATCTGGTGCGCATGGAGGAAATGCGTCAGAGCGTCCGCATTTTGCAGCAATGCATCGGGAAAATTCCCGGCGGCGCGGAAAATCCGACGCATGAACCTGTCAACGTGGCCGACGGCAAGGTGGTTTTGCCGCCGAAGCAAAAGGTGCTGACGAAGATGGAGGAGTTGATTCATCAATTCATGCTCGTCACCGAAGGCATGAACTGTCCGCCCGGTGAAATTTATTTCGGCCACGAAAACCCGAAGGGCGAACTCGGTTTTTACATCAACAGCAAAGGCGGCGGCACGCCTTACCGGATGAAGATCCGTTCGCCCAGCTTTGTGAACCTGAGCATCATCCCGAAAATTTTCTCCGGCGTGCTAATCAGCGACACCGTGGCGATTCTCGGCTCGCTGGATTTTGTGATGGGAGAATGCGACCGATGAGCATCGCGCACACCGAACCGATACCGAATCCGCTCCAGCGCCAAAGCGGCTTTACCGCGCCGGCGGCGCTGGAGGCGGAGGTGAACGAATTGATCACCCATTATCCGGTCAAGCGCGCTGCCGCGCTCATGGTGCTGCACGCCATCCAGGAGCAATTCGGCTGGATTTCGCAGGAGGCGGTCGAATGGACGGCCCGGAAACTCGAGTTGCAGCCCATCAACATTTACGAGCTGGTCACGTTTTATCCGATGCTGCGGCAGCAACCGATGGGCAAATATCAAATCAAAGTCTGCCGGACGTTGAGTTGTGCGCTGGGCGGCGGGTATGAACTGCACAAACATTTTTGCGAGAAGCTGGGCCTGGATGCGCACGCGCACGGCCCGCAGACGACGAAGGACGGAAAGTTCACGGTCGAATTCGTCGAATGTCTCGCCAGTTGCGGCACCGGACCGGTGATGATGTGCAACGACGCCTTCTACGAAGGCGTTTCGCACAGGAAGGCTGATGAAATCGTCGCGGGATGCAAATAAACCAATGCCAATCGTAAATCGTAAATCTGAAATCGTAAATGGCGAGTGGCTGCCCGACATGGATTTGAACCATGACAAACAGATCCAGAGTCTGCTGTGCTACCGTTACACCATCGGGCAAGCCGGAGCGTTTGACAGGCTAAAGGGTTTCGTCAGCCAGTCAAGTCGGCAGACCGCCGGAGTGAGTTTGTTTGACAACCGCCCTCACCCCGGCCCTCTCCCCCAGGGAGAGGGGGAAGCTACGCACGCCGCTCATGATTTTGCTCGTCACAATGGCAATCACCGTCTTTTTACTGTTTGCCGCAAAACGCATACGACAACCCGGGTCGTCCGGGCCGTCAACAACTGCCGAATGATTCTCCCTCTCCTGTCCGCCTTCGCCTTTGGCTTCGGCGCGATCGCGTCGAAGCGCAGCAAAGACGGAGGGGAGAGGTCCGGGGTGAGGGCGGAGGTAACAACCCATTTTAGCAAGTCACGGAATTAGCCATGCCGCAGGAATACAAACTGGTTTTAAAATACGCCGACCAGCCGGGTTACACCCCCGACATTGAATGCTATCTGCGCCACGGCGGCTACGAAGTGCTGAAGAAAGCGCTGACGATGCCGCCCAGGACCCTGCCTGATGGCAAAACCCAGTCGCCGCAGGAGCAAATCCGCGAGGATGTGAAGATCTCCGGCCTGCGCGGGCGCGGCGGCGCGGGATTTTCCTGCGGATTGAAATGGAGCTTCGTGGACCGCAAGAGCGGCAAGCCGATTTACCTGATTTGCAACGCTGACGAATCGGAGCCGGGCACCTTCAAGGACCGCCAGATTATTCACAAGGACCCGCACCAACTCATCGAGGGCATGATCATCTCGTGCTTCGCGAACGACGTGAAGCTGGCCTACATCTATATCCGCGGTGAAATGCCCGACGGCGCGAAGCTGCTGAACCAGGCGCTCAACGAGGCCCGCGCGAAGAATTTTCTCGGCAAAAACATCCTCGGCCGCGGCTACGAGCTGGAGATTTACGTTCATCGCGGTGCCGGCGCTTACATTTGCGGCGAGGAAACCGGCCTCATCGAATCACTCGAAGGCAAGCGGCCGTATCCCCGCATCAAACCGCCGTATTTCCCGGCGGTGCTCGGCCTGTGGATGTGCCCGACCATCGTCAACAACGTCGAGACGCTCTGCGACGTGAAGCACATCGTCGCAATGGGCGGCGCGGAATACGCCAAGCTCGGCACGCCGAACAATACCGGCACGCGCATCGTCAGCCTCAGCGGCCACGTCAAACGGCCCGGTTATTACGAAATCGAGACCGGCAAGGCCACCATCGGCCAGCTCATCAACGATCCGGCGTTCGGCGGGGGTTTGCGGGATGGCAGGAAATTGAAAGCGGTCATTCCCGGCGGTTCATCAGCGAAAGTTTTCAAGGCCGGCGAGAAATTCAAGCTCAAGCGCAAAGGTCCGGACGGCCAGGTCGTCGAGCAGGAAGTGGACATGCTGGATTTGCCGTACGATTTCGATTCGTTGATCGCCGCCGGTTCGATGAGCGGATCCAGCGCCATCATCGTGATGGACGACAGCGTGGACATCGTTGAGGCCCTGGCGAACATTTCCGAGTTTTACGCGCATGAAAGCTGCGGCCAGTGCACGCCCTGCCGCGAAGGCTCGCTTTGGATGAGCAAGGCGTTGCACCGCCTGACGCACGGCGAAGGCCGGGCCGGCGACGCGGATTATCTGGTTAAAATCGCCGACAACATTCCCGGCGGCCGGACGATTTGCGCGTTTGGCGAGGCCTGTTCCTGGCCGGTGCAAAGCTTCGTGGCCAAGTTCAAAGACGAATTCATTGCCAAAGGCGCCGCGGATGAAGCAAGGCACTCCAAGGAAGTCGTTGAATCGACAGCCGCAGTGAAAGAACAAAGCGAACCAATCGCCGCTCATTGAAATGAAACTTTTTCAACGCCAAGACGCCAAGACGCCAGGTCGCAAAGAGTTTCTTGCCTTGCGTCTCCGCGTCCTGGCGACTTTGCGTTAAATAAAATGTCCACCACCGCCACAACTGAAACGAAGCCCGCCGCGCCGGCGATTGAAAAAATCAAGGTGAAGGTGGACGGGCGCGAGATGGAAGTGCCCAAGCTGACGCCGGATTGGTCCGGCAAGCTCGTGCCCACGACGATGATTCAGGCGTGCGAACTGGCAAAAACGGACGTGCCGCATTATTGCTATCATCCGAAGCTGCCGGTGGCGGGCAATTGCCGCATGTGCCTGGTGGAATTCGGCACACCGGCGCTCGGCCCGGACCGCAAGCCGGTGATGAATCCCGACGGCACGCCAAAGATCGCCAAATCGCCGCGCCCGGCCATCGCCTGCGCCACGCCGATTTCGCCCGGCATGGAAATTTACACCAAAACACCCGGCGTAAAACAAATGCGCGAGGGCGTTCTGGAATTTCTGCTCATCAACCATCCGCTCGATTGCCCGATTTGCGACCAGGCCGGCGAATGCAAACTGCAGGAATATTCGGTGGATTACGGCCAATCGGCCAGCCGCTTCGTCGAACCGAAGGTGCACAAGCCCAAGGCCGTTGACCTCGGCCCGCGGATTGTCCTGGACGACGAACGTTGCATCCTGTGCACGCGCTGCATCCGGTTCACCAAGGACATCGCGGGCGACGACGCGCTCGGCATCGTCAATCGCGGCAGTTACAACACGCTCACCGCCTATCCCGGCAAGGTGTTCGACAACAATTACACGCTGAACACCGTGGATATTTGTCCGGTCGGCGCGCTCACGTCGAAAGATTTCCGGTTCCAGATGCGCGTGTGGTTCCTCAAGGAGACCAAAAGCCTTTGCGCCAGCTGCGCGACCGGTTGCAGCATCATCGTCGGTTCGCGCGAGGAAAAGGTTTACCGCTACACGCCGCGCGAAAACGACGCCGTCAACGCCTGCTGGATGTGCGATCAGGGCCGGTTGAATTACAAGTGGATTGGCCGCGCCGACCGGCTGACGGAAGTCAAAAGGCAGAAGGCAGAAGGCAGAAGTGAAAAGACCACCTGGACGGTTGCGCTGAACGAGATCGCGGAAAAGCTGAAAAAGGCGCCGCACGGTTCGGTGGCCATCGTCGCCTCGGCCCGGCAGACCAATGAAGAGCTTTGGCTGCTCCAAAAACTGGCGGACAAATTTGGCGCCCTCACGGATTCCATCGGGCATTTTGGCGAAGGCGACAAGCTGTTGCTGAATGTGGACCGGACCCCCAACCGGACCGGCGCCCGGCTTATCGGGCTCTGCCAGGCGAACGTGGGCATCAAAATGATGGTCATCGCCGACAGCATCAAGGTCGGCAAGGTCAAAACCTTGATCGTCTTCGGTGAAGACGTGACGAAAAACGGCATTGACGCTGAACTGCTCGGCAAGCTGGACACGCTGATTGTCAGCGACATTCTGCCGAACGAAACCACGAAGCGCGCCCATTATCTTCTGCCCGGCTGCGCCCATGTCGAAAAGCGCGGCACCTTCACGAACATCAAAGGCCGCGTCCAGAAATTCATGAAGGCGGTGGAGGCGCCCGGCGACGCGCGGCCGGAATGGGAATTCTTGCACGACCTGGTTCACAACGTCACCGGCCAGGACGGTTTCCTGACCATCGAAGGCCTGTTCAACGAAATGGCAAAGGACGTGCCCGCGTTCAAAGGCCTGACGTGGGCAGGCCTCGGCGATACCGGCGTGACGGTGCCCATTTAAGAATGAACTGGAATTTCATCATTTTCAGCGTGATCAAAATCGCCGTCGTCGTTGGCGTGGTGCAGGGCATGGTGGCCTATGCGGTCCTGGCCGAACGCAAAATTTCGGCCTGGATTCAGGACCGCGTCGGACCCAATCGCGCTGCGCCGCCGTTCGTCAAAGCCATTCCTGGTCTGGGACCGGTCCTGATTCGACTGGGCCTGTTCCAGCCGCTGGCCGACGGTTTGAAATTCATGCTCAAGGAAGATTTCACGCCCGCCGGTGTGCGGAAGGTGTATTTCTGGCTCGCGCCGGCCATCGCCGTGATTCCCTCGATGCTGGTCATTGCGGTGATTCCGTTCGGCTCGCAACTCGGCCGCCAGCAAATGGTCATCTCGGACTTGAACGTAGGCATTCTGTACACGTTCGGCATCGTTTCTCTCGGCGTCTATGGCATTGTGCTGGCGGGCTACGCCGCGAATTCGAAATACCCCTTCCTCGGCGGCATCCGGTCGAGTGCGCAGATGATTTCGTACGAGATTTCCATGGGCATGTCGGTGATTCCGTTGTTGCTGATCGTGGGCAATTTGAACCTGAGCCAGATCATCGGCTGGCAGTCGCAACACGGGTGGCTGGCGTTGTACTCGCCGGTTTCGTTTGTCATTTTCCTGGTGGCGTCGTTTGCGGAGACCAACCGGCTGCCGTTCGATTTGCCGGAGGCGGAAACCGAGCTGGTCGGCGGCTACCACACGGAATACAGCGCCATGAAATTCGCGCTGTTTTTTCTCGCGGAATATTCCAATATGATCGCCTCGGCGGCGATGATGGTGACGCTGTTTTTTGGCGGCTGGACGCTGCCGTTCTGGGGGTTGGACCACCCGGCGGCGAGCCTGGGGATGGGCATCCTGCAGATCCTGGTTTTTCTGGTGAAAATGCTTTTGTTTGTGGTGCTGTTCATCTGGGTGCGCTGGATGTTCCCGCGCTTCCGGTATGACCAGTTGATGGATCTGGGCTGGCGGCGGTTCGTGCCGCTGGCGCTGGTGAACATTTTAATCACGGCCATTGTGCTGTGGATGAAGAGTTGAACCGTAGCCGCGCTTATGAAAGCGCGGAGCGAATTTGCAGTTGTCCGCCGATTGATATCGGCGGCTACAAAGTATTGGATTTTAAATGATCGTTAATCGCAAACCATTGACGCTGGCGGAGCGGCTTTACCTGCCGGCGATAGCCGGCGGGTTCAAGGTCACGATCCGGCACGCCTTCCGTTCGCTGTTCGGCGGCAGGACCGTCACCATGGAATATCCGGAGCAAAAATGGGCCGTGCCGACGGATTACCGCGGCGCGCCCTATCTCGTGCGTGACCAGGACGGCAACACCAAATGCGTCTCCTGCCAGCTCTGCGAATTCGTTTGCCCGCCCAAGGCCATCAAAATCATTCCGCCCGGCCCGGCCGGCCAGCTCGCCGACCGCCCGAACGCGGAAAAAATGCCGCAGGAATTCGAGATCAACATGCTCCGTTGCATTTACTGCGGGCTTTGCCAGGAAGTCTGCCCGGAGGAGGCGATCTTCCTGCTGAAGGATTATTCCCTCACCGGTCAGAGCCGCGACGAAATGATTTACGACAAGGAAAAACTGCTTGCCCTCGGCGGCGTTCACGGCGGCATCCAGAAATGGAAACAAAAATTGGAAGAGGCGAAGGAACAGGAAAGTTTCCCGGTGAAAGTCTAATCGGCAATGGAAGCCATCAATAACTTGCTCGGCGGAAGCATGGTGCCGGACGTTTTGTTTTACGTCTTCGCGGCGCTCACGCTGTTGTGCGGCGTGCTGGTGGTCGCCAATCCGTTCAGCCGCAGCCCGGTCACCAGCGCGATGTTTCTGGTGCTGACCATCATTTCAATGGCCGGCCTGTTCGTGCTGTTGCACGCCTTCTTCCTCGCGGCGGTGCAGATCATCGTCTATGCGGGCGCCGTCATCGTCCTGTTCCTCTTCGTCATCATGCTGCTCGACTTGAAGGAGGAACAACGCCGGAAAATTAAATTGTTCGGCATCGTGACCGGACTGATTTCGGTCGGCGCGATTGTGACAATTTCCCTGAATGCCCTGGGGGCGATGTCGCCGGACCCGAAGGCGACGGCGCCGCAACTGGAGGGCGGAACCGCCGCGCTCGGCAAACTGCTGTTTACGCAATACGTTTTGCCGTTCGAAGTCGTCTCCATCCTGTTGTTGGTGGCGATGGTCGGCGTGATTTTGCTGAGCAAAAAGGATTTGAAATAGCCGCAAAAGAACGCAGAGAACACAAAGAAATTGCTATGAAAACCATGAACGAGTTGTGCGATATCGTAAGGCAAACGGCGTATGACATCCATGTTTATCACGGTAACGGACATTTAGAGAAAGTTTATGAGAACGCACTGGCCCATCGGCTTCGGAAAGCTGGCTTTGACGTAAATCAACAGCATCCGCTCAAAGTTTATGATGAAGATGGCACCGAAATTGGCGATTACTTCGCGGATTTGCTCGTTGATGGTTGCCTTATCGTGGAATTGAAAGCATCCAAAGCCATCGCCGACGAGCACGTTGCGCAGACGCTTGGCTATTTAAAAGCATCACGGATTGAACATGGACTATTGATCAACTTTGGCTCGTACCGTTTTCAAATTCAGAAATATGTGTTTAACCAGGGCAAAGTGAAGGAAGAAAGCTTGGGGCGTTTGGCTTGCCTGACGCCTTTTCTCTTTGCGTTCTTTGTGTTCTTTCGTGGCTAACTAAAAAATAAAATGCAAGTCGGCCTGGAACATTATTTAACCGTTAGCTTCCTGCTGTTCGCGCTGGGGCTGCTCGGCGTCATCATGCGGCGCAATCTGCTGGTGATTTACATGTCGCTGGAGCTGATGCTCAACGCGGCGAACCTCGCGCTCGTTTCGTTTTCGCGGTTCAACAACAAACTGGATGGACAGGTCCTGGTCTTTTTCATCATCACCGTGGCCGCGGCGGAAGTGGCGGTGGGCCTGGCCCTCATCGTCGCGCTCTACCGCAAACGCCAGTCCGCCCACGTGGAAGACCTGACCACGATGAAGCTTTGAAGAAGAAATGAGAAAACACCCAACAACCAACATCCAACGCCGAACATCCAATGGACGGCGTGCGGCAGCAACATTCGATGTTGGATGTTGGGCGTTGGATGTTGGATGTTCCCGGCTCAACCGATGAAATTCGAAATTCTGCCCTGGCTGATTTTGTTCCTGCCGCTCGTGGCGGCGGGCGGCATCACGCTGTTCACGTTGCGTTACCGCACCGCGAGCGCGCTGTTGTCCATCGGCGCCATCGTCACCGGCTTTGTCCTCTCCCTTGTTTTCATCAACGCCAACGGCTGGCACCCGTCACCAGGTGAATCGATCGCCAACTGGCTGACGATCGGCGGGCTGCACGTGGATTTCGGTCTGAAACTCGACGCGTTGAGCATGATGATGTTGCTCGTCGTCACCGGCGTCGGCGGCGCGATTCATATTTACTCGTTCGGTTACATGCACGAGGACCGCGGTTTCTCGCGTTACTTCGCGTGCCTGAGCCTGTTTACTTTCTCGATGCTCGGCATCGTGCTGGCGAACAATTTCATCCAGCTCTTTATTTCCTGGGAACTGGTTGGCGTGTCCAGCTATCTGCTCATCGGCCACTGGTTTGAACGGCCCAGCGCCGGCGACGCGGCCAAAAAGGCGTTCATCACCAACCGTCTCGGCGATTTCGGTTTCCTGCTCGGCATTTTGATGGTTTGGGGACTGCTCGGCTCGCTCAATTTCACGGCGCTGGAAAACAAACTCACCGCCGACCCCGCGGCACTTGGCGGAATGGCATCCGTTGCCGCGCTGTTGCTGTTCTGCGGCGCCGTCGGCAAATCCGCGCAATTTCCGCTGCACGTGTGGTTGCCGGACGCCATGGAAGGCCCGACGCCGGTCAGCGCCCTCATCCACGCCGCGACGATGGTGGCCGCCGGCGTTTACATGCTTTGCCGGATTTTGTTTTTGCTCAATGCCGACGCGCTCCATGTCATCGCGTGGATTGGCGGGTTCACCGCGTTGCTCGCCGCGTTGATTGCCGTCCAGCAAAACGACATCAAACGCATCCTCGCCTACTCGACCCTGTCGCAACTGGGTTACATGGTCATGTCCGTCGGCCTGGCCGGCCCGACGCCGGCGATGTTCCACCTTACCACGCACGCCTTTTTCAAGGCGTTGCTGTTCCTCGGCGCCGGCTCGGTCATCCACGCCATGCACGACGAGCAGGACATCTGGAAAATGGGCAGTCTGAAACAGAAGATGCCCGTCACGTTCTGGACCTTTTTGATCGGCACGCTGGCCTTGAGCGGTGTGCCGCCGTTCAGCGGTTTCTACTCGAAAGATTCGATTCTGGGTCAGGCGCTGGAACAAGGCCGGGAGCATCCTTTATTGGGTTATCCACTCTTCGTTCTCGGTGCGTTCACTGCGGGTTTGACGGCGTTCTACATGTTCCGCCTGTTCTACGTCGCGTTTCTCGGCAAGCCAAAGACCGAAGCCGCCGAACACGTTCACGAATCGCCCGCCGTCATGGCCTGGCCGTTGCAGGTGCTGGCCGTCTTTGCGGTGGTTGGCGGCGTCATTGGGGCCAGCCAGACCTACGCCTCGCAATTTTCGCCCGGTGAAGCGCGCGAATCCTTCGGACCAAGCCTGGTGGAGCCGTTCGTTCATTCGCCCGTCGGCGTGCTGATCGGGCTGGCTTTTATTGCCGTGGGTATTTTTGCCGCGCGCGCGTTGTACCGTGACGCCGCCAGCGATCCGTTGCCGGCGAAGCTGGGTGGCCTGGCGACCGCCATGAAGAACCGGTTCTATTTCGACGAACTTTACGAAGCCACCGTCATTCGCGCGCATGATTTCATCGCGGCCGTGATGGACGTAATTGATCGCTGGCTGGTGGAAGGTTTCTGCATCGGCCTGGTGCGCGGCGGCGCGGATTTGACCGGGCGCGCGCTGCGGCTGGTTCAGACCGGCAATCTCCAGACCTACGCCTTCCTGTTCGTGCTGGGCGTGGCGGTGCTGATGTATTTCGTCCTGGGAAAATAAAATGTCCATTTTAACCTACATTTTGGGCTGGCCGCTCGTGGCGGCGCTGGCGCTGGTGTTTGTGCCGCGCAATTATCGCGTCATCATCCGCGGCATCGCCGTGCTGGCGACGCTCATTTCGGCGGCGCTGGCCATAAAAATGTTCTGCGCCTACGGCCACGCGCCCATGGACGCGGATGGCTACCGTTTCGTGCAGCAGGTTCCCTGGGTCGAATCGCTCGGCATCAGTTATCACGTCGGCGTGGATGGCTTGAACGTGGGGCTGATATTGATGGGCGCCATCGTTGCGTTCGCCGCGGCATGCTGCTCGTGGGAAATCAAGGAGCGCGAGAAGGAATTTTATGTCCTGCTGCTGGTGATGAGCGGCGGCATCCTCGGCGCGTTCGCGTCGCTGGATTTGTTCTTCTTTTATTTCCTGCATGAACTGGCGCTGGTGCCGACGTTCGTCATGATCGGCGTCTGGGGCCGCGGCGAGCGGAAGAATTACGCCACGTTCCAGATCACGCTTTACCTGAGCCTGGGCGCACTCATCGCGTTGATTGGCCTGATCGCGCTTTATGTGCAAGCCGGCGCGAACACATTCGACATTCCCAAGCTGACGGATTACATCCGGCAGCATCCGCTGTCGGCGCACGCGCAAAATTTCATTTTCCCGCTGTTACTGTTCGGGTTCGGTATTCTGGTGTCGCTCTGGCCGTTTCATTCCTGGGCGCCGCTGGGTTACGGTTCCGCGCCGTCGCCCACCTCCATGCTGCACGCGGGGGTGCTGAAAAAGTTCGGGTTGTACGGCCTGATCCGCATCGCGTTGCCGCTGGTGCCGCAAGCGGCGCAAAGCTGGATGCACATCCTTGCCTGGCTTTGCCTCGGCAACATCCTCTACATCGGCTGGGTGGCGATGCGGCAGAAGGATCTCAACCTGCTCATCGGCAATTCCAGCGTGGCGCACATGGGTTTTATATTCCTCGGCATCGCCAGCCTGAACCTCATTGGCGTAACCGGCGCGGAATTCATCATGGTGGCGCACGGTTTCCTCGCGGCGCTGACGTTCGCGTTGAGCGGCTACATTTATCAAAAGACCGGGACGCTCCAAATGAGCGAACTTGGCGGGCTGTGCCGGCAATTGCGGTTCATCGGCACGGCGCTGCTCATGGCGGCGATGGCCGGCTGCGGCTTGCCGGGCTTTGCCAATTTCGTCGGCGAAGTCACCGTGTTCTTCGGCTCCTGGACAGTGTTCCCGCTGGTGACCGGCCTGGCGCTTTGGGGAGCGCTCGTCATTGGGGCGGTCTATATGACGCGGGCCATGCGCACTGTTTTGCACGGGCCGTTGCCGGACAAATGGGCCGGCCTGGCCGATGCCACGAGCCTCTGGCGCAAGCTGCCGTACGCGCTGTTGCTGGCGAGCCTGTTCGTGTTCGGCTTTTTCCCGCGGCTGCTGACGGAGAAAATCACGCCGGATGCGCAGAAAATCGTGAATCTGGCTGCGCCGGCGTCGGTCCCCGGCAAGCTGGTGGTGCAAGCTGATTTTTCCGGAATCCGAAATCCGGAATCCGAAATCCGAAATTGATGAACGCTTCCTTGATGAGTCTGGAAATCTGGGTGATTGTGCTCGGCGTCGTGCTGGTGCTGGCGGATGTTTTCATTGCGCCCGAGCGCCGGCGGTTCCTGGCCTATCTCGCCATCGCCACACTCGGAACTCTGCTCATCACAAATCTGGGTGATGCCGCCACCGGCACGGCTTTCAACGGCGCGTTCGTGGAAGACACACTGGCCATCTTTTTCAAGCGGTTTTTCCTGATTGCCGCCATGCTGGTGCTGTTCATGTCGGTGGAATTCTCCGACCGCATTGCCGGAGAGATCACGGAATATTACTCGCTGATTGTTTTTGCGCTGTCCGGCATGTTGTTTGCGGCGTCGGCCAACGACTTCGCCATGCTCTTTGTTTCCATCGAACTCATCACCATCACGTTTTACGTGCTGACGAGCTTCCAGCGCAGCCGGCTGGTGTCACTCGAAGCCGGCGTGAAATACCTGATTCTTGGCGCGCTGTCGTCGGCATTTCTCGTGTTCGGCATCGCGCTGGTGTGGGGCACGACGGGGAAACTGAATTTTACCGGGCTGGCCTCGGTCGCTGCGCAATTCGAGACCAATAAAATCTTCCTCATCGGTGTGCTGTTCGTGCTCGTTGGCATTGGCTTCAAAATCGCAGCCGTTCCGTTTCAGATCTGGGTGCCGGACGTTTATCAGGGCGCACCGACGCCGACTACCGCTTTTCTGGCGGTCGGTTCCAAAGCCGCCGGGTTCGTCCTCTTGCTGCGCGTGCTTTTCACCGCATTGCCGAGCGTGACGGCGCATTGGGCCGACCTGCTCATCATCATCTCGGGCATTACCATTCTTTACGGCAATCTATGCGCGCTGCCGCAGCGGAATTTGAAGCGGCTGCTCGGCTATTCGGGTATCTCCCATGCCGGTTATTTGCTGCTGGGCGTGGCGGCGTTGAGCGTTACCGGGCAGGCGGCACTACTGTTTTACCTGGCCGGTTACCTGTTCACGGTGGTGGCGGCGTTTCTGGTCATCTGCGTCGTGATGCGACATCTGGACGGCGAGGACATTTCGGGACTTGCGGGCCTGAATCAACGCTCGCCCTTGCTGGCCGCGACGATGACCCTGGCCATGGTTTCACTGGCGGGCATTCCGCCGATGGCCGGTTTCTTTGGAAAATTTTTGCTCCTGAAGGCCGTCATCCAGCAGGGTGCGACGAACCATGGCTATTATTGCCTCGCGTTCACGGCGCTCGTCGGCGTGGTGATTTCGCTCTACTATTATTTCGGCGTCATCCGCGCGATTTATTGGAGCAAGAATCCGCCCGATTTGTCGCCGATTCCCCTGTCCGGGTCGGTCAAATTTGCCGCCTGCGTCTGCATCGCCGGGATGTTCTGGATCGGCCTGTTCCCGAGTGTGGTGCTCAACCTCGCCACGGAAGCCGCCAAGGCCTTGACGCTGTAGTCCCCAAAAAGACGTAGCGCGGTCGTCTCGACGGCGGGTGGCTGGAGCGTCTCGCTCCGACAGGAACTCCAACCGGGCGGGACGCCCGGGAAACCCGCAGGCGATGACGCCTACGCTACGGAATTCTCCGCCAGCGAATCCGGTAACGCCGCTCAGCGCGACCGCGGCTCGGCACCCCACCACAATACGCACAATCCGGCTTCATGAGTTTCTCCATCCTGGAAAGCCGATTGCCGCGCCTCCACTTCCGCCACCGTTGTCCACGCCCGCGTATCCAAACCCTCGATGTACCGCGGATGCTTCCCGGCTTGCACCGGTTCACCCGGCCCGAGCCAATGGAAGGTCGCCCTGGGGGCTTTGAACGTCGTGGAGGCGGACGGATTGTTGGTCTGGGATGTGGCATTCGCGTTAATCTGTTGCTGGGCCAACGCCTGGCCCGCGGTCAACAGAACCATTATAAACAATACCCACTCCTTTTTCATGGCTTAACCTCGACCCACTCGGCGTGTTCTGTCAAGTGATGCCAAACCGGAAAAACTCAACTTTCCTGCAACTTTCCCCGGTGGATTCCTAAGTACAGCCATGAAGATGCAAGTTATGGCACACCTTTTCGGGAACCGGCAGCTCCGGGTTCCCGAAGAAAATGACTGAATCAACAATGGCTGACTTATGAAAACAATGCTTCGTTCCTCCCTGGCTGTCGCCGCCCTGGCCGCTGGCGTCAGCTTCAATGTTCTCGCCGGTCTTCCCGCGGGCCAGGTGGATTTTGGCAAATTCACCCCGCCCGCCGACGGTGGACAATTTGTGGAAATCCAGGTCAACAGCAATCTGCTGTCGCTCGCCGCCCAGGTGGTTGAGAAACAACAACCCGAGGCCGCCAAACTGTTGCGCGGCGTGCAACTCGTCCATGTAAACGTCGTCGGGCTGACCGACGAGAACCGTGCCGAGCTGACGAAACGCGTCCGGCAAATCCGCCACGACCTCGACGCCCGAGGCTGGGACCATAACGTTGTGGTACAGGAAAAGGGTGGCCAGGACGTTGGCATTTACACCAAAACGCGCGGCGGCGAGGCGCTGGCCGGACTCGCCATTACCGTGATCGATGCGAAGGACCAGGTCGTGCTGATCAACATCGTCGGCGACATCCGGCCCGAACAGGTCGCGGCCCTCGGTGAGAAATTGGACATCGAACCCCTCAAAGATGTCGGTGTCGTCCTGAAAAAAACGACTTCCAAAGATGCCGCGCCGAAGGAAGCAGACCCCAAGGAAGTGGCTGCAGAGAATTGATGGGTCACGTCATAGGCAGTGCCGGTTTTCAACCTGACCGGCATGCCGCTCATCAAAGTCCCGCCCCCCCAACACCATGAATCCGACTTCACCGCCTCCGGCAACACGCCGCTCGGCCCGCCGATTCTGGCTCTGGGGTCTCCTCGCCACGCCTCTGCTGTTGCTTCTTCTGGTTGGCACAGGCGTGGCCAGTTGCTTTTACCTGGGATCCGATGCCCGGGCGTTGCGCGATGGATTGATGAAATCCAGCGGCATTGAGTGGCGACAGCAGATTGCCCTGAATGCGGGCCATCTCACGCTGGCCGCCGTCCGCGCCGGGTTGTCACGCGCCAAGTTGGATCCCGGAGCGCGTGCCGCCCTTCAATCCGTCCGGAGCGCCGAAGTGGGTGTCTATCAGCTGGCTTCGGGAACACCGCCGCCGGATCGCACGGCCATGCTCGCTGCAGCGGACTCGGCCATGACCGTCCGCGGTTGGGCGCGCGTGGTGGGGGTGATGGAGGGCCACAACCTGGTTGCGGTTTACCTGCCGGGAAACAATATTTCCGCCCATCGCGTGAAATGCTGGGTGCTGGTGCTTGACGGTAAGGAAATGGTCCTCGTTTCCGTCCAAGGCAACCCGGAGCCGCTCATCACGTACGTGCTCGATTAACCCGGCTTCCGCGCCCAAGTCCGGCGGTTGGCGCAGCGCTGAGCCGCAGGGCTCGCGTGAAGCGGGAGAAGGCGGGTGGGATGCGCGGATTGTAGAGGCTTACGGCAGCGGGATGTTCTCGACTTTGAAGTGAAAGGTTTGGATCGCTTCAGGAGTAGCTAGATAAATTTGCAGTCGGGTGTCGGCGGGCGGTGGCTTGTCAAACTCCTGGTACCACACCGGCTTCCCTAACACCTAGGAGCGGGTTTTGAGCGGCTTGCCATCGGCATCCTGGTCTTCGAGATTTATGACGCGTTTCTCCGGATCGTTCACGTAAAGTGTTACGCTGTTGCTGGAGGCGGACGGCGTCGGCGTCATCGTGCCAAACAAGCTTTTGTAGCGCTCGACGAACGGGTCCCCAACGGGGCCGCCCACGTTGTTCTTTTGCTGTTCCGCGAGCTGTCGCTTTTTCGCCGCGTAGCTTTCCCGGGTGAGATACATCAATTCGATGCCGTACTTCTTGAGCGCGGCGTTCTGAACCAGTTCGGCCAGGTGCAGGAGGATGTCCTCGATGATCAGGACCCCGCCGTTGGTCGGGGTGGGATAGCCCACTGGTGTTTATTTCTTTGTCCATGCCTTTGATAAGAACCTGCTTAACACGACATGTGCATGGAGCCGGATTCTTCCACATTGGCCGATCTCATCCGCCAATTGCATGAGATTAACATCGTTGTAAATTTGAAAGCGTCCGTGATCCAAATCTTTGATCCCGACAGCAATTTTCAATTTCAACGCTTCCATGGTGGCAATCATAATTACACAAGCGTGCATTTCACGCTCTTTTCTTTGCATTGCTTCCGGGTTTGTCTTCCGGCTCCACGTGAAAACCAATCCGCCGCCTCGGCGGGTCGGGCGGCGGTGGCGGCGGGTCAAGGATGTCCATGACGCGCCGCAGCACTTCGACAATGGCAATTTCATGTTCATCGAGCCGCGCGGTCAATTTTTTTTCCAAGTCGGCCAACTGGCGCGCGAGTTCCTTGGTGCCACCCAGCAGGTCGCGCATCTGCACAAACGCCCGTACCACAAACACGCTCATCCGTACCGCCGCCGGGCTGTTAAGAACATTGGCCGCCATGATGGCGCCGTTTTCGGTGAAAGCGTAGGGCATGTACCGCTGGCCGCCATGAAAACTTGAGGTCACAAATTGTGACCTCAAGTTTCCTAATTCATCGGATGATAATCTAAACAGAAAGTCATCAGGAAAACGCTTGAGGTTGCGTTTCACCGCCTGGTTCAAGACTTTGGTCGGCACGCCATAAATACGGGCCAAATCGCTGTCCAATATCACTTTCTGACCGCGAATAGTACGAATCAGCGAGCCAATCTGGTCCATCTGCAACGGCATTTCGTTGCTCATTTCGTTCCCTTCCGAAGCGGGCACAATTTGTGACCGCATCTCGTTTTGATATCGCAAAGTGCGAT
Organism: Verrucomicrobiia bacterium; assembly: GCA_035945675.1. Taxonomy (GTDB): domain Bacteria; phylum Verrucomicrobiota; class Verrucomicrobiia; order Limisphaerales; family UBA11358; genus UBA11358. The sequence goes on along the minus strand of DASZAB010000011.1, from coordinate 7,121 downwards.
ATCAAAGCGGACCACCCATTACTATTAAGCTGACCTATCGCAAAGCACGATTGGTTTCCCGCCTCGTTTAAGATCGCAATTTGCGATCTTAAACATTCATTTCTTCCTCTGCACCTTGGCCGCCATCCCGCAAAGCGTGACGCGCTTCGCGCGTCAACTTTATTTTTTCTTTTGGACTTTAGCCGCGACCTTTAAACGCAACGCATTAAGGTGGATGAAGCCGGTGGCGTCGTCCTGGTTGTAAGCCTTCGTGGGGTCGGCTTCCATCGTCGCAATGTGCGGATTGTACAGGCTCACCGGGCTCTGGCGGCCGGCGGCCATAATGTTGCCCTTGTACAGCTTCACCCGCACGATGCCGGTCACGTTTTTCTGGCTCTCGGTCACGAATGCCTGCAATGCCTGCCGCTCAGGCGAGAACCAGTAGCCGTAATATACCAGCTCCGCGTACCGCGGAATCAGTGAGTCCCGCAAATGCATGACCTCCCGGTCCATGGTGAGGCTTTCCATCTGCCGGTGCGCAAAGTGCAGAATCGCGCCGCCGGGAGTTTCATACACGCCCCGCGATTTCATGCCCACGTACCGGTTCTCCACCATGTCCACCCGCCCGACGCCGTGCTTGCCGCCGATTTTGTTCAAAGCCTGCATCACACCGACCGGATTCAATTTCTTTCCGTTCACCGCCACGCAATTGCCTTTCTTGAAACCCAGCGTCACAAACTCCGGTTTGTTCGGTGCTTCTTCCGGGAACACCGAGAGCGTGGTGAACGAGCCGCGATACTTTTTGTCGCTCGCGTCCAGCCACGGGTCTTCGAGAATACCCGCCTCGTAGGAGATGTGCAGAAGGTTCCGGTCGGACGAGAACGGTTTCTTCGCGCTGGCCAGGACGGGAATTTTATGTTCGGCGCAATAATCAATCATCTCCTGCCGGCCGGGGAATTCATTGCGATATGCTTCGTCCCGCCACGGCGCAATCACCTGCAAATCCGGCGCGAGCGTGGCGGCGGTCAGTTCGAACCGCACCTGGTCATTGCCCTTGCCGGTGGCGCCGTGGGCGATGGCGTCGGCCTTTTCCTTCTTGGCCACGGCAATCATGCCCTTGGCGATGAGCGGCCGGGCGATGCTGGTGCCGAGGTAATACTGGCCTTCGTAAATCGCGCTGGCCTGGAGCATCGGGAAGATGAAGTCGCGCGCGAATTCCTCCTGCAAATCCGCGATGTAAATTTTGGACGCGCCGGTTTTCTTCGCCTTCGCTTCGAGGCCGCGCAGTTCCTCCGCCTGCCCGATGTTCGCGCAAAAGGCGATCATCTCGGCGTCATAGGTTTCCTTGAGCCACGCCAGCAGCACCGAGGTATCGAGGCCGCCCGAATATGCCAGAACGATTTTCATGAGCGGATATTATCCGTCCAAGCTGCCACAAACGCAAAGAGGAAATGGTGGTAGTACAGTTTGGTGGGGCGAGGCTACGGACGAGCCGGCTCGCGCGTACGCTCGCCCCACCGGAATATGCAAAATGTAACCAGTACCGGGAATTGGCAGCCGGTGTCAGTCTGCGCCCTGACGGAATCCTGCCGCATAATCGCGAGTGAGCTGCAAATATTGATTGCCGTATTCCAGGCTCGGCTCAATTTCCGAACCTTCATGCCACTCGTTCCACGACGTGATCAGCACCCAATCGGGTCTGGCTTTGATGGCTTCGTCCCAGAGCACACGATAGACCTGCCCGTCCAGACGGTCCGCTTTGAGGCCCGGTTTGCGGATTTTGGTGTCGTCGTAACCGGGAATGACCGTGACGCAGGCGATGCGGTTGTGTTCACGCGCGAGTTTCACGGCGCCGGCATAATGCGCCGCGGCCCAGGCACGGAGTTCGGCGGGCGTCTTGCCTTTGACCTCGCCGCAGATGTTGTAAGTGTGCAGGCCGTCGAACAGGCGGGCATTTCGTTCCGAGTAACCGTCCGCGATGAGCCGGAAATCTCCCGCCCTGGCGCGCGCCCGGCGAATGATCTCCGGCCAGGACGCGAACGGCACCTGCCCCAGGACGCGGCCATAAACGAAAATCACCGGCTTTCCGTCCACTTTGAGAAACGCGCGGTTCGTGCCGGAATGTGTCAGCACATAAGTCAGATCGTCCACGGCCTGGTCAATTTGTTCGCGCCCTTTGCCGGGGACGGTCTCCCAATAAATTGTGACCTTGAAATGCCTTTGCTCAGCGCCTTGGAGCAAGCGGGGAACCGCCTGGTCTTCATAAGTGCCCTGTCCCCACCAGGAGGCGATAAATCCGGTGATACCGTGGGTTTGGGCGGCGTTGATTTGCCAGTCGATGAGGGCCGGGTCATGCGAGTCGTAGGCGCCTTTGACGGGATAATCCCGGGAGGCTTCGATATCGTGCCGGGCGGCGTCCACCTTGCCCCAATGCCGCGACGGACCGTACCACGGGTAATAAAACGCCAGGACTTCACGCGGCCCGCAGGCGGCCGGCGGGTTGGTCCCGGCCGCTCGTGAAAACGGCGGCGCCGAAAAAAACAGAGAAATGACCAGCGCCCATCTCAGCGCCGGCATGAACAATTTTTTTGCGCGCATATGGAAATGATTCAACACGATCAAAGGCTATCTCCCACCTCAAACCGAACAAACCTGTTTCTGTCGCCGGCAGCCCGTTGCGCGCGGACAAAACGAAATCGCATCAGGTCCGGTAAAAAAGCGAAATGTCAGCTCCACTCAGGAAATTGAGTGGTATTTAAATCCAACGGCGAAACCGAGGCCAGATCGGAATCTTCGAGGCTGAAATCAAAGATATTCACATTTTCCGCAATATGCGCTTTCTGATGGGATCTGGGGATGGCCACAATTCCTCTTTGGAAATGCCATCGGAGGCACACCTGTGCCACGGTTTTATTGTGCTTCCTGGCGATGGCCGCCAGAGTGTCGTTGGTGAAAAGCCCATGACGGCCTTCGGCAAAAGGAGCCCAGGCTTCCATTTGGATGCCATGTTGCTTTAAGTAATCATACGCCTTGCCTTCCTGGAAAAACGCATGAGTTTCAATCTGGTGGACGGCAGGTTTCACCTCGCTGTTCGCAATCAAGTCGTCCATTTGCGCGAAATCGGCATTGCTCATGCCGATGGCCTTGATTTTACCTTCATGATAGAGTTCCTCCATGGCCTTCCAGGAGCCCCTCCAATCGCCGCCGGAAGGCCGATGAATCAGGTAAAGGTCCAAATAATCCGTCTTCAATTTATCAATGGAGGTTTTAAATCCTTTCTTGGCCTTTTCGTATCCCATGTCGGTCTTCCACAATTTTGAAGTGATAAAGAGTTCTTCCCGTTTGATTCCGCTTTGTTTGATCCCCTCGCCCACGGCCACTTCAGTGCCGTAGATCATAGCGGTATCAATAAGCCGATAGCCCAGAGAGATGGCATCTGCCACGCACCTGACTCCCACGTCGCCGGTGAGCGTCATCGTGCCGAGTCCAAGACGTGGCATTTTCAGGCCGTTGTTGAGCGTCACCCATGGGATCGAATTTTCCGGAGTGGCAGCGCTGGGCGCGGCAAATGACTGCACGCCGCCGAGACCCAGGAACATTGCAGAGGCGGCGCTGGTTTGCAGAAATTGGCGGCGGCTCATTCCGTTGGTGTTGCGTTCTGTATTCATATGGCGGCTCATTTCTAACCGGGATTTCCCGTTTGACTGGTTGTTCATGCTGTCAAATTGAGTTTTGCTGTTTCAGGAATTCACGACGGTTCGGTTTGAAAGTCTGGGCAGATTTATTTTCGCGCATAAAAACTCCGGGTTGATTAGTTGAATTTTTAAATCGATTTTCTATGGCTAGCAATAGTGAAATTGCCGCGGTTCATTGCCAACCGTGGATCGAATCGTACCGAAAAGTCATCGCGTTGGTATCGTAGCCGTTGAACCACTTCGCGTGGCCGTCGGCAAAGAGAATGTTCTGACCTTTGGTGTGCGCCTGCCAATCCACCCAGGGTGTGCCGTTAACCGGACCGCCGACGCAATTCTGCGAGTAGTCGTCTTTGTCCGCGTCGTTCCGGCTAAAATACTGTCCGTTGTCAATCGTATCGCCCGCCAAAACGTAAGCGGAGGGAAACCTGATCCGTTTGGCGGCAACCGGGGCATAAGCATTATTGGCAACCACCGTGGCGGCCCGCACGCCGTTGAAATAGTTGAAGAGCGATCGGTTGGCGGCAGGCAACTGGGCATTGCCAGGGCAATGATAAATATTGGTATTTTGCGTGTAGGAAACAATCTGTTCCATCCAACCGGGTTTTCCGGATCCATTCGGAGGTGCCTGGTCAATGGTTCCCCACGCGATGATGTAGCCGGATTCGGGATAAAACCCCTGGTGATCGTCCGCAAACAGTGCCATGCCCAGGCTGATCTGATGCAGATTGGAAATGCAGGCCACCGTCCAGGCCCGTTGCTTGGCGGACGACAGCGCCGGTAACAGCAGCGCGGCCAGAATGGCGATGATGGCGATGACGACGAGCAATTCGATGAGCGTGAACGCCCGCGGTTGAATTTTTGCCTCGGAATCCATGGTGTCAATTTCAATGACGCGCCGGAAAATGAATTTTGTCCAGTGTTAATTTGCTTTTTCAACCACAACCATTTCGATGGGCCGCATTATTGCACGGCGGCTGAATAAGCCGATTCGGAGTTGCCTGAGGCATATTGCTGGAGCAGCGAGATGTCGTCCGATTCGAGCATTTACCTATAAATGTCCGCACGGGCGAAAAAAGGAACAGGAAAATTTGAGGAACATCCAACAACCAACATCGAACAACCAATGATTTCGCAATCACCGACGCATGGATGTTGAGCGTTGGATGTTCGATGTTCGATGTTTAATCCCGCTTTTGCCGCGCCGCGATGCCCAGGGGTTCGATGTGCACGAGCACGTCGTTGACCGAAGGCATGGTGTCGCGGATTTTGTCCTTCACTTCGTGGGCGATTTCATGCGAATGCAGCACGGTCATCTGCGGGTCCACTTCCACGTGCATGTCCACGAAATACTGGTAACCCACCTTGCGCACGAAGCATTTTTCCACGCGATCCACACCGGGCGTGGTGGCCGCAATCTGGCGGATCTGGTCAATCACCTCATGGCCGGGCGCGGTGTCCATGAGTTCATTGAGTGCCGGCCGAAGCAAATGCCAGCCGTTCCACGCAATGACCCCCGCCGCCGCAATCGCCGCCACGTCGTCGGCAGCCTCAAATCCCTTGCCGCCGATGAGCGACACGCTGATGCCGATGCCGGCAGCCACGGATGTGATGGCGTCGCTGCGATGATGCCAGGCGTCGGTCTTGACCGCCGAACTGTCCACGGCCCTGCCTTCGCGCGAAACAAACCGGAACAGGCCTTCTTTCACGGCCACCACCGCCACCAGCACGACGAGCGTGAACGGTGCCGGCGACTGGTGCGGTTTCATGATTTCGCCGAACGCCGTGATGGCAATCCACAGCGCCGCCCCCAACAACATGGCGGCAACGATGGCGGAGGCGATTGGTTCGGCCTTGCCGTGGCCGTAAGGATGGTCCTCGTCCGCCGGGGCCGCCGCTACGACCAGTCCGCGCCACACGATCAGCGAGCTGAAAATGTCGGCGAAGGATTCGACGGCATCCGCGACGAGCGCATGGGAATGGCCGGCGATGCCGGCGGTGAGTTTCGTGCCCGACAACACGACGTTCACGGCCATGCCGGTAAAGGTGGCGCGCAGGCCGCGTTGAAGGCGGTTCAATGACACAGGTGGCAGTTAATCAACGTTTCGCATGGAGGGCAACGCTTCGTCGTTGTCCAAATCAAACAGGGCACTGACAGAGCAGTGTCCTCCTCAAATCAGGTGGCAGAACATCCCGTCACGGAGCTTCGGCTCGAACCATGTGCTCTTGGGCGGCATGACGCCGCCGGCGTCGCTGATGGCCATCAACGTCTCGACGCTCATGGGATGCATCGAAAACGCGCAGGCGAATTGGCCGCTGTCCACCAGTTTTTGCAGTTCCGCCGTGCCGCGGATGCCGCCGACGAAATGGATGCGCTGGTTCGTGCGCGGATCGTCAATGCCGAACACCGGTCCGAGCACATGTTTTTGCAGCAAGGCCACGTCGAGCAATTTGTCCGCGTCGTGTCCGTCCAGAACGTGTTGTTGGAACGCCAGGGTGTGCCATTGGCCGGCCAGATAGAGGCTGAGTTCGTGTTCGCGGGCCGGTACGGCGGTACCCCGGGCGTCCATCGCAAAAACCTTCCCGAGAATTTCCAGCAACTGTTCCGGCGTCCAACTGTTCAAATCCTTCAAGACCCGGTTGTACGGCAAAACCTGCATCTGATGGTGTGGAAAAATTACGGCGAGAAACCGGCCGCTTTCACCCGCGCCCTGGCGCGACTGATAGACGCGCGCCGCGGCCGCGCTGCGATGATGGCCGTCGGCGATGTACAGGTGAGGAATCCGCACAAATTGTGTTTCGATGAACCTGATATCGTGCGGCTCCCGAATGGTCCAGGACACATGCCGCACGCCATCGCCCGCCGTAAAATCAATCTCCGGCTTGCCGGAGACCTTTTCCGCGATGAATGTGTCCAGGGTGCGGACGGCCGGATAGGTCAGAAACACCGGGCTGGTTTGGGCGTTCAAGGTCTCGATGTGCTGCACGCGGTCGTTCTCCTTGTCCACCCGCGTCTGCTCGTGTTTCCGGATGATGCCGCGCTGGTATTCCTCGCAACTGGCGGCCGCGACGAGCCCGGTTTGCATGTGCGAACCCATGACCTGCCGATACAGGTAAAAGCACGGTTGGACATCCGGTTTGAGCGCGCCGTCCCGGAGGAGTCTTTGAAAATTTTCCCGGCCCCGGGCATAGACTTCCGGCGCATGCACATCCATTTCCGGCGGCAGATCAATCTCCGGTTTGCTGACGTGCAGAAAACTGAGCGGGTTGCCGGCGGCAACCGCGCGCGCCTCGTCCGACGACATCACATCGTAAGGCAGTTCGCAGATTTGCGGGGCGAGTTCCGGTCGGGGCCGCACCGCGGCAAAAGGTTTTACCATGGCCATAAAAGCAGCGGGAAAATACGGGGGCTTTCAGATCCGTGCACGAACAAATTGCCAGCCCCTGCTT
>DASZAB010000010.1:0-11457 GCA_035945675.1 Verrucomicrobiia bacterium | reverse complement strand
TCCCACATCGGCAGCAAATGATCCACGCTCTGGTCGTAATGCACGAGCAGGGAATTGATGAAATCCGACTCGCGCGGCTCGTCCACGAGCGCCAGCAGCGGGTTTTCGGCGCGGAACGTGTCCCAGAGCGAGAAAACGGCGTAATCGGTGAAATGATTCGCGTGATGAATGTTCTGGTCGAAGCCGTGGTATTTGCCGTTCACGTCGGTGAACAGGTTCGGCGCGAGCATCGCGTGGTAAACCGAGGTGTAAAACGTTTCCTTCTGCTCCGGGGTCCCTTCAATCTGAATTTTGCCCAACGCGTGGTCCCATTTGGCGCGCGTTGCCTCCCGCACTTTGTCAAAATTCCAACCCGGAATTTCCGCGTCGAGATTTTGCCGCGCGTCGGCGGCGCTGACGGCGGAGATGGCGACCTTTACCCGGATGACTTCCTCCGGGCTGGTCTGGTCGTATTGGGCGAAGACCTGGAGGTTCGTGCCGGAGGCTTCCTTGCGGCTGCGGAACCGGTAGGTGTTGTAAATCACCGGCTTGCCCGAGCTGATGATTTCGGTGCCGTCAAACGGGCGCGAAAATCGCGCGGCAAAATAAAGATACCGCTCCCTGGCCCAGCCGTTGATCAAATGAAATCCCGTGATCGTCGAAGCGTTCTCGATCCGGACGTGCGATTCGGCCACCTTCCAGGGGCCGATGATGTGGCTCAGGTCAATCATGATGGACGCCCGGTCACCGGCCGGAAAAGTGAAGCGCAACATGCCGGCCCGTTCGCCGGCCGTCAGTTCGGTCGTGATGCCCGATTTCAACAGTTTGACTTTGTAATACCCGGCGCTTGCCGATTCATCGGTGTGGGCATAGGCGGATTGATAGCCGGTCTCGGGATCCGCCGCGTCACCCCAAACAAAAGCCGGCTGGCCTACCTGCGGCATGAACAGAAAATCGCCCAGGTCGGGACAGCCGGTGCCCGTCAGATGCGTCAGGCTGAAACCGAGAATCGTCGGGTCGTCGTAAGAATAACCCGAGCAGGTGTTCCAGTTGGTGAGACAGGAACCGGTGTCGGGGCTGAGTTGCATCATCCCAAACGGCGCGGAAGGTCCCGGATAGGTATTGCCCTCCTCGCCCGCCGTGCCGACCAGGGGCCGGATATAATTATACAGGCGGTTTTGGTCCGTGACAGTTTGATCCGCGCCGTTGGCGGACAACGCCAGCGCAATCAGCGGTGCCGCCAATGGCAGAAGACGTTTGAGCGGCGAGTGGAGATGGTTCATTTTCATGGTCGATGGTTCGGGTCAGAGATTCAGCTCCCTTTCGACCCCGGCGAACGCGCCGAGGGCCAGTTCCAAATCCGCGCGCGAATGCGCGGCTGAAATCTGCGTGCGGATGCGCGCCGCGCCTTTGGGCACGACCGGATACGAAAAGCCGATGACATAAACGCCTTTCGCCAGCATCGCGTCGGCAAACTTCGTGGCCAGCGCCGCGTCGCCCGGCATCACCGGGCAAATCGGATGCGCGCCGGGCAGAATGTTAAAGCCGGGCTTCGTCATTTCCGCTCGAAAAATTTCGTGTTGGCTTCCACGCTATCCCGCAAGGCGGTGGATTCGGTCAGCAATTCCAAAATTTTCAAAGACGCCCCGGCCATCGCCGGCGCCAGCGTGTTGGAGAAAAGATAGGGCCGGGACCGCTGCCGAAGCAATTCTATGATTTCCTTGCGGCCGCTGGAGTAACCGCCGCTCGCGCCGCCCAGCGCCTTGCCCAACGTGCCCGTGATGATGTCCACCTGGATTAACACGGCACTCGGCCCGACCTCCGGCCCGGGCACGTCCTCCAGCCAAAGACCGCGTCTGGATTGGCTCTTGACCCGTGCTTTCATGTTTCCGGCTGCAATCCCGGTCTGATCGTTCAGCCGCCTTGCTTCGGGACGTTGCCCGCAACCGGTTTGGCGGCCAGTTGGGACTCAATCTGGTTCTGCCATTGCTGGCCCAGCTCCTGCACCGTCTGGCCGGTGTACCGGTTCCACAGTTCGTCGGTGTATTTGCCCTCGCGCATCGCTGCATTCAATTGGGCGACGATATCGGGGTCATCCTTTTCCGTCACCCAGTCCAGGAAATTGGCGGTGACGCGGTAGCCGTCATCATAGCCGGGCGTGAAATTCCTCTGCTGGCGCATCCAGACAATGTCCGCACCGTGGCTTTGCGGTTCGTAGATGAACCACCGGACGTAATCAGCCATGCCTTCCACCAACCAACCCGGCGAAGGCGTGGCATCGGGATGGTTGCGCCGCCCCCATCCGTATTGCTGGACAATGTGGACCGTCTCGTGGATCAGCGAGCCGATGGCCTGGCCGTGCAGCTGATCCTGGATCCATTGTTCGCTGACGAAAATGTGCGTGCCGGCGGTGTAGGCGACGCCACCCATGTGCTTGACGGTGATCGTGTAATGGGTCGGCGCGGTAAAACCCGGGCTGGGCAGCAGGGCCACGATTTTGGGATACCACTCGGCGAGCACGGGCGCGAGCTGGTGATCGGCCCAGTCCGCCAACTGGGGCGCCGCCCGGGTGTCGATGGTGATTTTGCACTTCCCGTCGGTCGTTGGGATGACAAACAAAACGGGTGATGCGGCCTGGTTGATGGATTCCGCCGCAACGGCTGGCGCGTTGACATCAATCACATCAATCTCGCTGTAAAAGGTGTTGCCGAAATCATCCTCTTCTTCGGTATCAGACATATCAAACAACAGATAGCGGTACCTGCCAATCGCGCCCGCGGTGTCCGAGATGCTCACGCCGTATTGCCCGCCGCCGCTACCGTCTTTGGGCCGCGTGTCAACGCGGGCCACCCGTTGCCAGCCGCATTTTTCCGGATCCGTGCCGCGCCCGGGCCGGGGATTGAAATTGCCGGCCCCGCCATCGCTGGCGTAGAGCTCGTACACCTGCGGCCCGCGAGTGCCGGGATGCCAGGAATAGGTGTTGACCTCCTTGATTTTTATCGCCTCGCCCAGGTCAATCAGGAGCCGTCCGCCGTCGGTGCCGGCGTTGAAAAAGAAATTGGCCGGCGGCTGGTCGGCTTCCGTCGGAACCTCCCCGTCGTGTAGTGTGTCCAACCCGCCGGAATTGGGGTCGGTCTCGCCGTCCACGAGGGTGAATTGCGCCGTGGTGGCCGCATCCACCCGGGAAGGCGGTGGCACGGCCCGGAAGGAAAATGCCGCCGTCGCGGTGTCATTGTCATTGTGATTGACGGTGACCGTGATGCGCCCGTTGGCCGGCGATTCCGTCGGCCGGCCGGTTTTTTGATGGAAGGCCGACTGGCATCCCGCCAGCAGCAGCATCGCCGCCAATCCCAGCCCGAGGCTCCGGCAGTTCATGCATCCTCCCGGGCGGGGCCAGGGCCGGTCGTTGGACCCTATATGCACGGGTCTTTCTGAAGCTCCGCGCGGACGCTTATATTCAAGCCGTTTTACCATCGCTGTGATAGCGCTGCCACTGCGACCAGGGTTCGCACTTTAAAAAATTGGCTCCGTTTGCGGAATCGCAACGGAGCCGATCGTCCCCGGCGTATAAATGCGTCCAATCCGAATTCGAAAAGATGGAATTGATATTAGCTCCGGCGGCGGCGCGTCACAAAACCCGCCAAACCCAATCCGAGCAACGCCAGCGTACCCGGTTCCGGAACCGCCACGAGCGACATGCCATTAAAATCGCCTTCCCCACCTCCGGAGTTGTCGTGGACGTTTTGCGTCCAGGTGATGTTAATGTTGCCGCTACCGTCAGCCGTTACACCGGTGAATTCGACATAGTCAACCCCCAGGGCAAACGTGGTCAGCGGACCGCTGCCGGCGCTGGTGTAGGGGTTGGTGGTGGCACTGATGCCACCCAACGCCGCGCCGCTGCTCACGGTAAACTGCGCGCCACGCGTCCCGTCAAAATTCGCCCCGTAAAGATACAAGTTGTAACTGCCCGTCGGAACGTTGTTGAGCGTGAGCGTCCCCACGTCCGTGCCACTGACGGCGGCGGTCTCGGCATAGAGGAAGGCAGGCGTTCCCTGGTAACTGCTGCTGTCGGCCCCGTTGTTGAAATCGTAGGTGATGGAATAGCTCATCCCGGTCGGTGTGCCGGTCGAGTCCGAAAGCAGGCCGGTCGCCGGATAAGGATTGCTGCCACTGCTCTCCAGACCAAATCCATTCCAGAAATCGCCGGAGGTGGCACCGGGATAGGCACCCGGGCCCACATAGGGGGTAAATTGAGTGACTGCAAAATTGTCGTAGTTGTTCAGGTTGACGACCTGCGCCTGCGCGGTAACTGCCGCCGTCAGCAGCAAAAAACCTCCCACTGTATTCACGTGTTTCATTTCACTTCCAATTTAAGTGTTTACGATCGCCGACACCGTGTCGGTTCCTTACCGGAACTAATGGTTTTATAAGAAAATACCTTCTGTGAAACAAGCTTCTGACATTGCCGGTTTGCGAATAAAAGTAGCCGATTTCCGAATTGACGGCGGGGATTGGCCTCTCAACGGGCTGCCTTGGCCTGTGCCCGCCAGGTGTTCGGACTGATTCCGTGGGTTTCCGTAAAGAGGCGGCAGAGCCGCACCGCGGATGTCATCCCGGTTTCCATCGCGATCGCTTCAAGTTTCAGGTCGGTGTCCCGCAACAACTGCATCGCCCGGGCCATCCGCGCCCGGCGCAATTCCTCCCGCGCGCTATGCCCGACCCGCCGCTTGAACTCCAGTTGAAAGACCCGTTCCGACATGCCGGCCCGGCGTGCCAGTTCCGCGATATGGAGCGGTTCGTGAAAGTGCTCGCGCAGAAAGACGATGGCCGCTGTAATTTCCGCCGAATCCGTCACAAAGGTCGCCGTGGAACGCCGGGCGACGACGCCGGCAGGGGCCATTTTGGTAACCGGCAAAACCGGCTGACCGTGCATCAAATCATCGAGCAGCATTGCGGCTCTCTTCCCCACGCCTTTGAAATTCATGTCCACCGACGAAAGCGGGACGGGAGACATGCCTTGTTCGACCCAATGATTGTCACAGCCAAGAATGGCCACGTCTTCAGGCACGCGCAGCCCGGCCACCTCGCAAGCCTCCAACAATTCAACGGCGCGACGGTCATCGTCCCCCATGACCGCCAGAGGCGAAGGCAGACGTCTCAATTCAGCCGCCAGCCAGTGACAACGTTCCGGATGAGTCATATCCGCGGGAGGCCGCGCCGGGTGCGCCGCGAAAAAATCCAGCCGCCGCATGGATTGGCCGGCCGCCGTCAGTTCGGCTTCGAAGCCTTCCCGGACTTCGCGCACCTCGGGAATGTCATACAGCGAATAAAAGGCAAAGTGAACATGCCCCAATTCCAAGAGGTGCCGTGCGCCGCTGCGGCCGGCGGCTACGTAATCCGCCTCCACCCCCGGATACGGCAGATCGAATTCGGTGCCAATCATCCGCACCATCGGGCATTCCGGCCGGCTGGCGAGCCAGTCCCGTACCCGGGCCTTGGTCACCGTAGCCAGAATGCCATCGCAGGGTTCGGTCGCCGGCGGGAACAGACCGTGGAACCGCATATTTGCGTTCAGTTCCCATCCGGCCTGGTGCGCGTAATCCACAATGCCCGCCAGCAGGTCCTCCAGGTAAAAGTCAGTCACGAACAAAACGCGGCGGTGCAGATTCCTGCCGTTTCGGTGCGGCGCGAGCGCGCCAAACGTGCTGCCGTTGCCCCGCCGCGGGTCCGCGGCTTCGGCCTGCCGTCGCAAGGGTTGCGTCAGGATCGGGCTCATGGCAATTCCACTGCGCGATAGAAGCGAATCGGATAATGGGTCGCGCCCGGATCCAGCAGATTGAACAGGTTCAACGTCGGCGTGTTGGTGCTTAACGGAACCCAGTCCATCAGATTCGTCGAACCCTGCAGGACGTAAGTTTTCCCCGCCTCGCCCGAAAAGGAGAGTTGGGCCGCACCGTTGGTGGAGATTGCCACCGATTCAAAAGCCGGACGCGACCGCAAAACGAAGGCTGCGCTGGCGGCGGCGCTGTCAATAAAACCGGTTTCAAAAGCCTTGGCGATCACCGTGGCGCTGTTGGTCAGGGTAAAGGGACCGGAGTAAAGCGACGAGCTGCTGGTCGGCAAGGTGTTGTCCAGAGTGTAACGGAGGGTCGTTCCCGGCGTGCCGTCCGCCAGCGTCACGCCGACGGAGTTGGTGAAGAACTCGCCGCCATTGGGAGAAATCGTCGGCGGATTGAGGTACGGAGCGAGGCCGAAGACGGATACTTCATATTCCGCTCCGACATAGACTTTGCCATTGGCGATGGTGGGCACGGTGAATTTGACCGCCGGGCCGGGATTGTCCCGCGCGAGGAGCTGATTGCTGTCGTAAAGTTCCTGCGTCACGTTGGTGGCGTTGTACGCGCGCAACACAGCCGGACCGCTGCTGCCGTAAGCGTCCGACTCAATCGCCCACAAGATCGCGTCGTTAGCTCCATTGGCCGAGATGCATGGAGTTGCACCGGGATGGCCGAATGTCGTGGAGCCAACCGTGGCGTTTGGTGAAATCACGGCATTGGAAATCGAAAATGCCTTCAGCGGATCGTTCTTGCCGATGTAATAGATGGTGTTGTTGAAAAATGCGGGCGTATCGTAGCTTCCGCCCGTGGGAGTGAACGCATTCGTAAGCACCTGGACCACCTGGGTGTCACCGGAGGCGTTGAAATGCCCCAGGTTGTCCCGGTCCAGAAGATACATTTTGCCCTGATCGGGGATGTTGTTCTCTCCCGCCTTGCCCGCCGTCACTAGCAGGTGCGGATGGGCCGCGCTGCCGGCCGAGTCGGGCAGGACGACGGGCGCGCCGGATCCCAAATCCTGGTCGTAACTGCTCAACGCGGCCTGGTTGTAGGGCGTAAAGAAATCCTCCAGGTTCAAACCGTTGGTCGTTGAGAACTTGAGAATGCTGGTTCCGAAATCATTGACCGCGGGGTTGAACGTGTTGCCGGTCGCGTCAAACGTCCCGTTGCCGGTGGACAGGAAAAGGTTCCCGGCCGTGTCGCCGGCGGGGGCACCGCCGCCTTCCCAGATGCCTCCCTCACTGCCGTTGGGGGTGGTGTTATAAACGCCGACCGGCGCGAGCGTGCCGGCGTTGTAGGCCAGCAGCCAGCCGTGATAAGGACCGTTGTCTCCGTGCGAAGCGGACGCGACGTAAATGATGCCATTCAAGAGCACGAGGGCCGACCGGTTCAACTGCCGCAGCGCGTTAAAGGTCACCGTGCCGCCGACGCTGCCGTCGCCCGTGCCGGAAACGGACGGGCCGGAAACATAGGTGTAGCTTGAGCCATCGTAGCTGGTCCGGGCGATGACCGCCGGCCCGCCGAATTTTTCCGCACCCGTCGCCACATTCAGAGCATGCAAACGATGCACGTAAGTGGTGACGCCGCCGCTGACTTCCTTGGTCTTGGCTTCGACATACAGGGTTCCCGTCGTCGGATCGATCACCGGCGTGCTGGTGATGCCAATTTCCGGAACGATATCGCTCGAATTAACGTCACCGCTCGGAACGGTCGTCACGCCGGCGCCCGGGTTGATGAAACTGTTGGTCCAATACGGCGTGCTCACGAACGTGTCGGCATCAAAGGCGTAAACCGTGTCATGTTCGGTGACGACGTACAGGAGGTTGTGCACGCCTTTGCCCGATATCGAAACGTTGGTCAGAATGAGTGGCTGGCCATACACGTAACCATCCACGGTATAGGAAAATACTTTGCTGAACGAATTGGTGTTCACGTCTGCCAGGGTCAGCGCCGTTTCATTGGTATTGACGCCCAGGCGGGCCGCGTTGTTGTGGTAAGTCAGCATCGGCACCGCCGCGGGCACCTGATTGGACGCCAGGGTGGCAAAGGATTCGGACGGAGCGGCCCACGCGGTTCCGGCGGCGTTCACGGCCCGCGCATTGAAATAATAGATTGTCCCCGGGGAAAGTCCGGCCAGGGCCTGGGCGAAGAAGCCCGGCTGCGCCCCCAGCGCGACACTTTGCGCCCAGGCGGCCGCGTTGGTGCCGCCATCGGTCGGCCCGTAGAAAATGGTAATGAACGGCGCGGCGCCGCCGGTGGCCAGCACCTGGCCGTCAAGCGTGGCCACCGTCGTGTGAATATTCACGGCCGGGGCATTGGTCACCGCGGGCAGCGTGGCCGCGCTGGTGGCGAAAGTCTGGACCGGAGCGGCCCAGGCCGTTCCGGCGCTGTTCACGGCCTTGGCCACAAAATAATATGTCGTATTGGGAACCAGCCCGGAGACGGCCTGCGCAAATGGTCCGCTTTCATAACCCAACACAATATTGTTCGACCAGGCAGCCGCGTCGGTGCCGCCGTTGCTTGGCCCGTAATAGAACGTGACGACGGGAGGCTCGTTTCCCGTGGAAAGAATCTTTCCGTTCAACGTCGCCGCGGTCGCTTGAACGCTCGTGGCGGGCAGGGTCGCCACCGTCGGCAACGTCACCGCCGAAACCGGCAGGTCGCTCAGCGCATAAATGCCGGTAGCCCCGGCCAGTCCGGAGATCGTTCCGTCGGCGATATAGAAATCTATCCGGGTCAGCGTTTTGCCCGCCGCGGCCGGGATCGCATACAGATTGAGGGTGGTTTGGTAAAATTGGGGATTTGCCGGCGCGCCGTCGCTGCTGCCGGAACTGAGGTTGAGGCGCTCGACGCCCTGCAACGCAACGGTATACGTGGCGGTGCTGCTGTTGTTAAACCAATCCGGCGCGTAATAATTTGTGACGAACGTACTGCCATCGCTGAAATGCAGCGTCAGGCTGGCGGCACCGTCGCTGGTGCCATTGGCCGAGTTGGCGAGAACCGCGATGCTGCTGTAAATGCCTGGAGAACTCAGGGTCAGCGTTCCGTTGGTTCCCGATCCGGAGTTCAAATCCAACACGTTGTTCGCCCGGTAGGACTGAAACTGAAACGTTGTGCCGTCGCTGGCGTTGGTGAAAAGACCGGTCACCGGCAGACCGTAATTATAGCCGGGCAGGCCGCTTTGATAATACGCATTGCCCTCGCCCGGGTTGAACTCGACCGCGTAACTGGTGAAAGGCGGACCGGACGCAATGTTTTCGACAACCACGTCGCGATTGAATCCGGTCACCGCCATGGGCGTCATGTTCGCGGCGAAACCCGCCCCTGTCCCGTAGAGGAAGGCCAGCAGCCACAAGCCAAAACCCTTGTGCCGGATGCCGGCCAAGGCGCGGGTTTGGGTAAGCAGGGTCGGGTTCATGCTGATTTCATTTGGTTTTCCTGCACCGGTCACTCAAAGTTTATTGGCCATAAATTCGATAAAATGTCGCCGCGTTGGTCGGCGTGAGCGACAGGCTGTTGCTGCTGACGGGCCCTCCGACGTTTTCCCAGGTGGGCGTTGCAAGGTTGGTGGTCAGCTGCACCTGGTAGGGGGCGATGCCGCCCGTCCAACTCAACCACAAATTGCCGCCCTGGAACGAAATGGCAGAAATAATGGGAGGCGCGGCTGTCACGTTGATCGTCATGGCAGCACTGGAGGATAAACCGCCCGGGTCCGTGACGCTCACCACGAAATTATCGCTACCGGCGTCGCCTGAAAGCGGTGTGCCAGAGAGCGTGCCGTTGGCTGCCACGCTAAGCCAGGCTGGACCGCTGACTTTGGCAAACGTGAGCACGTCGCCGTTCAAATCCACCGCGGTGCCAGCGAGGGAGCCGGCGTAGGCCTGGCCGGCCGTGACGCCCGGCTCGACGAAAGGATTGTAGGTAAAGACCGGAGTCCAGTTGGGAACCAGGCTGATGGCCAAAACAATGACGTTGGCGTTGTTCGGCAACCGGAGGCTTTGAACGATTTTGGCGCTGTTGAGATTGAACGAATAGCCGTAGAGATAGAACGTGCGGTTATCCTGGGTGCCATCGCTGCTGTTGCGATGCCCCATCATCACCGCTTTGGACTCACCCACATAGTTCTGCGGCGTAAACCAATCGCTGAGATTCTGCACGAACGTGGTGGAAGTGGCATCGGCATACGTCACGGTAAACGATTGCGCCGTCTGATTGCCCTGCACGCCGGTCGCCAGCATCCGTAAAACCGAATAATGGCCCGCGGGCAGGACCAGGGTCTGGGCGGCGGAACTGATGACGTTGGTCACATTCGGCGGACCGAAATTGAACATTGTATTGCTCCAGACCAGCGAACCGCCCAGCAACGTCGCCGAATAGGCTGCGCCGCCAAGGTCCAGCCCACCGGTGGCGGGGTTGGTGAAGGTCGTGCCGTCGGTGTACATCCCGGCCCGGTTGAAATACGACGCAAGCGCTGCCGAGCCGGTGTCATTGGCCAGGGTCATGGCCAGCACGATCACATTCCCGTCGCTGGGCAACTTGATGCTTTTGACGGTCTTCGTCTGATCCAGGGTGAAACTGTATCCATAGACATCAACGGGCGTGCCGGTGTCTTTGGTGCCACTGCCGCTGTTGCGGTAGGCCATGCTCACCACGGTGCCTTCGCCGGGGTAATCTTGAGCAAAGGCCCAGTCGCTGAGATTTTGCGTGAAGGTGACGGTGGAATTGTCCGTATAAGTCACGGTGAACGACTGCGAAGTCTGGGCACCTTCCACCGCGGTCGCCAGCAGCAACAAGGCGGAATAATTACCCGCTGGCAAGGTGATGGTCTGACCAGCACAACTGATGACATCCAATGTGTTCGCGGATCCCAAACTGAACGCAATCCCGCCCCAGGCGGGCGAAGAGCCAAGCAGGTTCGCCGAATACGCAAAACCCACGCCGTCCAGGCCGCCGCTGAAGGCCCGCCCATCCGTGTAAATTCCCGCGCGGTTATAGAAAGCGGAAAGGCCCACCGCGGTCGCGCCCGGAACCGGCAACCCCACAGTAAGATTGAGGGTCAAGGAATGTGTCAAACCGCCGGAACTGGCGGTAATGACCGGCGCGGTGGTGCCCAGAACCGCGTTGTTGCTGACGGTGATGGTCAACAGGCTTCCGCTGCTCGTGGTGGGAGAACTGAAGACCGCGCCCACACCGCCGGGCAAACCGGAAATGGATAAATTGACCGTACCATTGAATCCGTTCATTGGCGTCAACGTAATGGTGGTGGTCGAAACGCCGCCCCGCACCAGGTTCAGAAGATCCGACGACGCGTTCACCGTGAAGTCATTGGTCCCCACGCCGGCGAGGGCGTAAATTGTATTGCTCCCGGCAGGCGTGCCCCAGCCGGTGCAAAGATCATAACCGGAGGTGGCGGGGTACCGGCCGGGATTTTGACTGTTGAAGGTATTGCCGGCCGTGATGTCGTGAAAGCAACTGGTGTAAGCAGCGCCGGGACCTTTGCCACTCCGGTAAATCGCCGGATTGATGAAACCCACCGCCGGTTTGCCCGCAGACGCCGCTTGCTGATTGACCAGCGCCATGAAACCGGCCCACAAAGGCGAAGCGCAACTGGTGCCGCCGGTGCCGCCGATGATGGTGCCGTTCT
>DASZAB010000009.1:0-10715 GCA_035945675.1 Verrucomicrobiia bacterium | reverse complement strand
GGTTTTTGTTGGCCAGGATTAAGGCGCGTTCGATCACGCGCTTTCCCGTCCAACCCGTAAAGTGGCAGAGTCCGTTAAAGGCCCTCAAACCAGATGCAGTGAACTCAACGTTGAAACCGTTGCGTTTTCGCTTTGTTTTCGGCGTTTCTGTGCTCATTTGTTGGTAGTGTTACACAATACCAACACGCTGTCAATACCCAACCCATTAAAATGTTGACCAATATGGGAAAACGTGTATTGTACAATTGTTAGACAAAACCAGCCGAAAAAGGGAGCGAGTATGAAAAGGTATAAACAGTATGCCCTTCGGCCAACGCCGGAGAATGAGAAACGGCTGGAATTAGCGAAGCAGATCGGGTTGAACGTATCTGAACTACTTAATGAGGCATTGGACGCAAAATTCGATGACCTGCTAAAGAAGAAAAGTCGAGATATTCAACACGCGCTGCAACAAGTTCCAGCCTGAAAGGTGGAGCAACGGTGGAGTAAACCGGGTTTCGGAAAATGGAGCCAGCTGCCGGGATTGAACCGGCGACCGACGGTTTACAAAACCGTTGCTCTACCGCTGAGCTAAGCTGGCGCCAACCTCACTTTTTACGCGCTCAGCGGCGGTTTGGCAAGTCAACGCGCGAGGGCTACGAGGTAGCGTTGCAGGCGGGTGGCATCGTCCTTCATACCCAGTTCGAGGTAAATCTGGTGCAGATTGCTGCAGATCCGCAGGAAAATCCGGCGCGGGCTGACCGGGGCGAGATATTCCTCGCGCAAATCGTAATTGCCGCGCACGAGGTAATGGACGCAATCGGCCTTGGTCAGCAGACGCCCGCGGTTGAAGACGTCCACGAAGATCTCGCCGGACGCGGATTGGTGGCGGCAGATGAAATGTCCCGGCAGGCCGATGCCCGTAATCGGCAGCCCCAGCCGCCGCGCCAGCAGCATGTAAAACAGGCAAAGCGTAATGGGATTGCCCGTCCGCCGGTCGAGCACGCGGTTCAGGTAACTGTTGTCCGGTTCGTAGTAATTTTGTTCGTTACCCTTGAAACCCAGTTCGCCGAAAAGGTAATCGTTGATTTTTCCCAGCATGGCGTTCGCGCGCCCGTGGCGGTCAGTGCGTTCGCGCAAGGCATTCGCGTAGCCGTCGAGCAACGCCTGATACGCTTCCACATTGATTTCGGGGAATTGCGTCTTCGCCAGCAACCAGGCGGCGGTTTCCATATCGAATTCCTCGCCGTGGTTCAGGCAGAAAGTGAGAAAACAATTGTCCCCGGTCTGTTTGTCCACGTGCCAGAGGATTTCCTGGACGCGCCGGCGCAACAACGGGTCGTCGCTCAAGGCGTAAGGCCGCAGCCATTCGCCCGCGGCATTGCCTTCAGCCAGAATTTGCTCGCGCACCGCCTGGTAAATCTGCGCGTTCTCGTCGCCCAAAAGATTAAGCAGCGCGGCGCGGCGGCGTTCCAGCGTCGCCGCTTTCGCATCACCATTCTGGACTTTTGAAGACATGTGGCGTTGCGGGCAGTGAACCAGAAGCGCGGCACCAGTCAATAAAATCCGCGCACCGATTAAACTGCGCACGGTGCCAGAACAGCATCGCTCATGCCGTGGACGATTTTTTTGTCAGCGGGGACAATCGTTGCCAGCACGCCGCCCGGTTGCGGGCGTGCCGCGTCGCCTTCGCCGGCAACGAAATAGTAAGGACATAAACGGACCCGGCCTTTCATCGGCGTGATGACCTGCTTCTCAAGGTCAAACCACCGGGCATCAACGGTTTTCGGCTTTTCGTAACGCTGGAGGACAAAAGGCGAATTCGCAAAACTCGCCACGGCCCGGTCCACGGCGGTCGACCATTCTTCATGGGACAAATCGCTGCCGAGATAGACACCGCGCGCGCCCCAGGCGTGTTCGGAAAAACCGGACACCTTCAAAATCAGTTCCCGCTGGCGCTGTGACAGTGCTTTCAGCTGTTGCCAGCTGGTGAGGTTCAACTCGGGGATCGCAGCGTGTGGCGGCAACGGTGCCGGATCTACCGCCCAGGTGTAGGGTATCAATGTTTGCAGGCGCGACAAAAAGCCTTCGCCCAGTTCGCCACGCCAGAAATCGCGTAAATTCCGGTTCCATAACAGCGCAAACAGCATCTTTTCCTCGAACACCGGCTTTGGCGGTGGCGTCAGGCGGATGCGTTTTTCCGCGGCCAGCTCGAAAATCCGTTTCGAATTCGGGACGTTCGCCAGATCGAAAAGCTCGAAGAAACGATAGACCGCGTCGCCGTCGGCAAAGCTGTCGAATTGTGAATCGCGAACCGTGAATCGTGAGCCGAGTTGCGTGGCAGCCCATTCCATTTCCGGGCGGTAGGTTGCGGCTTCCTCGGACACGACGATGTGAACGTGTTTCGCGTCGCCAAAGATGGATTCGAATCCACGCAACATTCCGTCCGCGCCGCCGATGAGTGCGGAGTCCGGAGTTCGGAGTTCAGATTGATTCTGTCCGCCGGCCATTCCGCGTTCCGCGTTCCGCATTCCGCAATAAGTCTTATTGAGCCATGCCGTCAGGCCGATGCCGCCCGGCACGGAATCGAGTTCGGTGATGCGGAAGCCGTTTTCCGTCAGCAAAATGTCGGGCCGGATGACGCGCGGCACGTCGTTTTTGAATGCGGGCGAACGCTGAAGTTCAATCAATTCAGATGGTTTGCCGCGATCCAGCAGTTCCGCCACCCACGCCGGTTGTTTTCCTTCCACACTGCGCCGGTAAAGCAGATTGACGGCGCGGTAAAATTGCAACAACACCCGGCCCAGCGATTCGATTTCCTTCGCCAGTTTTTCATCGAGCGGGAATGGTTCCGGCGAGATCCGCCAGTTGAGTCCGGCAAAAAGTCCCTCCGGCGGCATTTGTTCGCGGACAAACTGCGCGACGTCCGCCGCGGATTTTGTGTTGGAGGAAATGGCATCCACGCCGGAGACAGTAACCTTCAAAATGTTCAGCGTCAAAAATGAATCAAAAGATGCCCGAATGCAGCCTGCCGCGCATTGTTTTCACAGGCGGGTCAGCGCTGGCCACGATAAAACATCTGCGCGGTATTGGTCATGGGCATGAGAAATTCATACGAGTTGCTGGTCAACAGGTTGGTACCCACGGCCGACCAGTGAACCAAATCAGGGGATGATTGGAGGATATAAGTCTGCCCGGCCTGCCCGTTGAGCCAGATGCCCAATTGTTCCGGCGACGTGTTGTTGCCGATTTGCAGATTAAAGGTGTTCGTCGCGGGTAAAACATAGAGCGTGACACTTTGGGACGGGAGCAGATCACTGAGGGTGTTGTTCGTGAGCGCGAGGTTTATGAGATGGTTGATGGTATTGGCGGAAGTCAGTTGCCAGCGCTGGGCTGTCCCGGCAGCGTTGAAATTCGCGATACTCGCCGAGATGGGCGAGGCGTTGTTGATATCCTTGTTGATGACCATGAGGGTCAGTGCACCGTCGCCGGTTCGCACCGCGCCGAAGGCCGAAAGGGTATCGGGATTGGGCACGGTCGTCAGGATACTGGTGTTGCCGAACGTGGATTTATTGCCGTCATAATTGCGATAGATCTTCATCGCCTTGTAAGTGGGCGTGCTCGCATCCGGCGTGGTCCAGCGCGTGGCCAGGTCCAAACCTTCGCGGCCGAAGACGCCCAGAATATCCGCCTGGGCGGTGGCCCCATTGATATTGGTTTCCGCGCCCCAGTTGTATTCGGTAATGCCGGTCCTGGTGCCGGGATAATTGGTCGCGACCCAGCTTTTCATGCGGGGAATCAGCATGATGACCTGGCTGATCCAACTCGGGTCAACGTAATTGCTGTCCCAAAACACGCGCGTGGATTGATTGCGCAGCAGTTCCGTGGACGGAGAGGCATCGGCGCCGCTGACATTGCCTTCCTGCGGATAACAATGAAGGGTGAAGTAGTCGAGCAGCCGGTAGCCGGCGCCCAGGTCATGCTGGTGAATCTGATTCAGCAACCACGGCATATAATCCCAGCCGCCGTTGGTGCCGCGGTCGGGATAATCCGCCGGGTTGTAGTCCTGGTGCTGGCCGGACCATTGCTGATCGTAGCCACTGTACAGATAGCCGCCCCAACCCCACTCCTCCGGCCCACAGACCAGCGCATTGGGATCGTTGGATTTCACCATGCTGGCATACGTGAAAAAATCATCGCGAATTTCCTGCATCGTCGGGCCAATCGGATGCACGTCCTGATGCGTTGAAAACCAGATGCTTTCTTCGTTGTCCATGAGGTAAAAACCGACACCGCCATTGGTCGAGGAACCCCACTGACCAAGGAGGTGTTGCACGTAACCTTGTTGAAAAGCGGAATTGGTGGGAAAATTGGCGTCGTTGGGATTGTTCCAGGTGATATGCGTGTTGTTGGTAATGCTGATGCCGTTGCCGGCGTCCGGAAACCATTGCCAGTCGTCGCCGGTTTGCGGGCCGTACTTGTTCGTGGAATAACTGCTGAGCCGGGCGCGTCCGGGCCCCAGCTTGGGCATCCAGCCGATCATCGGAATGGTAATCATGGCCTGCGCGCCGCCATTTTTGCTGTTGGCAACAAAATCATCCGCGGAAGCGCCGGGGGTTGGATTCCCGTCATCCAGACTTTCAAAGTACCAATCCGCGGCGTGATTATGGGCGTTGAGCTGCCAGTTGTAGCGCGTTTCGGCATTGCCACCCGAACGGTTGATCGTGAAATTCAAATCCGAAAGCTGGTTGGAGGTCGCGAATGCCGTGCCATAAATCAAGGGGCTGATCGCATGGCGATTGGCCAACGCGTCAACCGTAATGGAAATCGTTGCATTGGTGCCGGCCGTGAGCGCATTGGTGCCCAGGGAAATATCATCCAGGTAAAATGTCGGCTGCACCGAACCAATCCGGTCCTGGATCCAAAAACCATCCATGTTGGGTTGATTGGTGATGCCGAGGGCGGCCAGGGGAATGATGAATTGTTGCCAGGTATTCGCGGCTAAGGCCGGTAGATTCGTGGATGCCAGCGGGATTCCGTTGGCGTGCCCCTGCACTTTTAACTGTTGCCCGCCCGTTGTCCCTCCATTAATCCAGAACGTCAGATTCGTGAATAGACTGGCATCAAAAGCCGGATGCGCGATGTAAATCGCTTGATAAGTGCTATTCGTAATGGTGACGCTGATAGACCTGGAACCGGAATGAACCGGCGAAGTGTTGTTGTAGTTGATGCTCGCCCAGCCCCAATCCTGCCAGCCGTTTTCAAGCGCGTCGTCGTAAACAATTTGATCGGCGCGCAACACGCATTGAGCCAGAAAGCCCCAGACCAGCAGCCGGCGCAACCATTTGCCGTCGAGGTAGTACTTCGTAAAAGGATTCTGCATGCGCAATCATGGAAGATTACACTAGAAAGCGCGCCCTGGCTTGTAGCGAATTATGGGGACAGCTGCGATGTGCGTCCCGGCGCCGGGTCAGCTGCGTATCTGTCCGCTGCCGATGCCGATCCACTTGTAGCTGGTCAATTCGGCCAGGCCCATCGGCCCGCGCGCGCCGATCTTGTCAGTGCTGATGCCGATCTCCGCGCCCATGCCGAATTCGCCGCCGTCGGTGAACCGCGTCGAGGCGTTCCAGTAAACCGTGGCCGAGTCCACTTCGTTCAGGAACTGCTTCGCATGCGCTTCGTTCTTCGTGACGATGCTGTCCGAGTGCGCCGAACCATAGTAATTGATGTGGTCAATCGCCTGCTGGACGCCGTCCACCACGCGCACGTTCAAAATGTAGTCGTTGTATTCGGTGAACCAATCCTGTTCCGTCGCCCGTTTGATGGCGGATTTGGTGTTGTGCATCGAGCATTTCAAAATGGCTTCGGCATCCGAGTCGGCCCTTAACTCCACCCGCTTTTCGCTGAGTCGCTGGCCAACCACCGGTAAAAACTGCGCCGCGATGGCTTTGTCCACGAGCAAGGTCTCCATGGCATTGCAGACGGCGGGACGCTGGACTTTGGCGTTCATGGCGATTGCCTCCGCCATTTTCAAATCGGCGTCGGCATCCACGAAAACGTGGCAGACGCCTTTGTAATGCTTGATGACCGGTACTTTGGAGCACTCGGCCACGGCGCGAATCAACCCTTCACCGCCGCGCGGCATGCACAGGTCTATATACTGCGTGAGCGAGAGCAAAACCGGAATTGCCTCGCGGTCGGCCACCGGTACGACCTGAATCGCGTGTTCGGGGAAGTGCGCCAGCGCTTTCTTGCCGGCTTCAATCATCGTTTTGGCAATGAGCCGGTTTGAATTCATCGCTTCCCGGCCGCCGCGCAAAATCGTCGCGTTGCCGGACTTGAAACACAGGCTCGCGGCGTCCGCTGTGACGTTGGGGCGGGATTCGTAAATGATGACCACGACGCCAATCGGCGTGGCAATTTTTTGGAGTTTCAAGCCGTTGGGCCGGATGCGCTCGTCCAGAATTCTACCGACCGGATCCGGCAGTGCGGCGACTTCGCGCAGACCCTTGGCCATGGCGGCGACACGTTTATCATCGAGCTTGAGCCGGTCCACCATCGCGGAGGACAAACCGTGGTTTACCGCCGCATCCATGTCCAGCGCATTGGCTTCCTTGAGCGCGCCGGCATTTTTCTCGAGCGCCCCGGCCATGGCGAGCAAACACTCGTTCTTCTCGCCGGTGGCCAGCTTCGCGAGTTCACGCGACGCCGCCTTGGCCTGTTTGGCCAGTTGCGTCATTTGTTCCGTGAGATTCATGGCCGGAAATGTGCGACCAAGTTAAACGAATCCGCCCGGATGTCAAAACCGCTGCGCCAGCGCTGATTTGTAGCAGCCGAGGCGACGGGACTCATTATTTTCGATTTACCTGGACGATTGACACAGCATCGCCGAATCGCAAAGTGATTCACAATTCGTCGATCCGGTCAGAGCCTCGTCACCTCGGCTGCTACGTGCTGCGAATTATTTTTCGGCAATCCAGACCAGCGTGCCGCTGGGCAGCCAATCGAACAGTGGAATTAAATCCGCGTCGGCCAGATGAATGCAACCGCAGGAAGCCGGTTTGCCGATGCGCATCTGGTCCGCCGTGCCATGGATGTAGATGTAGCGGTCGTGCGAATCCACGTTGCCGCCACGGTTGAAGCCGGGCTCGAGCCCTTCCAGCCACAGAATGCGCGTGGTGATTTTGGCGTCTGGCATCCCCCGCCAGGTGTAGCCAATTGGCCGGCGGCCTTTGAAAACCGTTCCGGCCGGCCAGCCACCGCCGATTTTCTCGACGATGCGATGCAAGCCTAAGGGCGTGCCATTCGACCCTTCCGTCTGTCCGATGCCGAAACGCGAAGTGGAACAACGCGTTATACCGCCAGGGCACCAGGCCGCAGAGAATTTTTCAACAAGTGAAACAGTTTGGCCCGCCACATCCACGAGCAAAGCCCAGCGTGTCGGCGGAACACCCAGCTGTCGGCATTTGCGAAGGCAATCAGCCAATAAACCTGAAGAAGTTCCTGGCATGGTTGATTATTTCAATTTCTTCACGAGCACTTTGGAATTTCTGCCGCTCTGCTCGTATTTCTCGCGCCGGGCGGCAAATCGCCGGGCGTGCCTTCGGCAAATCGGTCAAGCCGGTTGCAGCGGTTTTTCCAGGGCTGATTTAGGCAGCCGTCCCAGGCGAACGGCACGCTCAACTGCCTTGCGCGCATAGCAATGATGCTCCCGCGCACCGGCGAGCAACCCGTCGACTCCGATGTCGGCATCCAATTCCGGCCAATAAACGGACGAGCCGTTGATCTCAAACCGGCCCCGCTCTCCCGGCGTCGCCAGCGCGAGCGTTGGATAAAACGCGACGGGTACGCTGATAAACCGCCCGTCTTCCAGATGGAAACCGAGCACTTCATCATTCACGACCACATTGGTGATGGCGGGCGGTGTCTGCATTTACAAAGGGATTCTAATTCTCTTTGCGCCCATGTTCAAGCCAGCGTTCGACGATTTCTGTACGCCGTTCCGAAATCATTTGCCGGATTTCGGTAATTTCCTGCGGTTTAAAGCCGCGGTTGAAGGCGAGGGTAAGATCAGCCAGCCAGACTTTGCATTCGTGGCCGGCTTTGAAGACATGCACGTGCATTCGTTCGGCCAAATCATAGCTGTAAAAGCTCACCCGGTAGCCATTCTGGATGAAAATGGTTGGCATGCCCGGCGTGAAACTCGAGTCATTTCAATTTCTTCACGAGGATCTTCGAGTTCCGTCCGCTCTGCTCGTATTTCTCGCGGCGGGCGGGCGGCAAATCGTCGGGCGTGCCTTCGGCGAATCCGCCCTTGGATTGAAAATACGTGAACGCCTGGGTCGAGAGCGTGACCAGTTCGTTCAATCCTGCTTCGCGTGCCTTGTTTTCAACAAACTGAATCAGCTTTCGCCCGATGCCCTGGTTTTCGTGCGACGAATTGACGTAGAGGCACGCCAGCTCGCCCTTTTTGTGGTCCGGATAAACGTGCAACGCCACGCACGCGACCGGGTTTTTATCAATTTCAAAGATGAAATAGTCGGTGAGGTTCTTTTCAATCGACGCTTTGCTGCGTTTTACCAGTTCCTCCGTTTCCACGGCGCTCTTGGTCAGCAGTTGTATGGCCCGCACATCCTTTTTCCTGGCCGGCCGGATTTGCTGGTATTCATTGGCGTAAATGAGCGTGCCGATGCCGTCGTTGGAAAATACCTCCGCGAGCAGCCCCTCGTCCACTTTGCCGTTGATGATGTGGACGCGCGGGACGCCGGCTTTGCAGGCCAGGGCGGCGTGTTGCGCCTTCGAGAGGATTTCCGGCGCGAACCCGGCGCTGTTTTGTTGCAGCATATTTTGCAGCTCGGACACGAGCATCTGCCGGATGAGCTTGTTGTTATAACGCAACCCGTCTTGTGCCGTGATGAAGATGAGTTTGATGGCCTTGAGTGCCTCGGCCACGGCTACCGCCACACCGTCCGAATTCACACGATAGGTCTTGCCGTCGCCGTCGAATCCGAGCGGCGGAATGACGGGGATGACGTCCTGCGCCAGCAGCGTCTGCAACAGCGCGCCGTCCACGCGCTCAACCTTGCCGGTGAACAAATGGTCCACTCCCTGCAGGATGCCCATCGGATGGGCGATGATGACGTTCGTGCTGGCGGCCCGCAGGTCGTTGGCCGAAAGGCCTTCGAGGATTTCGTGCGTCAGCCGGTTGGCGGCGGTGAGCGCCAACTGGAGCGTGCCGGCGTCCGTGATGCCGGAGCCGTCGAGATTCGACGGAACAATTTTTTGCTCCTCGGCCAGCGCCTTGATCTGCGCCGACGCGCCATGCACGAGCACCACGCGGATGTTCAGCGACCGCAACACGGCCACGTCCAGCAGCAGCGTGGCGAAGTTCTCGTCGGTGACAATCGCGCCATCCACGGCCAGGATGAACGTCCGGTCGCGGAATTGTGGAATGTATTGCAGGATGCCCCGCAGGTCGGTCGGTTTCACGTTTGGCTCGTTATTAGACTTTCAACGCCCAACAAGTATTCGTTTTTCGGCGGGATTCAAATAATTATTTCTTGTCCAGAACGGGTTTCGCCTTCCCGACCCGCCGAGTGGCGTGGAGAAAATCCGGGAAATTGTAATGGCCTGGCTGCGGGTTTCCGATTAGAAGAACCTTATGCAAACCCCGGTGCCGTTCGTCATGCCCTTGGTGGTTGTGGTGGTGTTGGTGGTTATCGCCATCAGCGTCATCTACGGCTGGATCCAGGCGCAGAAGCGGCTGGAGGGCCTCAACGAGCTGGCGCTGCGACTTGGTCTGAATTTCAGCGCGGCGGAAGATTACGAACTTCCGGATCGCTACGGTTTTCTCAAACAGCTGGCCCAGGGCGACGACCGCTACGCCACCAACGTGCTGGCGGGGAATTATCGGCAAAATGAAATCCTCGTATTCGACTACCATTATGCCACTTATCACACCGACAAGAGTGGGACGCACAAGGAAGACCATTGGTTCTCCTTTTTCATTTTGACGCTGCCGCTGGTCTTCCCGGACTTGACGATCCGGCGTGAAAATGTCTTCACCCGGGTGGCCGAGGTGTTCGGCTACCAGGACATCAAGTTTGAGTCGGCCGAATTTTCCCGGGTGTTCAATGTGCGGTCGCCGGACAAAAAATTCGCCTATGACGTCTGCAACGCGAAGATGATGGAATACCTGCTGGCCAATCGCGACCTGAGCATCGAAATCGAAAACCAGGTGCTGGCCCTGGCCTTCACCACCCGCCTGTCGGTTGAACAGATTGAAGCCAATTTACAGCGGCTGGTGGAAATCCGCTCGCGCCTGCCGGAATACCTGTTCACAAATGTTGCGTAAATGAACGACGTTGTTTTCGTGAAGATTCTGGCAGTAATAACTGCCATTGTCTTTCTGGTTATCTTGTTCCGTTATTCGTCGAGCAAACCCGATCCGGAATCACAACGACGGAAAGATCTGGCGGCACTGGCCCGTAAGTTAAGACTTAAATTTGACTTCAAGAGCAGTTTCGAATTGGCAAACGAGTATTCGTTTCTTCGCTGGTTAACGCGCGGCGATATCAGTTACGTATACAACATATTTTACGGTTATTATTCCGGGTATGCGGTTACAGTTTTTGATTACACTTTTGCCGCAGGACAAGCGAACTATTACTGGTCTGCCTTTATTCTGAAAATGAAAACAAATTTCCCCGACATTATTATCTCGCACGAAAGCATGG
>DASZAB010000008.1:0-2152 GCA_035945675.1 Verrucomicrobiia bacterium | reverse complement strand
CCGGAACTTTCGTTCCGGCTGATTGTTTCAAAATGACTTTTACGTCCGCGCCGCCGGTTTCTTCGCTGCCTGATCGAGTATCGTGGTCAACACGCTGTTCGGAACCTGTTCAAACGTCAGCGGCTCCATCGAGTACGAGGCGCGGCCCTTCGAGAGCGAGCGGATGGCGGTGGCATACCCGAACATTTCGGCCAGCGGCACATTGGCGTTGACCACCGTTTGGCCCTGCTTGGCTTCGATGTTGATGATGTGACCGCGCCGCCGCGTGATGTCACCGATCAAATCACCCTGATATTCGTCGGGTGTGGTGCACTCCACCTTCATGATGGGTTCGAGCAAAATTGGCGCGGCTTTTTTGAAGGCATCCTTAAGCGCGAAAATGCCGGCCATCTTGAACGCCAGTTCGTTTGAGTCCACCTCATGAAACGTGCCGTCCACGATCTGCACCTTGACATCAATGACTTGATAGCCCGCATAGACGCCACCCTTGATGGCTTCTTCGACGCCGTCAATGACCGCCGGAATGTATTCCTTGGGAATTGCTCCGCCGACAATCTTATTCTCAATCTCGACGCCTTTGCCCTTCTCGTTCGGTTGAAGCTGAATGCAGGCGTGGCCATATTGACCGCGACCGCCAGACTGGCGGATAAACTTACCTTCGCCGTCCGCCGGTTTGGTGACGGTTTCACGATAGGCGATTTGCGGCGCGCCGGTGTTGGCGTCCACCTTGAACTCGCGCTTGAGGCGGTCAATGATGATTTCCAGGTGCAGCTCGCCCATGCCCGCGATGATGAGCTGGCCCGTCTCTTCATTGGTGAAACAACGGAACGTCGGGTCTTCCTCGGCCAGTCGTTGCAGGCCTTCGGACATCTTGTCGCGGTCCTGTTTCGTCTTCGGCTCGACGGCCATGCTGATGACCGGTTCGGGGAACGTCGGCGGTTCGAGGCTCACGTCAAAATCCTCGTCGCAAAGCGTGTCGCCAGTGGTGATGTTGCGCAGGCCGACCAGCGCGGCGATGTCGCCGGCGAAAACCTGGTGGATGTCTTTGCGCTCGCTGCCCTGAATAATCATCAGGCGGCTGACGCGCTCGCGCTTGCGCGTGCGCGGATTGTAAATCATGTCGCCCTTTTCGAGCTGGCCGGAATAAACGCGGAAGAATACCAGTTTGCCCGCGTAGGGATCCGTCCACAGCTTGAATGCCAGCGAGCAAAACTTGCTGCTGTCGTCGGTCGGTACTTCGACCTTTTGGTCGGCCTGGCCCGGCACTTCGCCGGTGGCCGGCGGCACGTCCAGCGGGCTGGGCAGATAATCCACCACCGCGTCAACCAGGGGCTGCACGCCCTTCTTCTTGAACGCCGAACCGCAAAGCACCGGCACCAGTTCAATTTTGCAGGTCAACCGGCGGATGGCCGCCTTGAGTTCCGGCGGCGTGATCGGCTTCTCGTGGAGCACCAGGTCGGCGATCGCGTCGTCCTTGTTGGAAACCGCGTCAATCAATTCCGCCAGCGCCGCGGCGGCGCGTTCCTTGTGTTCGGCGGGGATTTCCTTCGCCTCAAAATTCAGGCCTTCATTGACCACGTCGCCCGGCCCCCAGACAATCGCTTTCTGGTTCACCACGTCAATGACTCCTTCAAAATGATCCTCGGCGCCAATCGGCAGGAAGACCGGGTAGGCATACGCCTTGAGCTTGGTGCGCATGTCGTTGAGCGCGTTTTCAAAATTCGCGCCCGTGCGGTCCATTTTGTTGACGAAGGCGATGCGCGGCACCTTGTACTTGGTCGCCTGCCGCCACACGGTCTCCGATTGCGGTTGCACGCCGGCCACGCCGCAGAACACCGCCACCGCGCCGTCGAGCACGCGCATGGAACGCTCCACCTCGGCCGTGAAATCCACATGACCGGGCGTGTCAATGATGTTGATGCGATGCGGAATGTCCTTGAACGCCTTGTACAGCGCCTCTTCGCCGCGCTTGTTCTGTTTCTGCGTCCAGTAACACGTCACGGCGGCAGACGTGATGGTGATGCCGCGTTCGCGCTCCTGCTCCATCCAGTCGGTCACTGTGTTGCCGTCGTCCACGTCGCCGATCTTGTGGATGAGGCCGGTGTAAAAGAGGATGCGCTCGGTCGTGGTCGTCTTGCCCGCGTCGATGTGC
>DASZAB010000007.1:0-3288 GCA_035945675.1 Verrucomicrobiia bacterium | reverse complement strand
TCAATTACATCATTTCCCGAACGTCCAGTCGGCAGTAATATAGATGCACAATGTTTGTTATATTTAATGTGTGAATATCTTAATTTGACGAAATTTGAGACATAGTGTCTAATATTTGTGATGAGATTCAAATTGGCCATGTGTGCGCTGGCCGCGTTGGGGGTGGTTGTAAGCGCTTCAGGAATGAACCGGTGGGAAGCTTTGTCGATGCTTGAAACCGGAAACGATGATTCTGCAATCGGACGCTGCGGCGAGATCTCGCGATTCCAAATTCGTGCCGAGCTTTGGCCGGGTGGCAATCCGCAAAACGCCCAGGCGGCTCTGGGTGTGGCTCGGAATATCATGCAGGCGCGTGTACAACGATTCGTACAAACCCACGGACGCTCCCCGACCAACTTTGAATTTTACGTTTTGTGGAATGCGCCGGCGGAGATAGATCATCCGGTGCCTTGTGTGGCTGAACGCGCCCGCCGGTTCGCCAACCTGGTCGAACGCGATGCGCGCCAGACCCAGGCGGCCAGTTCCTTCAAGAAAGCAACGAACGCGTCCTGAATTCCCGGGCCAGCTCATAGGCTTTCAGATATTCCTGCACGGTTTGTTCCCAGGAAAAAAGCGTCTTCATGGCGCGGTGCTGGAATTGGCGCAGCAACTCGGGCTGTTCATACAGGACCAGCGCCTTGCGAATGGCTTTGGCCAGCGCGCGCGCCGAGTATTCGTAAAACTTTATGCCGTTGGCGCGCGTCGTGTCTTCCGTAAAATCGATCACGCTGTCATCCAGGCCGCCGGTGGCGCGCACAATCGGAATGGCGCCATAACGCAGACTGTACATCTGATTCAGCCCGCTCGGCTCGAAGCGGGACGGCATGATGTAAAAATCACAGGCGGCTTCGATACGATGTGCCAATCCCTCATCGTAATTCACGCAGGCCGCGACCTGGGATGGAAAACGCCGCGCCAGTCCGGCATAAGCCCGTTCGTAGGCGGATGAACCGCTGCCCAACAGCACGAACTGCATCCGGGTGTTCAGCATCTCTTCGAGAGCGCCCAATTGGATGTCCACGCCCTTCTGATCCGCCAGGCGAGAAATCGTGCCGAACAACGGCACGCCCCTGCCCTCCGGCAATCCAACTTCCTTCTGCAGCGCGAGCTTGCAGGCGGCTTTCCCCGCCAGGCGCGTCACCGAGTACGGCCGGGCCAGAAACGGGTCGTGCGCCGGGTTCCATTCGTCATAATCCACACCGTTGAGAATTCCAAAAAGCTGTTTCTGCCGCCGGCGCAAAAGCCCGTCCAGGCCGTGGCCGAATTCTTCGGTTGTGATCTCACGCGCGTAGCGCGGACTAACCGTCGCAAGGACATCAGCGAACTCAATACCGGCCTTCAGGCAATTCAAATGGCCGTAAAATTCCGCGCCTTCAAGAGTAAAAAATTCCAGGGGCAAATTGGTCAGCGCAAAAGCGCCCGGCGGAAAGATTCCCTGGTACGCCAGGTTATGAATGCTCAGGCAGGTCGGCGGCGGATTTCCCCACCCATCTCCACGCTGTTGCTGCAACAGCAACGCCGGCACCAGCGCGGTTTGCCAATCGTGAACATGCACCACGTCCGGCCGCCAGGGCAGGTAACGTGCGAGGTGCACAGTGCATTTGGACAGAAAGATAAAGCGCTCGGCGTTGTCGGGGTAGCTGATGTTGTTTTCGTGATACAAAGAGGCACGGTCGAAAAAACCAGGCTGCTCGATGAAATAAACGGTCAAGCCCTTTTCCATTTCCAGCGACCACAGGGCTCCCTGAACGTGCCGGTCACCCAGCGGCAAATCGAAATGCCAATCCACCCGGCGTATTTGGGGAAATCGCTCGCGGATGCCGCGATAAAATGGCGTGACCACGCGCGCCTCATGGCCCGCCCGCGCCAGCGCCTTGCCCAGCGCACTCACCATGTCAGCCAGCCCGCCGGTTTTGGAGAACGGATGGACTTCGCTGCTGGCAAGCAAAAGTTTCATTCAACATCGAACAGCCAACATCCAGTGAATCGTGCGAACATCTGACAGCGTTGGACGTTCGATGTTGGATGTTGGGCGTTGGAGGTTTTCGTCCATCACATGGAAATCCGGTTTGTCTTCAAATAGGGTTGAAGTGGTTTGGGAATCAGCACGCTGCCGTCGGCTTGCTGATGCGCCTCCACCAGTGCCACAAACAACCGCGCCAGCGCCGTGCCGCTGCCGTTGAGGATGTGTGGAAATCTGTTTTCGCCCGATTCCGCTTTAAACCGCAGATTCATCCGGCGCGCCTGAAAATCTTCGCAATTCGAGCAGCTCGAAACTTCGAGATAACTCCCCTGCCCCGGCGCCCAGACTTCGATATCGTAGGTCTTGGCGCTGCCGAAGCCCATGTCGCCCGTGCATAACAGCAACACCCGGTAATGCAGCCCGAGCAGTTGCAGAACCTTTTCCGCGTTGCCGACCATTTTTTCCAATTCGTCGTAGCCGTCCTCCGGCTTGACGATTTTGATCAGTTCAACCTTGTCGAACTGATGCACCCGAATCATGCCCCGCGTGCCGACACCGGCCGCGCCCGCCTCGCCGCGAAAGCATGGACTGTAGGCGCAATAACGGACCGGCAATTGTTTCTCCGCCAGGATTTCGCCGCGATGGATGTTGGCCACCGGCGTTTCGGCCGTCGGAACCAGATACAGTTTGCCCAGCTTTTCCTTGTCGTCGCCCTCGGCCACACCATAGTACTGGTCCCTGAATTTCGGGAATTGTCCCACGCCCTCGAGGCATTGCGGCCCGACCATGAACGGCGGCGATACTTCGGTATAACCGTGTTCCGTGATGTGCAAATCGAGCAGGAATTGGATCAGCGCCCGCTCCAGCCGCGCGCCCCAGTTCGTGTAAAGCAGGAAGCCGCTGCCGGAAAGTTTGGTTGCCCGCTCGAAATCCACCAGTTTGAGCGACTCGCACAACTCGATGTGCGATTTCGGCTTGAAATTAAAAGTCGGCTTACCGGCATGGACACGCACCACCGGATTCTCTTCTGCTGTTCTGCCAACCTTGACGGATTCGTGCGGCAAATTCGGCAATTGGAGCATGAGCGCGTCACGCGCTGCTTCCGCCTGGGCCGCTTCCCGGTCCAACGCGGCGATTTTGTCGCCGAGATTTTTGGTTTCTGCCTTCCTGGCCTCGGCCTCGGCGGTTTTCTTCTGCCCCATCAAGGCGCCGATTTCCTTCGATACCCGGTTGCGTTGGGCCTTGAGCGTCTCAACTTCCGCCAGGCTTTTCCGCCGCTGCTCATC
>DASZAB010000006.1:0-25066 GCA_035945675.1 Verrucomicrobiia bacterium | reverse complement strand
ATGGAAACGGATCAGTGATACTCCTGCAACGTCTTCACGCCGTAGCCGGATTTCTTGAGGGCGGCGATGCCGCGGGCGGCCGCCTGGGCGCCGCTCAACGTCGTCATGATCGGTGTGCCGGTGTAGATGGCCGTGGTGCGGATTTTCACCTCGTCCTCGCGCGGGGCGGCGCCGCTGGGTGTGTTGATGACGAGCTGGATTTCCTTGTTCTTAAGCAAATCAATCACATTCGGCCGGCCTTCGAGCAGTTTGGCCACGCGCTGAACTTTCAATCCCGCTTTCTCCAGAACCGCCGCCGTGCCGCTCGTGGCCACGAGTTCAAATCCCAAATCGGCAAATTGCCTGGCCACCGCCACCGCGTACTTTTTGTGCGCGTCGCTCACGCTGACAAACACCTTTCCGCCCAACGGCAACGGCGAGCCCGCGGCCATCTGCGATTTCGCATAGGCAATGCCGCGGTCGGCGTCCAGGCCCATCACCTCGCCGGTGGAACGCATTTCCGGCGAAAGTAAAATGTCCTGCCCGTGAAAACGACTGAACGGGAAGACGGATTCCTTGATGGCCCAATATCCGGGCCGGATTTCCTTGGTGAATCCCAATTCCTTCAGGTTTCTGCCGGCCATGACTTTCGCCGCGAGTTTCGCCAGCGGCACGCCGATGGCCTTGCTCACAAACGGCACGGTGCGCGACGCGCGCGGGTTCACCTCCAGCACAAACACCTTCTCGTCCTTCACGGCATATTGCACGTTCATCAGGCCGACGACCTTCAATTCACGCGCCATGGCGTGCGTGTATTCACGGACGGTCTCGATGACCTTTTTGGAAAGCGTATGCGGTGGCAGGACCATCGCCGCATCGCCGGAATGAACGCCGGCAAATTCGATGTGTTCCAGAATACCGCCGATGACAATGGTTCCGTCACCCGCTTTTTTGAATTGACCGACGTCGGCGATGCAATCCACGTCCACTTCGGTAGCGTCTTCGAGAAATTTATCCACGAGCACCGGGCGTTCGGGCGAGGCCTCGACGGCAAAACGCATGTAATGCTGCAGCTCGGCATCGGAATAAACAATCTGCATCGCGCGTCCGCCCAGCACAAAGGACGGGCGGACCAGGACCGGATAGCCCAGTTTCTTGGAAGCCGCCAATGCCTCTTCAACATTCGTGGCCAGGCCATTGGGTGGCTGGGGGATTTTAAGCTTGTCGAGCATCGCGGCGAAGAGCTTGCGGTCTTCGGCGATTTCGATGCTTTGCGGCGAGGTGCCGATGATGTTGACGCCGTTTTTCTGGAGGCCGAGCGCGAGATTCAGCGGTGTCTGGCCGCCAAATTGGGCGATGGCACCCCAGCACCCTTCGCGTTCGTAGATGTGCAGCACGTCCTCCAGGGTGAGCGGCTCGAAGAACAGCTTGTCACTCGTGTCATAATCGGTCGAAACCGTTTCCGGATTCGAGTTGACCATGATTGTTTCGAAACCATCCTCTTTGAGCGCGAACGCGGCGTGGACGCAGCAATAATCGAATTCGATGCCCTGCCCGATGCGGTTGGGACCGCCGCCGAGAATCATCACCTTTTGCTTCGGCGTCTGCTTGACCTCGTCGTCACCGCGGTCGTAGGTGGAATAATAGTAAGGCGTGTAGGCCTCGAATTCGGCGGCGCAGGTGTCCACGAGCCGGTAACTCGGCACGAGCTTCAGTTTTTTCCGCAACGCGCGGATCTTGTCTTCAGTCTCGCCGGTCAGATGGGCGATTTGCCGGTCGGAGAATCCCAGCCCTTTCGCTTTGCTCAGCAATTCAGAATTTAACGGCGGCATCGGCGCCAACAGTAAGCCCCAAAACCTTCCGGGTGTCCAGCGGCGAGTGACCAAATCCGCTTGCTGCCGGAGACGCTTTGCGATACGAAAACGTGAATGAAACGAGCCGGGTGGTTGTTGCTTTGGGTATCCTTGTTTGCCCCGCGTTTTGTTTTTGCCCAGATTGACCCCGTTCGGCGCGACCTGATTCAGCTTGGTTACAATCAGGCGTTCGAAGGCCACGCGCCGTTCGCCGGGTACGCCTTTTATTACCATAACCAGCCGGATTTTTTGCGCACCAACCTCACCTTGCGGCTGGCCTTGGCGCCGGTCTATCTCGATTCGGAACTCGGCTTCGTTCACGGCCTCGGGCCCAACACTGATTTTGCTCTTGGCCTGGCCGGTGGCGGGTTTGCCGACAGCTATTATGAAATCCGCGACGGCAAGTTTTATCCGGGGGAATCCTTTGACGGCCACAGCGCCGAGCTGTCGGCCAGCATTTACCATTTATTCAATCCAGCCGGCGAGATTCCGCTGAACTTCATTCTGCGCGGCACGGCGCATTACTCGATCTATGACGCCAACGACGGCACCGCGCCGGGTTTCCAGACGCCTGACGACCACGGCACCTTCAGTGTCCGCACCGGTTTGCGTTGGGGTGGCGTTGAGCCGACCCTTTTTCCGCCGCTGGCGATGGAACTGTCCGTATGGTATGAAGGCCAATATCGCACCGACTCGGGTGCCTATGGGTTCAATGATGACCGTGTGCTCAATCAGCAATCGCATCTGTTTTGGGCTGAAGGCGCCCTGGCTTACACCTTGCCCAAGAGCCAGCAGAATTTTTATGTCCGACTGACCGCCGGCACGAGTCTGGATGCCGACCGCTTCAGCGCCTACCGGCTGGGCGGACTTCTGCCTTTGGTGTCGGAATTTCCGCTCTCGCTGCCGGGCTATTATTTTCAGGAAATCAGCGCCCGGAACTTTGCGCTGCTCAACGCAAATTACCTGCTGCCGCTGGACCCCGGGAAACGCTGGGACCTGGACCTGAACGCGTCCAGCGCCTTTGTGGATTATCTGCCCGGCGAGAGCCAGCCCGGCAACTGGCTCAGTGGCGTGGGCGGCGGCATTTTGTATCGCTCGCCGTCCGACCGCCTGAAAATCATGGCCACCTACGGATACGGCATCAACGCCATCCGCACGCACGGCCGCGGGGCCAACAGCGTCGGGATTCTGATCCAATTGGATTTGGGCCGTGCGCCCAGCCGGACGTTCAACGCACCGCAACAGCAGCATTGGCGCGGCTGGCAGTGGTTTTTCGGCAGCTAAAATCACCTTGCCCCGGGCGGCCCGGGCCTGCTTCATTATTCAGCCGGGTGCGGATATGCCTTCCACGAATAAAAAAAAATTCTCGCCGGGAGCGCCGACGCCCCCGATGCCCCGCCGCCGCCTGTGGTTGTTTCGATTTTGTGCGGCCATTTTGGTTCCGTTGGCAGTCCTGGGTGGACTGGACCTTGGTTTGCGTTGGTTCGGTTATGGTTATCCTGCGGATTTTTTCCTTCGATATAAAATCAACGGACAGGCTTATTACGTTCCCAATGACGAATTTGGTTATCGATTTTTCCCCCGTTCCCTGGCCCGCACCCCGGCGCCCCAGCGGATGGCGGCAAAAAAATCTCCCGGTACGTATCGTATTTTTGTGTTCGGCGAATCGGCGGCGATGGGCGATCCCGATCCGAGTTTTGGCGCCTGGCGTTATCTGCAGGTGCTGCTGCGCGAACGTTTTCCCGGAACGAAATTTGAGGTCATTTGCGTGGCGATGACGGCCATTGATTCGGATGTGATTTTGCCCATCGCGCGCGAGTGCGCCCGACGCGACGGCGATTTGTGGATGGTTTACATGGGCAACAACGAAATGGTCGGGCCTTTTGGCGGGGGCACCGTATTTGGCTCGCGCGCGCCGGGGGTGGATCTGATCCGGGCCGATCTTGCGGTAAAAACAACGCGGATCGGGCAGTTGTTGGACAGTTGGATGCAACGATGGGAGTGGCGTTCGTCAGCCCTGAAAACGTGGCAGGGGCTGGAAATGTTCAAAGGCCACCAGCTTCGGTATGACGATCCGGACCGGTTGCGCGCCTATGAAAATTTCAAGAAGAATCTGGAAGATATCCTGCGCGCGGGGCACAAAGCCGGAGTGCCGGTGATTCTGAGCACCGTCGGCTGCAATTTGAAAGGTTGCTCGCCATTCGCCTCGCTGCATGCCGCAACCCTGGGTGAAAGCCAGGAAGCGGATTGGAATAAAATTTATCGGGAGGGAAACACCCTGGCATCGGCGGGAAAATTCCCGGAAGCGCTGGAACAATATGCCCGGGCCGACGCCATGGACCCCCACTATGCTGAATTGCATTTTCGCATCGGACGCTGCCAGCTGGCCTTGACAAATGACCGCCAGGCCCTGCGCGAGTTTGAGCTGGCGCGGGATTACGACACATTGGCCTTTCGCGCGGACAGCCGGATCAATCAGATCATCAAAGATGCGGCAAATGCCCATGCCGGCCAGGGGGTTTATGTTTTGGATGCCGCCGAATTGTTTGCCCGGAATTCTCCGGAAAATATTCCCGGCAACGGATTGTTTTATGAACACGTGCATTTGAACTTTGAAGGCAACTATTTGTTGGGCCGGGCCTTTGCCGAACAAGCCGCACAACTGCTCCCGAAATCCATGGTGGCGCAGGACCAGGGCCAATGGGCGTCCGCGGAACTTTGTGATCGTCGGCTGGCGGCTTCGTCGTGGGACCGGCTCCGGGTCTGGCAGGAAGTCTTGAGCCGCATTTCCGGGGCACCCTATGCCGCACAATTGACCCATGCCGCCAGTGTCAAACTGTGCGACGAAAAAATCAGCGAGTTGAAACCCCAGGTGGATTCCGAACCACCCGGACAAACGCGGCAAATCTACGAACCCGCGCTGGCGCTGGCTCCGACCGATGGTTTTTTACATTTCAATTTCGCCCGGTATTTGGGGGCGAAAGGGGATTTGGCGCAGGCCACCACGGAGGCAAAACGCGTTTGCGAATTGCTGCCGCAGGTGCCCGGCGAGTTTTCTGACGTCGGTAATTTGTTGATTCTTCAGGCGGAAATTGACGAGGCCGCGAAATATTTTTCGCACGCGCTGGCCCTCCGGAGCAATTATTTGCCTGCGCTGAACGGACTCGGACAGATCCTTGAAAACCAGCAGAAAATCAATCAGGCACTTGCCTGTTACCGACGGGCACTTCGGGCGAATCCCGATGACGTGGGAACGTGCCTCAACATTGGATTTTTGGAGCAGAACCGGGGAAATTTGAAACGGGCCGCGGTCTATTATCAGCGCGCTGCCGATCTTCAGCCGCAGGGCCCGGCCGATTATTTTAACCAGGCGGTGGCGGCTGCCGCGTTGGGACAGTTGGCAAATGCGATTGAATTTCTGGAAATGGCCGTCGAACGGAAGCCGGAATTTTGGCAGGCCCACTATCTGCTCGGCCTCGATCTGGCGGCCGAGGGGAAAATCGGCGACGCCGGGCAGCACTTTTGGGACGCCATCGTTTATCGTCCGGATTTTGCCGCGGCACATTTGAATCTGGGAATTATGCTGATGAAGCAGCAAAGGCTCGATGCGGCGCTCACCCAGTTTCAAATTACCTTGCAGCTGGATCCGTCAAACCAATCGGCCGGGGAATACCTTGAAGAAATTCGCGGGTCAAAACGTCAGGCTCCGCCGGCGGCGCAATGAAGTCGATGGCCG
This sequence comes from Verrucomicrobiia bacterium, assembly GCA_035945675.1. Lineage (GTDB taxonomy): Bacteria > Verrucomicrobiota > Verrucomicrobiia > Limisphaerales > UBA11358 > UBA11358. Next base: position 19,498 of record DASZAB010000006.1, on the reverse strand, counting down.
CCGGGGCCTGGGTTTATTGAATTGCTTTCGCCCCACCAAACGATGCCAGTCGCAAGCTTCGGATTGCATTGCCACCGGCAATGGCGCAATTTCAATCCATGAAATGCGCCGAACACCAGGCCGAGGCGATTGGCATTTGCGCCTATTGCGGCCGGGCGTTGTGTGCCGGCTGCGCCCGGTCTTCCGTAACGCCGCGCCTGGTCTGTTCCGACGAGTGTGCGACGGCGCTGTCCCAAAATGACCGGGCCACGCAATTGTTGCTTCAAAAAAGTGTGCAGAATGCGCGGGCCAGCGCGTTTTACTGTTACCTGTGCGGCGCGTTGTCGCTGGGCGCCGCCGTGGCCGCTCACTTTGTTTTGCCCCTGCCGTTTCTGATTTATTTCGCGGCCGCCTGTGGTGTCGTTTTTATCCTTTCCGGCATCTGGTATGGCCGGACTGCCAAAAAACAAACTTCCAATCACTGATGTCCTCAACCTACGACCAATTGCTCGACGCAACGATTCAACACCTCGAGGATTTGAAATCGCGCGGCGTGCGCCACGTCGCCGTCGCAACCGAAACCCTCCGTGCTTTGGCGCAGCCGCTGGCCGGGAAACCTCAAACTGTGAATTCCAAATCTGCTGCGAGCGGAGCGCCGAGCACCGCCTCGGCCCGAAGGGAATTCCCGGCCCAAGCCGGGACGGTGCCCGGCGCTCCGCCGATTCAGTCCGCACTCCGCACTCCGCACTCCTTGCCGCGCCAAAGCGAAGCGGCGACGGGCGCAATTCCATCACCGGTTACCGAACAGGCCTCTTTGCTCTCGTTGCCGGGCGAGACGGTTCCCAGCCAGACTCCGCCACTGGATCCGCAAGCCAAAGCCACCGCGTTCGCCGCCCTGCGCGAACGCGCGTTGGCCTGCGTGAAATGCCCGCACCTGGCGTCGTCGCGGAAAACCGTCGTGTTCGGTGTCGGCAGCATTGACGCGCAGCTCATGTTCGTCGGTGAAGCGCCCGGCGCGGACGAAGACGAACAGGGCGAGCCGTTTGTCGGCAAGGCCGGCCAATTGTTGACGAAAATCATCCAGGCCACGGGATTGCAGCGCGCCGACGTTTACATCGGCAATATTTTGAAATGCCGGCCGGACACGCCCGGCCAGTCCGCCGGCAACCGCAAACCGACGACCGACGAAATGGCCACGTGCATTCCGTATCTGCACGAGCAGATTGATTTGATCCGGCCCAGGGTCCTGGTTGCCCTCGGCGCGACGGCGGTGGAAGGGTTGCTGGGCAAGACCATCGGCATCACCAAACTGCGCGGGACCTGGAGAACGTACCGTGGCATCCCGCTCATGCCGACGTATCATCCGGCGTACCTGCTGCGCAACCAGGCCATGAGCGAGAAACGCAAGGTCTGGGAAGACATGCTGGCGGTGATGGAAAAACTCGGCCTGCCCATCAGCGAGAAACAGCGGAATTATTTTTTGCGAAGCTAGCAATTTGCCTGGAAAGTAGCAGCCGACATGAGGAGGCTCTAACCGACTTCTGTTTTCCGAATAAATTAGAGCCTCGTTACCTCGGCTGCTACGGATCGAGAAGTTCGCAGACAATTTTCACGAATTCGCGCGAATTTTGGCGTTGGTTGCGAGGGTTATAAACGCGGGCGGCTTTGTAGTTCCGCCAGTTCGGCGCAATCGGTAGATTACGGCCACAGTTGATATGAGCTGCCGCGTGAAAACTTTGATCGCCGTGGGCATTGTGCTCGGCGTGGCGATTCTCATTCCGGTCATTCATCACTACCAACTACGCGCGGCGACGGAGGCTTACATTGCCCAGCTCAAGGCCCAGGGTGAGCCGATGGAATTGGCCCAGGTGATTCCGCTGCCGGTTCCGCCGGCGCAAAATGGAGTTCCGTTCATCAGGCATGCTCTTACAAACCTTTTATGGAGTGGCATCGTTTGGACCAATCCGCCACAGGGGATGCGTATGATGGCATCCGGCAGAGCGATTGTCGGCTGGCGACAGCCAATGATCTTTGGCGACTTTGATTATTACAGAGGATTCACCGCGACGAACACATGGGAAGATTTGAGTCGGGAACTGGCTGCCGCGAAAGGCGATCTGGGCAGTTTTCAAAATCTGACGAATCATCCAATTTTGGATTTCAATTGGGATTACCAAAATTTGAAAATTCCTCAAACTGGCTGGGTTAAGTCGTCAGCTCAGTGGTTATGCGCGTCGGCGATTTACGATTTACATGAAGGGCATCCCCAAAACGCCTGCGCAGATGTCCGCGCGATGCTCGCCCTTGTCAAAGGAGAATCTAACGAACGCCCCATTATTTCACAACTCATTCGTATTGCCATTGCTGCTATCGGTGCGAATGCCACTTGGGAAATCCTTGAAGACCCCAATGTTTCAGGCGGCGATTTGGCACAATTGCAACAGGATTGGCAATCGCTGGAATTCATTAACCCGCTTGAACAAGCGTTCAAATTTGACCGGGCTATGGGGTTGCGTGATTTCAAACAAACACGATCATCTTCTGAAAAATTTGATAAACTCTGGGGATATTTTTATGCACCTGATGCACCTAAACCCGACATATCCCAGTTTGGAGTGCCAATACCGCGTTCATTGTTTTTGCGCATATTGGACAGGATTCGCTGGCGATGGTTTTGGTCCTATGAGGATGAATTGTATGAATTGCGATCGTCTCGAGTTGTAATTGACGCAACGCGCATTGCTGAAACCAACAAATCGTTTCAGGCGGTGCAATCGTTCGCAGATTCGAATTTAGCTTCGGTTCGAATACCCGCTTATGCGCGCCATAAACCGCAGATACATATCCGCGTTGGCGGGATTAAGGGTTACGGTACGGCCGCGCTTCGCAAAGCGGTCTCTATCGAAGTCACCCGAAATGTTGTCATCACTGCCATTGCGCTCAAACGCTACGAACTCCGGCATCATCAGTTACCGGACACGCTAGGCGAATTGGTTCCTGAATTTCTGAGATCGGTTCCGACCGATTATATGGACGGACAGCCGTTGCGTTACCGGCGGAATACTGACGGAACATTTCTGCTTTATTCCGTCGGCGAAAACGGGAAGGACGACGGCGGCAATCCGGCCTTGGAACAAGGTGTCGAATCTTCAAGTTATTATTGGCTCAATCCTCACGCTCTCGATTGGGTCTGGCCACAACCGGCGACGCCGGAAGAAGTTCGGAATTACTACGCGCATCCGCCAAAGTGATTGGTGTCGTCCTGATTTCAAAATTGGGGTAGGGCGGGCAGTCCCCTGCCCGCCGCAAATGTAGAAAACGGCGCGCACGGAGTGACGCGCCCTACCGAAACAGGGCGCTCCCAAAATAATTTGCGCCTTTCCAATTCGCGCCAATTCGCCCGTCCTCCGCAGCAATACTGCGGAGGGTGGACGTAATTCGCGGATTGCCTCACAGTCGTTTTCCGCTATAAAACCAGCGCCCGATGCTCAAATCCATTTTTCAACCGCTCATTGCATGGTACCTGGCTGCGCTCAAGAGCGGCGGCTATCCGGTCATCGTCCTGCTCATGGCCATCGAAAGCTCCGTTGCGCCGTTACCGAGCGAGGTGGTGATTCCGCCCGCAGCGCATCTGGCTTACACCCATCAAATCCCGCTGACTTTGTGGGGCATTGTGATTGCCGGGGCGGTTGGCTCGTGGCTGGGCGCGACAGTGATGTATTGGTTTTCGCGGCTCGCCGGCCGGCCGCTGGTGATGCGTTACGGGGGTTTGATTTTGATTACGCCGGATAAGGTCGAAGGCGCCGAGCGCTGGGCGGCGCATTACGGTGCGATGGGCATTTTCATTTCGCGCGTGCTGCCGGTGGTCCGGCATCTTATCGGCATTCCGGCGGGCATCGTGCGGATGAATTACTGGATTTTTTCCGCGTTCACGCTGCTTGGCTCGGGCATCTGGTGCTCCGTGCTGTGCTACGTCGGCCTCAAAGCGGGCCAGGACGAGCAACTCATGCGCGGCGAGATGCGGCACGTGGCCCTCTGGCTCGGCGGCGCGGCGCTCGTGCTGGGCGGACTTTATTACTTCTTCGTCCACCGGCACATGGTTCGGAAGTCAGAAGGCTGAAGTCCGACCAGGTCTTCGGGACGTCGGTATCAGTCAAAGGTGGTGCCGAACCATTTCTGGTAGAGCGGCCCAACCACCGGCATGGGCTTCATCTGGCCGTTGATGGCGGCGACCAGTCCCAGAATCCAAAGCACCAGCATCGAAGCCCAGAGGGCCACAATACACAACCAGCCGAGGATGGGAATAAAGACGAGAATGATTTGGCAAAACGCAACCGCAATGGTGGTGAGAAAATAGCCAAGTACCTGGCGGAGATGAAACGCGCCGAGCTTCGTCTTTTTATTCATGTGAACGATGATGGCCACGATGAAGCCAATCAAGGTGAGGTAGGCGACGATGGCGACCGTTTTGTCTTCAACGCCAATCGCCGATGACGACGTCGGGGTTACCGGTTGCGGCGGTTGGGCAGCCGGCGGGTTCTGGTTATCAGTCATGGGTTTCCTTTCGTTGGGTTCGTCGCTGAATACGCCGATTCAGTTCACCGCGCAAGAAGGAATTTTCCCTTTGCACCATAAGGCTTTTGCGTTGAAATTTCCCTGTGCCTGCAACTGAGTTCATCCGCAAGAAAATCGGCGCCTTGCCGCACAAGCCGGGCATCTATTTGATGAAAGACCGGTTTGGCACCGTCATTTACGTCGGCAAGGCGCGCGACCTGCGCAAACGCGTGAGCCAGTATTTCCACCCGTCGCGCCGGATGGGCTGGGACTTGAAGTTCAACGCCCTGGTTGAGGCGATTTGTGATTTTGATTTCCACGTCGTCCGCAGCGATCCCGAGGCGTATCTGCTCGAAGGCAAGCTCATCAAGGAATTCCATCCGCGTTACAACATCAGTTTCCGCGACGACAAGCGGTTCCTGATGCTCAAGGTAAATTTGAACGATCCGATTCCGAACTTCACCTTCACCCGGTTTCGCAAGGACGACGGCGCGCGTTATTTCGGGCCGTTCTCAAATTCCGGCGCCTTGCGCAACACCCTGGCGTTGGTGCAGCGGCAGTTCAACCTGCGCGGCTGCCGCGCGTTTACCCCGGGCGAAGCCGATTACAGGCATTGCCTTTATGCGCACCTCAAATACTGCACCGCGCCGTGCATCGGCAACGTCACGCGCGAACAATATCTGGACCAGGTGAACGCCGCCTGCGATTTCCTCGAAGGCCAGTGTGCGGAAATGAAAGAGCAGTTGGAGGTCGAGATGAAGAAAGCTGCGCGGACGCAGGATTACGAAAAGGCTGCCAGTTTGCGCGACCTTATCCGCGACCTGGGCGAGACGACAAAGAAGGAACGGAAATTCGAACGCGTGCCTTACACGCTGCCGCTCTCCACCGACCCCGGAAACGATCTGGCCGAATTGGCCAAGGTGCTGGGACTACGCCAGCCGCCGCAACGGATTGAAGGGTTCGACATTTCGAACATCAGCGGCACGTTCGCCGTGGCGTCGCTGGTGAGTTTCAGGAACGGCCGGCCCGACCGCGCCAATTATCGCCGGTTCAAAATCAAGACGGTCGAGGGCCAGGACGATTTTGCCAGCATGGCGGAAGTGGTGAAACGAAGGTATTCACGGTTGCTGAATGAGTCCAGAGTCCAATGTCCAAAGTCCAAAGATGGAGGCGGTGAGGCCATCCCGCAGGAACTCCAAAAACTGGTGGACGAGACGAGCCGAATGGTCCGGCGGGGAATTGCTGTCAAAAGCGAGGATAGAGAATCGAGGAGAGAGGATGGCAAAAGCCGGAAACGACCATCCTCTATCCTCCATCTTCCATCCTCGCTTCCGGATCTCATCCTGATTGACGGTGGCAAGGGGCAGTTGAACGCGGCCGGTGACGAATTGAAGAAGCTGGGCCTGGAAAAAATCCCCGTTATCGGGCTGGCGAAGGAATTTGAAGAAATTTACTGGCCGGGCGAAAGCAAACCATTGCGACTGGGGCTGGACCATCCGGCGGTGAAGCTGCTCCAGCGCATTCGCGATGAATGCCATCGCGTGGCCAATTCCTACAATGCACAGCTTCGCATCAAGCGGATTTCGGAAAGCGTGCTGGACGAATTTCCCGGCATCGGCGAGCAACGCAAGGCGGCGCTGCTGAAAAAATTCGGGTCGGTCCAACGATTGAAAACGGCGACTTTGGAACAGATTGCCGCCGTGCCGGGTTTCGGTGGCAAAGCGGCGGCGGAATTAAAAATGTTTTTGGAGGCACGCGGTCGTGAAGCGGCGACGGGAAATTAACGTCATGGTCATTTCTCATTCTTGATCCAATCGCTTTCAAAATCGTAAGGCATCCTAAACGCGCCATCAAGCGGGAGGGATCCGGCAAACAGCGGCCACAGACCAACGCTCAGGCAAGAAATGCTCACGACGCTTTTGATGGTGTTCTTGGCGCTTTTGCCTCGATCAGGATAAACATAGAATGCAAGCCTCCACGGCGACTGATTTGTTGGCGGTATAATTGTGAAATTTATGGACGCGCCTTCATCCAGCGTCGAATGCAACTGTTGCCACTGATTGTAACCCGGCCAGTAGTTGGTAACGTCGCCCTGTTCTGTCGGTGACTGTATTTCGATATTCGGGTTGTAAGCAAAGATTGTCGAGTGGTTCAGATTCGTGATGGCAAACCTGGCAAGCCGGGCGCCGGTGGCGTCGTTCGTGTAGCCGAGAAAGGTGATTGAAATATTGGGACGTCCGGGAGGTGGCAGGAAGGCTACCCACGCGCCCAATGTGAACAATACGACAATGACTATCACGATCAGAGTCAGAATCTTGGATATGGTGCCGGTGCCAAGCCTAGTGACAGCCAAAGGCCTGGTTCCGGGGAGCGACCCTCGTAATCCAAGTAACAATGCGACCCACGGCGACGCAACAAAAATGAGCCTCAAGGGCCACAATATATATTCTAACGATGTATCTGACATGATGTGCGAGAAGACGACAACAGCGAAAGTGATCGGGATGATGCAAAAGGTCACGGCCGCGAAAATGACCATCCAAAGAATCGTGATGATGATTTTTCGTTTCATGCGCCTTTATTTGAGAAGGCTGTTATGCTTTGCCGCAACTAACCTTTCCGTATGCAACGGCACCCATTCCATAGCTGACGGCAGCAAAAAATCCTGCGGGTATCATTGCCAAAAGAACTGTCACTATTAACTGAGCACAGGTAAGGTCAACATGCGGCAAAATAAAATTTGCTGCGAATATGCCACTAACCGGCCAAAAAAGAGACGCGACCGCTTGAGTTATTTTCCTCCTCCGTTTGTCCGGAATAACCGGAACAAATCGGTAAAACTGTGGCATACTGGACCAAATCAAGACGAACACAGCAACCGCGACAAACCCCATGATTCGTTCCACAGCACTCATTTCGATCTTAAAAAGGAAATAGCTGCACCAAAGCAAATATAGAAATGCAAACGCAGGGCAAAAAAGTCGCATCAATTTTCTTTCCCATAGGTGGCTGGTTTCGTCGATTTTTGTGAACTCCATTTTGAGCGAATTGGCCTCCCCGATTTGCCGGACGGAAATCTCAAAAGCTTTTTGCTCGTTCAATCCGGATTTCATCTGCCGTTCAATTTCCTCGTGCAAATGAGTTTCCAATTCCTCCAATGGCACGGGCGTCTTGATTCCGGCGGCCAGCATTTCTCGCCGCCAGTCAGCAATCGTTTGTTCCAGGTCAAACATATTGCAACTTCTCCTTATCCACTTTCCACAGACCGTAAATGCCAACGATTGTCCCGCCCGGCAATGCTGGCAGTAGCGCCCAATTGAGAATTAGAGTAAGCTGGCGTCCCAACTCTGGTCGGTATTGCCGGACGAAAAGCGTGACGATTATGGCAACTGCGTAAGCAAAGTTAAGCGCCGCCAACCAGCGAAACGACCAGTCGGGAACTTGCAACCCCATCGGGCCGGCTTTTGACAGGCCATCCAAAAATAATGTGAGGCAGCAGCCCATCACAGCAAACAAGGCGAAGATTACAAGCGTCGCCGAATAGATGCGATTATGATTTATCATATTATATCCTGTTCTTTTTCCATTTTTTCAAACTCTCTCTTAAGCGTGCCAGTTCGTCCAATTTTCTGAACGGCAGAATAGAAAATTTCTTGTTCGTTCAATCTGGATTTCATCTGCTGCTCAATTTCCTCACGCAAATGACTTTCCAGTTCGTCCAGCGGCACGGGGGACTTGATACCGGCTGCCAGCATTTGTCTCCGCCAATCGGCAATCGCTTTTTCCAGGTCAAACATATCGTTCCTTTCGTAACTAACCCTCAACCGTTCCTAAACAAATTGCTCCTTTTGCAGGCCGGCCAGGACGGAATGAACCAATGACCATTGTTCCTGATGCCTGGCCATCGCCGTTTTGCCGTCTTTTTTGATCGAATAATACTTTCGCTTGCGTCCGGTCTCGCTTTCTCCCCAGCGTGACTTGATCAGGCCGCGGCTTTCCATCCGGTGCAGCACCGGGTAAAGCATCCCGTCGGTCCATTGCAGCTTGCCGCCGGAGCGGGCTTTGACCTCCTGAATGATGGCATAGCCGTAGCTCTCGCCTTTAGCCAGAAGCGCCAAAACCAGCGGTTCCGCCGACGCGGCGACCAGTTCTTTGCGAATCATAGGAATACGATACATAGAGTGTATATGTATGTCAAGCGATAAATTGAGAGTAAAGAAATTCGTGCCAATTCGTAACTTTCATGTCTGTATGGAGACATGAATGTTCAAGTCGCCGTCCTCTGTGACGCTGCAACCCAGGACAGCAGCAGTAAGCTCAATATCCTCGGCGCGTTTGACACCATTTTCGCGTCGCAGATGCCGGCCGTGCAATTGCAATGCGCCGTGGCGCTGCGGGCCACGTTTGCCGCCGATGACGAAGGCCAGCACAAGCTCGCGCTGAATTTCATCAACACCGATGGCCGGTCCATCATGCCGCCCATCGAAATACCCCTCGCGATCCGGTTGCCTGAGGATTCGCATTTCCTTTCCCTCAATTTTGTCGTGAGCTTCCAGCAATTGCAGTTCCCCGTGGCCGGCCTGTATTCGGTGGACATCCGGCTGGACGGCAAATCCCAGGCGAGCATCCCCTTGCAGGTCAAACTCATCCCGCGCGCGGCGGCGTGAGAAGCGTAGACAGCTTGTCCGCGATTTCCCCAGTCAACGTGGCCACGCGGACAGGCTGTCCGCGCTCCTGTGACGACTTTGAACCTTGAATTTTAAACTTTGAACTTAATAATTCCCGCATGGCAAACGTACCAATCCTGCAACTCGATTTACCCGGTATTAAAAAACTCCGCAGCGGCAAGGTCCGCGACATTTTTGATCTCGGCGACGCCCTGCTGCTGGTGGCCAGCGACCGCATTTCCGCCTTCGACGTGATCATGCCCAACGGCATCCCGCGCAAAGGCGAGGTCCTCACCCAAATTTCGCATTTCTGGTTCGAGAAATTCGCGTCGCTCGTGGCAAATCACCTGCTCCGCCGCGCCAATGAACCGCTGGGAGTTCCGGCCTTAGCCGGTTTGCCGGCCGCACAACTCGCTGATTTGCAGCGTCGCTCAATGATTGTGAAAAAGGCCAAGCCTCTGGCCATTGAGTGCATTGTCCGCGGCTATCTCTCCGGTTCCGGCTGGAAGGAATACAAGCAATCGCAGACCGTCTGCGGCATCAAGTTGCCTGCCGGCCTGACCGAATCCGCCGAATTACCCGAGCCGATTTTCACGCCGTCCACCAAGGCCGAGGCCGGTCACGACGAAAACATTTCGTTCGCGCAGGCGCAGAAAATCGTCGGCAACGATCTGGCCATTCAGGCGCGCGATTTGAGCCTGAAGATTTACCGGGCCGGACGCGATTACGCCCGCCAGCACGGCATCATCATCGCCGACACCAAGTTCGAGTTCGGCCTGAGCGACGGGAGGCTCATCCTGATTGATGAGGTGATGACGCCGGATTCCTCGCGGTTCTGGCCAGCCGACCAATATCAGCCGGGCCGTGGCCAGCCCAGCTTCGACAAGCAATTCGTCCGCGACTACCTGGAAACCCTCGACTGGAACAAGACCCCGCCCGGGCCGGTGCTGCCGGACGACGTCGTCGCCAAAACCAGTGCGAAATACCTGGAAGCGTACGAGCGGCTGACGGGGAAGAAACTGTAGCCGCCGACGTGAGGAGGCGGATTCGGGCTTTTATGGCCTGAGTGGCGGCACAAGCGGCGGTGGTGGTTCGGTCTCGCGCTCATCAACATAGAGCTTCCAAAATATTTCCCAGAAATCTTCTGCCAGCGGATTCAGTTCAGGATAGCCGGGTACTACCGCACCTAAAAACGGCCAGTCCCGTTCCCGCTTCACCAGCTTGGCTCTGACGGGATTGGCCAGGGTGTAAAAACAGAAACTCGCGAAAGCGTTGCGTTTTCGTTCTTCCTCGCGCAGGACATGATCATGCGCCTGATGTTGCCATTCGCGTCCATCCCCCAACGCGGGTTCCAGATAGATACGCAGGAATTTCATGGCGTTCAATTGGTCCGAGTCGCGGCGAAGTCCCAGCCAGACCAGATGAAGATGATCCGGCATGAGACAATAAGTTGGGCAAAAGAGATGTTCGCGTACGGCTGCATGGAGCATCATTTCCCGGAATTTTGCGTGGAAGGCAGGCGTGAGCCACCCGCGGGTACGAGCTTCAACTGTATTGGTCCAGAAAATGACCGCATGGCCCTGATAATGATATCGTTCCAAGCGAGGCAAATTGCCTTTGTGGCCGAAGGGCATGACTTTCGTATCCCGCTGAAAACAAGAAACGTCAAGCTTCGATGGTAGCCGCCGAAGTGAGAAGGCAGATTTTGAAACGTTATTGCCGGAATTCCGCCTCCTCACGTCGGCGGCTACAAAAACTTCCATTTCCCTTCGCCCCTTTGTGTTAAACTGCTCCCATGCAGGCTGAGCAATTGATGTCAGCACATCGAGGCGCGACGGAAAATCCGGTGAACCGGTTCGAGAAGATTCAGATCGAACCGGATGCCGATCAGTCTTCATTTCATTCCGACTCGACAAGTTGGAATCCCGAGGACGATGGCCAAGGTGGCCGTCCGCAAGGACCGCGCACGCAATTTTTCAAGGACCACAGCCAAACCGTTATCGCCTGCAACGACAGCCCGGATGTCGGCTTTACCGCCAGTCTCAATCCCTATCGTGGTTGTGAGCACGGTTGCATTTATTGCTACGCCCGGCCGACGCATGAATTTCTCGGATTTTCGGCGGGACTCGATTTCGAAAGCAAAATCATGGTCAAGGAAGGCGCGCCGGAATTGTTGCGCGCGGAACTGATGTCGCCGAAATGGCAGCCGCAGGTCATCTTCATGAGCGGTGTGACGGATTGTTACCAGCCGGTCGAAGCCAAATTGAAACTGACCCGCCGCTGTCTTGAGGTGCTGGTCGAATTCCGAAACCCGGTCTTCATCATCACCAAAAACCGGCTCGTGACGCGGGATATTGATTTGCTGTCCGAACTGGCGCAGCATCGGGCGGCAGAGGTCTGGCTGTCCATCACCACGCTGGATGCCGATTTGCGCAAGGTCATGGAACCGCGCACGGCGCCGCCAGCCGCGCGGCTGGCCGCGATTCATGAACTGGCGCAGGCGGGCATTCCCGTGGGCGTGAACGTGGCGCCGGTGATTCCCGGTCTGACGGACCATGAAATGCCGGCTATTCTGCGAGCCGCCGCCGAAGCCGGCGCCAAAGCCGCCGGATATACCGTGGTTCGACTACCGTACGGCGTCGCGCCCCTATTTGAAAAGTGGCTGGAAACGCATTTCCCGGACCGCAGGGAAAAGGTGCTGAGCCGGCTGCGCACGATGCGTGGCGGAAAGTTGAACGATTCGCAGTGGGGAACGCGGATGCGTGGCGATGGCATTTTTGCCGACCAGATCGAGCGGATGTTCGAAGTGGCCCGGCGCAAGGCCGGGATTGAAGGCCATGGCGGCGAACTTTCCACGGCGGCATTCCGTCGTCCCCTTGGCGCCCAGCTTCCGCTATTCTCCTGACGTGCAAACGCTCGTCGAAGATTTCCGGCAATACCTGCGCCACGAACGCGGGCAATTTTGGGTTCGCAATTTGCAGGAGAGATTGTAGATTCATTGCATGAGCGTGGAACAGTTGGAATCCGCCATCAAGGCCTTGGCTCCCGAGGAGCGCAGGCGGTTTGCCGGTTGGTTTGATGATCACCGGCATGAATTAATCCAGCGCAAGGAAGTCGAAGCCGCACAGCAACAGGAAGTCCTGCTCCGGCTCAACGAAACCGACACCAAACCGGGCACCCTTGAGCCGTTCGAAGAAGCCGATGTGGACCGGATGATCAGCGACGCTGCCCATGCTTACACTAAAAAGGCATCGGCTCGTCGGGGCTGATTTTCAATCCGCTTTTGGCTGGTATGAAGACCAATGCCCCGGCTTGGGATTGGAATTCGCAGAGGATTTTCGCCGGGCGTATCATCGTCTCCGGCAGGATCCGTTGCTTTATTCGATTCGCTTTGCCGGCGTCCGCCGGTTGAATCTGGACCGTTTTCCCTACGGCATTTTTTACGCTGTCAAACCGGAGGAAATTCGCGTGCTGGCTCTTTTGCACGCAAGTCGCGATACGGAAGAAATATTGGCAGAGCGGCGGCGGACTATCAGCAGAGATTGAATTGTGCAAACGCTCGTCGAAGATTTCCTGCAATACCTGCGCCACGAACGCGGCCAGTCGGATAATACGGCGCGGACCTACGCGGCGTTGCTCGGCAAATTCAGCGCCTGGGCGGCGACGCAAAATCTTACGGATTGGAAATCGGTCGAGTTGAAACATCTCATGTCGTTTCTTCAGCATGAACGCGAACGGAATTTGCTGCCGATGGGGCGAGGGTCTGCGCGCCCTCGCGGCGGCGAAGCCGCTACAGCCGAAGAACGAGACAGCGACGGCTCGCGGGGACGCTCGCCCCACCAGGCTTCGACGAAACGTCTGAGCAGCGAGAGCGTTTATCTCGAGATCGCCGCCTTGCGGGCATTTTACCGGTTCGCGGAGAACGAGCGGCATGTGCCGGTGAATGTGGCGGAAAATCTGTCGCTGCCCCGGCGCTGGAAACGCCTGCCCAAGGCCCTGACGAACGACGAAATCACGAAACTGCTCGTGCCGGACGCACCGGAAACTCCCGAACGTTTGTGCGACCAGGCGATTGTGGAACTGGCTTACGCCTCCGGTTTACGGCTTGCCGAATTGAAAAACGTGCGGTTGGAGCAACTGCATCTCGACGCCGGGTTCATCAACGTCATCGGCAAAGGCAACAAGGAGCGCGTGGTGCCGGTCGGCCGGAAAGCGGTGGAAGCCTTAAACCGTTATCTCGCTGCCGGGCGTCCCAGGCTCGTCACGCGTCGTTCACCGGCAAATGTTTTTTTGACGAAGCGCGGGACGCCGTTCGCCTCGGTGACCCTGTGGTTGCGGATCAAGCGCCGCGTCCGGCACGCCGGGGTTTCCCGCAATGTCACACCGCACATGTTGCGGCATAGCTTCGCCACCCATTTGCTGGAGCATGGGGCGGATTTGCGGGTGATTCAGGAACTGCTCGGTCATGCGAACATCAGCACGACGGAGATTTATACGCATGTGACGGGAAACCGGCTGCGAGACATCCACCGGAAGTTTCATCCGCGGGCTTAGACTCTGAACGCGCGGAGGGGCGAGTTACCCGATCCCCAATTATGAGATGGCTCTATGCGCCGTTGTCGCCGATGGCTTCGACCGGGCAGCCTTCCTTGGCTTCCTTGCAACGCGTCTCTTCTTCGGGTGAGGCCGGCTGTTTATAGACGAACGAGTAGCCACCGTCGTCGTTGCGCTTGAAATTGTCCGGCGCCGTCTCGCGGCACAGGTCGCAGTCAATGCACTGGTTGTCCACGTAATATTTGCCGGGGACATTTTCCGGATATTTATTTGCCGCGTCTGCCATAAATTTTGTTCATGAAATATGACCGCCAGGGCGCGCGCTGGCAAGTCCTTTTGCCGATTAGAATCAGCTCCGGTCGAATAAATACTTTTAATCGCCCGGCGCCCGGGTATGCTGGGCGCGTGCAACGAGGAAGCGTTCGCAGAACAAAGATCATTGCCACGCTGGGTCCGGCGACGGATTCGGCGGAAATGATCGGCAAACTCATTGACGCCGGGGTCAACATCTTCCGCCTCAACATGTCGCACGCGCCGCACGACTGGGTGCGCCGCGTGGTCAAAGACATCCGCGCCGCCGCTGCCGCGCGCCGACTGTTCATCGGCATCATGATGGACACGCAGGGTCCGGCGATCCGCACCGGCGACCTCGGGGTGCCGCTCGATTTGCAGCCCGGCCAGAAATTCACCCTCACCGTCCGCGGCGAGCGCGATCTGGAGGAGCATTCGGTGGACGTGAATTACGAGAATTTTGTCAACGACATCAACGTGGATGACGTCGTGCTGGTGGACAATGGCACGATTGAGATGAAGGTCCTCGCCAAATCCGGGAACAAGGTCGAGTGCGAAGTGCTCACGGCCGGCACGCTCGGCAGCCGGCGCCATATCAATCTGCCCGGCGTCAAGGTCAGCCTGCCCGCGCTCACGGCCAAGGACATCAAGGATGTGAAACTGGGCCTGGAAGTCGGCGTGGATTTTGTCGCCCTGTCCTTCGTCCGCGAAGCCCGCGATTTGCTTCAGCTCAAGGAGCTGTTTGACGAAGGCAAACCGCCGCCGGTGGTCATCGCCAAGATTGAGGACCAGGAGGCGGTGAAGAACCTGGACGCCATCGTCCGCGAAGCCGACGGTATCATGGTGGCGCGGGGCGATCTGGGCATTGAAATTCCCTACGAGGAACTGCCCATCGTCCAGCGCCGCATCGTCAAAACCTGCCTGCGCCACGGCAAACCCGTCATTGTGGCCACGCACATGCTCGAGAGCATGATTGAATCGCCCATGCCCACCCGCGCCGAGGTGACCGATGTGGCCAACGCCGTTTTTGAGGAGGCCGATGCCATCATGCTCAGCGGCGAAACTACCGTGGGCAAATATCCGCTCAAGTGCATCGAGGTCTTTGACCGCATCGCCCGGCGCATTGAGCGCAGCGGCAACGCGCAGTATCACGACTCGGCGGACCTGACGAGCGCGCGCGAAAAACTCGTCAAGAGCGCCGTGGTGATGGCCAACGAATTGAAGGCCGACGCCGTGCTCGCGTTCACGCGCCACGGTCACATGGCGCGCTACGCCGCCTGGATGCGCCCGCGTTATTCGCTGGTTTACGGGTTATGCGACAATGAGCAATGCGCCTGCGGACTGACCTTGTGCTGGGGCGTCACGCCCGTCGTGGTGGAATTTGATTTCATCAATCCGCAGAACACCATCGAACGGGCGTTGAAAACGCTGGTCGAACAGGGCCGGCTGCAGCGCGGCATGACCGTTGTCATCGTCGGCGCCATTTCCGTCGGCACCGAAATCGTGGACGCCGTCCAGATGCGGACGGTGTGAAAAGGCTCTCTGTTTCCATCACCGGCACGCACTACGATTTAAGACGTCCCTGAAGCGCGGAATCCTTGTCGCCACCCGGACTCAAGGCGGCGGCGGGAGTTTCTGATGATAATCCGGATAAGGCGGGCGTGGATATTCTTTCGGCGGGTTTTTCTTGAGGAGTTCCAGAACCACTTTGACCGCCTCTTCGAGCTGGGGATCATGCCCTTCGCGCACCCGCTTGGGGTCCATGGAAACTTCGTAGTCCGGCGCAATGCCGTGGTTCTCGACTTCCCATTTGCCTGCGAGACCGTAGATGGCCCAGCGCGGCGCCATGACCGTGCCGCCATCCATTAAACTCGGATAACCACCAATGCCGACCAGACCGCCCCAAGTGGTCCGGCCGACGAGCGGACCGATATTTAATTTGCGGAAGTACCACGGCAACGCATCGCCGCCGGACCCGGCAAATTGATTGATGAGCATCACCTTCGGCCCGTAAATGCCGAGAGGTTCGGAAAGGTCATGGCCCTGCCGCGTTGCTACCCGGTTCAGGATGGGACGTCGGAGGTAGTCCACGATGTAATCCGCCAGGTAGCCACCATGATTAAACCTTTCATCAATGATGGCGGCCTGCTTGTCGGTTTGCGAAAAGAAATAGCGGTTGAAGTTTTTATACCCGCCATACATCGTGTCCGGCAGATACACATAGGCCACGCGCCCGCCGGTCAGCTCATCCACCTTGCGTCGGTTCCCTTCGATCCACGCCAGATTCCGCAACTCAAACTCGCTGTCCACGGGCACCACCGTCACCTCGCGCGATTTCGAACCATTCGCATCAGGGCCGACTTTGAGCACGGTCTGCCGGCCCGCGGTTTCCTGGAAGAATTGGTAGAGGTTGTTGGTGGCGGTGAGTTCACGTCCGTTGACGGCCAGGAGATATTCGCCTTCCTTGACGTTGACGCCCGGCTGCGTCAGCGGCGCCTGGAGTTTCGGGTTCCAGTTCTCGCCGTTGTATATGCGTTTGAACCGGTAGCGCCCGTTGGCGATTTCGTAGTCGGCGCCCAGCAATCCGATGCTGACCTTCTGGATGTCCGGCTCCGTGCCGCCGCGCACCCACAAGTGGCCGACGACGAGATTGCCGATCATTTCGCGGAACAAATCGTTCAAGTCATTCCGGCTGGCCACCCGGTCGAGGAACGGCGCATAAACCCGCTCGGCCTCCTTGAGGTCGAGCCCGTGGAAGTGCGGGTCGTAGAAGAAATCGCGTTCGATGCGCCAGACCTCGTGATACATCTGCCGCCACTCGGCCGGCGGGTCAACATACACCTCCAGGTCATCCATTTTTAGCGCGCCCTTGCCGTCTTCGGGTGCCTTGGAGGAATCGGCGATATAAAAGGTGTCTCCCTTGCGATAGAGCATTTTCGCGCCATCGGCGGACAGCGCAAAGGATTTGATGTCGTCCAGAATTTTTTCCGTCTTCCGCGTCTTCAGGTCAAAGCGATGGAGAGTGAAGGCCGCGGGCTCGCCGGTATTTATCACCCCTGGCCCCTCCAGCAAATAGAGAATGCCGTTCGTTCCCGTCCGCAAACGTACGTAATTTCGGGGCGGGATGGGTAGTGTAACAATGCGCTGTCCGATGTTCTCGAAATCAATCGCGACCGTGGCCGGCTTCTCGGGTTGCTTCCTGCCTTCCTCGTCTTTCCCGGCGGAGTCCGCCGTTGCCTGGTTGGTCGAGAAGGAATCGTCCACGGAAGCTAGCGCGGAATCCCCTGCTTTTTCCGGCACCACAGGATGGTCGCCGGATTTGTCGCCGGTCTTCGAGTCGTCTTCCGCGTTTTCATCGTCGCTTTCCGGGGCGACAGGCGAGGGCAGGTCCTTGCGCAGCACAACGGCATAAACGCTGAAAGTCAACGGCCGCGCGATGCCCGACATGTCGCTGTCACCCGCGGTGAGGCCAAAATCCGTGCTGGCGGCGAAGTAGAGATACTTGCCGCTCCGGTCGAAGGCC
Organism: Verrucomicrobiia bacterium; assembly: GCA_035945675.1. Taxonomy (GTDB): domain Bacteria; phylum Verrucomicrobiota; class Verrucomicrobiia; order Limisphaerales; family UBA11358; genus UBA11358. The sequence continues at coordinate 1,930 of DASZAB010000006.1, read as the reverse complement.
GGATTGAGGGCGTCACTCATTCCGTCAGTGATCTGGTTGACCTGCTTTGTTTCCAGCGAGTACACGAACACCGCGTGCAGATGATTCGGCAGGATGCGGTTGTAGGCCAGCCAGCGGCTGTCGGGCGACCAGGTGGCTTTGAAGGGCGCCGGCCCTTCCTCGTAAAAATCCGTGTCCACCTTCACGGGGATGCCATTGGTCAGGTCAACGTACCAGAGATTGAGCCGTTTGTCGGAGTAGGCAATTTTCCGGCTGTCGGGCGACCAGGTGGGGCTGTAGTAGAATGACGGCGGCTGGTCGAGGGTGATCTGGCGCACTTCGCCCAGCCCGTGCTGGTCCCGGATATGGAGCGCGTATTCGCCCGATTCGTCCGAGAACCAGGCGACCTGCTTTCCGTCCGGCGACCACGCCGGGTTGCGGTCAGCCACGGCGGGGCTGCGGGTCAGATTGCGGATGTCACCCTTCTCGGCCGGGACGGTCAGGATTTCCCCGTGCGCCTCGAACACGGCGCGTTTGCCGGTTGGCGAAATGCCGAGGTTCTGGATGTCGTCGGCCTTGAGCTTCTCGAAATGCGGACTTATTTGCGGCATATCGGCGGCGATCCGCACGTGCACCTCGTGTGCGGTGTGAGTGGCGAAGTCGTAAAGGTGGAGCGAGCCGAACTGTTCGTAGACGATGCCGCCGGGACCGGCGCTGGCGGATTTGATGTCGAAACCGGTGTTGTGCACGACCTCTGTTACTTTTTTCGTGTCCAGGTTGTAGGCGAAAAGCGTGACCGGCCCATTGCGGTCGGACAGGAAATAGATGATGTGGCCGACCCACATGGGGTTTTTGTCGTTCGAGTTGTTGCGCGGGATTCTTGTGATGCTCGAATCCGCAAGGTCTGCAATCCAGATGGGCGTGGTCTGGCCGCCATGATACTGTTTCCAATCGGGCTCCCATTGAAAAATCGGCAGGTAGGCGAGATGTGTGCCGTCGGGCGAATACGAGCCGGCCGATCCCATGGGCAGCGGGAGTTCCGTCGGAAACCCTCCCTCGACCGGCATGGTAAAGAATTGTCTGGGATCCGAGTAACTCGCCCGTTGCGACGTGAAAAGCACGTTCCTGCCATCCGGCGTCCAGCCGACAGCGGTATCTTCGCCGGGATGATACGTCAGCCGGCGCGGTTCGCCACCTGCAGCGGGCACAACATAGACGTCGTCGTTTCCGTGATAGTTGCCGGTGTAGGCGATCATGGTTCCGTCGGGCGAAAAGATCGGGCCGTTGAGCCAGTCGCTACCTGTGACCAGGCGATGCGCATCGCCGCCGTCCCGGCTCACGATCCAGATCTCGCCGCCGTAGGCAAAGGCAATTTGGGTCCGGCTTAACGTCGGGGACTGGAGGAGCAGCGGCTCGACCGGTTTTGCGGACGAGGAGCCTGCGAGTGCCGCCACCAGGAGGAAGGCGATCCAATTCCGTGACATGGCTTTATGCCTATCTGGTCTTGCGCAGCTTCGGCAAGATAATTTCCGCACCGCGAACCTGCGGAAAACGTCCGACGCAAGTCTTCAACGCAACCAACCGCATCACTTTAAGCTTGCTACCAGAAAGCATTGAGTCGCAAATTGTAAACGCCTCACCAATTTACCATGAAATAAGTCTTCCTTTAGAAAGTCATGTATCCAATGAAAATACGTCATGCACAATCAACCGCGTGGGCTGGCATTGCCCTCCTGAGTCTCGGGTTGTCGTCATTTGCTTTCGGGCAGACTGACACGAACAGCTCCTTCCCCGATTTGAAGAAGCAACAGGAGCGGTTGACGCTGGAAAACAGCATCGCCCAACAACAGTTGCAAAAGGATCTGGCCAAACTCACCGCCGAAAAGCAGCGGCTGGAACTGCAACACGGCCTGGCGCAGCAAAAGCAACAGGCTGACGCCGCCGCGCTCCA
>DASZAB010000005.1:0-14983 GCA_035945675.1 Verrucomicrobiia bacterium | reverse complement strand
GCCGCCCATCAACAGGCCAAGGATGATTTCGGGCCGCACGAGGCTCAACATCTCGATGACCTGGCCGTGCGCGACGGTATTGTTCAGCAACAGGATGATGCCGAAAACCATCGTGGTCGCGCCGACGACAGCGGTGCCGATGAGCACCGGCTTGGCGGTGGCTTTGAAGGTGTTGCCCGCGCCGTCGCCCTTTTCGAGTTCCAGCTTGGCGTTGGCAAAATCGGGTTTGAACCCGAAATCCCTTTCAATTTCCGCCGCGACGTTCGGGACGGCTTCAATCCGGCTCAACTCGTAAACCGATTGCGCGTTGTCGGTGACCGGGCCGAAGCTGTCCACGGCAATGATGACCGGGGCCATCGCCAGGAACCCGAAGGCCACGAGGCCGAACGCGAAAATGGGAGCGGCGAACTGGAACTGCGCCGGCATGAGCGCAAGCAAATCGGCGTTTTGCGAGAACAAATAGGCGATGAACATCAACGCCAGGATGACCAATCCCATCCAGAACGCGCAGAAATTGCCGGCAACAAAGCCGGACAGAATATTCAATGATGCGCCGCCGTGGCCGGAGGCGTTGACCACCTCGCGGACGTGGCGTGAATTGGTGCTGACGAAAATTTTGGTGAATTCCATGATCAAGGCGCCGGCGAGGATGCCGCAGGACATGATGCCGGCCAGCACCCACCACAGGTTTGGCAGCGGCGCACCGGTCGCGTCGTTAAAATCGCCGAGCAGCAGCTTGCTGGCAATGAACGTGACGACGATGGAAAGAATGGACGTGAGCCAGACCAAATCCGTCAGCGGCGATTCCCAGTTGAAATCTTTTTTGCCGGCATAACGCACGCCATTGGAAAATCGGTTCACAAAAAACGAAACCAGCGATGTGAGCACCATCAGGCTTTGAATGGCGAAAATCCAGATGATGAGCTTGCCGCACAGGGCCGGCGCCCCCACCAGCGCCAGGGCCAGAAACGCAATCAACGCCACGCTGGTTACACCGTAGGTTTCAAATCCGTCCGCGGTCGGGCCGACGGAATCCCCGGCGTTGTCGCCGGTGCAGTCGGCGATGACACCGGGATTTTTCGGATCGTCTTCGGGCAGGTTGAAGACAATTTTCATCAGGTCCGCGCCGATGTCGGCGATTTTGGTGAAGATGCCGCCGCCGATGCGGAGGGCCGCCGCGCCGAGGGATTCGCCGATGGCGAAGCCGATGAAGCAGGGTCCGGCCAGTTCGCGCGGCAGGAACAGGAGGATGCCCAACATGCAGGACAGTTCGACGCAAACCAGGAGCAGGCCGATGCTCATGCCGGATTGCAGCGGGATGGAGAGTGTTTTGAGCCCGTTGCCCTTGAGCGCGGCGAAGGCGGTGCGGCTGTTGGCGGTGGTGTTGATGCGGATACCGAACCATGCCACGCCGTAGCTGCCCAGAATGCCCAGAACCGAGCAGGCAAGGATTACCACACCGTTACCAATCAATTCTCCATGGGTTTTGGCAGGATTGCTCCAAGGCAGCCCGATGAAGTAGTAAACCATGCACAGCGCGATCAAAATCCAGAGCGCCACCAGAAATTTTCCCTGCTGCAACAGGTAGGTCTTACACGTCTCCCAGATGATGTGGGAAACGTTGCCCATCGCCTGATGCACCGGCAGTGCGCGGGTTTGTTGGTATTGGAACAGCCCGAATAACGCGCCGATCACACACACCGCCAGACCAAAAAGCAGGACGGCATGGCCACTCAAGGCGCCGCCGAAAAAGGACACGTCTTGCAACGGCGGCAGGTGGATGTCTGCGTCTCCGGCAAAGGCATTGGTCGCGCCAGACAGTGCGGCCAACAGCATCGCGATGCGGAAAGGTGGTTTGTAACGTCCCATAAAGCCGAGGCAGATTGCCGCAGACAACCTCTGTTATCCAGCATTTTTTGCCAAAAAGGTGGCAAAACGTGTTTACCCAATCTCATGCGGTTGCGGTGGCCATGGAATCGCGCTTGCCGCGGGCCGCGCATATTCCATCCCCGAGCCCACAGGGAGACGGCCTATTTCCGTGTTAAACAAACCTTGCGGGTGTTGGAATTTTCGGTATCGGTGTCGGCTGTACGGATTTTTATTGCGTGAAAATTCCATCATGAATATGTCCAAGCGGGTCATGGGTTGTTTTTCGCCTTCATTGTGCATCCTGTTGCTGAGTCTGGTTTTCTCGCCCGGGATCAATCCGGTCCAGGCGCAGGAAAATGTCGAAAAGACGCAGGGCGGTCTGCTGATCAAATTTGGGTCGGCTCAGGTGGAACTGGCGGCGGCTGCGCCGGAAGCCTTGCGTTTGAGCGTTGCGTACGGTGAAAGACCCCATTTCGTCCCCACGTCTTTCCTGGCTGATACCAGGGCCGCCGATGCGGTTGCCTGGCAAATGGTCAGACAACACGGGATGGTCGGCATCCGGACAAAAGCCGGTGAGTTGTTGATCAGCCCCCGGACGGGTGAATGGACGTTGCTGAACGCCGGGGGCAAGGTTTTGATTCCCCGGCATAAGCTGGGCGGTTTGAATCAGGGCGCTTCCCCGGGAAATACCAATATCATCCTCATGCTCGGTTGGGACCGGCATAAGCCCATCAAGGTTTACGGATGCGGTAACGGAGTGGATGCCCTGCAACAAACCCGGACGACAACCGCGGTGTCCAATGGCCGGGCGGTCATTCCTTATTACTGGTCGGCGGCCGGTTATGCGGTACTGGCCGTGACGGCCAATGACAACCAGCCTGCCCGCTGGCAGGGCGCGACCCATGGGGAATACCTCACCTGGACGTTTCCGGGCCCGGAGGCGGAACTTTATCTCATGCCGGCAGTTTCACTGAAGGAAGCCGCCGAAGCCTATGGCCGTTTGACCGGATTCGCCCCCGTCCCGCCGCGCTGGGCGTTTGGCTATCTCCAAAGCCGGTGGGGTTGGAAGAACCGCGCATACATTGAGGACACGTTGAAACATTTTGAGGAACTGAAAATTCCCGTGGACGCGTTCATTTACGATTTTGAATGGTTCACCACCGAACCGGATTACGAGGTGCCGCCGGAAGGTGTCCCTGGTTACACCGATTTTGGCTGGAACACCAATCTTTTCCCCGAGCCGGCCAGGCAAATCCAGGACTACAAAAATCAAGGCGTGCATTTTGTCGGCATCCGCAAGCCGCGCCTGGGCAATGCCGATTCGCTGGCGATGATTCGTTCCCACGGCTGGAATCTTCCGGTGGAACCCGCCGAAAAATTCCAGGCGCGCGACGTGGATTTTGCCAATCCTGGCTTGCGTGAATGGTATGTAACCCAGTCAGCCAGCCTGCTCCGGGATGGCGTTGACGGTTGGTGGAATGATGAAGGCGAGGGCACCTATACCACTTATATTTATTGGAACCTGACCGAGGCGGAAGCCTGGCAGCGATACCGACCCGGCCAGCGGCTGTGGACGCTCAATCGCGCCTTTTCTCCAGGGCTGCAACGGCTGGGCGCGGCGGCGTGGACCGGCGACATCCGGAGTTCGTGGCAGGCGCTGGCCGAAACCCCGGCCAGTTTGTTGAACTGGAGCCTGGCCGGAATGCCCTATGGTGCCTGCGACATCGGCGGGTTCTTTGGAAATCCTTCGCCCGAATTGCTGTCCCGGTGGATGGAAGCCGGCGTCTTTTTTCCCGTCATGCGCTCCCATTCAGAAATCAACAGCACGCCGCGCTTCCCCTGGTTGTATGGAACCAACGCGCTGCACGCCATTCGCGATGCGCTGGACCTGCGCTATCGTCTGATTCCATATTATTACAGCCTCGCGCATGAAACGTTTCAAACGGGCCTGCCCCTGATGCGGCCGTTGTGCATGGAATTTCCCGATGATCCCAGAGTGGCCGACCTGTCTGACGAATGGATGATGGGCGATTCGCTCCTGGCCGCTCCGATTCTTCAGCCCGGCGGCAAACGTTCGGTCTATCTTCCCGCCGGCCGCTGGTATGCCTTTGGTACCAACCGTCCCTTGAAAGGGAAACGCACCCTGGAAGTCACGGCCGGGCTTGATGAAATTCCTCTTTATGTCCGGGCCGGCTCCATTCTGCCGCTGGGTCCGGTCATCCAGCACACCAGCCAGCTTCCCGGCGGCCCGCTGGAACTGCAAATCTATCCCGGCCAGGACGCGGCGTTCACCCTGTTTGAAGACGACGGCGAGACCACGGACTATCTGAAAGGGCAGGTCCGCCGCACCACGTTTGTTTGGCAGGACAAGACCAGCCGGTTGAGCTGGAAGACCGAAGGACCGTACGCCGGCCAGGATGTTTTCCGAAGCCTGCACGTGGTGCTGTTCGCGCCGCGGAATAAAATCGAAAGCCAATGCGCCTTGAGCGCAAGTGGTTCGCTCGTTCTCCGGCCGTGACGGAGCGGCGTCTCGGAAGAGCGCTGCAAATTTCGCTGCGACGCAGGCGGCTTTCTGCCGAAAGCCGCGACGCGGGGACTTTCCCGCGCGCGCTTCGCGCTTGCCGCCGGACGGCGCATTTCCCATGCTCAACCCAATGTCTGACCGGCCGGTTTCCACTTTGAACAAGCCCGACGTAGCGTTGGAGCTGACGCTGCGTCCGTCGCTCTTTTCCGAATTCACCGGCCAGTCCAAGGTGAAGGAGCGGCTGGAAATCGCCGTGGCTGCCGCCAAAAAGCGCAAGGAAGCGCTCGACCACATCCTGCTCAACGGCCCGCCCGGCCTCGGCAAGACCACGCTCGCCAACATCCTGGCCAAGGCCATGGGCGCCAATCTCAAAAGCACGAGTGGGCCGACGATCGAGAAGGCGGGCGATCTGGCCGGCCTGTTGACAAACCTCGAAGAAGGCGACGTGCTGTTCATTGACGAAATCCATCGCCTGCAAAAAACGATCGAGGAATACCTCTATCCGGCGATGGAGGATTTCAAACTGGACATCATCATTGACCAGGGGCCGAACGCGCGCAGCGTGCGGCTGAACCTGCCGCGCTTCACGCTCATCGGCGCGACGACACGCAGCGGGCTGCTCACGGCGCCGTTGCTCACGCGCTTCGCTGTGCGCGAACGGCTGGATTATTACGTGGCCGAAGACCTGGAAAAAATCATCGTCCGTTCGGCGCGCCTGTTGAGGGTGGAAATCGAGCCGGCGGGCGCGCATGAAATAGCCCGGCGCAGCCGCGGCACGCCGCGCATTGCGAACAATCTGCTCCGGCGGGTGCGCGATTACGCCGAGGTCCGGCACGACGGCCGCATCACCGCCGAGGTGGCCGACAAGGCGCTGGCGATGCTGGAGATTGATCAGAGCGGCCTCGACGAAATGGACAAGCGCATCCTGGAGGCGATCATCGTAAAATTCGGCGGCGGGCCGGTGGGCGTGAATTCGCTGGCCGTGGCCGTGGGCGAGGAGCCGGACACGATCGAGGAGGTTTACGAGCCGTATCTCATCATGGAAGGATATTTGAATCGGACGCCGCAAGGCCGCGTGGCGACGGAGTCCAGCTACAAGAAGCTCGGATTGAAGCCTGCCGGCGGAAATCAACAGCGGCTCATCTGACTCACGGTTTCTCCATCAAGTCCATCACGGATTGCTCAGCCGGAAGAACAGATTCCCGGTGGGCGGTGTGATGGTGATACTGTTGGTGCCGTTGGCGGTGGTGATGGTGTAGCCGCTGGCGGTCCAGCCGGCGGGGGTGGCCAGATCGGAATTTTGCTGCAACGTGTAACGACCCGTGTTCGGCCACGACACGGTCACAGTGTTGCCCGAATGGGTGATAACCAGGTTCGGCAACCCCGGTGTTTGGACCACGGAAATCAATGCCCAGAAACCGCCGGTGAGGGAATAATTGCCGCCGGTCATCGGCCCGCCGGCATCATGCTGGCCAATGGTGCCGCTGACGGAATAGGTCCCACCCGTGCTGGTACCGCCACCACCGGCGACCTTATACCAATCAATGGAGTATTGCTGCGCCACGGCCGGAAGGCAGAAGCAGGATGCCAGAAGGCAGAATAGAATGAGTTTTTTCATAGGCGCCTCAGTTCTTTGCGGTAAGTGATTTTACCGCATTTTCCAAATAATCCAATCGTTTTTCCAAAGCTTCATTTTGTTGTTTCAGGGTTTGAATTTCGGAATCCTTTTCATCGAGCTTTTGGTTCAGGCCTTGAATAGCCGCCAAAGCCACGCCGCCTTCGTCCACCACGGAGATGTGTTTATCATCGGCGCCATTCAAACCGAAGGCTGCGTGGAAATCCTGAGCCATCGGGCCGAGGTGTTTCTGGTCCGCCGGGTCGGTCTTGAAGTTCCATTCGCTGATGGGCAGCGCGGCAACCCTGGCCAGAATAGCCTCCGAATTGACCGGCGCGAAGTTGGCTTTGGCGTTCCGGTCGCTGGTGGTGTTAAAGGCGGTGGCGTTGACGGTGCCGTCGTTCGCAATGGTGGCCACCCAGGTGTTGGCGTTGCCAAATTCCGCGATTTGTCCGGTCAGGTTGTTGGCGGACACGGACAGTGCGGCGAGTCCGGATTGATTGCCGCTGGCGGTTCCGTTCCACTGCACCCGCAAGGCCGGGCCGGAGCTGGCAGTGTTGTTGGTGTTGTTGATGATGACAGTGGCATTGGCAAAGGTGCCGCTCTGATTGCCCTGCACATCAAGCGGCGCGGTTGACGCGCTTGTACCGATGCCGATGTTGCCGTTGTTGAGAATAATCATCCGTTGCAGAAAGCCGGTGCAAAGTTCCAAATCGTACTGGCTGCCGCCGGTGGTGCGTTTGGAGGCGATGCCTTCACCGCTGCCCGCGCCAAAGGTCAGAGCGTCGGCGGAATCTCCGCCGTTGTTCTGATTCGCCTGGTCAATGTTCATTCCGCCAGTAACCGAGGTCTGGTTTCCCTGCAGGTTCAACGTGCCGGAGGACAGGAGATTCAGGTTGCCCGCGGAATTTACAGTTGCCGCTCCGGAGGTTTGAAGGGCCAAATTGCCGGTCGCCGTGACCGTGGCGGTGCCGGGAGCCGTCACCGTCAAATTGTTGCCGGCCTGGACGGTAATGTCGTAGGCTGCTTTCACGCTCAGGTCCTTGGCCGCCTGCAAACCCAACACCTGGCTCCCGGCCGTGTCATCAAACTTGATTTCGTTGATCTCGGTGGGCTGGCTGGGCGTGCCGGTTGAGCGAATGGTGGAAACCGCGCTGTTTGCTGGTAGAACGTAAGGCGGCAGGTTTGCAGCGTTGTAGAGGCTGCCGGTGATCAAAGGCCGGTCGGGATCGCCTTCGATGAATGAAACCAATACTTCATCCCCCACCCGCGGCAGGAACAACATCCCTCGCCCATTCGCGCCGGCCATGGGCGTAGCCAGGCGCAGCCACGCACTGGAATTCTGGTTATTAGCTCCGTAGCGGTCCCAGTGAAATTGCACCTTCAAACGACCATACTTGTCGGTGTAAATCTCCTGTCCCGCCGGGCCGGCGACCACCGCCGTGCAGGGCTCAGCCAAGGGTTTGGGCGCCATTAGCGCGGGCCGGAACGTCAACCCGGTGGGAATGGCTTGGAACTCATTTCCATAAAACCAGGCGCTGACGCCGTTGGTTACCCGGACAAATCCGGCGTGATGAACCGACGTGATGAGATAGGACCCTCCCAATCCAGCACCACTCTGATCAGTGAGCGTGAACGTGTAGCCCGCGCGCAGGTCCGGGGCCGTAGCCGAACCAGTCATCGTCATTCGCCGCGCCGTCTGGAGGTCTTCACGCGCCGCGGCCACTTGTTGATCATAGGCGAGCGTTTGAACATCGTTGCCAAACTCGTAATATTCCTGAACGCCCTCGGCGCCGTTTGTCGAAGCCAGCAGCGAAGCCGTGGGGAGGGTGAAATTGTAACTGTTGACCGTGGAGGTGAGCGTGGATTGATGGCTGGCTCTCTGGAAAGTGCGAATGTATTCAGCCGCGGGAACGTTGGTAGCGGCATCCCCGTAATAGACAAAAGGCGAGCCGGGCGAGGCAAGATAGGCCGACGCGCTGTCGCCCAGCACCAATCCCGGCACCGCCGGCGTCTGGTTGAAGAAATAAAATACCCCCTCGTTTTCCAGCAAACGGCTGAAGAAATTCAAACTGGTCTCGCCGTATTGGGTCAGACTGCTGTGCGTGGAATAACTTTCGGCCAGGCTCAGGGTTGGCGTATACCCGGTCAGGGTCTGGTAAACGCCCGAAGCCACTGACGGGGCAGTAGTGTCCTGGTAAATCCGGTAATCGGTTTTGAGCGCCAGGTAGGCCAGCGGCGACTCGATTCGCACGGTGTAAAAAAAGCTGGCGCCATCGGAGCCGGACAACGTGCAGGCGGTGACCAGGCCGCCGAAACTCGTCACCAGGCCGCTGCGACTGTACGTCAACTGGGCATTTAAACCCAGCTCCGCGTCGGGATTAGCCACGACAGCCGGCTGGCTGACTTGCACGACGTAGTAATACGGCTGGGACATCGCCTCATAACCTGAGAAACCGACCACGGTCCCGAATGTCGAGCCGTTGATCGTCAAAGCAAAACTCGGACTCAGGCCGTTCGTCGGCACCTGCAGTAGGTTGGAGAATGTCAGTGTGGTGTCGCCGCCAACGCCTTGCACGGCCTTCTGGAAACTTGCATAGGCGCCACTCCCGCCATCGTCAATGTTATACCCTTTGACGGCGCCCGCGCTAATCTTGTCGCCGGTCACGGCTTCATTGGCCAGCATCGCGGTGGTGATGGCCCCCGCCACGGCGCCTTCCGCCATGACGGCATACGGCGTTGGGGTCAAAGCTTGACGCGGCGCGAGTGTGGTGAACTGGTTTGCGCCGTTCGTACTTACGGCCAGTTCGAGCCAGTTGGACGTGCCGGTGAAGACGTTCCCGAAATCCACCACCGTGGTGAACAGCCCATTGGTCACGGGCACGGCGGCGTTCGTCACCGGCCCGGCGATCGGCGCACCGGTGACGTTGGTGGTATATAGTGCGAACGCCAAATCGTAACTGCCGTTAGCCAGACCGCCGCCGCCGCTCAGGCGCCCTTGATAAGTGAAGGCCGTGCCCTGGGCGTAGGTGGTTGAGAGTTGAAAGTTGAAAGTTGAGAGCAGAAGCAGAAACACGGCTCCTTCAATGAGTGTGAGTTTGGTTTTCATGGCTGGCCTTCCGGGTTATACTTGAGATGAATCTTTGAAATTATTTCGATTTCGTCCGGGTCGACTGCAAGACCATTGCCCTTAGTTGGGCCACATTGTGTTGGAGTTCCCGAATCTCGGCATCCTTTTCATTCAATTTCTGGTTCAATCCCTGGATCGCCGCCAGTTCCACGCCGTGGAGGTCGGCATCATTCAGGGTCTTATCATCGTTGTTCAGCGGGAAAAGAGCGTGGAAATCCTGGGCCATGGCGCCGATGTGACGTTGGGAATATCCTTTGTAACTCCATTCGAGAATCCGCAATTGGGCGACCCTGGCGAGAACAGATTCGTCATCCACTGATTCAAAGCGGTCCTTCAAATTGCGGTCGCTGGAGAAACTCCAACTGGCGCTGCCGGGCGTCCAGGAAACCGTCTGGTCGGCGGTGCTGCCGCCGCTGGTGAATCGGACACCGCCCTGGCAACGGAAGCTGACCTGGTCGCTCGTCGTTGCGGCGAAATTGGTATTTTGCGAATCGGCCCAGACGAAGTCGCCGTTATAAAGCGCCTGAGCATGATAGCCGGCGGCCAGGCTGAAATTGCCGGCGGCATAATTGCCATCTCCGCCCGGGATCGTGGCCGAATAGCCGTTGTTGGTGTTGAACTGGCCGCCGCCGATGGTCGCATACAGCACGTTGCTCTGAATGAGGTTATAAATCCCGCCGACAACGGTGTTGGCGGCAATGGCACCGACATAGAACGAACTCTGAATCTGGTTTTCTTCCCCGCCACCAATGGTGGACCCAGGGCTGTTGGTTTGAATAACATTGCCGAAACCGCCGCCAACCGTGGAGTGATCAGAACTGCTGCCGATGTTATTGCCCTGGCCGCCCCCGATGAAGGAATTCCAGGAATTACTGTTGATGGTGTTGGCGTCGCCGCCGGCGATCACACCGGTGCCATAACTGTTGGTGTCGCCATAAATTTGATTGTTGAGTCCGCCGCCGAGGAAGGAATACGGCGCGCCGGAATTAACCTGGTCACGCAGGCCGCCACCGATGACGGAGTACGACGCGCCGGTTTGGACTTGGTTGTATACTCCGCCGCCGATGACGGAATAGTAAACACCCCCCTGCACGAGGTTCAAATCCCCGGCGCCAATGAAGGACACCAGCCCGGCATTGGTGTTATAATAGCCGCCGGCGATGACCGCCCACGCCGTGTCGGCAAAATTTCCTTCACCTCCGCCAATGACTGAATACCAGCAATTGGTCCAGGTGCTGTTGTCAAAGCCACCGCCGATGACTGAGTGAGTTGAATTGGTTCCGACGGTATTGGCCCAGCCGCCGCTGATGGTGGAGCGATAGGCGCCTGGAAGGATTGAATTGGCGTTGCCGCCGCCGATGGTGGATTCATACGCGTTGCTCTGAATTTCATTGTTCACGCCCCCGCCGATGGTGCCGAAATTGTCGGCTATCATGTTTTCCGTGCCTCCGCCGAAGTAATAAGGCGCACCGCCGCCGGCGATGGTCGCGCCCAGCACGCCGGGCACCACAATGTTGGCCGACGAACCGCCGATAACATTTACCGCGCCGGAAGCAAATGAAGTATTCGTCGTCGGTTCCAGTCGCAACGCGCGGAGGTTGTTCACGTGAAATTCCAACGGCTGATTGTCCGTGGTGCCGACGAAGTCCGCGCCCGCCGTGGTGCCGAAGTTGCCGCCCGCGTGCCACACGTCGGTCAGGCTGCTGCCCGTGCCGACAAAGTTGCCGACGAAATTGCCGCCGGTAAAAATCGCGCCGTAAAAGTCGCCGTAAAAGCTGCCGTCAAAACTGTCCGCGCCGTTGTTGAAGTTCACCGCGTTGCCGTAGGTGCCGCCCAAACTCGACGACGAAAGCGTTCCGCTGAGGCCCGCCGCGTTTGCATTCTCCGCAAAGATGGCATTCGGTGCCGGTGTCAATTGCTGGCGCGGCGATAACGCGACAAAGCTGCCCGCGCCATTGGTGCTTACGGCGAGGTGCAGCCAATTGCTCTCGCCGATGAACACGCCGGGGCCAAAGTCCACCGTCATCGTGAACAGCCCGTTGCTGACGGCGACAGCGGCGTTGGTAATCGGCCCCGCCAGGATATTGCCGGCGTTGGCGGCGTCATACAGGATCAATTTGAAATCGTAACTGCCATTGGCCGGGCTGCCTCCGTTGTTCAACTGGCCCTGGTAGGTAAAGGCCGTGCCTTGGGCGAAAGCCATTTCGAAGATGGCAGATAGCAGATGGCAGATGGCGATGAGTGTGAGTTTGGTTCTCATAGGTTTTAATCAGTTTGTTCAACCAGCCATTGTTCGTAACTGCGTTTGGGTATGGAAAGGGTCGCGACGCTCAAGGCCGCGGAATGTTTTTCTTTGCAAAGGTAGAGCAGAAAGCCGCCAGGAGTTTCAATCACCGCGCTGACGTCGCCGGGCTCACGCAATTGCACGCGCAAGACCTGCTGCAAGTCCGATGGCAAATCATCAAAGTACAACTGCGGTTTGCCGCCCGTTTCATGTGCTGCGGACAGCACCTGCGCCTCCGGGCCAGAACGCTTCTGCACTTCCGTCAATTCCTGGCTGTTAGCCTGCGGTTCGCCGGGTCGTTTGGCCCACTGCCACGTGGTTTCGCTGACCTGATTGGAGCCGAGCTGCTTGAACAAGGTAAACAGTTGGTCCGGCCCCGCGGCGTTCTTCTTTGTCGTCAGCAACTCTGCGCGAATGCTTTCAGCCTGGTGGCGTTGCGAGGCGTGGAGCGCGTCATCGTTTTCGAATTTGTCGCGCAGCATCCGCCCGACGAGAATCGGTTTGGCTACGGTGGCAGCGAAGCGGTTCGTGTCGTTGTCCAGTGCAGCTTTAAGTTCCGTCAGGATGTCCGGCGCGCGGGTAGTGGTATTAATACGTTGCACCTCGCCGGCAAGCATCGCCGGGGTGATCACGACGTGATAAACCCTTTTCAGGACGGCCTCCTTGTGCAAATCCTCCCGCACCAGCGTTTCCACGAGTGCCGGCGGCATGATTTGCTCGAACGGTGGTTTGGTTCCCAGCCGGTGGTTGTAATAGACATGTTCAACGGCGGTGCGGTCGGCGCAGAGCACCTTGAAATCTTCACCTCCGACAGAGCAACAGAACATCAGCAAAATGGAAAAGCTTGTTGCGCAGGCGCGGCAAGGGCCGCGGTTTTCCCGACCTCTCATCCCTGGCGCCTGGCCGTTGGCCTTCACGGTTTCTGGTAGAGATAGACGGTGCTGGGCGGCGTGTAAGCGCTGAGCGAATTGAGCGACGTCGAGCCAGCTTCGCCGCCAAAGACGAGCATGTCATTTCCAGTCCAGACGGCCGTATGCAGCGAACGGGCCGCCGGCGCCCGGAAGCCGGTGGTGGCCGCCCAGGCATCCGCCGACGGGTCGTAGATGCCACCGGTGTTGAGGTCAACGGAATTGACGCCGTCAAAATAATTCCCGCCCCAGATGATCATCTGTGAGCCGGTCCAGACGGCGCTGTGGAGGTAACGACCGGACGGCGCACCGGTCAGGGAAACGGGCGTCCACGTGTCGCTGACCGGGTTGTAGCGTCCACCGGTGTTGAGGTAGGTGCCCGAATAAAGGCCGCCCCAGACGATCATCTCGGTACCGGTCCAGATGGCGGTATGCTGCTGGCGGGTCTGGTAACCGCCGGTGGCCATGGTTGCCCAGGTGTCCGCGGCCGGGGAATACCGCCCGTACGCATAGCCGGATCCCCCGAAAATGATCATCTCTGTGCCGGTCCAGACGGCGGTGTGATCCCAAGTGGCGTTGGGCGCGCCGACGGTGGTGACATTCGTCCAGGTGTTGTTGACTGGATTGTAGCGACCACCCGTGTTCAACGCTCCCCCTCCATAGCCACCCCAGATAATCATCTCCGTGCCGGTCCAGACGGCGGTGTGCAGCGAGCGCGGCGATGGAGCGCCATTCGTCGGGACCGCAGTCCATTGGTCGGTGACCGGATTGTACCGTCCGCCGGTGTTTTCGGCAATGACCGTTGGATCGTATCCTCCCCAGACGATCATCTCGGTGCCGGTCCAGACTGAACTGAATTGCTCGCGCCCGGAGGGGGCATTCAACGTCGGCGTTGCTATCCAGCTATCCAACGCGGGATTGTAGCGGCCGCCGGTGTTGAGGTAATTCGCGCCATCGAATCCACCCCAGACGATCATCTCACTGCCCGTCCAGACCGCGCCATGAGATGATCTCGGCGACGGCGCCTGGGTCGGCATCCTGGTCCAACTGTCCGACGACGGATTATATCGCGCACCGTCATTAAGGTTGACGTTACCTGAGGACCCGCCCCAGACGATCATTTCGGTTCCGCTCCAGAGGGCGGTGGCCAGATAGCGCGGGTCGGGGGCGCTGGTTGTGGAAACTGGCGCCCAGGAATCAGCCACCGGATCGTATCGTCCGCCCGAATTGGTATTCGAAGTGCCGAATGCCACCGCTCCTCCTGAAATTATCATCTGGCTGCCACTCCAAACGGCATGATGGTAAAACCGACCAGACGGCTCATTGTTCGTGGTCATCAGGGTCCAGGATTTCAGAGCAGGATCATACTGGGCGCCATCGCTGAACACCTGACTTCCCAGACCGCCCCAGATGAGCGCCTTGGTTCCCGTCCAGACCATCGTGTGCGCGTAGCGCGGTGCCAGCGGACTTGCCGACATCGGGGTCCAGGTATCCGTTGCCGGATTGTAATGGCCGCCGGTGTTGTAGAAGGAATTTCCGCTGAGGGCGCCGCCCCAAACCAGCATTTCGGTGCCGGTCCAGACCGCCTGATGGACGTAGCGCGCCGCGGGTGCATTGACCAGGGAAGTGTTCGTGACCCAGCCTGAATTATAGATTCCCCCGGTGTTGAGAGGCACGCCGTTGGTGTCCACGCCACCCCAGACAATCATCTCCGTACCGGTCCAAACCGCGGTGTGATAAGTTCGCGGCGGCATCAGAGGCGACGCTGGAATCGGGGTCCACTGGTCGTTGGCCGGATTGTAGATGCCGCCGTCGCCGAATGTCGCCGCCCCGATTCCACCCCAAACGATCATGGCGCTTCCCGTCCAAATCGCCGTGTGCCACGCGCGAGCGGATGGCGCCCCGCTGGTCGTGATCGGCTTCCACGTGTTCAGGACCGGATCATATATTCCGCCGCTGTTTTCGGGGCCGCTCACACCGTAGCCTCCCCAGATAATCATTTCGGTGCCGGTCCAGACCGCGGAGTGGGAGTAGCGCGCGTCAGGTGCACTCGTGAGGCCTTGCTGGGACCAAAGCTCACCCAGTTCCGCCTGGCCAATTTTGACGTACCCCGCGTTCAACAAATCGGTCGAATTGGTGTTAGTTGAAAGAATGACTCCGCCGCTGGCCACGCCCGCCTGGCCGGAGGTGCCGAGATTCGCGGCTGCCGCCCCCGCTGCCAGTTGCGAACCGGTAATCGTTCCGCTCACAATCAACCCGCCGTTTATGGGGCCGGTGACATTCCCGGCGGTGATGGCGTAAGGGGAGGCCGTCAAGGCTTGACGCGGGCTTAGTGTGGTGTAGGTCGCCACGCTCCCATTGGTGCGAACCCCAATCTCCAGCCAGCGCGCCGGTCCGGTAAACACCCCAACTCCGGGATCCAGCGTGACCGCCAACAGACCGTTGCTTACGGTGGTGGGGCTGTTGGTCAGGGGCCCGCCCACAACCAACCCGGCCGAGGGCGAATCATAAATCGTGAATCGCAAATCGTAAAGGCCGTTCGCTGGAGCCGCCCCGTCGTTCAGCCGGCCCTGGTAGGTGAACGCCGTGCCTTGGGCGCGGGCAGTGGAGAGTTGAACGTTGAGCGCAGTAAGCACCAGCAAAGCCAGCGCAA
>DASZAB010000004.1:0-21152 GCA_035945675.1 Verrucomicrobiia bacterium | reverse complement strand
ATAACCTGTGCCGAACTGATTTTCCTTCAAATCTTGAGTTTTCCGGCTCAAACGCCCGGCCCTATGCGTGAACCTCACGCCAAAGGGTGAAAAATTTTACGCGGAGAGGAATTCATCACGGGTTGGCGATCGTTTTGTTGCGGGTGCGAAGGCCAAACCAAACTCCGCCGCCCAGCAAAACCAGCCACAGCGACGACGGCTCAGGGGTGGGCTGAAAGGCCAAGACCCCATAAGACCCTGGACCAAGGCCATAAAGAGCCAACCCGGAGACAAAGGTTGTTTGCGTTCCGCCAGGTGTAAATTCGATGATGCTGCCCTCAGTCATCACAAACAAATTTCCTGCGCTGTTAAAAGTTAGAGCAGAAGGATGATCCAACCCCGAGGCAAAAATACTCTTTACTCCGCCCGGTGTGAACTCGTAAATGTCGCCACTCAAGTTATCCGCCGCAAACAGATTACCTGCGCTGTTAAAAGCCAGACTGACAGGGCCATCCAGACCGGAAGCAAAGGTGCTTTGCAGGCCAGCAGGAGAGTATTCATAAATGTCGCCGACAGCAGCAACCGCGACGAACAAGTTGCCCGCGCTGTTAAAGACCAGCCCAGCAGCCCCATCCAACCCAAAGGAAGCAAAAAAGCTTTCCACCCCAGCCGGCGTAAACTCTGCAATGTAACCCGCGTCGCCGTTTGACATAAACAAATCACCTGCACTGTTAAAGGCCAGTCCGCCGGCAACCCCCACCCCGGTGGCAAAGTTGCTTTCCATCCCTCCCGGCGCAAACTCATAGATGTTGCCGTCACCCCCTGCAAACAGATCGCCTGCCCCGTTGAAGGCCAGTGAACCAAAATAGTTCACCCCGGAAGCAAAAGTGCTTTGAATTCCGCTTGGCGTGATTTCAAGGATATTGGTGTCGGACGCTGCAAACAGATTCTGTGCCGTTGCGCTGGTGACAAGCAGCAGAACTGCTCCGGCACAGATTGCAATCAATTGAGAGTTTGGCAGAGGTTTCATGGTAATGGTTGGGATGGGAGGTTAAGCGGCGCAAAAGCGGCATCCTCAATTTCACTAGTATAATGGGATACGTCAATTTCCCGGCTGATAAAATTCGTCCCACCCCAGTTCACAATGAACAGTTCATCCGGGAGGCTATTTGGTAGTCCTCCTTCTTGAACAATCAGTAACTCTCCGACATAGTTGGTCAGGAAGGTACGGGATAGCTTCAATATCCGGCTTTTGTCATAATCACAAAAATAAAGGCCTTGATTGCTTGGGATCAAAACGAAATCACCAGGTACGATTCGGCTCTTCATAATCATTCCCCAAACCGCGTTCAGGGCATAACCTGTGCCGAACTGATTTTCCTTCAAATCTTGAGTTTTCCGGCTCAAACGCCCGGCCCTATGCGTGAACCTCACGCCAAAGGGTGAAAAATTTTACGCGGAGAGGAATTCATCACGGGTTGGCGAACGTTTTGTTGCGGGCGCGAAGGCCAAACCAAACTCCGCCGCCAAGCAAAACCAGCCACAGAGACGACGGCTCAGGGGTGGGCTGGAAGGCCAGGCCAGAAGGAAAGTTCAAGCCGGAGGCAAAAGTGCTTCGGGTTCCGTCCGGCGAGAACTCATAAATGTTTCCGCTGCCGGCGTCTGCTTCAAACAGATCGCCCGCACTGTTAAAGGCCAGCCCATCAGGGCGATCCAACCCGGAGGCAAAGGTACTCCTCACTCCGCCGGGCGTGTATTCATAAATGTTGCCGCTGCCAGCATCCGCCACAAACAGATCACCCGTGCTGTTAAATGCCAGTCCAACAGGCGCGCCCAGCCCATTGGAGAAAAAACTTTGTACTCCTGCGGGTGTGATTTCCGTGATACCGGACTCACTTGCGACAAATAAATCGCCTGCACTGTTGAAGGCCATATCACCAGTCGGATATACTTCGGAAGCAAACGTACTCTCCGTTCCGCCCGGCGTGAACTCAAGGATATTGTAGTCGGCCCCCACAAACAGATCGCCCGAGGTATTAAAGGCCATTCCGAAAACAGGCGACAACGACACTGAGGCAAACGTACTTTCTACTCCACTGGGCGCAAATTCGCTGATGCTATGGCTGCCCTCGTCCGCCACAAACAGGTCGCCCGCGCCGTTGAAGGCCAATTGGATGATTGAAGGCGTTGAAACGGAGGCAAAGGTGCTCTGCGTTCCATTTGGCGTGATCGCAAGGACGCTCCCACCTTCTTCTGACACAAATAAATTCTGCGCCCGAGCGCCAACGACTAAGAGTAGAATCGCTCCAGTGCAGATCGCAGTCAACTTTGGATTTCTCATAAGCACTATTGCATGGGCTGGGATGGAAGGTTCAGAGGCGCAAAGATGGCGTCCTCGGATTCACCGGCATACGCGGAGACGTTAATCTCGCGGCTGATAAAATTCGTACCATCCCAGTTCACCACGAACAGTTCAGCCGGGATGCTGCCCACTCCTCCTTCTTGAGTGATCAACAGGTCGCCAACGTAATTGCTGAACAAGCTCCGTGACAACTTCAACATCCGGCTGTTGTCATAATCACACACATAAAGGTCCTCATTGGTCGGAATAATATTAAAATCGTCAGAGGCGATTCCCAGGTCGTAGGGAGTTACTGTTCCGTTCGTGTCAATGGTATAGAGGATGCCGTAATCCTCGTCGCCAGTCAGAATCTTACCTGCCCACGGCCCCCATTGGTTCGTGTTGTCGGGCAAGGAAATGACGCCTTCCAATATATCACCAGAGCCGGCCTCAATCTGAGTCGGAATTTGGGCCAGCAAAGTGGGACTGCCATTGGAGTTGACCAGCCAGACTTCGGGCGCTGCGTGGCCGTCACTCGCCAGGGCGATCAAGTCATTGCTGAATACTCCAGTCTGGTCAACGTAAAGGCCGCCGCGGATATGCATCGTGTTCGTGACCGCATTGTTGGTCAAAATACTCCAATTCAGATTCGACTGACTGCCATCGGCAGAAATCCAGCCGACGTCTGCGTTATTATTATTACCAAAATACACGTCGCCCTCGTCAAAACCGTTGGTGTTCTCCTTCTCGGTTGCCAGTTTCACTTCATCTGGCAGGCCACTTACACCCGAAAAGTTGGTTACAGCCAGCGCCCCATTGGAATTGGTGGTCAGTTGGAGGAAGTTATCGCCCCCATAATCCGAATCGCCGTACTCGGAAACAATCAAAGCATTTTCAGTAGGCGAATAATCCATCCCGTTAAGGTGATTGTAGTCTAGGTTCGACGTTACCAGGGTGAACACGCCCGCCGCGCCGACGCCCACGGTGATGGGCACAATGAATCTGGCAGCCTCGCCGCAGGCGTCGCTCACTTGAAACTCAAAACTGTCCGGCCCGCTGTAGTTGTTGCCGGGCGTGTAAATAGTCTGGTCATTGTTCAGTGGAGTTAGCGACCCGTGTGCCGGGTTGCGGGTGACCGCGGCGGTTAGCGGAGTGTCGCAGCCGGACGGTTGGAGGGTTATATTTGTTGAGCCGTTGACCGGCACTATCACCGGCAATGGAGAGTAAGGATACGAATCGCTGAACAAATTATCAGCCACCATCACATAGACCGTGGCCGGGGGGTGAGGTAAAAAGGCCGTCGTTCATTTGGTAGGTAAAACTGTCCGTGCCCGCATAACAATTGGTCGCCGTGTAAGTATAATTTCCCCCGTTGTCCGTATTTGTCAAACTGCCGTGCTGCGGCTGCATGGGTATCGAAATAATCACAGGCAAACCCCACAAATCCGTACTGCCATAATTATTGTTGAAAAGATTGAAAGACCACTGGCCATCCGGGCAAATCGGGCTGCCATGAGGGCCGCCATAATTATTAAATGACAAGGCCGGCAGAGGCGCCGCATAATGATAACCGATGTCCACGTTGGCGGCGGGGTATTTCCCCTCCTCGGGCCCCTGATTGGTCTGAGTCGTAAAGATGCCCAAGTCGTATGAAAGGCCGGGTGAGGGATCATTTCCAATCGAAGACGCCGGCTTATCGCCGACATCAATCAACGGGCTGTCTGGCGGCAGGTAATAATTTCCCAATGGCCCCGGCTGCCAGATGAAATTGGTTTGCGGCGGCGGACCGCCGACTTCACCGGGCAGGGTGGCGGCGTTGGTCAGGTAGGCGTTGTGGCTGTCATCAAACGCGCCGTTCGGATTGGAAGGAGCCAGCGTAATGTTCGTACTATCAAAGATGCAATCGTGGGCTGTGATGTACGAATCTCCATTGGAAAGATCAAGCCACATGCTGCCGCCATACAGTGTGCAATTCTGCATGGTCAAAAACCAAGGCGGGCTGCTGTTGGCGGTGTAGAGGGCCACTGAACTGCGATCCAATAGAAATCCGCGATGTCATTGCGTATCATTATGCTGGCTCCTTGACGGACGCGATGCCCGGACTGGTGGAAAAGACCGGCAGCGATGCGCAAACAAATCTGGCCAGCACCGCCGAAGCCCGAAAGGCTCTCCAGCCTCCGCGTTGAATCTTTATTTCGAATGAGATCGAAAATCAGAATTGAAAGAACAACCGGTTCGGGCACAGGTCTTCAAAGGAGGAAGCGAGCAACAGGTCGAGTAACCCTAAATGTTTCCACCATAAAATAAGAGGCAGACCTTGACGTCTGCCTCTCTGAAACCAATAGAATGTGAAAGCTTTCAGGGGACCAACCGGCGGCGCAGCAAAAGCGCCAGACCGCCCAACCCAAGCAACGCCACACTTACCGGCTCGGGGACCGCGGTTATCACCGTATGGCCCGGGTCGCTGGTGGTGTCAACGAGGACATTGCCCACCACGCCGTTTCCTTGAAGGATGCCTCTGGTAATCCAGTCACTTGCCTGGGCGGTATAGTCACCCGGCAGAATCAACCTGCCTCCGGCGACATCAATAAGCCGGGTGGCATCCGTATCGAGTCCGCCGGTAAACACGGGGGTTGTAGCCGTGCCGGTATTAAAACCGTTGTTCACCGTCACCGTCCCACCATAAATACTCAAGTGGCCGCCAAACTGAATCCAGTTGGCGGTAACCTGGGAATTGTCGTACAGGTTTATCGCCACATTCGGCCCGCCCGGGAACCACCACGTGTCACCGACACTAAAGGTATCCGAGCAAGTAAACGAAGAATTGCCGTACAAATTAACCGTAGACAGGGGCCCCGTGGTTGCACCAATCGGGAAAAAATCCAAGCAACTCACAGTGCCGTTGACATTGAGAGTTTCCCCCCATTCCGGGCCGAAAATCGAATCGCTGGTTTGCACCACGTCCGACGCGCCGATCGTTATCGGCGTAGGAGTCGTCGTGGGGAAACCGGTGCCGAGGAAAATCTGCCAGGTATTGCCAGCCACGGGTACCGACCCGCCCACCCAATTGGCGGGCTGGCTCCACGTCGATCCATCGCCAGCGCCTGCCCAGTAATTGGTTGTAATTGCCGACGCACTGCTGATCAGGCACATGGCCAATGCTGCGCTTGCCAAATAATAGAGTTTTTTGTACGTCATTTTCATATGAATTGCTGATTTTGAAGTCTTTCGACTTTAGAGTTGGCCAAGTTTACAGGATTTTCAGGTGCAAAAACAACGCCACTTTGCGCATAAGAATCGCCAAAATCCACCGCCGTTGAGTGCTTTATTCTGAAATTCCCGCCATTTTAGAGCAATTTAATTAATCTCGTAGCCGCGAACGTCAGTTCGCGCCATAGAGTTGTCCTTTATTTGATTGGCGCCGACTGACGTCGACGGCTACACATTTTTTGAAAAAGCTCTAGCCCTTCGGACGGGATTGTGTTGATCGATGGGATCAGGTGGGTTTAAAACCTATCCTGGGCATCCGAGGGAAGCGACGGATGCTTTTCTTCCAGTTTACGCCAGTTAATTTCCGGCCAGCCGTTGCTGCCCCAGCCCAGCGGCAGAATGGCCAGCACGGAAAGCCCGTGACGCTGCCCATCGTAAAAATGACAACTGAACCAATCGTTGCGGTTTTCGGAATAAATGCCGGATTGGCCCGGACCGATGAACGGCCCGCGGGAACTCAAAAAAGGGCTGCCCCCGCCCGTCATCAAGTCCGCCCCATCCTTGTCCAGGTAAGGCCCGGTGATGTTCGGGCTGCGCCCGACGCGGATTTCATAGGTGCTGTTGGTGCCGCGGCAACACAATCCCCAGTTGACAAACAGATAGTAGTAATTGTCGTGGCGATAGATATACGACGCCTCAATGGAATCGTTGAAGGCGAGCGAATACATCGGGGAGTTTGTCGCGATGCGTTTGCCGGTTCGGGGATCGAGCTGGATCAATTTGATGCCGCTCCAAAATGAACCGAAGGCGAGCCAGAGATGGCCTTGGGCATCCACAGAAGCCGCCGGATCAATCGCGTTGAAATCATCTTTTTGGCGTGACTGGACAACGATGCCCTGGTCAGTCCATTTAAACCTGGGGTCGTCAGGATCCAGCGTGGGATTGGTCGCCAGACCGATGGCCGAATCATTTCTTCCGAAGGATGAAACGGCGTAGTAAAGCAAATAGCGATCCCCCGGATGAATAATGTCCGGCGCCCAATAATAGATCCAATGATTCCGCGGCACCGCCTGGGCCGTCCAGGCCGGCGCGTTCGTAAAAACGGACGGACCATGTTCCCATTTTATCATGTCCTTGGAATGATAAGAGGGAATGCCGCGACCGGTGTAAAACACCCAATATTCGTCCTGGCATTTGACAATCGCGGACGGATCGTGCACCCGCACGTCACGGCTGCCGAGCATCGCGAGCGCCCCTGGTGCAGTATCGGGTGACGCGCCGGCAACCATGGGCGCCACTAGCATCGCCAGCAATGCCCACATCTCAACGCCGGCAAACAAGCGATTCGAAGTTCCGGTTTTCATTTGAAGCAGGAAAGCCAATCACCACGGCGTCTGCAATCGGAAGAATGTCTGGCTGTTGGTCGGCGTCAGCGACAGAAAGTTGATGCCGTTCGTCGCCGTCGGCGCGCCGGCCACCGGCGTCCATAGCGCGCCGGAGCCAAGCCCGGGAGAACGGTACAATTCCAAACCATTGTTAAAGGCCGGCCAGTTGAGCGTTAAACTCGCCGACCCGCCGGACAACCCCAGCGACGAAGCTGTGATCTGTTCGACGGACAGTGTCTGAGACGAAATTTGCACCGAATCCATCTGGCCATTGAAATACGGATCGGCAGGAAATTGGCTGCGACCCAGGAAATTCTGAGCCCCTTCCACATCGGATGGCAACACATACGTGCTGGCGTTTACCGCCACCGCCTGACCGTTGACATACATCACCGCCTCGCCGCCATCCAATGCCACCGCCACGTGCGTCCAGATGCCGACCGGCAGCGGATTGGGTGCATCGAGGGACCACACGGCGTTCCCATTATCGGCCGCAATTTGAAATTGCAGAGCACCGGTGTTGGCTTTGGTTGTCAGCATCGCGTAACCGCCGGTTCCCGTGCCGAAATCAAAAATGCGCTGCCAGGCATTCCCGCCGTTCCATTTGACCCAGGCCGAAAACGTTCGCAGGGCACCGATGCCGGAAGGCAGACTGACATACTGGCTCGCCCCGCTTAAATTCAGCACCGGGCCCCGGATGGGATCGGAAACCGAGGAAGCCCCGTTTACCAGCGTGCCGTTAAAATTCCCATTCGCATCCGCAGCACCATTGTCAAAGGGATAGCTTGCCATCCAGACCCCATTCGTCGGCCCCGGCAATACATTTACCGAGTTCGTCGCGGTGTGCCCCATTGCATCTGCGGCCGCCAGCAAAATCCGGTAGAATCCGTTGGTGGCGGTCGGGTCAGACGGCACCACGAGGCTGCCGCCGCCTACACCCGCGAGCGGCCCCAGCACGACGTTGGTCGCATTCGTACCGCAAAATTCGATCGTCCACGTCAGGTCGGTGGTGGACAGCGGCACGTCGGCATAATCGACAGCGCTCCCGGCGAAGGGGATCACACTGCCGGGTTGGAAATACACCTGCGCCGTCGGCGCGGTGATGTGAGGTTGCGGCGCCACAATTTCCGCCGGGGCCAACGCGCGACCGTAAAGGCGGATAGAGCCGACTTGGCCGTTGAAATAAGGATCCGCCGGGAACTGGCTCCGGCCAAACCAAACATTGGTCGGCGCAATATCCGGCGCGGTGAGGGTCATGGAGGTATTGGTAGCCACGGGCGTACCGTTCACGTACATAATGCCCTGCGAACCGTCGGTGGTCACCGCCACCTGCGTCCAGGCCCCGACCGGCGCCGCGCCCGGGGCGTCGAGAAGCTGTTCCCCGCCGATGCCGGACGCGGTGATGGCAAACCGCATCACCCCGGCGGCATTTTGGGGAGTGAGGAACGCATAACTGTTGGTGCCGCGACCGAAATCAAAAACGCGCTGCCAGGGCAAGCCGCCGTTCCACTTGAACACGGTGATGAAACTGCAGGCGTTGGCCGCGCCACCAGGCAGGCTGACAAATTGATTGGTCCCGTTCAGATTGAGTACATTGCCCAGCAGCGGGTCATAATAGACGTCGGCGCCATCATTCATTAACCCGTAATACTGGCCGTTGTCATCGCTGGCATCCATGTGGAAATGGTAGAGCGCTGACCAATCGTTGGTGAACGTCGGCCAGCCATCCGGCGTCCAGGACAATGGCTCCACATCAAAGGTCGGCGCACCATTATTGTTGCCGTCGTAGTAATGGTAGCCAAAGTACTCGGTCCCATCCCCCTCCAGAATCCCCATCTGCCCGGGGCCGATGAATTTGCCCGTGGTCTTGAGAAACAACGTGCCGCCGCCGGAATTCATCGCCACACCGTTGTGGTCCACGTAAGGCCCGAAAATCCTGGTGCTGCGCCCCACCCGTATATTGTACGTGCTGTTGACGCCGGCACAGCACGTGCCCCAATTCACAAAAAGATAATAGTAATTCCCGTGATGGTAGAGATACGAGGCTTCAATCGGGTCGCCGGAGGCCGTGTTAAACGCCTCGTGAATCGGCGTGGAGTTCGTGGGATTGACCAGACCGGTTACCGGATCAAGTTGAACGGCGTAAATGCCGTTCCAAAAGGAGCCGAATGACATCCACAGATTGCTCGAGGCATCAAAGGTGACACTGGGATCAATGCAATTGTACGCATAGCCCTTTAGAGACCGGATGACGGGTCCCTGGTCAGTCCATTGATAGGCCGGGCTGCCGGGGTCAAGCGTCGGATTCGTTGCCAGGCCGATGGCCGAAACCTGGCTGCCGAAAGTCGAAACCGCATAGTAAAGGTGATAGAGGCCGTTGAAATAGGTGATGTCCGGCGCCCAAAAGAAACCGGTAAAGCCGGGCACATCGTTCGTGGTCCAGACCGGTGAGTTGGCGAATACGCTCGGGCCCGCGGCCCAATAGGTCAGGTCGGCGGACGATTTGGAGAGGATGCCCTGCCCCGTTCCAAAAACATAGTACCGCCCGTTGCACGGGATCACCGCCGAAGGATCGTGAATGCCCAGGTTCCCGCGCAGGTCCGACGGCGCAGCGGGAAGAGACAGATTCGAACCCAATAAAATTCCTACAACAATCGCGGGCAAAAAACCGCCAGAAAATGTCCGCGGCAAACGCCTGGACGCGTCAGCCCATTTGAAAATATCGGTAGGCAACAAATGCACGATGGTGACGGATAAATATACCGCTGGTGTGACCTCGCCAAAACTCCATTTTGCGAAAAAAAAACGCCAATTTATACACTCGCCGGCCAAGGTTGGCAGGACAACTCCGGCCGGCAAAGGCCACCGCCAGCTTGCGTCTTTTGGCGCTTTTTTTCCGCAAAATGGCGTTTTGATTGCGGTTCAGACAATGTAAAATATTGTTTTGAACCGATCAAAAGTGTCGCGCCGTCAAAACAAATTCCCGACCATTCAGAATCCGTTGCGGCGAATCAACCGGCAACGGAAGGCGGTGCGAATTTCTTCCGGGATGCGGGCCGGTTTGTTGATGATGCTGGGCCTGCTGGTGGCCGGCGCCCGTTTTGACGCGCCCGGACCACTCAGTCTTTCCATCACCGGCCCGGCCAATCGTGATGTGATTACCGGCTCTTTGAACTACCTGATCAAAGTCACAAATCTGTCGGCGGCCCCAATCTCGGACGTTCGGGTGAACGATCTTTTGCCGGCCTCGGTGAGGTTGCTGAGCGTTACAAACTCTGACGCCCGCTCCGCCACGATTTCAACCACCGGAACGAACGTTGTCTTCTTTTTCCCCGAGATCGCCGGTAAGGAAACGGCACGCCTGACGTTGACCGTTCTGCCCATGGCGGTCGGTGCCATTACCAACACGGTCTCCCTGGTTGCTTCAAGGATGGCCGACGACCTCGTTGCCAGCAGCCGGTTTACCGTGTTGTCAACTCAGGTAAGCATACACGACCCCGCGATGGCCAAAGAGAACGGCACCTACTACCTCTTCAGCTCCGGGCCGGGAATCACCTTCTACATTTCCGAAGACATGACCAATTGGAGTTTGGGAGGCCGTGTGTTCCCCGGGGAGCCGTCCTGGGCCAAAAGCGTGACCGGTCGTTTTGACGGACGGGAATGGGCGCCTGATATTTCCCGTCACGCCGGCGAGTACTATTTGTATTATGCGGTGTCGGCCCCGGGTGAAAACGACTCGGCCATCGGCCTGACGATCAATAAAACGCTTGATCCCGCCTCTCCTCGATACCAATGGAAAGACCAGGGCATCGTCCTCCGCTCGATCGCCGGCCGGGACCTCTGGAACGCGATTGATCCCAACATCATTGTGGACGGAGACGGCACGCCCTGGATGGACTTTGGTTCGTTTTGGGACGGTATCAAGCTGGTTAAACTGGCTCCCGGCTGGAAAACCATCGCCGAACCGCAGGAATGGTATTCCCTCGCCAAAAGAGATCGTTCAATTCTGGAAGATGACCGGGATCCAGGACCCGCCCAGATCGAAGGACCTTTTATTTTCAAAAAGGGGGATTACTACTATTTGTTTGTTTCCTGGGGCTTGTGCTGTCGCGGCGAGAACAGCACCTATAAAATCATGGTGGGACGATCCAAAGACATTCGCGGACCGTATTTAGACAAGGATGGCATCAGCATGGCTCAAGGCGGCGGCAGTTTGTTGCTGGGGGGTGACAAGAACTGGGCGGGCCAGGGAGGGTGCAGCGTTTATACCTTTGACGGGAAAGATTATCTCGTTTTTCACGCTTATGAGATGGCGGATAACGGCCTGCAAAAATTGAGAATTGCCCGGCTCGAATGGGACAAAATGGGCTGGCCGGCCACTGACGAAAGGGCCCTGAACCGATACCAAAGCCTCGTGGTCAAGTAACTGGTGTTCCCGACATCCCACTTTCATGTGATCCGGAATTCACCAGCAACCCCGACTCATCGGAATATATAAAAATGAAAACCCCCGGACTTTCCGTGCTCGAAAAAATCGGCTATGGCGCCGGCGACATGGCGGTGAATGTCGTCTGGTCTTCGATGGCGTTGATCCTGACGTTTTTTTATACCGACATCTTTGGATTGAAAGCGTCGGACATCGCCCTGTTGATGCTGTTGCCGCGCTTGATTGATGCCTTTGCCGATGTCGCCATGGGAATGATTACCGACCTGCACACGACGCGTTGGGGCCGCTACCGGCCCTATCTCCTTTTGTTGGCCGTTCCTTTTGGGCTTTCGGTCATGCTCGTGTACACCACACCCGTGCTGGCCTACAACGCCAAGTTGTTGTGGGCCTACGCGACCTACACTCTGATGATGCTCGTCTTCACCTCGGTGACCATTCCGTACATCTCACTGATCGGCGTGTTGATTGAAGACCCGCAGGAGAAATTGTCTGCCAGCGGCTACCGGCTTTTCTTTGCCAAGGTGGCGGCGTTCATGGTGACGATCATCGTGCCGTTGATGGCCGCCCACTGGGGTGTCAACCATCTCGCCCGGGGTTACCAGTTGTCGATGGCCTTGATGGCCGGCATGGCCACCCTGCTGTTCCTGTTTTGCTTTTTCACGACGACGGAACGGGTGAAGCACCGGGTGGACAGTAAACCATTGAAGGAGCAGCTGCGGCTCGTTTTCAAGAATGATCAATGGGTGGTTCTGGCTGCCGTCTGCGTCATCGCCACCATCGGCTACGTCATCCGCGGGTCGGTGGCGGCTTATTATGCCGAATACTACTTGTATGGCAACCTGCCGGCTGATCCGGGCGCGCTGTCGAAGTTTCTGGCCACGCATTCCCTGCTGGGCAAATGGGGCGGCGGCTCCGCCGGCAGTGCCATCATGCTTTCAAACTTTCTCACCACGGGCGTGGCGGCCTCCATTCTCGCCATGGTCGCTTCCACCTGGATCACAAAACGCTTTTGCAAGGTCCAGCTCTTTCGCTGGAGCCAGATCGCCACGGCCGTGTTCAGCGCCATTCTGTTTTTTGCGGTCAAACCCGGTGATGTGGTGCCTGCGTTCATCCTCTATTTTGTGGTTTGTCTGGTGGTGGACCTGCAGGCGCCCGTGTTTTGGACGGCCATTGCCGAGGCGGTGGATTACGGCCACATCAAAAGCGGCAAGCGCGTGGCCGGAATGTCCTTCGGCGGCATTTCCTTCTGCCAAAAAATGGGCATGAGCCTGGGCGGCGCCGCCGTGGGCGTGCTGCTCACCTGGTACCATTACGTGCCGCATCAGGTTCAGAGTGCCTTTACGCTCACCGGCATCGCGCTCTCGCTTTCCATCTTCGCGGGCGTCTTTCACCTGATTACCGGAGTCCTGATGTTCAAATACCGCATCACCGACAAGTATTACCACGAGATGATGCAGGGTCAGCCTCCCGCGACCAGCCTGAGCGGGAATAACCTCGAGACGGCGCCGGTGGCCTGAGCTTGGCGTCCCATTGGTTGTTCAGCGAAACCCATCATGAAAATGTTGCCGCCTCTGATCCCACAGCGCGCCGATCCATTCATCGGCAAGCACTCCGACGGATACTATTATTTCACGGCCTCGGTCCCGGCCTATGACCGCATCGAAGTGCGCCGGGCGCGGACCATTGCCGAACTGGCGCAGGCCGCGCCGGTCGAGGTCTGGCACAAACCCGATCAAGGCCCCATGAGCGAGTTGATTTGGGCTCCGGAAATCCACCGGATCGAGGGCGCCTGGTATATTTATTTTGCCGCCGCGCCAACCCGCGCCATCAAGGATGGACTGTTTCAGCACCGTATTTACGTGATCACGACCAACACGGATAATCCGCTGGAAGGCAAATGGACGGTCTTGGGGCGGGTAGATACCGGCATGGACAGCTTTTGCCTGGACTCAACAACGTTCATGCACCGCAAGGTTCGCTACTTCGTGTGGGCGCAAAAAGACCCCGCAATTCCCGGCAACTCGAACCTTTACATTGCCCGCATGAAAAGCCCTTCCGAACTGGCCACCACGCCAGTTCGCCTTTCCAGGCCCGAATTCGACTGGGAAACCCTGGGCTTTTCGGTCAACGAGGGACCTGCCGTGCTCGTTCGCCGAGGCCGGGTTTTCATCAGCTATTCGGCCAGCGCAACGGACGAGAACTACTGCATGGGCTTGTTGCACGCCCGCGATGATGCCGACTTGCTGGACCCGCGTCAGTGGACCAAAGCGCCACAACCGGTCTTCAAAACCTGCTACGAGTATGGTGTCTATGGTCCGGGTCACAACAGTTTCACAATCGCCGAAGATGGCCGGACCGATCTATTGGTTTATCACGCCCGCACCTATACGAAGATTGAGGGCGATCCGTTATGGGATCCCAATCGCCACACTTACGTCAAACCGTTACGATGGGACGACCAGGGCATGCCTGTCTTCGGCCGCCCGTCCGTGGCCGAATGACCGCGGCGGCCAGAGCGAGAACGCTCGAGACCGGCGGGAATATTCCATTTGACGCGGATTTGAACAAAAGCATCTGTTCGGTTGCCGCCAAGTTTGTATTCCAGAGCTGAACGGACGGAACGTTCCGGGAAACAGCACGCGTCGTTTCACTCATGGTGATAAACTTCCCAGCCCAGATATTTGCTCAACGCCTCTCCCACGCCGGCGCGCACGCGCGTCGGGTTGATGGCAACGTGATGTTCAAACCCATTTTCACAAATGTAACGGAGCAGTTTCTGGAAATTGGGAATCTTCACCACGCCGTAGCCGCCGAAGGTACTCAACGGATCGTTCGTCAACTCCCCTTCGCCAATATAGGCGCGGATTTTGCCGGTGAAATCGTCGGTGCTGGCCCGCAAATAGGTAAAGGGCGCCGCCTTGACGCGGCCCACCACCGTACCGTACGCGCTTTCCTTGCCCACTACATTCGCGATGATTTCCTGGTAATTCATTACCGGCGCACCCTCGCCTTCTTCCACAAATACGTCCTTCGGCAGATTGCTGCAATGGAACACAACGCCCTTGTCCGGGTCGTCGCCGTAATTGTTGTTCCAATCCACCAGCGCACTGGGTTTGCCGCTGGCTTGCGCCATGGCGTACATCGCCACGGTGCCCATGATGTCCACTTCGCAAGCGCTGCTCATCAGCAGGTTGCTCATCATGCTCATCAACGTGCAGGGCACCACGCCGAAAAATTCCTCCATCGCGGTCCAGCATTGGATCGCAGTCGCGTTCAGCCGGGTGTCGCGCATCCATTTATCCACCGCCACGCCAAATTTCGCCATTTTCAAAAGCGCCACCGGCGGAATGGATTGGGCGACCACATAATTCTGGATCTCCTTCAACTTTGCATCCACGGCAGGATCGCCGTCCTTTATTTTATTCACCCAGCCGAACAATTCGAACAGGTCAAGCGTCTCGATACTGATGCCCGATTGTTCCAGCAGTTTTTCGCTGTAGCGAACGGTGTTGAATGCCGCCGGCCGGGCGCCCAGGGCGCCGATGCGGAGGTTTCGCAACGCTTTCATCGCGCGGCAAGTCACAATGAAATCCTGCAAGTCCTGCTGAAAACCGGGATGGCCGGGATTGACCGTATGCAGGCGTGTGAGCGTGAAAGGAATGTGATATTGGCGGAGATTGTTACAGACCGACATCTTGCCGCAAAAGCTGTCACGCCGGTCTTTGATGGTCATGATTTTGGGGTCATCGTTGAAGGCATGCACCAGAACCGGCACGCGGAGGCCGGACCAGCGAAGGGCGTTGGCCACCGCGCGCTCGTCGCCAAAATTGGGAAGCGTGACGAGGATGCCGTCAATCTTACCGGCGTTTTGCCTGAACAAATCGGCCCATTTTTGGGCGTCCTCCAGGGACTCGACGGCGCCGGACCTGGTCGTGGTGGTTGGCAGCGCAACCACCCCAATGTCGTTCTTTTCAAGGACCGAGATCACCTCCTTCCGTCCGCTGTCACAAAGATGTGCCGGAAAAAAACCGCGATTGCCGACGAGAAGTCCAAGAGTCACTTTTCTATTCATATTGTCCATTTTCGTTTCGGGCTGAGGTGCGAGCCCAACATCTGTTCCGCCCCGGTTGGCGTCAATAATTCCGATGAACCCTGAGGCGATTATCGGTGAGATTGGCGTAAACTTTCGGGAATTCAACCCGTAAAAGCATTCGGCAGGCGTTTGGCGGATCATTCATGCCGTCGAGGTCAAACCGGCAAGAGCCAAAAAGGGAAGCAGCGTCCCTCAGCTATGCAATTTTTCGCGGAAAGACGGCCGGGCTGGCGGGAGATAACGAATATCGTGGCTGTGACTGTCGAAGCGGCGCAAGCGGGCTTCCTTGGATTCCGTCAGCAATTCCTGGATGGTTTTCAGAAGTTCGACAACATCCAACGGTTTCTCCATCAGAGTCCCAACGCCTGCCGCCACCGCGGTGTCGTACTGATTGTTTGAGCCGGTAATAATGATGATGGGAAACGCGGGCGCCTGGCTGGTAATGCTTTCAAGAACATCCCATCCGTCTCTGACCGGAAGACCAATGTCCAGCAACAGCAGATCCACCTGCCCGACCTTAAACTCTTCAATGGCCTCGGCACCATCCGCTGCCTCCACCACATTATACCCCACCTCCTTTAGAACTTTGCCTAAAGATTCACGCACGCTCAAGTCATCATCTGCAATCAAAACATTTTTCTTCATGTACCCGGGACTTTCGTCAACCTCCAACGGCGGATCGTAAAATAGATCCCCCCAACGCGGGAGGTTGAATGGAAGCATTCAACAACTGGTTCCAAATGATTGACCGGTTTGGCACTCATAATTCCCGCGGAAATTTAAATTCGTCAAGTTCGCTGCCCGTCAGTCAGCCGATGACCACGGCATCCTTCGAAGACAGCCATTCAGTCAAGGAAGACGGCAACCTGGAATCGTTCTTCTGGTAGCGGGCAGGACCCCAACCTGCCGGGACAGATACTGGTCGTGAGTGCAGGTTGGGAGCTGGCGGGTGATTCCGGTTGCCGTGGTCGTTGTTGTTTTCCCCACTGATCGTCACCTCCAATGGATACGCGGAAAAGGAGAAGGTGCGGTAAAAGTCAATTGCCACTTGCGTTTTCATTGCTCCAGCGTTTGAGGTTATTTGTTGGTTTCTATTACGTTTGGCCCTACTCTGGGACATGGACTAGCGGTTGCTATGCCAAGTATGGGCGCACGGCTATTTCGGCCGGAACCCAATAATTTGAAGGCGATCCGCATGAAGATGAAGCAGACAGTTGAAACAATTCCTGCCACAGGTGGCTCCCCGCGTGCCACCTCACCCCACCCGGCGGCGAAACTCCGCCTGGTCGGCCTCCTCTTGACGGCTTTGCTGGGTTCCATCCTGGTCATTTGGGTAAGCCGCACCACTTGGGAGCGGGTGAACCACCTCCAGACCGAGTTTGCCGGGTTAAAGGCCAAGGATTTCTATCTGGCGGTTCACATGAAGAGCGAGATCGAGCGATTGAACGATTCTTTGCTCCGCTATCGCCTCCGGGGCGATGCCGCCGATTATAGCCAGTTTTACGGGAACTCAAAAGAACTGACACAATGGTTTGACGCAAACCAGAGCAACGCCGTCACACCTCTGGAACGCGAGTTCTTCAAGCGGATGGGGGGCGCCTACCATGATTACCTGACCGACAGCACTAATTTGCTCTCCGCCCGGATTGGTTTTCTGGAAACAAAGGCCGTCGCCTTTCCAACCAGTTACGAGAAAGTGCAACAACAATCCCAACGTCTGCTGAACTTGTGTGACTCGTTTATTCGAGATCAAAGCTCGGCGTTTGACAGCTTCCTCCAGGAATCGAACCAGACTTTGGCCACCTTTCAGCGCCTGCTCAAACTCTCACTGGCACTGCTGCTGTCGCTGATCGTCGCGCTGGCAATTTTGGTATACCGCGGCATGATCGCGCCGCTGCGCTATCGGCTGACCGAGAGCCGGGCAATCATTGCCCGGCAGGAAAAGCTCGCCTCACTGGGAGTGCTGGCGGCCGGGGTTGCCCACGAAATCCGCAATCCGCTGACGGCAATTAAATTCCGCCTTTACAGCCTGAAGAAATCCCTGCCGGCCGGCCTGGCAGACAGCGAAGACGCGGTGGTGATCGGCGACGAAATCAGCCGTCTGGAGAGAATTGTCAGGGATTTCCTTCAGTTCGCGCGCCCTTCCGAGCCGGAATTCATTACCATCCCGACCCAACGAATCCTGGAGGAGGTGAATGAACTGCTGAGGCCGCAGTTGAAGAAGTCCTCGATTGAGTTGAAGTTGGAACCATCCGAACCGGTCTGGGTGCGCGCTGACACCCAACAAATCAAGCAGGTCCTGATTAATCTGATTCAGAATTCAGCGGACAGCATCGGCAGCAACGGGGTCATCACGCTGCGCGCGCGCAACGGCGTGGGCGGTCGGGCGATTATGGACGTGATCGACAATGGCAAGGGGATTCCCCCGGAAGTTCAACAACGGTTGTTTGACCCCTTCTTCACCACCAAGGATGGCGGAACGGGACTGGGTCTGCCCATCGCGGCGCGGATTGTCGAAAAACATGGCGGTGAACTCCGCTACCAAACCCAGCTTAACCGTGGTACCGTCTTCTCCGTTGTTCTACCGCGCGTCGGCGAACATGAAACCTAAAATCCTGTTAATCGAAGACAACTCCAGCACCGCCGCTTCACTGCAAAAAGTGCTGCGCGAGGAAGACTATGATGTGGATGTTGCCAGCCGGGGTGATGTCGGTCTGGAACAGGCGTGCCGGGAACAGTATAATGTGGTTATTACCGACTTGCGGCTGCCCGGTCTGGGCGGTCTGGAACTGGTGGCTCAACTTCATACCGCCAAACCGAAGCAACCCATCATCCTGATAACTGCGCACGGCACGACTGAAACGGCCATCGAAGCAACCAAATTCGGAGCGTGTGATTACTTGCTCAAGCCGTTCGAGGCCGATGAATTGCTTGATTTGCTTGCCTCCGCCGTGGCCAGCAGCAGGCTGATGTCCGAGCCGGTGGCGATGGGGGAGGCCCGCATGAACCGCTCTGCCATCATCGGCCAAAGCCGTGCCATGCAGGCGATTTACAAGGAAATTGGCCGGGTCGCAGCCACCCCGGCCACCGTGTTGATTCGCGGCGCCACCGGCACCGGCAAGGAGCTGATCGCGCGCGCCATTTATCAGTACAGTGATCGCGCCGACAAACCTTTCATCGCCGTCAATTGCGCGGCCATTCCAGACACATTGCTCGAGAGCGAGTTGTTCGGTTATGAACGCGGCGCGTTCACCGGCGCCCAGGGCCGCCGCATTGGCCGGTTCGAGCAGGCGCATGGAGGAACGATTTTTCTCGATGAAATCGGCGACTTGAACGCCAACACGCAAGGCAAATTGCTGCGCGTGCTCCAGGAACACACCATCCAACGGCTCGGCAGCGAAGCCGACATTGCCGTGGACGTCAGAGTGCTGGCCGCCACCCACCGCGATTTGGAAACGGCCATCAAGGAACGGGAATTCCGCGAGGACTTGTTCTATCGCTTGAGCGTCGTCACCATCAGCCTGCCACCCTTGAGCCAGCGCACCGAAGATATCCCCGATTTGACGAAATATTTTATTCATCGTTATGGAAAGGAACTCGGCCTGGATTCTCCGGCCATTCACCCGGAGGCCATTTCTTTCCTGCAAAGCCAGCCCTGGCCCGGCAACGTGCGCGAGTTGGAAAATGTCATCCGGCAGGCTTTGCTCCAGGCGCGGCCGTTCGGCATCAGTCTGGAACATGTGCAACGCGTGCTGGCCAAAACCCGGAGGCCGGCCGAAGCCAGCCAGCAAACCCACGCCGTGTACGTCGCCGAATTGCTCAATCGCGCGCAAAGCGGCGATGTCAATAACGCCTATTCACGCATGATCACGGATTTGGAGCCTGAGCTCTTCAAGCAAGCCATTCAATTGGCACAAGGCAATCAATCCAAAATCGCCCGTTGGCTGGGCGTCAGTCGGATGAAGGTTCGGGAAAAAATACTTCAGTTCGGGTTGGACCCCCAGCGTGAGGAACGGAACAAATAGCTGAGGGGTTCGGTGCCGATTGGCAGGATTTATTCCATTGGTGGTTTCAAACGTTCCATTCGCGAAGCTAACCCGCCGGGTATCTGCCTTGCAAACCAACAGTTAACGTCATTTCCTCGGAAGGCACGAAACTTGCCCTAGGCGGGGCAGGCTGGCAACAAATGACCTGCGCAAAAAATGCGAGGCGGTTGCCAGCGAGGCAAGCCGAGAGCCGTAGAAGAAAACATTTGCAACCGAAAGCAACGGATATGAGAACAAGGCTGAAATACGAAACCATGGCTGAAAGGGAGCAGATATCACAACTTCGCATCAGCCAACTGCCTGGATGAGCAAGGATTGGCGAACGCACTGGCCTGGTGTCAAACAAGCGAAAGGACCAAAAGCTATGAAAAGAATCATACCACTGATCGCCCTGATGTTTCTTGCCGGCTGCGGAAACAACTCCACGGAGAATCAATCGAGTCCAGCTAATCCGCCAACCAGCGAACAGCCGTCCGGTTCCGACACCACCGGGGCATCCAACCCCAGCCCCGCGACCGAAACAGTCACGAACGGGCCTGCTACCAATTCCGGGGCAATGACCACGAATGGCTCCGCCAGTGCCAATTAAAGATGCCACCAGGCTTAACCTGACGAAATTTTTCGAGCCCAAAGGAATGCCAAATACAGTCGTTCCTTAACCATGACGCGACCGCCACGATGATACCCGGGTGAAAGTCCGGAAATAACTGAAATGCGTATGAAAAAAGTCCTGATCGTAACATTATCGACAACGCTGCTCGGCCTTGTCACGCGGGCGGCGGATACCACTGACACCAACACTGAGGCAACCACCACCGCCTCGACGATGCCAGCAAGCAATGACAGCAGCTACCGCAGCCACGCCGGCAAGTTTGGCGCCGGTATCACATTCGGTGAACCCATTGGCGCGGATGTGAAGTATTGGCTCAATGAAACCATGGCCATCGATGGAGCTCTCGGCTGGTCGTTTCACGATAACACGGACGTTTATTTGCACAGTGACGTTCTGTGGCACAATTTCCATTTAGTTCCGGTGCCGCAAGGCCAGTTGCCGGTCTATTTCGGTGTCGGCGCCCTGGCCCGGTTCAGGAACAGCGACGAGGCCAATCAAGTCGGTATTCGTGCGCCGATAGGAATTTCGTACATGTTTGAGAACGTACCCGTGGACATCTTTGCGGAAATCGCGCCCGCCATTGACGTCGCGCCCTATGTGCGCGGTGAAATCACCGGCGGCATCGGTATTCGATATTGGTTCTAAAGAATTCCACAACGCCAAGGAGGTGGGTGGGCCGGCGCTTTTTTGAGTGGTCCTTTGGGACCGCTCAAGAGAGGCGCCGGCGAAACGGTGGACGAATCGCACCAGAACCAGATTTGTGATTAAGACTATGAAATTCGAAATGTACATGACGAAGTTGCCCAGCCTCCTTTTGGTGCTGTGGGCACTGGCTTTGCCGGACCTTGCTTCGGCGAAGAACCTGTATGTGGCGCAAGTGGCGCAGGGGGCCGGGAATGGGCAGGATGCGGCGGATGCTTATCCGTTGAGCTGGTTGAACAGTTCGGCCAACTGGGGCAGTGGCAGTTCTCAATTCAATCCCGGGGACACCGTTTATCTGGTGGGGACCATCAACCAACAGGTGGTTGTTGCGGCCAG
>DASZAB010000003.1:0-17716 GCA_035945675.1 Verrucomicrobiia bacterium | reverse complement strand
CGACAGGCAGTGCCACGAGGCGGGCAAGGCAGCTTGCTCGCGAAGGCTTTCGGAGTTGGCTGTCTTGTCGCGCCGAAACGTTCGTAGGCGGATCAGTTTTCAGAAGGGGATTTGTCATTCATAAGAACTGACCCGTTTACGTTTACAGGATCGGCCGACTGACGTCGACGGCTACACATTTCTTGAAAAAGTTAAAGGGTGGCAAATCAACCGTCGAGGCTCCGAACACCCGATGGCCTGAAGGGTTAAAACGACCTCTTCCACGAGTTTCAAATTCAATTCATCGAGACTTTCAAACTGATCATCCGCCAAACAGGAGCTCCCGGGCGGAGCTGCGCCGGGGAGTTCAGGGCGCGGTCATCCGCAGATCAAACACCCGCACCCGTTCATTCTGAAGCGGGCAACGGAAGCGGGTTTGAAGATAACTGGAAAATTCCTTGTAATGGTCCAGCCACCAGAACGCCGGCCAGCCGAAAACGATGAACCCGGCGCCGTGTTCCTGCCGCATCCGTTCCAGTTCGCGAATCGCCGTCGCGCCATCGGGCGGCGGTCCGCAATATTGGCCCCCGTGCTCCAGGAAGGGAAGCACCCGGCGATCGGCAACCCTTCCGCCGATTTCCCATTGCTGGTCGTCCACCAGAACGACCGTCTGCCGGGGCGGAACGATTCGGGTCAATTCCCTGACGGAACGAACGACGTTATCATACCAGTCACCAGTCGAGTGCATCCGGCCCAACGGTTCACGCCCGAAAGTCAGCCCTTTCTCAATGGCAGTGGGAACCAGCACTTGTTCCGAGTCGAGGAAACAGACCCAGTCCCCATGGCTGGCGTCCAGCCCCGCCCGGAATGCAGCCGATAGGTCGGCGCCGCTCGCCCCATGAATCGCAAGCACACGGCGACCACAACCAGCAATGATTTCCTGCGAAAATTCGGAACGCACCAGGTCCACCACGACAATTTCCACGCTGGGATAGGTCAGGTTCTGGGCGCCGGCCATGGCCGCTGCCAGATCGGCTTCCGCCTGGCAGTGGGCGATGACCACGCTGACCGGGGCCGCCGGCGCCCGTTGTTCCAGCGCCAGGACCGCGTTCCAGTCAATCGTCGGCGGTCGGGGTTCCGTCGCCGCAGGCCGGCGAAATTCCGACGGGGAAAAGGGCGGTGCGCCGGCCTGGCGGTGGCGCCCCGTCCGCTGCAACACCAGGACGCCATTCCAGAATGAGGGATGCCCGTTCTGGCAGGTGGTTTGATCCAAGAGCAGCCGATACTCATGCCGGCTTTGCGAAATGAAATCGAGCGTGGCCTGCCAGGGCTCGATCCAGTTGGTATCGTCCACCACGATGATGCAGTTCTCCGAAAAAAACGGTTCCGCCGTCTGGAGTCCTTTTAACTGATTCGGGTAGCTGTGTTCGCCGTCATAAATGTAAACGCCGATTGGCCCATGATGAATCTTAGTGAAGTATTCGGTGTAATCCAGATCGTGGAATTCATGACGGGGACTGCGCCGCGACTCGAACCTCGCCAAAAAATCGTCCCGCGGGCCGCCGAACTGCGAAAAATTGTCAATGCCCACACAGCGGCGGTCCGGGTTGCCGGCCAGGCCGCAGAGCAGGGTGAATCCGTTCCAAACCCCCACGTTGACAAACGCCTGGTCGGCGGGCATGCGGGCGACGGCCTGATGGACGATGGCCCCGATGGCAAACGTGGACATTTTGGGGATGGAGCAGAGCCGGCGCAGGCGGGAGCGGATTTGCGATTCGTCCCGCGGCAACACGGCGTTGAAGAGATCCGGCGGAACGCCCGGCAGCGCCAGCCAGCGCGCGCGGGAACCGTCCCGGCGCGTCAGGACATACCGGCCGTCCTCATCCCGGGCGGCGCGGGGACCGGCAAACCGGAATGCGATCCCATTCAAAAACTGCGCGTAGCTCATGGTCATTGGCATCGCAGGTCAAACACCACCAATCGCTCGTTCTGGAGCGGGCAGCGAAAACGGGTCCGGAGCTGCCCGGCGAATTTTTTGTAATGGTCCAGCCACCAGAAGGCCGGCTCGCCAAAGGCAATGAAGTCGGCGCCAAATTCGCTCCGCATCCGCACCAGAGCGAATTTCTAGCATGGCAAATCGAAGGCGCGTTCCGCAACGGTTTGGCCGGCACGGTGGTTTTCAGTTACACCGACGACTGGTTCCGCGGTGGAATGCAGATCGAAGACTGGGCCTTTGGCTTGACGACGCGCGACCGGCGACCGAAGGAATCCTTTGCGGCCGTTCAAAAGCAGTACCGTCTCGCGCCGCATTTTCCCCTGCTGCGCCGCGCCAGGGTTTCGGTGGTGGTGGCCACTTACAACGGCGCGCGCACGCTCAACGCCTGCCTGGACTCATTGCAGCGGCTCAATTATCCGGATTACGAAATCATCCTCGTGGACGATGGCTCCACCGACCGGACGCCGGAAATCGCAAAAAAATTTCCCTCCGTCCGTTATGTTCGCCAGGAAAACCTCGGCTTGTCCGCCGCGCGCAACGCCGGGATTGCCGCGGCCACGGGTGAAATCGTCGCCTTCACCGACGACGACTGCCGCGCGGACGAGGACTGGCTTTACTACCTTGCCGGAGATTTGTTGCGCAGCGATTTTGCCGGCATGGGCGGCCACAATTTTCTGCCGCCCGAGGATTCGTGCGTTGCCGCCGCTGTCGTGGTTTCGCCCGGCGGACCGGCCCAGGTGATGTTGACCGACCGTGAAGCCGAGCATATCCCGGGGTGCAACATGGCGTTCTACAAATGGGCGCTGGATGAAATCCGCGGTTTTGATCCGGTATTTCGGAAGGCCGGTGACGACGTGGATGTTTGCTGGCGGCTGCAGGAGCGGAATCGCAAAATTGGTTTCAACTCCGCCGGCTTCGTCTGGCATTACCGCCGTTCCACCATCAAGGCCTACTTGAAACAGCAGGCCGGCTACGGAGAAGCCGAGGCGTTGCTCTCGCAAAAACACCCCGAATATTACAATTCGCTCGGCGGCAGCATCTGGCGGGGCCGGATTTACAGTGCGGGACAATCCGGCGTCATCCTGGGCCGGTCCGTGATCTATCACGGGATTTTTGGCAGCGGATTTTTTCAACGGCTCTACACACCCAAACCGACCCTGCCGCCCATGCTTTGCACGACGCTGGGCTATCACCTCTTCATTAATGTGCCTTTGCTGCTGCTGTCGGTGTACCTGGACCTTTTCCTTCCCGTGGCGCTGGCCAGTCTGTTCCTGGTGTTCGGAACCTGTGCGGTCTCGGCGGCGCAAGCCCGGCTGCCGCGGCACAAACAACGTCTGTGGTCGCGCCCGCTGATCGCGCTCATGTTTCTTCTGCAGCCCATCGTGCGCGGATGTGCGCGGTTCAAGTGGCGGTTACGGGTGCGCGGAACCCGCCGGGCGCAACTGCCTGACATCGGACTCCCCGGCGCCGAAGTCCCGGAAATTTTATGTTATTGGTCCCAGGGCGATGTGGACCGTTACCGGTTCCTGCACGCCGTCCAGAAAACCCTGGGGCAACACGGCTGCGGCATCGAGGTGGATACGGGTTGGAGCGGACACGATCTGGAAATCGCCGGGAACGATTGGGACCGGCTGCGTTTGACGACCGTCACGGAGGAACTGGAGCTGGGGCGGAAGAATTTCCGGTGTCGACTGGAAGTGTTCTGGCCGTTGCGGACCAAACTGCTGTTTGGAATTGTCCTGGCCGGTGAACTGGTGGTCATGGCCTTATTCGCAGAACAAATCCCCTGGCTATGGATGCTCCCGATGACTTTGCCGCTGCTCTATGGGTTCATTGCCGGGCAAGGCCATGATTTCCAGTCCGCCATTGCGTCTTTGCTGGATGACAACGCCCAACGTCTTGGCCTGGTAAAGCTCCCGAGCCGGCTGTGACATTTCCCGTTGCCAGGAAAGCGGGCAGCGCGTCAGGTCTGCAGGACGGGACGTGCCTTGGCATTGCCTTTGATGAATTGTTTCGCCTCATCCAGGCAGGTCCGCACCGTGTCGGCCAGCGTTTCAACACTGAAGGGTTTGGCGAGAAACCGGATGTTTTGGGTCGCACCAGAAACGAGGCCGTTGACATCGGCGCTGTGACCGCTCATGTAAATGGCCTTCAAGTCAGGCTTTTCGGCCTGTAACGCACTGGCCAGTTTCCAGCCGGAAACGCCGTCCGGCATGACGAGGTCGGTCAGCAGCAGGTCAATCTGATCCAGGCGGGCAGACCAGGCCCGGAGGGCATTGGCACCGGAACCTTCCGCAAAAACCCGGTAGCCGAGCTGTTGCAGCGAGAGACAGAACAATTCGCGCAAACCCGCCTCATCCTCCACGATCAGAATGGTTTCGCCGCCACCGCGCGCCGGCCGGACGGGCGGCGGTGATTCGACGGGAACGACCGGGAGCGAAGACGCCGGGAAAAAAATCTTGAACGAAGTGCCTTTACCAACACGGCTGGAGACCTCAATCCAGCCTTCATGCTGTTTGACAATGCCATAAACGCTGGCCAGTCCCAGTCCCGTGCCTTTGCCGACGTCTTTGGTGGTGAAAAACGGCTCAAAGAGGCGGGGCATGTGCTCGGCGGCAATGCCGCAACCCGTATCGGTGACCGACAAACAAACATGCGGGCCGGGCCGGGCCTCGGGGTGCTGGCGGCTCTGCGCGCTGTCAATGTCGCATCTCGCCGTGGCGAGGGTGAGCTGGCCACCGTGGGGCATGGCATCCCGCGCGTTGGCCGCCAGGTTAATCAGAACCTGCTCCAGCATGTTCGGGTCGGCCGTGATGGACACCTTGGCCGACAGGTATTGCGTTTTCAGCGTGATGCTTTCCCCGACCAATTGTTGCAGCATTTGACCGGCGCCGACGACGACTTCATTCAGGTCAAGCGGTCGGGGTTGGAACAGCTGGCGCCGGCTGAACGCGAGCAACTGCCGGGTAAGCTGGGCGGCGCGGTCCGTGGCCTTGGCAATCGCGTTCAGGCCCGGCGCATGTTTTTCAGCGGGGCAGTCCTCATCCAACAACACACAAACATAGCCTTTGATGATGGTGAGCAGATTATTAAAATCGTGCGCCACGCCGCCGGCCAACTGGCCGAACGCTTCCATCTTTTGCGATTGGCGGAGCTGCTCTTCCAGCTGTTTGCGCTCGGTGATGTCGGTCCAGCACCCGATAATTTCAACCGGCTGCCGGGCGTCATCGCGCAACAGTTGAAAGTCATCCCGCACCCAGCGGACGGTGTTGTCCGCGCGGCGGATGCGGTATTGCAGACTCACGTGATTTTGCGCGAGCAGGGTTTTCAGGCTGTCCGCCACCATGGAGCGGTCGGACTCCTCAACGCAATTGCCCTCGGGCGTTTGCTGATACCAGTCCTGGATTTTGCAGCCGGTAAAATCGGCGAAGTTGTCGCTGATCCACGACGGGGTCAGGCGGCCGGCCTCAAATTTGAGGGAGTACAAAACCGCCGGACTTTTGGAAAGGAAATGCCTGAGCTTTTCCTGCGCGCCGCGCAATTGTTCGTTGGAGGTTTGCAGCGCTCGGGTGCGCTCGCTGATGGCACACTCCAGGTCCTGGACTTTCGAGCGCGTCTGTTGCAACAGACTCCATTTTTTCGCCAGCGCGTTGGCCAACTGCAACACTTCGATGGCGTCGAAGGGTTTTTTGAGAATGACCATCTGGTCCGTGGCGCCAATCCGGGCGCACAGCTCTTTCCAGGAATAATCCGAATAAGCGGTGCAGAGGATGATCTGCAGGTCCGGATCGACCCGCCAGAGCTGGACAATGGTTTCAATGCCGTCCCAACCCGGTGGCATCCGCACGTCCACGAACGCCATCGCAAAGGAGTGGCCGGCCTTCACGGCGGCTCGGACCATGGCCAGCGCCTCCTCGCCCTGGAAGGCGGAAGACAGTTCAAAATCCTGTTCGTCACCGCCCCTGGCTTCCGACGGCCCGAACAGGCTGGCTTCGGCGCTTTCCAGGTCGCTTCCGGCCGGATTGCATCGAACCAGAATTTTTTTGAAATCATCGTGAATCGCCGGACTGTCGTCCACGATCAGGATACGGCGATTGGGAGCCGGGGATTCAGCTTTCATAAGTTTGGCGCCTGGGTTTCAATGGCAATTCCAGGGTAAAGGTCGCGCCCTGGTCCGGCCCGTCGCTGTGCGCCAGCAGGGCGCCGCCCAGTTCCCGGGCGGCCAGGGCGCCGCTGTGCAGCCCAAAACCGTGTCCGCCTTTTTTCCGGGTGGTGAAACCGTGATTAAAAATTTTTTTGATGTTCTCCGCGGAGATGCCGACGCCATTGTCACCGACGGCGACGCGGATGCGATCGTCGCCGTTGGACACCCGCACGGTCACCAGCCGTTTCTCCCGGCCGGAATCCATGCAGGCATGTTTGGCATTGGAGGTCAGGTTGAGCAGGATTTGCAGCACCTTGTGCTTGTCCACGGAGATCTCCGGC
Source organism: Verrucomicrobiia bacterium (assembly GCA_035945675.1). Taxonomy (GTDB): domain Bacteria; phylum Verrucomicrobiota; class Verrucomicrobiia; order Limisphaerales; family UBA11358; genus UBA11358. The sequence goes on along the minus strand of DASZAB010000003.1, from coordinate 11,256 downwards.
AGGTCGGGTTGGTACTCGCGCTGGATACTGACGCCATGTTCTTCCAGATCGGCTTTGTGGATGCGCAACAAATCCTCGACCAGATCGATGACCCGGACCTTTTCCGCCACACCCGAAACCCGTCCGTAGTCCTGTTGGGTCGCCACGATTTCCTTGATGTGTTCGATCTTGGTCTTGACGAAATCCATTTCCTGCAACAACAGGCCCTGTTCTTTGGAAAGGTATTTCCCGAGTTGCATGAGGAAATTCGGCAACTGCTTACCCCGGGGATCGCTGGTGATAAAATTCCCCAGATCGGAGGCGTTTTGTTGCATGAGCCGGACGGCGTCGTTCAGGCGGTTGATTTTGAGTTCCTGCAGATGGCCGGCCACCAGGTTGGCGGAGACATTAACGCTGTTCAGCACGTTGCCGACGTTGTGGAGCACGCCGGTGGCCACGTCGGACATGCCGGCCTGCCGGGAGACGATCAGCATTTCCTTGTGCGTCTTCTCTGCCTCCCGCTGCATCCGCGTCCGTTCCTCCACTTCGGCCTTGAGACGCTCGGCCGTCCGTTGCAATTCTTCGTTCACCTTGGTCAATTCCGCCGTCTGTTCCCGGATTCTGGTTTCCAGTTCCAACCGGGCCTCCTCGCGGACCGATTCCGCCCGCAGGCGTTCCCGTAACAGGATCTCCAGTTGCACCATGCCCGCCAGCAGCATCAAGGCAATCACGCTGAAAATGATGTCGACCTTGACCCCGAACGCAAAGCTGGTCTGGAACAGAAATACGCGCAGCAGTGCCAATACGGAAAAGGCGCCGACGAGCGACCAACCCACGCGCGACGCGCCAAAGCGATGGGTCAGCCACAACCCATAACCGAGCACCGCGCATTGGAGCAGCCCGGAGGGCAGGTTGGTCACGGTGGCAGAGTTCATGGCCATCTCCCGGCAAACGGGCTGAAGCCCAGGACCGCGCCAGAATGGCGTTGCGATTGCCCGGTGCGATCAAAATTCCGAGGCGACGATATGCCGGATTTGTGTCGTTTTAAGGGTATAATTCCACAATCCATACAGGCAACTTTAGCAAAACCTGTGCCGTCCCAAGGCAATCCTGTCCGGCCGGATTGCCCAAAACTCAGAATGGGAAGCCCTTTGATCGGGCCAAAAGGCCATGAAACCCTTCATACCAGCATACCCGAAGCTGGCGTCAGTCAACCACTCACACGGCAACCGCCAGCGCCGCGTTTTCTTCCGTCGCCGGCCGGTCCCGCTCCTCCATCCTGGCCCGCAATTTCTTCAGCGCCTGATCCTGAATTTGCCGGATGCGTTCGCGGGTCACCCCCAGCTGGGCGCCGACTTCTTCCAGGGTTCGCTGCGTCCCGTCCTTCAGTCCAAAACGCATGGCGAGAATCTTGTTTTCACGCGGATCCAGTGTGCCCAGAATTTCCCGCACCAATTCGGTGTCGGTTTCCTGAACGAGCCGGTCAAACGGCGCCGCGGCATTGGGGTCCGCCACCGTTTCCGAAACGCGTTCCGACGCGTCGTCACCCATCGGAGCGTCGAGCGAGACCGGCGCCTTGGAGGCCAGGCGATACTGCCGTATGCGCCGCGGATCGAGGTCCAGCTCATGCGCCAGTTCTTCGTCGGTCGGGTCACGGTCAAACGCGACGCGCAACTTCACCTCGGCCCGGCGGATATGGGCCACTTTATCCACCACGTGCACAGGCAGACGGATGGTCTTCCCCTGATTGGCCAGCGCGCGTTTGATGCTCTGCTTGATCCACCATGAAGCATAAGTGGAAAGCTTGGCGCCTTTCCGGGGATCGAAACGTTCGACCCCTTTCATCAGACCGATGTTGCCTTCATTGATGAGGTCCAGCAGCGGCAGGCCCATGCCTTCGTAGTCATGGGCAATCTTCACCACCAGTCGCAGGTTGGCCTTGATCATCTGTTCGCGCGCCCGCTTGTCGCCCCGCCGAATCCGTTTCCCCAGCACGATTTCCTCCTGCGGCGTGAGCAACTTTACCTGGCCGATTTCACGGAGATAAAGCTGGAGGACGTCGCCGTGCGGCAAATCGGTTGACGCCCGCTCCGCCGCCGTCAATTCCCGTGCGGGTTGCGCCGGCTGGGGAAGCATGGCCGCTTTCGGCAGCACCGGATCGCCGGCCAGCCGCGGCGGCAGCGGCGGCACGATCGCCCGGAGGCCGCGTGGCGTGAGCCGGGTGGTTCCACGCCGATGGGTTCGTTTAAACGTTGTCTTCATCATCGCTTCCTGCCCTTTCCATCATATGTAACAACTATTGTTACATAGTCGTTCAAAAAAAGAGGATGTCAAACGGCTTATTTGGCGGCGCAGGAGGCCTTTACCGCGTTGATCACGTCCGCCAGGCTGGTTTTCTCCAGGTCGCGCTCCAGGGCCTTCTGCGCGGACTCAAAAATCCGGTCCAACTCCTTGCGAATACAATGGCCCACCGGGCAGGCGGTATTGGGCTTGCGCGCGGGCGTGGCGAACGGTTCAGCTTCTTCAACCGCCCGGTATATTTCAGCAAGATTAATGCGGCCAGGAGAGCGGTTCAGGCGGGAGCCGGAGCCGGCTCCTTTGCACGTGTCCACCAGTTTGGCCCGTTGCAGGGTCAACAGCAGCCGTCGAATGATGACGGGGTTAGTGTTGACACTCCCGGCCAGAAACGCGGACGTGACCCGGTCGCCCTCCTTGTAAGCGAGGACGGCCAGCACGTGAACCGCCATGCCAAAGCGACAACTGGTTCTCATAATCTGCAATTAATAAGTAACCGCAGTGATTACACCTGTCAATGATTATTGACGTTGCCGGTGAGCGAGTCAGGGAACGGCACTCAGCAGCTTTAAGGTGGGCCTGGAAAAAACGGTGTCGAACTGTTCCCGGGCATCGGCGGGCAATTTCCCGGCGTTGACCAGCCTTTCGGTGGTTTTCCGGTAAAAGGCCGTGTCGGTCATGGGCAGCGTCACCGGGGAAATCTCCATCCCCGACTGGCTGGCCTCCAGAAAACGGCAAAAACTCAAAATGGAATGGACTTCCCCCCCGAGCGGCATCCGGCCCCGGGCCAAATCATCCACCAGCATCTGCGCCTCGCGCTTCGCGACCGCGACGATCGCCGCCGCCGGCACCTCGTCGATCAGCTTCGAAAACGGATGGAATAAATGAAAGCCCATAAATCTAATTTTACTCATTAGAGCACTAACCGTTCCAGGGACCGCTGTCAAGGGCGGGGGCTCGATTAATTCGAAAATCTGGAGTTTCCGCGCTGCCGGCGCCGGTCTTTTCCCCAATGGGGGTCATCACCTGGCACGGGATTGGCCAGGGTGGAACGATTAAAGCCAGTGCGCGCGGTCTCGCTGAAACCGGTCACCAATCTTTGACGGGGCCTTGAGCCCGGGGAGGCGGGGTTTGCGGTTTCAGTTGGAGGAACTGTTCATCGCCTTTCTGGGCGTCCAACAACCGCTTCGCCGCTTCCGGCGTCATTTGTCCGGCCGACAATGGCTGGGCCGGTTGGTTCTGATTCTCCTGCTTTTCGCCGCCTGGTTTCCCGCCCGCTGCCGGAGGTTGCCGCTGATTTTGCTGCCCGGCGTTTTTTTGGCCGGGCTGTTTCTGATCGTTCTGGTTTTGCGGCTGCGAATTTGGTTGCGACGATTGCTGATTCTGCTGGTGATTCTGCGATTGCTTTGATTGCGATTGATTCTGCTGCGACGGCTGGTTCTGATTCTGTTGCGACTGGTTGTTCTGCGACTGTTGCTGGCTTTGTTGCTTCAACAGTTCATACAGCTTTTTGAGCTTCACATCCTCCGGATACTGTTTCAACCCGGTCTCCACCGATGCCAGCGCCTGGGGGATGTTGTTGGAAATGTAGGCGTGCGCGCCGCTGTTGAAAAAATCATCGGCGGATTGGGCGCGGGCTGTCTGCCAAACCGGCAACAGCAGGCTAACGCTGAGGAGGAGTGACAATCGCATCAATGTCCTTCAGTTTTTTGGTGTAATCCTGGAATTTTTTGGCCGCAATCGGATTGTTCAAGCTTTCCATGATTTCCAATGCGCGGTGATATTCATTGCGCCGGACCGCGTCGTCGGCCGCCAGCTTGGCCCTGCGCATCACTTCGCGCAGCCGGGCAATCAAGCCAATCTGTTGCTTCACGAACGCCAGGTTGTAGGCAACGTCCGCGTCGTCGGCGTTCAATTCCGCAGCGTGCTCATAGCTCTTCAGCGCCTGCTGCCAGCGCGTCTCGACCGCGTTCAAGCCTTCCGTGTCCGGCTCAAACTTTGATTCACCGAGGCGATAGAGCGTATTCCCCAGATTGTAAAACGCCATCTCCTGCAGCTTCAAATCCGGCGACAAGGTTGCCGTCTGGAAATCGTTCAGCGCCGCGTCGTAATTGGTGGCGCGATACGCCGCGGCACCGGCGTTGAAGACCAGCCGCAGATCGTTCGTGCGGCTTTGGGCCAGCCGCTCAAATTCCTGCAAGGCGTTTGTGTAGTTACCGGTGTTGTATTCGCGCAACGCGGACGACGGCGAGGCTATTCCAGCAACCGTTGAAAGCGCCAGCACAACGATGACGGCGGCCGCGGCCGGGGCGCCGGTCTCCGACCCGGCGCGTTGCCGTGCACCTTTTTTTTCATGCCGGGTCGGAGACCGGCGTTCCGGCAAAAACATTTCCGCGAGCAACAACAGCGCGGCCATCGCCAACGGCCACTGGTACTGCTCGTGATAACGCCGCACGAGCCGTTCTTCACCTTCCGATTTCGGCAACGGGGCCAGGCCGCGGTCGTAGAGCATTTCCATGGTGTTCGCCCCCCGCAATGGCAGATAAATACCTCCCGTGGCGGCGGCAATTTGCCGGAGCAGCGTTTCGTCTAAATGCGATTTCACCACGTTGCCGTCCGGATCCCGGATATAATCCGAATTGCCATTCGCGTCGGTTATCCGCAACAGGGTGCCTTCCGCCGTTCCAATGCCGATGGTGAAAATCTTCAACCCCGCCTTGGCCGCCGCCTGCGCGGCGGCGAGCGCCTCGCCGGAATTGACGTTGTCCTCGCCATCCGTAAACAGCACCAATACCTTGAAGTGATCGCCTTCCTTGAACGCCGCTTGCGCGGTCTGGATGGCGGCGGCCAGGGACGTCCCGCCGAGGGGCAGGGTGTTTACGTTCAAATTCTGCACACATTGTTGAAAGGCCGTGTTGTCGAACGTCAGCGGGCATTCCAAAAAGGCGTCGCCGGCAAACGCCACCAGGCCGAGCCGGTCCGCTTTCGCCCGCTGCATCAAATCCAGCGCGGCGAGTTTGGCGCGTTCGAGCCGGTCGGGCGCAATGTCCTCGGCCAGCATGCTTTTGGACGTGTCAATCGCCACCACGATGTCCAGGCCGCGCCGTTCAATCTTCTGCAGATCGAATCCGTACTGTGGCCGCGCCAGCGCCACCAGCAGCAGCGCCACGGACAGGATCAAACCACCGAACCGGATTTTGCGGCGGGCCGGGGAAACCCCGACGGTCAGCGCAAACAGCAACCGCATCTGAATGAATTGCGTCAGCAACCGTTGCCGCGTCCGCGACGCCCACCAGAAAAACAGTCCCAGTGCCGGTGGAATCACCGGCAGCAGCCAGAGCCAATGTGGAGCAGCAAACTGCATCTTCAAATCGTAAATCGCCTGCCGCGCCGTAGCGCAGCGAAGGCGGGTAAATCGTAAATCGTAAATTTCATGGCAATTTCCTGAATACCGTCTCTCCCAGCGTAATTTCCAGGATCAGCAACCCGAGGCCGCACGCCACGAACCACGGAAACAATTCCCGGTATTCGGTGAACTTGTTGATGACTTCCTCCGTTTTTTCGAGCTTGTTGATTTCGGCGTAGATTTGCTGAAAGCGCTTCGCCGTGTCGGCCCGGTAATATCTCCCGTCGGTGATCTGCGCGATTTGTTTCAGCGTGGTCTCATCCACGTCCACCGGCTCATTCTGATAAATAGTTTCACCCGTGAACGGGTTTTTGCCGACCGGCATCGGCGCGATGCCGTTCTTGCTGACGCCGATGGTATAGACCTTCACGCCCAGGGCCCGCGCCGCCTGCCCGGCCGTGAGCGGGTCAATATTGCCCGAATTGTTCTGGCCGTCGGTCATGAGAATGATGATTTTGCTCTTGGCCCGTACGGCGCGCAGTTGGTTGAGTGCCGTGGTCAAGCCGTCGCCGATGGCCGTCGCGTTGGGATTGATGGCGCCGATGCTCAACCGGTTCAAATCTTCAATCAGAAAATCGTGATCGAGCGTCAAGGGCGTGCCGATGTACGCCTGCGCGGCGAACAGGACCAGTCCGATGCGATCGTCGGGCCGCTGGTCAATGAAGTCTTCCAGAATGGAACGCGCCATGTTGAAACGATTGACGCGCCGGCCATCCACGACGAAATCCTCCGAGACCATGCTGCCGGACATGTCGAACGCCACCATGATGTCAATGCCGCTGGCCTTGACCGTCGTGCGGCTTTTCATCAAACGCGGTTGCGCGAGCGCGAGGATGAACAGCGCCAGCACCAGCCAGCGCAACGCCGCCAGCAACGCACCCGCCCGCGACCGGCGCACGCGGGTCAACCCTTCCACCAGCCGCACCGACGAATAAAGGAAGGCCGGCGGCGAACCGCGCCGCCCCTTCAGCCACGCCAGCAGCGGCAGCAGCAACAGCAACAGCAAAAGATAGGGATGGGCAAAGGTCATGCCGGCGCCAATTGACTTTGGACTGTGGACTCAGGACTGGGGACTTCTCTCGGTTCGGTTTCTTCAACCAGCCGGACGGCCGAACCTTGCAGTTCGCGCAATTCCGGCTCGCCCGGTTCGTATTTGGCGAATTTCACGAGGTCGCAGCTTTCCAGGAATTTGCCCAGGCTCTCCTTTTGTTCCGGCGCCAGCAAATCCGTCGTGCTCAGTTCCCTCAGAAATTCCTCGGTGGTGCGTTCCGGGGCGCGAAAATCAAATTGTTCTTCGAGATAAGCACGAATCGTATCGGAAACCAGAATGCAAAACGGTTTGGGCTGCGTGATGAGGGCGAGCGCTTCCTCCAATTTCTGTTTCGCGCGAAGATGCGCCGGCACCGGCGGTTCCACCGGAATTTGCGAACGCCGTTTTTGCCAGTATCGCCAGGCCAGATACAAAATCGTCAGAACCACCAAAAGGCCCAGCGCCCACCCGACCCATTCCCAGACGTTCGGGATCGGCACCGGGGGCTTGATATCGCGAATGTCCTGCGGGGCTGGGACCGGTTGATTCGTGATCATAGGTCAGTGGTCACACTCGCCCGCACCCCGGGGAGGGGAAGCAGTAATCGTGAGGTTCTCAAAACGCGAAAATCCATCGCGTTCATCCCGCGGACTAATGCTTCAGGCGAAATAACGGGCGAAAAGCACAAGAATGGCACAGGCCATGGAGCCGGCGGATGGTTCTCCCTCTCCCGGGAGAGAGGGCCGGGGTGAGGGCGGACGTTCAACTTTTCAATGCTCATCGCATTCATCCTCGCAACCTCCGCTTCTCCCGCGCTTCGAAGAACCGCCCCAGCGCCGCCGCATACGGTTCGTCGGTATGCAGTTGAATGGAGTCAATGCCCGAGGACCGCAATCGTCGTGCAACCTCGGCGTATTGTTTTTCCTGACGCAACGCGAATGCGTCGCGGCTGGCGGCGTGCGCGGTATTGAGCTCCACAATCTCGCCGGTTTCGGCGTCTTCCAGAATCAACCGGCCCAGCACGGGCAATTCCAGTTCGTAGCGGTCCGTCACGTGCACGGCGACGACATCGTGACGGCGGTTGGCGACACGCAAGGCGGTTTGCGTCGGCGGCGTCAAAACACTGCCGTCGGGCGAGATAAAGTCCGATATCACCACCACAATGGCCTTGTGCGGCAGTACCTGCCCCATGAATTCGAGCGCCTGCACCAGATCCGTGCCGCGCCGTTTCGGCTCGAAATACAAAACCTCGCGGATGACGCGCAACACGTGGCCGCGGCCTTTTCGCGGCGGAATGAACTTTTCCACGTCGTCGGTAAACAGCAGCAGGCCGACCTTGTCATTGTTGCGAATGGCGGAAAAGGCGAGCACGGACGCAATTTCGGCGGCCAGTTCGCGTTTGGATTGCTCGCGCGAACCGAACAGGCCGGAGCCGCTCACGTCCACCACCAGCATCACCGTCAACTCACGCTCCTCGACGAACTTCTTGATGAACGGATGGTTCATCCGGGCGGTGACGTTCCAGTCAATCGCGCGCACGTCGTCGCCGGGCTGGTATTCGCGCACCTCGTCGAAATTCATGCCCTGGCCTTTAAAGACGCTGTGGTACTGGCCCGCGAGCGTTTCGGTCACGAGCCGGTTCGTGCGAATCTCGATCTGCCGGATTTTTTTGAGGATTTCGCGGGGGATCATGGGCAGCGTGATGCGTGATGCGTGATGCGTGAACCGCGATGAGCAGAAACGAAGTTTGTTTTACGACCTCCCTCATCCCGGCCCTCTCCCCAAGGAGAAGGAGAAACGCCCGCCGCGTCTTTGAAATATCCAGCGGCGGGATTGATCGGATGGCCTTCCGATCCGGCAAAGAGTCCAAGCGGTGGAAATCCTCTCCCGGGGGAGAGGACACAGGTGAGGGCGGACCAAAACACCAATGAATTCTTTCCACCAAGGCACACTCCGGTCGCAAACCCGGTCACGAACCGGTTCGTGCGAATCTCGATCTGCCGGACTTTTTTGAGAATCTTGCGGGGGATCATGCGCTTGCAAAAAGTCTGTTGCCGATTAAGTTTAAGGCCATGAGCGCGACCAAAATCCTCGAAGAATTACGCCGGATGCCCGAGGCGGAACGCCGCAAGCTCGTTGAAACCATCGAATTGGAATTTGGCGATTTCGACGACACGCTCACGCTGGAGCAAAAAGCCGAACTGGACCGGCGCGCGAAAGAATTTCGTAAAAACCCGCGCGACGGAATTTCGTTTGAACAGGTCCGCGAAGAAGCCCGCAAACGCTTCGGTTGGAAATGAAGCGGGTGTGGCTTAAATCGCCAGCCGACCTGGATTTCCTGCAAGCGTTGGAATGGTATGAAGAACGGCAGCCGGGCTTGGGGCGGGCATTTGACACCGAACTCCGGGCGCTGTTTGAGCGCATCAAACAGAACCCCGATCTTTTCCAGAAAGAAACCGCTCTGGTTCGCAAGGCGCGGATGCCACGCTTCAAATACCGAATCTACTTCACGGTTGAAGGCGACGAAATTGGCGTAGTTGCCATTTATCACCCCAGCCGGAATCCTGACACACTCCGCCGGCGATTTCAATGAACACTGGGGAGGCGTCTCGGTCACGAGCTGGTTCGTGCGAAGCTCGATCTGCCGGATTTTTTTGAGAATTTCGCGGAGGATCATGAGCAGCGTGATGCGTGATGCGTGATGCGTGAACCGCGATGAGCAGAAACGATGTTTGTTTTACGACCTCCCTCATCCCGGCCTTCTCCCCAAGGAGAAGGAGGAACGCCCGCCGCGTCTTTGAAATATCCAGCGGCGGGATTGATCGGATGGCCTTCCGAACCGGCAAAAAGTCCAAGCGGTGGAAATCCTCTCCCGGGGGAGAGGACACAGGTGAGGGCGGACCAAAACACCAATGAATTCTTTCCCCCAAGGCACACTCCGGTCGCAAACCCGGTCACGAACCGGTTCGTGCGAAGCTCGATTTGCCGGACTTTTTTGAGAATCTCGCGGGGAATCATTTCAATCCTCTGCCTCGTCAGCCCTGTGAAAATCAAAGAAGGTCTGGATATCATCGCGGTGAGCAAAACCGCGCTTCTTTTTTTCCTCCGCCAGCGACTCGCTTGCCTCATCGCGCCAGCCCCGTTTGCTCATAAATCCGTTCCAGACCAGAATTTCTTCGTCATTCGGCCGCCGGCCGCTCTGGAAACACCATTCCAGGATTTCCTCGTCCGTGCCGCCCTGTAACGTGCGCTCGACCAGTTTGGGGTACTCGACATGAAGAAAGCGGACGCAGCGGCCGTCCATGCCCGTACCATGATTGTAATCTTCAGGCAACTTGCCCTGTGCGTAGAGACGGATCTTGTCAAGCACTCGTCCGAAAAAGACGATGCCTCCGACTTTTTCATATGAACTTCGCAATCCGTGAATTTTCATTCGGTCATTGGCTCACGGCACGGGCAGTTCATCAAAAATCTTCTGGACGACCGTTTCGCTGGTTTTTTCCTCGGCCTCGGCCTCGTAGGTGATAGCCACGCGGTGGCGCAGCACGTCCATACCGATGCTTTTCACGTCCTGCGGCGTCACGTAGCCGCGGCCCTTCAGAAACGCGTAAGCCTTGGACGCCAACGTCAGGTTGATGGTCGCGCGCGGCGACGCACCGAGCTGGATGAAATCCTTCACGGCAATTTTGTAGTGGTCGGGATCGCGCGTCGCGCAAACCAGATCCACGATGTAATCCTTCACCTTGTCATCCACGTAAATGTCGTTGATGACGGAACGCGCCCTGAGAATGTCCTTCGGATCAACGACCACGCTCGCGGTGGGCGTGCCGGAAGTCCTGGCCATCAGATCGAGAATGTGCCGCTCTTCATCACGCGAGGGGTAGCCGATTTTCAATTTCAACATGAACCGGTCCACCTGCGCTTCGGGCAGCGGATACGTGCCTTCCTGTTCAATTGGATTTTGCGTCGCCAAAACGAGGAACGGTTCCTCCAATTTGAACGTCTGCTCGCCGATGGTGACCTGTTTTTCCTGCATCGCTTCGAGCAGCGCGCTTTGCACCTTGGCCGGCGCACGGTTGATTTCGTCCGCCAGAATCAGGTTGGCAAAGATCGGTCCCTTGCGCGTGCTGAAACCGCCGGATTGCGGATTGTAAATCTGCGTGCCGATGACGTCGGCGGGCAGCATGTCGGGCGTGAATTGCAGCCGCGCGAACTTGACGTTGATGCAGGCGGCGAGCGATTTGACCGAGAGGGTCTTGGCCAGGCCGGGCACGCCTTCCAGCAGCACGTGGCCGTTTGCAAGCAGGCCGATGACCAGCCGCTCGACCAGATATTGCTGGCCGACAATGACTTTGCCAAGTTCGTTGAACAGGGGGTGGGTGAAGGCGCCGGCTTCTTTGACGGTTTCGTTGATGGCAGAGATTCCTGTATTCATTTTTGCGATTAGTTACCGATGGACAATAAAATGGCAATCATGTTCAAGCAAAGTCACCGCGTCAGACCGGGAGCGCCGGCATCCTGCCGGCGGGTGGCGTGGCGAAACGCA
>DASZAB010000002.1:0-41574 GCA_035945675.1 Verrucomicrobiia bacterium | reverse complement strand
GGCAACATGCCGGTTTCGGCCACGTAGGTCACGCGCTTCCCGGCAATCGTCACCGTGTTGGTGGTGAAAACCGGTTTGTGCGTCGCATCGGGGATGGCGGCGACCTCCGACTTCTTTGCGGCGGGCGCATTGGTATCTCCGGCAGGAGCATTGGTCCGGGTCATTTCCGCTGCGTGGGCATTCACGGCCAGCGATGTGAGCAAAAGCCAAAGTGTTGCTTTCATTTGGTTTTCGATTTTGGCAACCGGAAGACGTTTCGACAACCATTTATGCAGGGTGTGCAAAACCTGTGAACAACTTTCCAGAAAAGCGCCTTGCCGTCAGGGGGAATTGACGTTAGCAATCTTCATTCTTAAAGCATTTCAGGTTAGATACATTCATCTGGCTTCAGTCAGAAGGTAAATGGAAATAGCGGGGCTGGTCGGTCAGGACAGGTTCGATTTCGCGGGCGCTTCCTCAGGGCACGGACTGACCACTGTTGCCTGGTCCCCGGATTTCAGTCAGCGGAAATGTCGTACCGGATTTCTTTCTTCGCACACGAAACTCAAATCCAAAAACCAAAATGAAAATGAATAAACACGTTTCGTACCTCTGCGGCGCGGCACTGTTTCTCGGCGCGGCATTGTTTAACCAATCCGTTCATGCACAACTGGTCCTTACTGGCACCAATTACGTTCAGGACTTCAATGCCATCAGCAATGGCCTGCCGTTCGGCTGGTCGGTCCGACTCAATGCCAGCGTGACCAACCTTGGAACCAACGCGGATTTTCCGACCGTGCCCAAAACATGGGGAGACTCCAAGGGCGGGTTTGGCAATTGCGCCTCCGCTATGAGCAATTCGGGCACGAATTTCATCGGCACCGAATCCACCAGCATCCAAAGCAATTGTCCGAACCGCGCTTTGGCCATCCGTCAAACCGGCACTTTTGGCGATCCAGGAGCCTCGTTTGTACTACAGATTGCAAACACCATCGGCCTGAGCAATTTGACCTTCGGTGTGGATTTGGACCTGCTGCGGACAAATTCTAATTCCACGACCTGGGTCATCCAGTATGGAATTGGCGATTCACCCTCGTCGTTCACCACCCTGGGTGATTATTCCGACCCGGGTGTCTTCGGCGCAACGACCCGGACTTACAACCTCGGCACGAATGCCAACAACACATCATCCAACGTGTGGATTCGAATCGCCGCGCTCTCGCCAGCGAGCGGATCAGGCACGCGCGACACGTTCGGCATCGATAATTTTTCCCTGTCCTGGAACAACCGCAGCGCACCCGGCGCGCCGCTGGCCATCAGCCACTTTGCCGTCGCCAATGGCCAGGCGCAGATTGATTTCACGGGCAGCGCCAGCGACGGGGTCGGTGCATTCGTGCTTCAGACCGCCGACCAGGTTTCCGGTCCTTACACGGAAATCGGGGCCGGGGCAACCATCACCCAGGTGAATCCTGCAAATTTTCACGCCGCCGCTCCCTTGAAGGGTTCGCGGCAATTTTATCGGATCAAACGGCCATGACTGGAGAAGTCATTCGCCGATGATTTTTACCAGCACGCGTTTGCGGCGGCGGCCGTCAAACTCGCCGTAGAAGATTTGTTCCCACGGGCCGAGGTCGAGTGTGCCTTTGGTGATGGCCACCACGACCTCGCGCCCCATGATTTGCCGTTTCAGGTGCGCGTCGGCGTTGTCTTCGCCGGTGCGGTTGTGGCGGTATTGTGACGTCGGTTCATGCGGCGCCAGTTTTTCGAGCCAATCGTCATAATCATGCAGCAGGCCGTCCTCGGCGTCATTGATATAAACACTGGCGGTGCCATGCGTTGCCATTTTGCCACCTGCAAATCAAGGCCTTGCGCAGCCCATATCCTCGTCTTTGGAAAAGCACACAAAAGGCCTTGGAAGCCCCTAAAACACTCGGAGAGCACCTTAAACGGCGCAGGCTTGAACGACACCTGTTCCAAATCCAATTGGCCAAACTATTGGGGGTCGATCGGGTATCGGTCCAGAATTGGGAGCGTGGAGTTTACGAGCCCAATGCGCAGGCCATCCCGAGGGTAATTGATTTCCTGGGCTACGACCCACGGTGTCAGCCGTGGCCGGTCACTCCCCGATAATCTTGACCAGCACGCGTTTGCGCAGCGACCGTCGAATTCGCCGTAGAAAATCTACTCCCACGGACCGAAGTCGAGTTTCCCATTGGTTATGGCCACCACGACTTCCCGACCCATGATCTGGCGTTTCATGTGCGTGTCGGCATTGTCTTCGCCGGTGCGGTTGTGTTGGTACTGCGATGTCGGTGCATGTGGCGCCAGTTTTTCCAGCCAGACATCGTAGTCATGCAGCAAACCTTCCTCGGCATCATTTATGAACACCGACAAGGTAATGTGCATGGCATTGACCAAACAGATTCCCTCTTTGACGCCACTTTCCCTGACCAAATCCTCGATCGTACCGGTGATGTTCACATATCCGCGGCGGCCCGGAACTTCAAACCAAAGATGCTCTGTCAGCGATTTCATACATGATAGCTTTGCGGCTTGAGGAGGTGAATAGCAACCCGTTCTTTGGCCCAAGCGTGAGGGAGCAGACGGATCATTTTTGAACCTTCTTTGTCAGCTAGCTCCTTTGATAGCCTTACCACAAGACGTTCCGCACTTCTTACACAGTTTACGCCACAGGGAATGAAACATGTTTGAGTCATTATGGTATTCGGATCAGATCCGCAGTTTAGCGGCGTTGGCAGTCGCGCCTGCCTCTAATGCAATTAACTTGGATACTTTCGACAAATCGCCGCCGTCCACGATGATGCCCTGGCTTACGGCGTCCTCGATTCGCAGGAATACGGCGGCCGGTGTCAGCACCCGTGCCGCCGTCACCAGCACCCCGCGGGTGGCGATGAAGCGCAGTACCGACGACGCCTGCGGGTTTGCATCCACACCAAGGCCATTGACTACGGCGTCCGTCACATGGTCGAGAATGATGGCCGGCCTGAGTTCGGGCTTGGTGGCCTCGAAACGCACATTATTCAGCGTCAGGCCGCGCACGTTGCGGGCGTAGAGCGCGTAAGCGGGCGGCGTGCCGATTTCAAAATATTCACCGGCGGCTTCGGGAACTTCACGTTGCGCCTCCTCGACGGTGCCGCCACCACCATAAACGACCTGCACATCGCTGAGAACGATTCCTTCAATAAAACCACCGCCGATGCAATTGAGCACGATGCACTGCCGGTACTCGCCGGGGCGATGGCTTTGCGGGAATGGGATGTCGGCAATCTGCCGCGGCTCGGACACAACCCGGGCGCGAATGTTGTTGAAGCTGATGTTGCGAACAAATCCACCCGGCCCCGGTTCGTTCGCGCCGGCGTTCCGGCGGCGGGTATTGACATCAATCGAAATCGGCCCGGTCACGTCCTGTAGAATCAGATTCGAGAACACCAGGTTTTGCGCCCGCGAATCGCCGCCAAACTGCATTTTGATCGGGCAGCCGTAAGTTTCGTAAATAACGCAGTTGGAGATGGCGACGTTTTCGGGATTGCCGCCGCCAAAGCGGAACACGGCCCAGCGCGTGCTGAAAGTACTGTTGGTGATTGTCACAAACCGGCAACTGCCGAACAACGCACAGGCATCGTCCTGCGATTGCACGTCGCAGTTGGCCACATGGACGTATTCGCAGCTGATGAAGTGAAAACCGTCGTTGTTGCCGTTGACGCGGTTGAAAATACGAATGCCCGTCAGCCATACAAAATGGCTTTCAATGACTCGAACCGAATGAAAGGCGCTGTTGATCAAAAAAATGTCGCGAACCCGGAGGTTTGTGCATTGATAAAAGAGCAAATGATACGGCCGATGGCTGCCGCCCCGGCCCGACGGCGGCGGCGCGCCATGTTCGGGGCTGCGAAATTGCGCGCCCTGCCCATCAATGGTGCCCGGACCGTCAATGGTAATATTCCCGGCCTTAACGGCAAAAATCAGCCCGACATTTCCGTCGCGGAGCGTCGCGTCGCCTTCCAGCGGAATGGCCCCCGCGGCGTGGTATTGCGTGCCGTCAGCGCTGCCTAGCAGCCTGCCCGCTGCGGCAATGTGCAGCGTGACATTGCTCTTCATTTCGACTGTGCCGATGGCAAACACGCCCGCCGGCACCAGCACTGTGCCGCCCTGGTCTTTGTTGCAGGCGTCAATCGCCGCCTGCACCGCGGCGGTATCCAGGGTTTTGCCGTCACCCACTGCGCCGAAATCACGGATATTATAAATGCGGGCGCCGGGATTTCTATCATCGGCGACGCCGGCAGGCGTCTGGCCTGCGGAGGCGTTTTCGCTCAAGAGACTCGTGCCCAACGAAGCTGTAAGCGTCGGCAAAGATACGAGTCCAAGCCATTTACGCCGGGACAATGAAGGTCGGTCAATCTCGCTCATAATTCGCCTTGTGGAAACTTGGACCAGTCATAAACGAATTCCCCCCCGGCGGACACTGAACGTTTGTTCAAGGAGATCCCTGGCCAAACCTCGTCGATCTCACTCACTTTGGGTCCAAGGGCGGTTCGATGTTCACCGTTCTTGCCTTCCAGTCCACCGTCACGGTGGTGCCGTCTGCGAAGGTGGTACGTTCCCGGTCTCTGTTGGAATCCAAAAATTCGTGGCTGGTCATGTCCAGCAGGCCGACACGTTGGTTTAGCGCGGCCATCTCCTTGATCAACGCCAGGGATTTGGAGTTCAGGCTGGTCAAATCCGGCGGCATTTCCGGCACTTCGCCATAGAGAATCCCCCGCAACAAGTTCTCCTCGTCACCGCCGCGACCCGGACCGAACGAAACCAGAACCGCGTCGTGATAAACCAGTTCGTAAAGCGGCACCGGAATGGCCTTGCCCACACCGCCGGACTGATTGACGGTATCCACGTAAGGCACCACCCAATCCGACCCCGCCTCGGTGGCCACCACACCCAGGTTATGTCGTGACCAATTGAAAACGCGGGCAATCGCGTCCATTGACTCGCCACGGGTGGTGGGATGTTCGGGATTGAAATCCTCATCCGGCGGCACGTAACCGAACACATCCAGATAGATCCCATCCGGATGAATCCCATGCGCAAAGAACAAATCATAGTTCTTGCGCAAATTGCCGGGCATGAATCGTGCATTGAGATACGACTGGGTGCCGCCATCCCAATGCCGCATGAAGGGGATGGCCCCTTCCTTCCAATCACCGAGACGGGACCCGGCAAAGGCGGTGGCGGGGAGGTTAGTGTCCTCTTCGTGAATGGCAAATTGCAGGTCCCACGACGGCGCGTCTCTGTAGTAGTCGCGATATTGGTCGTGAAAGACAAAGGGATAGCCGAGTTCGCGGCAGGCATCGGTGAGCCGCTTCAGACCGGCCCAGCCACCCGCCGCTTCCGCCGGCGGCAGAGGATCCGGGTGCTGGCGGTCGTAACCCAGATGGCCCCAGCCGGCAATCATGATGAGCGCGTGATCAAGCCCTTTGGCTTTGAGTTCGCGAAGCTGTTTCGCGCGCTCGTCGAATGTGGTGAGGTTGAAATGCTTGGCGGGATTGTAACGGTCGCTGTCCGGATTTTGATTGCGCAGAATGAAGACGCGCGTCTGTGGCACGCCGATGATTTGGGCAACCTCGGGCGTGCGGGCGATTTTTTCCTTGAGCGAGACGAAGCGGCCGGTGTCCATTACATATTCACGATACCGTTTGGCCATGTCCACATAGTTGCCCTTCGGGAAGAAACACAGGCGCAGCTCGCGCGGATAACGCAGCCGTCCAAGCGATTCGCGCCAGCGCGGGCCGATCACCGTCGGGCCGCCGGCCGGATGCGAAAATTGATAAGCGGCATCGTCGGGCGTTTCGATAATAACCATCATGGCCGACGGACCTTGTTCAAAACCCCACCATGACATCGCCCAATCCTCAATCACATGGCTCTGCAGGACGCTGTGGTCTTTGGCGCTTCCATTGCGGATTGGCAGGTATTGCCTTGGCCAGTTGCGCGGAAGCAGGTCGCCCTTGCGGTTGCTGAGAACGGTAAAGTCAGCTTCATTCGGGTCCAGCGCGGTCGGCCAATCCAGTTGATACGCCACGGCGTCGCCTTCCTTGGCGGCGATGCCAAAGACCAAATCCTCGTCGCCGCCTTCCAGTCCCACTGTGAGATACAACGTCAGATCGAATCCGTCCCCGGACTCCGAATCGGGATTTTTCCAATCACTCAAGGTGAGCTTGACGCCGGTTTCAAAGCCGGTGTCGTAGGACACAATGGACTTTTTCCGCGCATCGGTCAGTCGTACGGGAAACAGTTCACCGTGCCATCTCACCAGCATGTCGTTGGTGGTGGATGGAACCATGTCCCACTTCACCCGCCCGGCCTGAATGTCGAGTGCCAGGTCCTTTTCATTGAGGGTCACGACCTGTTTCCGGCCCGCCACGATCCATTGATTGCCAACATGTGACACGCCCACCAATGGCGCCCCCCATTCAGCGCGCGGCAACGGCGGATATGTCAACCGCGCAGAAACCGAAAAGGCAAACGCCAAAGCCCAAAATGCTGTTCTGAACAATTTCATGGAATGGGATCAGTTATTCGTCCGTCCGGGTGATTGCGGCAGCTCTTTGGTCTTTCAGCCCCGGAGAGTTTTCCACCGCCAGATTTTTGACGTTCTCCAGATGCACAGCTTGACCGCCCACAGATCTGGGCGAATTGAAGTTGTCCAGCGTCAGGCCGGCCACAGCGCAGGCCACAATGGGCGGGCACTGCACTGGCTCGGCGAACGTGAATGCGACATTTTTCAAGGTCAAGCCGTTGACGTAACGCACGTAAAGACCCGACGCCGGACGCGGCCCCATGCTGCGCGGCGAATAATCCCCCGGGTACGGCGGCACGACACCGGACTCTTCGCCAGACCCGGGACCGGGATAATCGATTTTGATATTTTTCAGGGTGATATTTTCCAGGGCCGATTCGGGCCGACCGGAAATCGTACACGGATAAACGGGCCCTTGTCGTCCGGGCTGGCAATCGGTGACCGTGACGTCGTCAATGGTGACGTTCTTGATGGTACCGGTCTTCCTGTCCGGCGCGCCGCTGCGAAGGCGGTCAGTGATGAGCATGAAGATCGGACTGGCCGCGCCGCGGATGACAATGTTGCTGTAGTTCACATCGTCAATGACGCCGCCATCGTTGCTGGTAATGCCGATGCCGGCCTTCATCGCCCGGCCAATCCGGATGTTCCAAAAATTGACGTTGTGGAAATCGCCCGCCGTTTCCGAACCGAATTGCAGGCCGTTGCAGCCGGATTCAAAATAGGAATCCCAGACGTAAAAGTTCGCGCTGTTGATCTTCCGGCCCAACGCGTAATCACTTTTGACGCCGATGGTGTCGTCACCGCAGCCCGTAAACCGGCAGTTATAAATTTGCACGTCGCGGCAGCTCATCAAATCCACCGCATCGCGCGATTCCTTGATGACCACGCCGTCCAGCGTCACGTCCTCGCAATTGTTGAGCAGATAGACAAAGTGCCCGCCCTTGTCGTGAGCAACGTTCCGGAACAGCAGGTATTTGCCGGAGACGATGGTAATCAGCTTGTCGCCATGGCCCGGTTTGGGCGTGCCATGGACGATGGAACCGCCGTCAATTCTGCCGCCGACGATGGCAAAGTTCGTGATGTTTTCACCCCACATCAGCGAATCGTGAAAATGGCTGTGGCCAAAATCCTGGTAGCGGCTGTAAGAATTTGGCTCCGGCAAATCGAAACCGTTCGGCGCGCCGATGATGGCAGCCCCGGGGGCGAGCATTAACTCCACGTTGCTCTTCAAATGAATGGACGCCGCCAGATATTTGCCGGGCGGGAAGAAGACCACCCCGCCTCCGTGGGCGTTGCATTTGGCGATGGCCTTGTCAATGCCGGGCGTTTCATTGGTCCGCCCCGCGCCCGATGCGCCGAATTGGCTGACACTCCAGGTCCGGGCAGGAAACGTGGGAACCGGAAAACCGGGAGGCGTGAAGGGATTGGCGGCCGGGACCGGCGTTGCCGCCAACCCGAGCATGATGAACGCAATGGCAACACTTCTGGGCATGGACAATAATCAATTGGTTTTCGTCAGGCTTAAAACCCTTTGGCCGGATCGCTTGGATCGGGCGGCAGGGTTCTAATGTTGTACACCGCCAGTTGGCGAATAACCGGTTCGCCAACCGATTCGGTGACCCGCAACCGCACGGCATCCACCGTCGTTCCGTCAAATTGTTGAATCCGCTTGTGCCCGACGGATTCGCCGGCGCACAACTCCCGCCATTGCCCGTTCACGCGGCCGTCCACGGCATACCGCCGGATGCGCTGGCCTTGCCGGAGGTCTTCCAGGATGGACACAAAGTTGATCGCGTGCCGGTGTTTCAATTTTAGTTCGATCACATCGCCGCGACCGGTTGTCTCCGCGATGCTTTGGCCGAACCATTTCCGGATGGTCGTGCCAAATTCCGCCAGCCGTTTCGCGTCCGCGCCGGGAATGCGGCCGTCGGGATCAATGTTGGCGTTGATAATGAAATTCGCGCCGCGTCCGACGGTTTTCAGGTACATGTCCATGAGCGCGCTGAGGCTGAGAATTTTGTCCTGATCATCCGCCCGCCAGATCCAGACGTGATATCGCAGCGGCACGTTGGCCTCGACCGGGATGTAATACTTCCCGTCCGGATCGCCCGCGCCGCGATCCTTCTGGTCGTCGGTGGTGTTGACAGTGTCCCACAACGGGTAAGGCGCGTAGCCTTTTTCATTGCCGGACCAGCGAGCCAGCCCGGCGGGAACGCCGTTGGACGGTCCGTTGAAACAAACGGCCTGCGGCTCATATTTCGCGATGATGGAAGCCATCCGGTCACCTAACGGATCCACCCCGCCATCCAGCCAAAGATAGGAAATCGGCCCCGCTGCTTTGAACAGACTGGTGTACATTTGCAGATCCATGTTTACAAACGCCTCCACCGCTTCGGATTCACCGCTGATTTGGCCGCCGTGATAAATGACGGGATTGTGGTGAAGGTTCCAGTAGCTATGGCCGCCGGCGCTGCAATACAGGCCGGGCTGGATGCCGTATTTGCGGCACGACTCCAGAAAATCCCGGACGAGATCGACCTTGCCGTCTTCCCACGGCGATTGTTTGACGCCGAACGGATAGAGGTCGCTCTGCCACATGAGGAACCCCGAGCTGTGCTTGGCGGTGAACACGGCGTATTTGGCGCCGAGCGCCCGGGCTGTCCTCAACCATTGATCCGTATCCAGCCGGCGGGGAGTAAATTCCGCCGGAGGGATGTCGCCCAGGGGCTTGTGCGCCGCGCCGGGGGAACGGCCGTGTTGGTAATCTTTGTCGAACACTTCAATGTCGAAATGAATGAACATGCCCAGTTCATCGTCCTGCCACACGGCTTGTTCCGGCGTGGGACGAGACAGATCCGAAGCAGCAGGTTCGGCCCGAATCCGGACGGATGCCACGAGGCAAAACAAGATCGGCACTTGTTTTGCCGTGCAAAAGACAGCTGACAATCGCCGGTCAAACATGGTTATAAGTTGCCTGTGGGGCTTTCACCCAGTCATAAACAAATCCTGGCGAATTGGACACTGAACATTTGTTCAGGGCGGCGAACGCGAGCTAAGGAACCGTAAATGTGAAAGAAATTATCGGGGGGTTTTGCGGAGCGAGTCTGTTCCGTCTTAAAACATCACGGAACCTTATTTTCTTCCGGCCATCAGGATTTCCGTCCCCGCGAGCATCACCGGACCGCGACCGTGCGGATCGTTGTCCGGCCGCTGGCGGTCGAGGTAAAAGTCCAGTGTGGTACCAATGTTGGTACCCTGGCAGGTGCCATTGACTTCGCCATCCGGCGTGACATTTTTGGCGATACCAGCAAACGCCCGCCGGGCAACGGCCAGGTTCGAGGCATCAATCCAGCCGCGATTCACCGCGCGCGCGATGCCGTACGCAAACATCGCCGTGCAGGATGTTTCCTCCCAGGATTCCGGCTTGTCCAGAACCTGACGCCACATCCCGTCCGACGCCTGCACTTTTTTCAGGCCCTCGATTTGTTTGCGGAGAATATCGAGCAGTGGCGGGCGCAGCGGATCGTCTGCCGGCAAGGCGGAAAGCGTTTCCACCAGCGCCACCGTCGCCCAGCCGTTGCCGCGACCCCACTTGAACGGCGCGTGTTTTTTCTCCTTCATAAAATAGCCGTGAAACCAAAGCCCGTCACTGTCCTGCTCAAGCGCAGCCTGGTGAATGATGTTGTTGGCTGCGTCATCAACGTATTTCCGCTCGTGCGTATAAATGCCGTAGCGGACGAGGAAGACCCCGCCCATGTAAAGGTCGTCCGGCCAGATGGTGCCGCCCATCTCCTTCGCCCGCCAGAGCGTTCCATCGGGCAGGCGATCCTGTTTGTTCACCACCCAATCGGCGATGCGCGCGACCACGGCCTTTTCTTCCGGTGTCACCCGGTCGGGATGACGCATCATGCTGACGAGCATGGCATTGCCCATCGCACCGCAACTGTCTAGGTTACCGAGATTGATCAAACCCCGGATCTTCGAGCGGCGTGCTAAATTTTCCCCGTCGGTGCCGAATTGTTTCTCCAGCCCGGCCAGCCAGCGGTTATAGCGGGCGCAAACCAAACTGTGTTCGACGGCGAATTCGTCCACGTCCTTGTCGCCGGAAACATCGGCGGAACGCTCCATGCCGTAAAGCATCACGCCTTGCGGATAATTCCACGCGATGCCTTCCGGCGCTTTGGCCGCCTCGGCTTCGGCAAGATTTGTGACCGCCGGATATTCGCCGTCCGCGAGGGGTTGAAGCTGGTGTCTGGCGACACGCTCGATCACGTCGCGGATTTCAGCGTCGGTGATGCCGCCCGAAGCTTCGGCGACGGTCGCGGTCGCGAGCGATGCATTGGTCGGGTTCTGAGCGCGCGCGGCGCCACCGCTGTTCAACAGCAACAGCGCCAGCAGGACCGGGAAAGTCCCCGACGAAACCGTTTGAAACAGGCCGATGTTTGTTTTCATTCGTAATCGGATTGAGCCGCGAATAATCCCCAAAAAAAGTTATGGCGCCGGCGCCGAAACCGTGACTTTAATCGGCGACTCCACGCCCCTCGCGAAGTCGTCCACGTATTTCCGCCAGGCTTCCGGCGTGGTGATTTTCCCTGCCTTATCCCACGCGAAACCGGCCCAGTAATCAATCGAATGGTCAACCCCGGCCCGCACCAGCAGCACATGATCCTGCTTGTCCTCCGCCGGTTTTATAAATTGTTTCGGGTCCACAATCGCCGCGACTCCCTGCATGCCCCGCTTTTTCTCCATGGGCTCCCAAATGGCCAGGGCGCCGGGCTGCTCCTCGAATTCCTCCTGTTCCCCTTTCACCTTTTTCAGCCCAACTGCAGCGACCAGCGGTTCCGTGTTGCTCTCGGGTTGGAAAGTTACCTGGTAATGATCCATCTGGCTCCCGGCATCCAAGGTGACGCGCATCACCTCCGAGACCTTCGTCCCGTTCACCTCGAACGGCTCGTAGAACAACTCGAACATCACGCGAATCGGGCCGTTGGCCAGCTCGCGTGAATCCACGAAATTCTTCGAAACCCAGAGCCGGTTGTCGGCCCACAGCCCGTTGCCGCCATCGCCGCGGGACGCGCCCGCCGTGTAATCGTCGCCGCCGTTGTCGGTCATGGTGTGATAAAACGCGTCGCCCATCATATACCACTCATTGACAATCAGCCTCGGCGTCAATTTCGACCAGATGTCAATGGCGCTGCTCGTCAGCGGCTCGCCCTGCCAAGTCTCCAGCGCCCGGCCGTAGGTACGGTGGGCGATGAGATCATTCTCCCAAGCGAAATCGTCAAACCGCTCGCGCACAAACCGGCCGTAAGCCTGGTAATCGTCCGGCTTGAACTCCTGCCGCCGGCCGGCGGTGACGGTGAAGGTTTTCGTCTCGTTTGGCGCGAAATTGCTCTGAAAAATCACAATGTCCGGATCGTGATAAGCGTCGTAATCCACGTCCACCGCCTGGCACAGCAAATCTTTTCCGGCAGCATCCTTGACGTGAATTTTCGCCAGATCCTGCTCGCCAAGCGGCGCGAGCTGTTGTCGCGTCAATTCAATCGTCTGGCGGGTGCGGGCAATGGGCAGTGGGTTGAGGGCGGTAACGGTGAGCCGGTCGGCGGCATTCGCCGCGAGCGCCGGCAACAGGACGGCCAGAATGGCAGTCTGAATTTTGCGCAGGTTTGTCATGGTCAACGATTGGATTCGGCGGATTTTAAGCACAGGGCCGGGCGTCCGGCATTGTATGTTTGTTCGAGCGTCTTGCAGAGCCCGGCAATGGAAAATTGCACGCAGCAGCACTGTTTGGACTCATGGTTTGTCCGGATAGTAGCGGTTAATCGGCTGCACGACAACCCGCGACGGGCCGTGCTCCGGCAGGCAGGCCGTAAACAGCGCCATGGCCTCCCCCTTTCCGTTCACATACACAAACGGTCTTTCCCGGCGAAGGAAGGTTTCGGCCGTGCCGTCGTCAAAAACCACGGTCTTCGTGAAAACCGGCTGGTGCGAGACGAGCTGGTAACGGACGCCGTCCTTGGAATAATATTGGGCGCCGGCTTTGAAGACACCGGTGGCGTGGCTCTGCCAGTCGTTCACCAGAATGTTGTACTGGTTGTCCGCCCACCAGATAGTCGGGTCCTCCAGCTCATCACCATCGGGCAACAGATTGTCACCCTGGCTCACGGCGGTGTAGGGGCCCCGATATGACGGCGCGCGAAAGGCAACGCCGCGATTTAGACCGGCGCTGTCCCGCAAACGGCAAAAGACATAGACGCTCAAATCGGGTCTCACCAGCGGCGCCGGGTTGCTGGCGTGGAGGATGGGCTGGTTACAGTGCGTCCAGGGGCCGGTGATCGAATCGGCAACGGCGTAACCGGTTTCGTTCGCGCTGTTAATGTAATAAATGACATACGCGGAGCCGGCCTTGAGAATTTTGACATTATGAACGCGGGAGTTGTCCCAATGGCCGGGCCTCTTTTGCAGCACCACCTGTTGAAACCGATATGGCCCAAACAGATTGGTGGAGGCCGCGCGCACACATTCAGAATACCGCGTCCAGCCGGCGAGGCCGTATTGCGCCGGCCAGCGCGAGGCGAACATTTGATACGTGTCGCCGACCTTGATAACCGACGAACACCAAATCATGTAGCCGTTCATCTGAAAACCGCCGTTCCTGACGGCGGGCAGCAGATAAGTCCTCAGACTTTTGAAACCGGACCTGGCGGAAGCAGGAGGTGCGGTGGTGGGTGCGGCGACGCGAGTGGTAATCAAATCGTTGACGCGGGGATTGACCTCGATCTCGATGTCCTTGTATTCATCCCATAAACCCGCGTTGTGCATCTGCCAGGCAATCGGTCCGGTCCTGCCGGCGGCCGGATCTTTGAAATCGAGAACCTCGACCGCCTGGCTGCCGACCGGCTGGGCGATGGCCATGCGCGCCGTCCCGGCCGAGGCGTCCACCAGAAGTTCGACCCGGCTCCAGTCATGCGGGTCAAACTTCGGATGCGGCAGGGCCGCGAACTCGTCTTTGCCGCTGTTGTTGTGCCCCGGTCGGTAGTCCCAATGGCCGCCATTGGGCACTTGGAACTGGACACCGCCAAGGGCGTCCAGACCCTTTTCCCCTGCCGGCGGCCGGTTACAGAAGATAAGCACGCAAGCTTGATGATCGGGTTTTCCTGATACGTGTCGCATCGTGAACAGGAGGCGGTAACTGCCGTAGTTGCCCGTCGTGTAAATCGTCCCTCGGCCCGTGCCGAGGCTGGCCATCGCGCCGTTCTTCACCGTCCAGCCGTTTGGCGGATCCTGAATCCAACCGTTGAGCGTCGTGCCGTCGAACAGGGAGTCGAATTTTGGCGGCGCCCCGGTTTGACCGGCGCTCACAAGCGGAAGCCACAAGGCAAAAAACACAACCAGACTTGATGCTTTGGTTCTCATTTCAAGATATTGGATTTTGCCCGGGACACCCAGCTTACTGCAACTGGAGCAGGTAAAATTGCCGGGCGTTTGTACCTATCACATTGGTGAAGATAAAATTGCCGTTGGTGTCAAAGGCATTGGTCGCCACCGCCGTCCAGTTCGCCAACGGCAACGCCAGATTGGTCGAGGTCAGCACGAAATAATTGGCGTTGGCCGTTCCATTCGTGCCGGCAATGATGAGACTGTTTGCCGCGAGGGCCACCTGGTTCATCACTGGTATCCGGTAAGGGTTCTGGACGACCAGGCTGACCAGCGCCGTGTGCGTCAGACCGGCATTTACACCGGTGATGGCCAACGTGTAATTGCCCGGCGCGATGGCGTTGGAGGCCGTAACGGTCAAGGTCGCGCTGCCCGCTCCCATCACGGAATTGGTGCTGAAGTCCGCGCTGGCGCCCGGCGGCAGGCCGCTCACACTCAACGTCACGAGGTTGCTCATCAATGTCGGATCACCCACGTTCACGGTGAACGCCATATTCGTGCCCGCCACAATGGTTTGCGACGAGGGCGTTGCCGAAATGGTAAAAAGCGTGTAGCCGATGTTTTCCACCGCCGCGCCGCCCAGCCGTTCCCGCAGTTGTTCGAGGTAAAGGCTCCGCGGATTGACGAGGGTGCCGAACGCATCATAAATACCCGGATCGCTATAGGATTTTTCAGAGCCAACGCCACCGATGACCCAATTGTATTGATTCGTCGTGGTGTCCGGCTGTTCCAATTGGAACTGCGGAACTTGGCAATTATACATGACGCTGAAACCGGCGGCCCAGCCCTGCCCGCTGCCGTCGTTGCCGCGGTTGTTAATGGCCAGATAGGGCGTGTAGCCGCCCTGACTGTCCGGCGCCATGACGATGTTGTCGTGCAATGCCCCCGCCGCCCAACGTTGATGCGGTCCGCCGTTGTAATGCGTGCCGGTGGAGGTAAAATTCAGAAAGACATTCGGCCCCGCAGTGCCGGCCTGCGTCACCATAATGTGATAATAACCGCCGTCGCTGGTGCAACGTTGCATCAGACACATTTGAACGGAATCGCCGAGAGTATAGGCGGCGGGCGCAGCGGACGATGTGCCCGTCGCCGGGTCCGCATATTGGCAATCCTGCACAGTGCACCACTTGGAACCGCTGTTCAGGCTGATGCCGCTGCCCCACCCCGCCAGGTACATGTCCTGAACCCAGCCATTCTTGATGTTGTTGAAAACGATGAAACAACCGCTGAGGATGTTGCTGGGATAATCGTTGATCTGGCCGACGCCGCAAAGATCTTCGACGCCGGCCTGCTGAATGCGCGCACTATCCGTCACTTGAAATATCTGCCCGGTTGTCCAATCCGATTCGATCGGGTTACACAACGGCACGTCAATGGTAAGCTGGTTTCGATTGATGGCGGTAATTTGTCGTTCGAAATACAATCCGCGGCCCGGGGTCCAGGGATTCGTGAGCAGATTCATGCCAATGGCATTGATCCACGGCTGCGTCTGCGGCCGCTGAACGACGATGGTATCACCCACGTTCAACAACGGGACCGTTGACGGATTCAACGGTTGATAGCCCGTGGCAGTAACGTCCGACACCAGCAAGGCGTTCAGTTCGGTCGAACCGGTCGAATTGGTGGCGGAGAGCGAAAAGGCCTGCGTGTTGGCGGTGGCGGTGAAAACGCCGACGGCGTATTGGCCGACGCCACCGGTGGCGGGCGGCACATTGTAAGCCAGCGCGACGCCATTGTAACCCAGCACGTTCTCCGTGCGTCCGGCAGTGCCGCCGCCCCGCGGATCGCTCACCCAGACTTGCACGGCATACACGCGCCCGATGGTCAGGTTCTTCAGCGTCACCGTCGCCGGAACCGGGCCGCCATATTCCCCACCAACCAAAATGCTCCGATAGGCGGCGGACAACGCGCTGAAAGGGGTCGCGGTGGAAGAATAGTTCCGATAATTACTCCCGATCCCGTTGATGCTGACATCCGATCCGGCGTTTGCGCTCGACGTTCCTGTGAAGTCAATTCCGTTGACGGTCGTATTGCTGTCCGCCCAATCATAAGCATACAGGAACGTTCCATTGGTGAACACGTCGGCATCACCGGAGATGGTGACGTTGGTTCCCCAGGTGATGCCGCCGCCGATGTGAAAACTGGTGGCACCCAAAATGACGTAGGGGTCGGTAATCGTGTAGGTATTGCCGGTTTGTACCCACGACCCTGAACCGCTGACAGTGATGACATTCCGGGCGTTGCCAGTCACAAGCAGGATGGTCCCGGTGTTGGTATTGTCGCCCGAACCGCGCAACACCACACCGCTGGCATTCATTGCGAGGGTGCCGGCGATGGTATAAGTGCCCGGTTGCAACAGCACAGCACCGCGAAAACCGTTTGCGTCTGGCGTCAGCGCGGAAACAGTGTCGATGGCGCTCTGAATATTGGCCGTGTTATCGCCGCCCACCGGGCTGACAGCCACTTTGACCGGCACAACCGGCAACGCAACACCCCCACCCTCGTATCCGGCATGCGAAAAATCCGGCAGATGATTCCCCAGATCGTCATTTGAGTAAACGAGCGTGTGGTTTGCGTCATAGTGAACCCAGCCGGCCTGCGCGGCGCCCGCGTTCGCCGCGGCCAGGAAGAGCAGCCATGCGCAATGCCGACCTGGGGTTTTACGGGTCATGATTTCGCTTTTCGCCTGTTGGCGACCCGGTGGGCTTTCCTGAACTTGTCCACAGGTGCAGGTCGGTGATGTACGTTTCCATTTTCGAAGATGGATGGCGGCCTTGCTGATATACGCCGTCCTTCATGTAAAAGTCTCCGGCGCCATTGTCCCGTTGCGTCCAAACCAATTCCCGATTGATCCAGACTTTAATCGTCCTGGTAACCAGATTGTGGTCCACGTTTAATTGGAACCACCGGCCGCTGAGATCTTTGGCCAGTTCGGTTCCGCCGTAAACATGGAGCGAACCACCGTCATGGCTGAACCAAAACAACATGCAGGTGGTGGCGCCATACGCATGTGATTGGGCGTTGCCGGTGTGAATCTGAAAGACGCAATAGCTGGTTTCGTTCGAAGGCGCCATCAGCCTGGCCTGATATTGGATTTCGCCCCGGGTGTAATCCGGGGTGAACCGCTGCTCCGTGCGCGGCCTCGTACGATTGCCGTAGGCGAATGGCGCGTCGCCGCGGCACACCAGACAATGATAAATCCCATTCGTGAACCCATAGCGCGTGTCCTGCGGCACGTTGTAAGGCCACTGGACTTTGAAGCTTAACGGCAGAGAAACCCAGCCAGCGCCGCCGATTTGGGCGGAGGCAGCTATGGACACGCTGGCCGCGAGAAGCACCGCCAGGGGAAATGACAGGTGACAGGTATCGGGTGACGTGATTTTCCCCTCGCGGGTCACTCGCCACTCGCCACGTTTCTTGATGGCGAACCGGGATTTCATTTCAACTGCAAAAGATAATATTGCTGGCCGAGATTCGGATTCAGCGGATTGGTGATGGAGAAATCGCCGTTCCCGTCAAAATTGTTTGTGGCCATCGGTGTCCATTGGTTCACTGGCAGCGCCAGGTTGGACGAAGTCAACACGGAATACGGCCAACCCGGTACGCCGTTGCTGCCCCTGAAAACACAGTTGCCTCCATTCACTGTCAAGCTGCCAAACCTCGGCGGCGGTGTGGGCAAGGTCACGACGCTTAATACGCCGCTACTCAAATTGTTGGTGTCCCATGCCAGATTCACTGCCGGAATCGCCGGAACGATGCCGGTGAATGTCCCAGAGTAACCGGCTGCGTTAAACAATCTGAAACTATCGCCCGCGGTAAATGAATTGGTGCTGATGTTGGTGAGGACCAGCGTGCCGCCGTAGGTCAAAGTGCCGGCGACCTGTGCCATGTCATTCGTCAACACGGGGGATTTGCTGACCTCGATCACCGTCGTGCTCTCGGCATTAAGTGTGAGGTCATTGTTGAAAATCAGCTTCGCCAGTGCGCCACCCGGCGCCAGCATCGCGCCATTGCCGATGACGACATTCCCGTTCACAATACCGTCGCCGGTCAATGTCTGGCCGCCGGCCAGGGTCAAGGTCCCGTCGCTCCTCTGTCCGGCGTCGAGCGTGCCTCCGGAGTTCACCACCAGCCTGGCGCTGGCGGAAATCGAACCGTTATTGGTCAGAGTCAGGGTGCCCCCATTGATTGTTGTGTTACCCGTGTAGGCGTTCGTCCCGGCCAGGATCAAATGATAGGTGCCGTCCTCAACTAGTGAGCCGGAACCGCCGACCGCATTGTCCAGCGCCAGCGACGTGCCGCCGCCCCAGAATACGCAGTCGCCGTTCAATTGGACCGGGCCGATGACCACATTCGCGCCACTCCAGTTGTACAAGTTCGTGTGGACATTGTCACCGTAGAGGATGAAATGTTTGTTCCAGGCGGTGTTGGCGTTGTAAAACGAAAGCGTGGCGCCGGCGCGGACGATGAGGTTGCTGGCGGGATTGCCCATGGAACTGGTGGCGGTTTCCCAGCCCATCAAGCCCTGTTTAATGTCAATGTCGCCCAGCGCCGGGTCCACATCCACCGCCACCAGCGAAATCTGGTTGCCGCCGGTCTTGGTTAATTGGTACGGATGGCCACCCGTGCTTAACGAGCAACCGTTGGTTGAGGAATTCGACGCGGCGCGGATGTCCCAGCGGTTCTGGTTGTTGCCCGGATTCCACGGACCGACGCCACCAAAGGTTGTGTCCCCGGCCAGGGTTACGTTGCGCAGGGCGGAGGTCTGCTGGCCGGCGCTATTGATGATGGCGCCGTTGCCTCCAGCACCGGAGCCGGAAACAACGATTTGCTCGCCGGTGAGGTTATCGGCATTCACATCCAATGTGCCGCCGTTGGTGATGATCGTGTTGGCCGTGGTTGAACCCAATGCCGCTGCGTTACCAACCTGCAACGTTCCGTTTTGGATCGTCACGCCGCCGGAGAACGTGTTGGTGCCGCTCAACGCAAGCACGCCGGTGCCGACCTGCGCCACTGTGCCGGAACCGGATATGACTCCGGACATCGCCACGTTGTCGCTGCGATTGAACACCAGCGTCGTATTGTCCGCCACAGCAACGGAACTGAGCGAGCCGTTGGTGGTGCCGTCGCCGACCTGCAAGGTGCCGCTGCCGACGGTCACCGAGCCGCCCGAACTGGTCAGCGGCCCGGCCAGCGTCAGGGCATTGGAAGAATCGTTGATCACAACCAGATTCGTGGTGATGGTAACCGGCGCGGCAATGGTGTCGCCTTTGCTGAAAGTCAGTTCGGTGATGGAAACGAGGTTTGTGTCGCTCAAAATGAGCGAACCGCCGTTCGCGGCAATCGTGTAAGCGGCCGAACCGTTGGGGGTGCCCATCTCCAAAGAGCCGATCGTGATGGTTTGATTCAGGTAGATGGTTTGCGGCGCAGCGATGCTGGCATTGACCACGGCCAATTCGCCGACGCTGTCGGGAAAGGTGCTGGAATTTGTCCAGTTCGCATCCACGTTCCAGTCTTGCGGTATGGTGGTCACGGTGTTGGTCCAGTAGGCCGTGACTGGCGCTTCAGGCCTGATGGCAACCTCGGTAGAATCGGCGCTTTCGCCGCCGCCGTTCAGCGCCGAAACGACATAGTAATAAGTCGTCCCGTTGGTCACAGTGAGGTCCAAGTAACCGGTACTGGTCACGCCACCCGCAATGACCGTGTAGGGTCCGCCGCTCGTGGTTGACCGTTTGACATTGTAACCGGTTGCGCCCAATGGAGCACTCCAGTTCAACACCACTTCGCCATTGCCGCCGGCGGCGTTCAAGCCGGTCGGAGGACCGGGCGAAACAATGGCTGGCACAAAGGCGGCGTAGTCGCTCTGGTTGCAGGCGTTGGCGGCCGCCACCTGATAATAATAAGTGGTACCTCCCGCTACGGTCGTATCGGTGAAGTTGGTAGCCGTCAATCCCGCGGCAAGGATCAGAGGCGGGGTGTTGGCGGTAAAACGCGCCACAGTGTAAGTCGTAGCGCCAGGCGATGCGTTCCAGCTCACAACGATTTGCGAGTTGATTGACGCTGTGGTCACCTCCGTAGGAACCGGCGGCGGCGAGCATGGATCAACCGCCACTTCCGTCGAATTCGAGCCTTCACCAAAGCTGCTTACCGCGGAAACGACGTAGTAATAGGTCAAGCCGCTGACGACATTGCTGTCGGTGAACGCGGTAGCGGGAACAGTGGCTATGTTGGTGTAGGGTCCGCCGCTGACGGTCGCGCGCTTCACGTTGTAAGCAAGAGCCGCGAGCGTATTGTTCCAGGTGAGCGAGATGTTGTTGCCGGGGCTGGCGGCCAGGCCTGTCGGCGTTTCCGGCAATTGCGGGATGGTGTTTGTGACGATGACTAGCGCGTTCGCCCAATCGGCGTGGTCGTAGTTGATGCCGTCGTCCGCGTCGCCCACGCCCAGCGTCAGGCGGCGCACGCCAGTCACGTCCACACTGACAAATTGCGGCGGGGTGTTAGTGTACATGAAGCCGCTGTTGTAAATTTCGGTTCCGTCGGCATAGACGTGAAAATCCACCGAGCCGGGCCCTGAGCCGATTTCCTCGTTATCCACACCGATGGTCGTCTGGAAGCGCGTGCAGACGCCGCCGAGATTGTACTCGATGCCGGAACGCGAATTGACACCGATGCCGTGGGGATAAGTCACGCCGCCGAGCGTGAGGGAGTTTCCGCCGATGCTCTTGTCCGGCACAATGGTTCCCCAGCCGGTGTAGGCGTAAATGGGTTGCTGGTCGCTCAGATAATTCGTGCCGGCCCCCGGCACCGGCACCGGCGTACCGGCGATTTTCAAGAGCATCGTGCCATAAGCCGGAACCGTCGCGGTGAAACTGTTGGTGAACCTGCCCAAATCCTGGTGCGCCCACAAATCCCGCACGGTCGCGGTCGTGCCGGCCTGAAACGCGAGATTGGTCCAATAGCACGTGATGACCGCCGAGGAATTGGTGCTGCGGTTGAACAGCGCCACGGCGCGCGTCGTGAAATCGTAACCCAGCGGCTTACTCCAGACTTCCGCGCTGTCCTTGACGCCGCCAACCAAAACGCCTTGTTCGCCGGCCGGGTCCTGATCCACGGCGATGGCCTCGGCATTGGTCAGGATGGCCAGCGATTGCGGCGAGATGGTAGTAACGTTGTCGCCGGCGATCAGCGGAGCGGCCATGATGCACCACATCGAGAAATGCGTTTGCGCCGCTGTCAAGTTGGACGCAAATTCGCCGTTGCCGATTTCCAGCATGTCGGGGTCATTCCAGCGGCCCGGTCCGGCGGCGAATGCCGTAGTACTGTTCGGGTCAATGTGCGAAATCATGCTGGCGAAGGTGCTGCCGATGTCGCCGGTGGTCCGCCAGTAATTACCGATGATCGGCGACCAGGATTCATAGCCTTTGGCGTTGCCGTTTTCGCCGCCGCACAGACAAAGCACGATCAGCCTGCCACTTTTCATCAAACCGTCGCTCATCCGGCCATAGACCGCTTGGCCGTCTTCACCGGCGGCGTTACAATTATCGTCCTTGAGATAGTCCGCGCCCCAGGCAGCGTACGTGAACGCGTCCAGATATTCGTATCCATAGCTCCCCGGATCTTTGCCTACAGGATTATACTGGGTGGAAATGCACGTGGAACAAGTGTTCGTCCCGTCGTCGGTGTAAACACCGAGTTTGAGTCCTCGGGAATGGACGTAGTTGGCCACCCAAGCGATGCCGTCGGGAAAATTTGTGTACACCTGAATAATGCCGTTCGAATTGCGCGAACTGGCCCAGCCATCGTCAATGTCAATATACTGATAACCGACGGCCTTCATGCCGTTGGCGGCGATCACGCCGGCATTGTTGGTAACGACCGATTCGCTGATGCCGCAATGGTAGGCATTCCAGTCGTTCCAACCCATGGGCGGCGTGAGCGCCAGACTGTTAGTAAGCCCCAACGCCACGATGGGAGACAGATCGAGCGTCAACAATACCAGATACCGGAATATCAACCCGACGATGCCGGATCGGCACTCGCACGACAGTCGCCCGGTTCTGAACATGTCGGGCCCGGCATATGGCCTTTCAGTAGTCCAAGCGCCCACGCTGGTTCTTGTTCTCATCCGACAAATAGGCCGCCGGGCGGTTAACATCCGGCGGCCTTCTACCTGACAACCCCGATATGACCGACAATTATCCGTCAAACCACCCTTAAGGTTGATATTTCAGGCGGAAGAATGTCACTCCGTTGGTCTCTCCAATCGGCATCGTCATCTGGTTGGTGACGGTGGAGCCCGGCACAGCCACCCAGTTGGTGCTGAGACCCACATTCAAGCTGTTGGTTTGCATCAGTAAGGTCCAGCCGATTTGGTTGGTCGGCCAGGTGAGCGTGAGGTTGCCGTTGCTGACCGAGACGCCAATCTTCGAGGGCGTCAGGTTGGGAACGCCGCTGAGAACCGTGATCGAGCCGTCCACCGCGATGTTATTCTGCCATGTATAGGTCACGGCGCCCGAAGCGCTCTTGTCCGGCAGAGTGATGCTTGCGAAGCCCATTACGTTGGTGCTGAACAATTGGAACCGGGTGCCGGTCTCCAAATCGGGTCCCAAATTGGTTACAATAAGCGTACCGCTCGCGGCGAAGCTTGACGCAACCAATTCGTCGCTCGCCAAGGCGTTGGTCTGATCCAGGTCCATCACCACGCTGCCATTCAAGGCGATGGTTGTCCCGTCCGTCAGCCTGGCCGTGCCCAATCCGTTGCCGGGGCTGAGGAAGGAACCGGCATCTGCCAACAGCGGACCCACGATGGTTCCACCGCCAACCAACGACTGGCCGCTAATCAATTCGAACTCGGCCGCTGAGGTCGCGCTCGCGTCCAAGGTGCCGCCACCCATCGAAATGATCGGGCTGGTGGCAAGGCTGGAGCTGCCGGACAGCGCCAGCGTGCCGCCGTTAATAATTGTGTTGCCGGTATAGGTCACGAGTGCATTGGAGAGGATGAGCGTGGCGCCGCCCGTTGTTTCCAAATTGCCCGGGCCGCTTATCGCTGTCGTCAACCAGAGCGCGCCGCTATTTAACCTGAACAGGTTGGTGCCGCCAGCCAAACTCACCGGGCCGTTCCAGAAGCAGTTGTTGTGTGACACGGACATACTACCGCCGTTCTGGATAACCACCCCCTTGGTGATTCCATTGGTAATATCATACACGTCGAAATCCGCGCCGTTGAAGATTGTTACATTGTCGGCCGGATTGCCCAGCCCGATAAGGAAGTTGCCCTGGATGCCCAGCTGGCCGGCTTCCACGTTAATGTTGCCCAACCCCGGATCCACGTTCACGCCAACCATCTGAAACAGGTTGGTGCCCACTTTGAAGAGGTTGTAGGCGCTGCCGCTCGTAGACAGGGTCGGCGTGGCGGTGGTATTGCGCATGTCTATCCGGCCGGAGCCGCCGATGGTCGTGTCGCCCAGCAGGGTCAGGTTGTAGAAACTGCCGGCATTGCCCGGATAGGTGGTGCTGCGGCTGTTGTCAACAATCGCACCGTTGCCGCCAACGCCGGCGCCGGAGGCGAATATCTGGACTGCGCCGAGGTTGATGGTGTTGGTCCCAATGTCCAAAGTCGCACCGGGGTTGATGAAAGTGGAGGTCGTGAGCGGGTTGCCCAAGGCGGCGTTATTGAACACTTCGAGGGTTCCGCTCGCCACGGTCACGTTGCCGTCAAAGGTGTTGGCGCCGGCCAGCGTCACCGTGCCGTTGCCGATATTGGTCAGCGAACCGCCAAGACCGCCACTGATGACGTTGCTCAATATCAGAGCATTGTCGCTGCGGTCCAGCAACAGCGTTCCATTGTTGGTCAGCGGGCCGGAAGTTGCCGCGGTGCGGCCCAGATTGCCGCTGCTGCCGCCATTACCCACCTGCAGTGTCGAACCGGAGGCAACGGAAATGCCCGCGGGGAAGCTGTTGGTGCCGGAGTTGGCAATGATCAACTCGATACCGCCCAGGTTCAGGGGGCCGATGTTGCTCAGACTGCCCGAGCCGACGAAGCTGTAAATCTGCGTGCCGCTCACATTCACGCCCGACGACGGCAACAGGCCGGACAGGTTCACGTTGGTCACGGTGGAGGTGTCATCGAAATTGGCCACGTCGCCGGCAATGAAGGCCACCGGACCGGCGTTGCGGGTCCAATTGATCGTGTTGGTGTCCCACGTGGACGAGGCCGCACCTGTCCAAACGTCGTTCCCCACAGCGGTCAGCACCTTGATTTCGATGGCGCCCGGCGTGGTGGACGGGTCAATCACGGAGAAACTGAAGAATGGCCTGAGGGAGATCACCTTCACTTGGTTGGTGGCGCTGCTGGGCAGCGTCGTGCCGGTGTAGGTGATCAGTGTGTAGATATCGCCGACGCTCATGAACGTCAACGGATCAATCTCCAGCGTGTTGGTGACGTCCAAGGTCAGGGCGTTGGCGACCGCCACTTTGTCGTTGTTGGCAGAAGTCGGCGTAGTGTCCAGTTCAAAAATGGCCGTCGCGTTGCTCAAAGTGAGAGTCCCCGCCGACAGCGTGCCTTGCGGCAGCCCGACCAGGCCATCCGGGTCGCCGGGCGAAACCGTGCCACCCTGCACGGTCACGCTCCCGCTGGCGGTCCCGGTGCCGGCCAGCGTCGCGCCCGGGTCAATCTGCACGTTGCCCGACAAACTGCCATCCACGGCGAGCGTGCCGTTGCTGACGGTGGTACCGCCGGTGTAGTTCGCGCTGGCACTACTGGCGATGATGTTGGTGCCGGTGCCGGTCTGGAGGTAGCTGCCGGTGCCGCTCAAGGTGCTCCCGCCGGTAAACGTCAGGGTGGTGCCGCCCGCCGCGTTGAAGAGGCAGTTGCCGTTCAATGTGATCGAACTGCCGCTGATGGTGTTGCCGACGCCGGCGCCACAATTCAGGGTGGTTACCGCGCCGTTGCCGTTGAACACGAACACCTTGGTGTATGGCGTGGTGGTGTTGTAAAGTTGCAGCGTGGCGCCGCTGGATACGGCAAGCGAGTCAGCCGGGTTGCCCAGACCGCTGGTGGTGGTTTCAATACTCAGAAGCCCGGACTCCACGTTGATGTTGCCCAAGGCTGAATCCACCGTCGCCCCGACGATTGAAACCTGATTCGTACCGATCTTAAAGAGGTTATAGGCATTGCCGCCGGTCAACAGTTGCGCTCCGGTTCCGCGGATGTCCCAGCGCCCGGTCCCTCCAAAGTAGGTGTCGCCAGCCAGAGTCACAGTGAGCAAGGCGTTCAGACTTTGCCCGCCCGAATTAACAATGGCACCCAGGCCACCTACGCCCTGGCCCGAGACGGTGACGGCGTTGGAGATCGTCTGGCCATTATCATCCAGCGTAGCCCCGCTGTTGATCGTAGTGATTCCTGTGCCGAAGGCGGAGGCGCTGCCAGCCTTCAGTGTGCCGCCTGAAACGACGTTGAGCCCGCCGCTGAAGCTGCTGTTGCCGCTCAAGGTCAGCGTACTGGTATCGTTTTGCGACACCGACCCCGTTCCGGAAATGTTGCTGCTGTTCGTCGTGTTGTCGCTGCGATCGAATATAAGCGAGCCGTTGTCCAGCACGCCTTTGGCGGCGGCAATGGCACCATTGGCGTCGTTGTTGCCCAACTGCACCGTACCGTTGTTGATTGAAAGCAAACCCGAGACGTTCAAACTGTCGTTCCCGCCATTATCCAGGATCACCGTGCCGGCACCGTCCTTAAGCATGCCGCTGCCGGTGCTGATGCTGCCGACCCCGGCAAAGGTGTACGTCAGAGTGTTGTTGGTGACTTCCATGAAACCAGGCGTCACCTGAGCCACCACGTTTACCGTGCTGCTGCTGCCGGTGTCGTCAAAAACGGTTGAATCGGCCGGGTTGAACGGCGCCGGCGCCGCGTTGAGCGTGCCCTTGAAGGCGATCCAGTTCGTCGTGGTATCAACGTCCCAGAAGGTCGGGTTCACCGGATCGGTGCCGGTCCAGGTCAGGACTTTCGGACCGTTCAACAACACCAGAATGATTTGCGAGTCGGTCACATCATTGGAGATATAGCCGACGGTGTTTGCGTTTGGAACGGCACCAATGCCAAAATTATTGCCCGCGCCGCCGAGGGTGCCGAAATACTTGATGACCGTGAACTGGGCGGGATAACCCTGAATACCGAACACGGTATTGATGTTGATTAAATTCGTTGCGCCGCCGGTGGCCAGCGACGAAGCGGTCAGGTTGACGGTGCCGGGGTTCAAATCAAACGTGAAAGCTGCGTTGGTCGCGCCGAGGGCACCCACCGAGCCGGTGCCGATGAACGTGCCGCCATTTATTCCCAACGGACTGGTTGTAGCAATCCCGGCCGAAAGCCCCGTCACATCGAGCGTGCCGCTAGCGTTGACCTGAACAGGACTGGGGTTGATCGAACCCGGATCGGCCAGGGCCAGCGTGCCGTCATTCACGGTCGTTGGGCCGGTATAGGTATTGACTCCCGAAAAGGTCTCCACGCCGCCGCCAATCTTGGTCAGGGTAATCTGGCCCGATCCATTCTCAATGATGCCGCCGAACGTGCCGGACTGGTCGTTGTCGCCAATGGTCAGCGCGGATATGGTGGAGGACGCAGCGTTCTGAATAATACAACTGGCGGCTGTGCCGGAGCTGGATAAGCCGTTGATGGTCTGGCTAAAGCCGTTCAGGTTCCAAGTCACCGTCCCGGAGCTGTAGCCTACCATGGTGACGTTACCCACACCAAAACCGCTGGGGATGACATTGTTGGTGCCGCTGGTAATAGTGTTGTTGCCGCTATTGTTTCGCGCCGTCATGGTGGTGTTGCCGGTCCAGTTATTTAATGGGTTATTTAATATGGCGCCGCCGTTTATGGTTGCGGCAGAACCCAAAGTCACATTGAAAGGTCCCACAATGGGGCCGTCAAACGTGGCACCACCGCCAAAGTTCGCATCCCCGAGGAGGGTAACCGTACCCGCGTAAGTGCCGCCTCGGAATGCACCCAGGTTTTCGTGCGCATCGCCGTCACCCGCAACGAAGAGCGAGTTGGATATAATTCCAGTGCCGATGCCGCTGGGGAAGAGATAAGCGCCGGGCAGGACATAAATCGGTCCGGTGCCGCCGCCGTCAGGGTTATCGTTGCCGATTTCGGAACCGGCAAATTGAACCCGGCCTTGCAGCAGATAAAGACCGCCGGAAAAGGTGTTGTGACCATCCAGTTTGATGCTGCCGGGACCCATTTTCACGAAGGTGACCGGGCCATTGCCGTTGTCAGCGATGACTGGCTCGAAAATGGTCGTTCCGCTGGTTTCACTGGGGTTATTGGCTACCACCACAATTTCACCCGGCGTGTTGAAATTCGGGCCACCGGCCGTGAGCGTGCCGATGTCGCCTGAACCGGTGGTGCCGCTGCCGCTTTGCGCACTATTGTTGATGCCGCCGATATATACCGCGTTACCGGTGCTCGGTCCGTTGCGAATGATGCCGCCGTACTGCCCCAGCCGAAGGGTATTCCCGCTGCCGATGAAAATGCCGTCAAACCCGCCCGAGGAAGTTGTCCATTTAACGGCATTGACATCCGAGATTGAGTTTCCACCATTGTTGTCAACGCTCACCACTGTCGCGCCAGCAGCGTCATTGATAGAAACATTGGGCGGCGCCGGACTGCCGGCAATCTGACTGTTCAAGGTGGCGCTGGCCGTCACATTGGAATAGCCCGCGAAATTGACAATGTTGCCGCTGCCGTCCACCGCGGCAAAATTAGTGCCCGTAAGAAGTGTATGCCCGCTGTCGCTAAAGGCCGTCGGTGCGTTGGAATCGCCGCTAATCAGTGCCCAGCCGCCAAGGATACCGTTGACATTGGCTGACGCGGTTGTGATGTGGCCGCCGCCCGAGGCTTGCGGGGTGACAAACGTCAAGGTGCCGCCGGAGGCGTGGCTCAGTGCACCCAATCCAAGATTCACCGACCCGCCGATGCTGTTGGTCGCGATGATGGCGGAGCCGCCAAAGGTGGAGAACGTCCCGGCAAAACTTTGGGAATCAAGGCCGATGCCGCCCATCATGATGAGTTGGGCGACATTTTCCGCGCCGCCTCCGGCATTCCCACCGCCCAGCTCCAACGCGGAACTGGAATTAATGATGTTGGCCTGAGAAACCGGGTTGCTGAAGTCCAGCAGGAGTGTTCCGATGGCATTGGTCGTCGGGCCGCTATAAGTGTTCGCCCCCGACAGCTCCAATGTGCCGTAGCCGGATTTCGTCAGCCCGCCGGTCCCGCCGTGATTGGCAATGACGCCGCCGTAGCTCAAGGTGTCGCCCGTCGGCACGTCAATTCCGCCCCAGCCCGGTCCCACTGCAATGCCGCGGCCGGCGTTCAACGCAAAACCAGCCGTGGTTTCCAAAGTGCCGTTGTCCAGCACCAAATTTCCCGGACCCAGATTTGTGTCCGCGCCGACCACCACCGTGCCGGCGTTGATTGTCAAACCGCCCAGGAACGTATTCGGGCCGTTCAAATTCAATGTGCCGCCGCCGATGACGGTTAAACCACTCGTGGCAAATGCGCCCGAAATCGTGCCGTCGAGGGACAGCACGCCGTTTGGCACCACGTCCACCGCTATCGGAGGTGAAGAATTAATCACCAGCGGCAGGCTGATCGTCTCCAGGGTCACTACCTGGCCGTTGGTCAGATTGCCGCCCAAATCAATTTCATTTCCCGCCAGTGTGAAGTCACCCGCCGGACTGGTAAAAGAGAGGTTGTCAAACAGCGTGTCGGTCGCGAAATTATTGGTGTTGACGAGATGTTTCGTGCCGCCGAAGAAGAGCGAATCGCCCGCGCCGGGTTTTACATTGCCGGCCCAGTTGCCGGGCGTCATCCAGAGATGGTCCGAGCCGCCGCCAGTCCAGAGGTCATTGGCAGCCGCCGCGGAATCAACCGCCAGACCTGAACAGATCAGCGTGGCGCCGAGGAGGGAATGGCGGAAAATCCGCCCCTGAAACAAAATGGGTCTTGCATTCATAATTGTTGTACTTGGGCTGAGTTGGATTGGCCTTAAATTAACATAAGGGTTTCTCCTGAACATTGAACATTTGTTCTACGTGACCGTGACGCGTAACATTTTTTAGCGATTGAACAGTTTGGAATTATTTCAATTTGTCCGAACTTAAGTTTTGCACAACCTGCCCCACTGTTTCATCGGATTTCTGCTCCGATCACGGCAGTTGTGGATTGCCCACCTTCACCGAGAGTGTTGTGTTCCAGTCTTTGTGCCAATAGAAGCTCCAGAAATTAACACTCAACTTCTCCAACACAACGTGGCCGTCCCCAAATCCCATATTCAATGCTCCCGAGGGCGCGACGGCTGTCCACGGGTACATGTCAGCCTGCGGCGCGGTGGCCGGATTGACACTGCCATGTCGGGCGATAGTAATACGCCCCATTTCGTTGTCGTGGGCCTGATGACCCTTATAGAGATTCGCTGCCGGGCCATCCCGTTCTGTGGGCCAGGCGTCAACCCAGGGTCCATCCATAAAAATTGGCGTCTCCGAAGGTTTCTTCATGGAAGCGGAACTGGCATAATACCATCCAGGATCGGTTATGCCGTGCACTTCTTCACTGCACGCATCATTTTGGGAGTTACCATCCCCTTGACCTTTGTTACCTTTTACGTAAAGCCAGCCGTTGCAGGCATAACTGCCGTCAATCCCGTTTAACCCCGAGGTTCCTATGGTCCCGCCCGTGAAATCGCGATAGTAGGCATGGTCAGCATTCCCTGCGCGATTGGCCCCGCCATAATTCATCGTCGTTCCCGGCAGGGCCAGCCGGGACGCGACCGGGCAGAGGATCACATTGGTGGCCTTCGCATCGTAATCAATCATCGGGCCGATCCATTCGCTCTCATCTCCCAAATAAGTGCTGTCACCGGGCTGGATGAAACTTTGATAATCCACCTCGTACATGAAGTCGGCTACATCCAATTGTCGGATGTTGTTCGCGCAGGAGACGGTTTGCGCCCGGCGCTTGGCGCTGGCCAGCGCCGGCAACAGCATGGCGGCCAGAATGGCGATGATGGCAATGACCACCAACAGTTCAATCAAGGTAAATCCCGTCGTCCGACGGGTGGAATGATACTCCGGCTTTGAAAGTCCACGGGATTGCAGGTTGGCCGCATTCATGGTTTGGATTATGCAAATTAAAGTACTCCAGCCCGGGTCGCCTCCACCATTGAACGTTTGTTCTAGCCCCGATCGAGATATTTTACGACGGCCTCGGTGCGTGACTGGACGTGCAGTTTCTCGTAAACGGCGTGCAGATGCGCCCGCACGGTGCTCAAGGAAATGCCCAGTTGATCGGCAATTTCCTTGTAGAAATAGCCCTTCGCCAGCAGCGACAGGATTTCCTGCTCGCGCCCGGTAAGCTTTTCCACGTCGGACCGGGGCTTTTTGATTTGCTGGAAATGGTTAACCAACTTGCGGGCGATCTGCATGGACATGGGCGCACCGCCCGCGTGGACCTGTTCGATGGCCTGAATCAATTCTGTCGGCGGCATGTTCTTGAGCAGATACCCGCTGGCGCCATTGCGGAGGGAATCAAAGATCAGGTCACTCTCCTCGTAGGTCGTCAACATGAGCACCTGGGTCTTGGGCATTTGCTGCTTGAGACGCGCCACGCATTCAATGCCATTCATGCGCGGCAAATTGATGTCCATCAGCACCACGTCCGGCGCTTCGGCGGGTATCTGGCGGAGCGCCTCTTCGCCACTCGAATGAGCGCCGACAAAACACAACGCCGGCGCGCGCTCCAGCAATTCGCCCAAGCTTTCACGCGTGCCCCGATTGTCTTCGACAATGGAAACCCGGATCTGCATCTGCTTTTTTTTCATAAAACTTTACGCCGGCCGCCACGCTTCGGCCATTGAACGAACGTACAGGCCGGGTTTCAGTCGACGGTTGACGCGAAAAGCAACTCTCGTCACCCGTTACCCGTCCACCCCAGCCTCGATTGGCCATGGCAGGTGGAGCACTACCCGGGTGCCGCGGCCGGGCTGGCTTTCAAAACGGCACTCGCCGCCGATGTCGCTCATCCGCTGGCGCATGTTGCGCAACCCGTCCGCAAAGGCGTCGTCCGGCGCCCGGTCAAACCCGCAGCCATTATCCTCGATCGTCACGTCGAGCACCTGATCGTTGAACGCGGCGCGCAGCCACACCTCCCGGGCATGAGCGTGCTTGACGACATTATGCAGGGCTTCCTTGATGACGAGGAAAAGATTGTGGCGCAGGTCGGTGGAAAGTTCGCGGGCCGGACTCTGTTCGGGCAAATCCAGCCGGCAGCGGATGCCCGCCGTGTGCAGGTAATCCAGGGCGAACTGACCGGCGTAATCAATCAGGTGCGCCAGCGTGTCGTTGCGCGGATTGACGGCCCAGACGATTTCGTCGAGCGACTTGACGGCCTGCCGGGCGGTCGCCGAAATCTTCCCGACCCGTTCGGCAGCCTTGGCCGGTTCCGCCTGGTCCTGCTGGGCCAGTTCGCCAAGGTAGGCGATTTGCGTGAGATTGGCGCCCAGATCGTCGTGGATGTCCTTGGCAATGCGGGCACGTTCCCGCTGCAGAACGGCCTGTTGCTCCAGCAAACGCAACCGGCGGTGCAGCCGTCGGAACGAAACGTACCTCACGATGGCCACGACGCTCAAGGTGAACGCGACGGCAACGCCCAGGCGAAACCACCAGGTCTGCCAGTAAAACGGCAGCACCACAAAGCGCAGCGACGCGCCCTCCTGAGTCCACAACCCGGCCAGATTGCAGGCCCGGACCTGAAAGCGGTAATCGCCCGGCAGCAACTGGGAATAAGTGACGCTGCGCACCGTGCCGCCTTCGACCCAGTTGTTATCCAGCCCCCGCAAGCGATACTGAAACTCCACGTTTTCCGGCGCCGCGAAACTGAGCGCGGTGAATTCAAAAACGAGCTTGCGCAGGCTGGGCGGCAGCCGCAGGACCACGCCGGTGGCTTGCAGGCCGGCCGCCGACGGGGTGGGTTCCGGATTGGGCGGCAGATACCGGTCATACTGCCCCACGATCCGGCCGTCCATGATCACCCGTTCGAGCAACACCGGCGGGGGCGGTGTGCTGGTGGGGACGCGATCAGGATAAACGATCGCCAGGCCTGTGCGCATCGGGAACCAAATGCGCCCGTCACGACTACGCAGTGCACCGGAAGTGTTCTCATAGTTGGCCTGCAGGTTGGGGAATCCTTCGCCCCGGCTGTAGGCAATGCAGCGCATCTGACCGCGCCGGCCTTCGGCCACCTGTTTCAACTGCTCCAACGGCACTTCAAAAACACCGCGATTCCCCGCGCACCAGAGCCAGCCTCGGTCATCCGCCACGATTTGCGAAACATAATCGTCATACAATCCCTGGTCCGACGTGACGCGGGCATAATGTCCGTCCCTGAGCCAGCCGATGCCCCAGCCGGCGTAGCCAATCCACAGGCTCCCGTCCGGCGTGGCCGACAGACAGCGGATGGACAATAACCGGTTGGTCGCAGCGGGTGTTTCATCCAGAACCTGGTCACCCTGGACGCGCAGCAGGTAGCCGTCGGCACTACCGGCCCAGACCCGGCCGCCGGCGTCTTCTGCCAGGGCGCGCAGGGAATGCGTCTCGACGGGTGTGGGCAGCTTCTGCCAGCGACCAGCATGCAACCGCTGGAGCTGGTTGGGTTCGGACGTGGTCACATAGAGATCGCCACTGGAACTTTCCAGGATGGCGCGGACATCATCGCTGGCCAGGCCGTTCGACCGGCGCCAATTCTGGCAATGGCCGTGCTGCCAGTGGTACAAACCGCGGTCACGGGTGCCGATCCACAATCCACCTTGCGGGTCGGCGGCCACGCAGAAAAAATTGCCCGTGGGTTCATTCGTCCCATTGAGCGGGGTGTTCCAGGAACCCTCCTGCCAGCGGGCCAGCCGGCCGATTTCCCCGTTTTGCGCCACCACCCAGATGGCACCCGTGGTGTCCTCGCACGCCGAACGAACCGACTCGTAGGGAAGACCGCTGGCCGGACCGAGCAGTTCGATGATGCGCGGCCGCAACCGGTCCAGGCCGCCGCCCGCCGTCCCCGCCCAGATATCGCCTTCGCGATCCTGAGCCAGGCAGGTAATCTCACGATAAGACGTTGGCACCGGCACCGCCTTCTTCCCATCACAGCGGAACAGTCCGTTGGCGGCCGTGCCAATCCACAATGCTCCGCTGCGATCTTCCAGCAACGCGGTTTCTTCATTCTTATTGCCTTCGACGGGCAGTTCTCCAAACAACCTGGACCTCTTGCCTTCGTCGAAACTCAGCAACCGGTGGCCGGCGCAAATCCAGATGCCGCCTTCCCGCCTTTGGCCGATGCACCGCACGGTTTCGGGCAAGGCCAGCAACGTGTGGAATGTTCCGTCCTGAAAAACGCCGATCCGGTGGTCCTTGACAAACCATAACCGGCCGTTCACGTCGCTGGCCACGGACGCAACGCCGGTGCCCGGCCAGGCTTCCGCCGCGCCGAACACAGTGACCTGGCCGTCCTGAATCCGGACCAGACCGCCGTTGGCATAGGTAATCCAAACCGCCCCCCGGGCATCCTCCGCCATGTAAGTCGCGCGCACGTCGGGCAGATTGTTCGTGAACACCCGGGTGCTGCCCGGCGCAATGCACACGACGGGTCCCCGGTCCATGTCCAGCCAC
Source organism: Verrucomicrobiia bacterium (assembly GCA_035945675.1). GTDB lineage: Bacteria > Verrucomicrobiota > Verrucomicrobiia > Limisphaerales > UBA11358 > UBA11358. The sequence continues at coordinate 7,850 of DASZAB010000002.1, read as the reverse complement.
AGCCGCCCGCTCCGGTCCAGCAACATGGCCCGCACCACCCGGTTGGGAACATTGTTCAGGCTGGTCATCGGAAATTCCTGAAACCGCATACCGTCAAACCGCATCAGCCCGCCCGCCGTGGCCACCCACAGATATCCGTCCGGCGTTTGCGCCACGCCGCTGACATCGTTGTCCGGCAGGCCGTCGGCGGATTCCCAGGCACGTTCGTACCAGGCGGAATTGGGTTCGCCCCCGAGAGCCGTGATTGCCGCCAGCAGGAACAGCCCCGTCGCAAGGCTGCCCAAAGAGCGGCGGACGAATGTGGTGGGCACAAGCTTTATTTTAATGCCGCGACCGGCTGCAATCAAGCGGGGCCGGAAACACTTTTTGATTTCAGCATCTCGAACCTTGGCAACATTTTCAGAGCGTCACTGTTGGGGGCGACAATCCGCCGCTACCGCCGGGTGCGGACACTGCCGGGTCACACATACCGGTCCTTGCCACACTTGGGCGAATCAGCGGCGTGCGTCGTACGATAAATCACCACGCTTCAGAAACACGACGTACATATTGCAGTCCTTGGCCGACGGACCGTCAGTGTTGGAGCCGAGCGTGAGACCTTCCTCATCGTTGAGACGCCGTTCAAAAATCTTCATGGTTTCGCTGTGGATGACCACGGACCATTTCGTGGGATGGAACTGCAGCCGCAGCCAGTCCGGCGGCGGCAGATGGTCGTCGTGGGCCACATAGACCATGGTGCCGGCCTTCGCGGCGATCTGCATCAGGTCCGCCGCGTCGTAAAGCCGGTCCGCGTCGGCAGCCTGGATCCAGTCGGCGCCCGCCACCGCCTTGGGCAGGTCCTTGAAGGCAAAATCCCGGTCGCAGTAAATGTTACGCCCGTCTGCCGCGCCCTCTTCCACGTGGACCAATTCCGTCGGGCCGGTGTAACTGAAACTTTCGGTGAACCGGCCCGCCATGGTGGCGTTGGCCGGGCTTGCGGTCACGGTCATCGGCGGAGTCGCGGACACCAAATCGCTCCAACTCGGATGCGTGTCGGGCAGTGCCGCCACGGGCATCGACGGCATCATCCGGGCGTAGCCGTCCGTGACCGCAAACGGATGCGATACGATATGAATGCTGCTGGATTTCAAGTCCGCGCAGGTGGCGGTCACCGTGACAACGCCCGGTTCGAGAGTCGAGCGCACTGCCACGCGGTTGATGCCGCATTCCAATTCGAGATGGTATTTGTTGATGGTGCTGGGCTGGCCGCTGTCGTAACCACCCCGCCAGATCGCCGGCCCGTCACAGGTGAACCTCACGCCCTTCTGGAAGGTCGGACAGCGCTCACCTCTGGCGTCCACCGCCTCCGCGTCAATCAACGCCACGTCCGAGCCGTCCGCCTGCAGGCCGCCCGGCCCCGTAATCGCCGTCAGCCGCAGTTCCACGGGCGGGCCGGCGGTGCGAATGAGGTTGGTCGCCACCGTCACTCCGCCGTTGCTGGCCACCGCTTCAATTTCACCCGGTTGCCAAATCACATTGAGAAACGTAAACAAGTACCGGTCGGACCTTTCTCCCTGGCCCGGCGATTTGCCGTTCACAAACAGTTCCACCTTCTGGCAGTTGGACGTGACATACACCGTCTTCCGGGTTCCCGCCGGATAATTCCAGTGGCCGATGATGTGCACCTGCGGATCACTGCGGAACATTGTTTGGCAGACGTAGTACGCCTGCTTCGGCAGCCGCACGCCGTCCACCTCGCCGCTGGCTCGGTCCACTTCCGCGGTGTCGCGCCCGCCGCTGGTCGAGTCGGAGAAGATCCAGTTGCCCCCGCCACAATGATTGGGCGCCCCGACCTTGTCCAGGTATTGGCTGACCTCGTTCACCGCATATTGCTCGGAGGTCAGGTCGTAGGTCTGGCCCTTGGCCTGCGGATAGCCGAAGTCCGGCGGCGAATCGTCGTCCCACACCCGCCGCGGCGATTCCTCGCGGTCGTATTCCCCTTCCACCACCGGCAGGCGCGACACTTCGTGGCTGCCCTCGGTGCCCAGCGCGATGTCCATGTATTCTCCGGTGGTCGGGTCGGCCCGCCGGAACGTCAGGGCGCGCCCGCCCTGCGAATCGTACTCCTCGAACAAATAACGGATTTCCTCGGCATGGGCGCGCGTGACTTTCTGGTTGCCGCCTTCCCAGATCAAAATCGAAGGGTCGTTGCGAAAGTAAACCAGCACGTCACGGAATGCCGCCGCCCGAATCTGCCAGGCCGCGCCCACGGTGTCAGATTCGCCGTCCACACCCGGCTGGTCGGTGGCCAGGCCCAGTTCGTCGCCCGCCCGGATCATCCCCGGCCCGCCGGCGCAATGGCCCCAGCGGATGAAATTGCCACCCGCCTGTTTCATCAAATCCAGCGTGTAATAATGCAGCCAGTCAGGCTGCGCCGTGCCCAGGCCGGGCCAATTATCGGTCGGCCGCTGGCCCCAGCCGTGGAGCTTCAAATGGTGGCCATTGATCGAAAAACCGGTTTTGACATCCCAGTGAACGGCTCGGATGCCCAGCGGCTCGACGCAGGAATCAAGGGTCTTGCTCCCCGACTGCACCGAGCAGACGACATGGTACAAATATGGATAATCCGGCTCCCAAAGCTCCGGCTGCGCGATGGTGCCAGAGAGTTTGACGGAGACGCTGCCGCCGGCCGGAATCTCCTCCAGCTGGCTCCAGTTCGCCACCCGATTGCCCTCGCGGTCCAGAATTTGCGCCTGCACCGTGACGCTCTCGTCCGTGTCGTGTCCGTTCTGGACCGGGATTTCGACCGTCACGGCGGCGGATTGGTCAGAGATTTCCGTGGCATAGACATAAGGTCCGACGGTCTTGAGGTAATCGTAAAGCGGCAGCGAGATATGTAGCGGGTCGGTCACGTACAGATAGACATTACGGTAAATGCCGCCCAGCGGCGGATGCCATTGCGGATTGTTCCAGGGAATTTGATTGGCCTGAATTTGATTTACGTTGTCAGGCACGGTGTCGTTGACCTTTTTTTCGTAGTCCGACAAGGTGTCGGCGCCATCCTTTCCCATCTCACTGATCATGAAACGGTTGTCGCACATGACCGCCAGTATGTTGGGCTGGCCGAAGCGCAGGTACGGCGTCAGGTCAAAACCGAAGGGCACGAACCCGTTCTTGCACGCACCCAGGTAATGGCCGTTGAGATAAACCTCCGCCACCTGCCGGACCGCTTCGAATTCGACATAGACCTCCCGGCCCTGGAAAGATTCGGGCAGTGTAAACGATTTCCGGTACCAAGTGCGGCCCGACCAAAGATTGGTTTCGCCCAGCATGTGGCCAGGCGAAATCTGGTCGAATGAATCCACGTCGTTGTAGGTGTGCGGAGTGGATATTGTTGTCCAGTCGCTGTCGTTGAACCCCGGCTGCTGCGCACCAGTCGGATCAGCCTTGATGAATTTCCAGTCCGGATTGAAATTGAGCGTAACCCGTCCGCCAACGGCCTTTCCCTGCCCCAGGCCCAGCAGCGAACTGAAGAGCAAAACGGTCCACAGGCTCTTTGGGGGAAACCACCAGCGGCGATAATTCTGAGCACGAAGCATTTAAGTCCACTATCGCCTGTCGCCGTGCCAAACCGCTACTGAACGTTTGTTCTACCCGCCCCCTGACGAGCCACACGCCAATTGGCAGGGGAACCGCCGGAACCGCGGTGCTCAAAGTCAAACCGATGTTGTCAGACGCAATTACTCAATGTCCGGGACACCTTTGATTTTCAACACGACGGTGGAGGAGATTTTATCGGGCGCGCTTTCCGGCACGGTCACCGTCACGCCGTCCGGGCCATTGGCCACCGCCAGACGCTTAGGCCAGCCCAGGAAATTCCGTTTCAAAAGGCACGCCCTCGCAACTTTGTTTTTTAGACCGGGCACGAGCAGTTTGCCGTCGGCCGGCCAGTCCCAGACATGGAGATAGAGAATCGTGCCGTGCGTCGCGGCTTTTTGCGTGCAACGGCCCCAGGGCAATTGAGTCGTGAACGGGCTGGCCGTCGTCCCGTAAATGGCCTCGCCGTTGACCTGCATCCACCGGCCGATTTCCCGGAGCCGTTCGACTTCCGGCTGCGGGATGATGCCGGCGCTGGTCGGTCCGACGTTCAGCAGGTAATTGCCGCCCTTGCTGGCGATGTCAATCAGGTTGTGCAGAAGCGTCGCGGTGCTCTTGAAATCATGGTCAAAGCTTTCGTAACCCCAGGTGTGATTGATCGTCATGCAGGTCTCCCAATCGTGACCGGGGATGCCGTTGGGCGGGATTTTCTGCTCCGGCGTCTCGTAATCGCCGGTGAGATGATGCTCGTCCAGGCGATTATTGACGATGAGATCCGGTTTCAATTTCAACAGCGGCAGGATTTGTTCGACGCGTTCGTCGGTCATGCTCACGGGCGTGTCGAACCATAAGACCGCCGGCACGCCGGGACCGTAGTCGGTGAGCAATTCCTGGATTTGCGGCACCGCCACGTTCCGGATGTATTCGTCCATGCTGCCTTCCTGCGCCTTGTCCCAGTGATGTTGCGCGTCCACGTCGGCGTCGGGATGCTTGTTGGCTGCCGCGCCGCCGGGATGATGCCAGTCCTGCGCCTCGGAATAATAAAAGCCGAGCCGGAGGCCCTGTTTCCGGCAGGCGCCGGCGAGTTCCTGGAGCGGGTCGTGATGCCACGGCGTCGCGTCATAGACGTTGTAGTGATCCACCTTCGTGTGGAACATGGCAAAGCCGTCGTGGTGCTTGGCGGTGATGACGATGTATTTCATGCCCGCGCATTTGGCGATTTTCACCCATTCCTCCGCGTTGAAATTGGTCGGGTCAAACTGGTTCGCGTAGGCCGCATATTCGGCCACGGGAATGTTGAAGTCGCGCATCAACCACTCGCCGATGTGATGGGATTCCTGCCCGTGATAAACGCCGGCGGGCACGGAATAAATGCCCCAGTGAATGAACATGCCGAACCGCGCCGCGCGCCACCATTCCATGCGCTCGTTGTGCGTCGGGCCGTAATCCTGCGCCCACATCTGATAGGCCGGACCGTTGGTGTCGGCGGCCGGTGACGGTGCGGTTGAAAACAAAACGGCGAAGGCTGAAAAGCATGCCGCCGAAAGAGGCAACCAGGACACGATGGATTTTCTCATAAGTGACGCGCCGAACGAACCCAGTGAAGCGAACGGCCGCCAAATGGTCAAGGCTTCCCGCCCTGAACATTTGTTCGATGGCTTCCGCAAGCGGCGGCGGCTAGGTTACGCATCAAGTCAGCCGCGATGATAACACTCATTTCCCAGGGTTTCCGCCGTCACCGGACGACGTTGTGGAGCGCGCTGCTTGCGGCGGCCACGATGGCGACCATCGCAAGTCCGTCGCTCCCGGCAGGGCCAATCAATGTCGCGCACATGGAACGCACGCAGATTCTCGAAGCGGCGACAGCGGCGCTCCAGCAGACCCCGATCACCATCACAAAATACCACGCCCAACTCAGCGAAGGCGGGCCGCACGATTATTACTCAAATGGTGACTACTGGTGGCCGAATCCGGACACGACCAACGGCCTGCCTTACGTGCGACGGGACGGCGAATCGAATCCGGCCAATTTCAACCGGCATCGCGAGTGCCTCCGGAAGTTGCGCGACGCCGTCGCCGCGCTGGGCGCGGCTTACAAAATCACCGGCGACGACCGTTATGTGAAAAAGGCCGTCGCGTTGCTCCGGGTGTTTTTTCTCGACCCCGGAACGCGGATGAATCCGAATCTGAATTACGCGCAGGCGATTCCGGGCGTCTCCGCGGGGCGCGGCATCGGCATCATTGACACGCTGCACCTGATCGAGGTGCCCAAGGCGATTGAAGCGATGGAGAAATCGCCGGCGTTTCCGCCCGGCGCGCTGGCCGGATTGAAAACGTGGTTCGCCGATTATGTCCACTGGATGCGAACCAGCCGGAACGGCCGCGACGAGGCCAACGCCAAAAATAATCATTCCGTCGCGTATTGGTTGCAAGTGGCGGTGTTCGCCGGGTTCATTGGCGACGACCGGCGGTTGGCCGAATGCCGCCAGCAATTCAAAGACGTGTTCATTCCCAACCAGATGGCCCGCAATGGCAGCTTTCCGCGTGAACTGGCGCGCACCAAACCATACGGCTATTCGATTTTTCAGCTCGATAACCTGGCCACGCTTTGTCAGGTGCTTTCGACGACCAACGACGATTTGTGGACATTCACGCTGCCCGACGGGCGCGGGATGCGCCAGGCGCTGGAATTTGTTTATCCGTATCTGGCCGACAAATCGAAGTGGCCGTACGCGCACGATGTGCAGGCATGGGACAGTTGGCCGGCACAGGAACCGAGCCTGCTCTTCGCCGGCCTGGCTTACCACGACCAGCCATACCTCGAGCTTTGGGAACGGCTCGGCGATCCGAAGAACCAGGAAGTCCGGCGCAACCTGGCCATCCGCCAGCCGGTTTTGTGGCTGAACGATCCCGGTCCTTAAAAATAATTAGCAAACAAAACGGCCGTATCTATCGGGTGTGGCACACGGCCAAATGGGCAACAATTAAAAACGGCCTGCTTGACAAATTCGCCCGAGGGCCTTCGGGGTCTCACCGGTAAATGTGAATCATCTCGCTACAAGTCCGGCTCGGATTTATGGTTGTTATATAAAGCATGTCAGGCATCCGTACGATCATCCGATTCATCGCAGCGATAACTCTTTTGCGGGCAAATCTTGCTCCGGCAGCGGGCTCGCCGACACTGACTGGCCCGGATGCTCCTCTGCGGATCACCATCGGCCAAACGATCCAGCCGGGGGAAGAAAATCAAATGGCCGAGGCCGAAGGGACGGTAACTTTCGTCGGCAAACAGGGGCGTGCCGTGTATCTGGAGATTGGCTCGGAAGCGGGGTATATGCCTGTAACCGTAAAGGGCGGAGCCGACTATTTGCCTGATCTACTTTTGAGGAGTCGCATTCGCGCGCGCGGTATTTGCACCCCTATTAGAAGCGTGGGCGGGAAAATCATTGGCAGTTTGCATGTGGTTAACATAAACGACATCGCCGTCCTGCAACTGCCGGAGGAAACATGGCAACACTATCCGCTTTGCACGACCAAGGCGGCGACGCAAACGAATAACCTGGAACAGATCGTCTATTTACGCGGCCGGGTTCAATCGGTGCAGCCGGGGCGTTCATTTTTGCTGGCGGATGAGTCCGGCCAATTGACGGTTAATTCAAGACAGGCACGCCTGGAAATAGCCGGGACGGCTACCGAAGTGTTGGGCGTGTGGCAACAGCGCGGTTCGAACAAGATCTTTCAGTGTGTGTTTTTTCGACCAGTCGCCGGGGCGACGAATCAGGCATCGTTGCCGGCGTTGACAACCACCGAACAGATCCGATGGTTGAGGCCCGACGAAGCCGGTCGGCATTATCCGGTCAAGGTGCGCGGCGTGATCACGTTTCTGAGACCGGGAGGTGGCAATATTCAGGACGAAACTGGCGGCATTTTTCTGTGGGAACTGTGGAACGCCACGACGAATTCCGACCTCAAGTCGGGCGACTTTTGTGAATTGGAAGGCGTGACTGCACCGGGCGATTTTTCGCCTATCCTCCTCTGCCGCAAACTGACGATTCTGAATGCGGGCCAATTTCCCGAACCCCTGCGGCCCAGTTGGACTGAGTTGATCGGCGGCGGGTTGGATGCCCAATGGGTGGAGGTTGAGGGGGTCGCGTTATCAGAGACGAAACACGACTTGGAATTGGGCATGAAAGGCGGACGCATTTCATGCTGGGTACCAGGTCCGGGGAATTATTTGGGCGCCATCGTACGGGTGCGCGGGGTGGTCCGGGCTT
>DASZAB010000001.1:0-12293 GCA_035945675.1 Verrucomicrobiia bacterium | reverse complement strand
GACCCGGCGTGATAATGACGCCGCGGAAAACGCCGGGTCGGAGACCGGCGCTCCACTCTATTATCCAGATACACTCGTCGGCACGGATTCGCACACGACAATGATTAACGGCATCGGCATTGTCGGCTGGGGTGTCGGCGGCATCGAAGCCGAAGCCGGCATGTTGGGCCAGCCGGTTTATTTCCTTACGCCGGACGTGGTTGGCGTCCAACTGACCGGCGCATTGCGCGAAGGCGTCACCGCCACCGACCTCGCGCTGACGGTCACGCAACTGCTCCGCCAGGCGAAGGTCGTCGGCAAATTTGTGGAATTTTTTGGCCCCGGCGCGGCGGCGCTGCCGGTCGTGGATCGCGCCACCATTGGCAACATGGCGCCCGAATACGGCGCGACCATGGGCTTTTTCCCGGTTGATGCGGAATGCGTGAATTATCTCCGCGCGACCGGTCGCAGCGAGGAACATTGCCGCACGTACGAAAACTACTACCGGGCGCAGGGGCTTTGGGGCATTCCGAAGAAGGGTGATATTGCGTATTCGCAGGAACTGGAACTCGACCTGGGAACGGTATTGCCGAGCGTGGCCGGTCCGAAACGTCCGCAGGATCGGATTGAATTGCCGAAGCTTAAGGAGAGCTTTACCACCACCTTCAGCAAGCCGGTCACGGAGAGCGGCTTCGGCATGAGGCCGGAGGAATTGGGGAAAACATTTTTGGTTTCCGGCAACGGGCAATCCGGCAACGGCGGCGGCAGTCAGGAACCGGTTTCAGCCCAAACGGCGCGGTCACAAAATACCAATCCGCAGACGGAGACCGAGATGGCCAATAATCACCCGACGCCGGATCACATCGCAGCGAGGGGGCGGCCGTTTAAAAGTGAAATTCACAACGGCTCGGTCCTGATTGCGGCCATCACCAGTTGCACCAACACGTCGAACCCCAGCGTGATGCTCGCCGCCGGGTTGCTCGCCAAGAAGGCGGTGGAACGCGGGCTTACGGTGGACCCGGTGGTCAAGGCCTCGCTCGCGCCCGGCTCGCGCGTCGTCAGCGATTATTTGAGCAAGACCGGTTTGCAGCCGTATCTCGACCAGCTCGGCTTCAACCTCGTCGGTTACGGTTGCACGACGTGCATCGGCAATTCCGGCCCGCTCGCCGCGGCGGTCGAGGAGGCCATCGTTAAAAACAATGTGGTGGCCGCAGCGGTGTTGTCGGGCAATCGCAATTTTGAGGCGCGCATTCACCAGAACATCAAGGCAAATTTCCTAATGTCGCCGCCGCTCGTCGTCGCGTTTGCGCTCGCCGGGCGCGTGGACATTGACCTCGCGCACGAACCGCTCGGCACCGGCAAGGATGGCCGGCCGGTTTTGTTGAAGGACATCTGGCCGTCATTGCGCGAAATCCGCGACCTCCTGCAAACCGCGCTGCAGCCGGATGTTTTCCGCAAGCTATACAAGGATTTCGCCGCGCAAAATCCGAAGTGGAATGAAATCCCGTCCAGCACCGGCAACGTCTATGAGTGGGACCGGAAATCCACCTACATCCAGGAGCCGCCCTTCTTTGATAATTTTTCGATGCAACCCGGCGAAATCCGCGAGATCAAAGGCGCCCGGGCGCTGGCCGTCTTCGGAGACAGCGTCACCACCGACCACATATCGCCCGCCGGCTCCATCAAGAAGACGTCGCCGGCCGGGAAATACCTGATCGAGCACGGTGTCGAACCGGCTGACTTCAACAGCTACGGCTCACGGCGCGGCAACGACCGGGTGATGACTCGCGGCACGTTCGCCAATGTGCGAATCAAAAACCTGATGGTGCCCGGCATCGAGGGTGGTGTGACGAAATGCCAACCCGGCGGCGAACAGATGAGCATTTACGATGCGGCAATGAAATACCAACAGGAAGGCACGCCGCTCGTGGTTCTGGCGGGGCAGGAATACGGCACTGGTTCCTCACGCGACTGGGCGGCCAAGGGTACGAATTTGCTCGGCGTGAAGGCCGTCGTGGCGCAGAGCTTCGAGCGGATTCACCGCAGCAACCTGGTCGGCATGGGCGTTTTGCCATTGCAATTCAAGGAAGGCGCTAACGCGCAGAGCCTGAAACTGGATGGCACGGAGACTTACGACATCGTGGGGCTCGGCGCGAATTTGAAGCCGCAACAAGACCTAACGCTTCGCATCACGCGCCAGGACGGCAAAGTGGAGAACGTGCCGGTCCGTTGCCGGATCGATACGCCCATCGAGATTGATTACTACCAGCACGGCGGCATTTTGCCCTGCGTCCTGCGGCAATTGGTGGCGAAGGCGTGAAAAATGGAGCGCCGAGCATGGGTTCAAGAAACAAGCATTGCATCCCAACGGGATGAAAATCGTCCAGCCCGGCGTTGATGCGTAGCGGCTACGCCGGGTTCGAGTCCGTTCCAATAACAACTCTGAAAGAGTTGCCTCAATCCCAAACATACCGTTCGTCAAATTCGATCTCGTACCGCCGCAAAAATTCCCTGAATTCGTCCTGGAAGGAAACCTTCCGATGATGTTCCTCCTGCCCGGCGATATAATTCCGCACCGATTCAACCTGCGAAAAGCCGATGGAAAAAATGCCGTAGCCGTTCTGCCATGCGAAATCATGCAATCCGGGATTTTTTGTCTTCAGCCAGAGCGATGAACCGCGTTTGATTTCCTTGACCATTTCTGCCACCGTGCCCGTGCGCGAGAGTGTCGAGAGAAGATGCACATGATCCTCCACGCCGCCAATAATGAGGGGTTGGCAGTCTTGATTGATGAGAATGCCGCCGAGATAACGGTGCAATTCTTCCCGCAACGATTTGTCGCGAAGAAACGGACGCCGGTCTTTGGTCGAGAAAACGGTGTGAACCAGGATTTTGGCGAGGGATTGGGACATGGCGCGATGATTTCTAATTCCAGTGGTTTATTCAACTCTTTCAGAGTTGGTGAATTGGTTATGGACGATTACCCGGCGAAGCCGCTGGCGCGGCAACGCCGGGCTGGATGAGGGCAATCCTTTCAGGATTGAAAGACGGAATTTCCGTTCAGGAGCGAAATCATCAGCATATGACGCCCCGACGGAGCTGGATTTGTTTTTGGGTTGTGGTTCTACAAATATGCCGCGCCTACGGCGCTGCGGAGTGCGGTTAGGCAAACATCCCGTACCGAATTCTCAATTATTTCGCACTCTGAACGTCGCGACGATGGGGCGGTGGTCTGAGGCAATGCCCCAGTTCGGCAATGTCAGTACGCACGTGTTGCGCTTGTCCCATGCGCGCGCCATCGCAGGACTGAGCAGGATATAATCAATCCGGCTGTAGGTGTCTTCCTTGCCGTAATAATGCGTCCAGGTGATGTCACGCGGTTCGAACCAGGCGTTTTCAGCGGCCGCGTTGTCGCCATTGCGCTCGGCGGGGCGTGTATCCACGAGCTTGAATCGTCCGCGGCCGATGATTTCTTTGGTTGAATCGGAATCCTTCACGTCGTTGAAATCGCCGAGCACAATCAGTTTCGCATTCGGATGGGCGGCGAGATCCCTGTCCACGATCCCGCGCAGAATTCTCGCTTCTCGCAGGCGCTGCTCCGCTTCGTCGGCTTCGGGCACGGGCCGGCGCGATTTCAAGTGCGCAGCGATGAGCGTGAAGGTGAAATCGGGTGCGGCGCGGATGCTCAGTTCGGCGAAACCGCGGCTGACGCGAAACCGGCGGCCGTCGAGCAGGAACACTTCGTTGGTATGCGGGCGGCGCGCGACGATGGGTAATTTGCTCAACACCGCCACGTGAATGTTGGTGTCCTCGCCGCTGACCAATTCCCAATAGGGAAAGTCCATGCCTTCGGCTTTGAGCGTCGTGCGCAATTCCGTGAACGCGCTCAGGCCGCCCATTTCTTCCAATGCGAGCACGTCGGGGTTCAGTGCGCGGATGCTTTCGCGGATTTTGGCCCTGGCAGCGGTGGATTTGGGTCGCGGCCGTGATTCCGTCGGCTGGTCCAGGTAATTTTCCACGTTGTAGGTGGCGACGCGGAAGGAATCGGCGGCGAGGGCAGGGGCACACCACAGCGCAAGCAGGAACAGGCTGAGCCGGAAGGAGTGGTGTTGGCGCATGGGCTACTTTTTCTGGTAATGCGCTGCCGCTCGATACGCCAGGCCTTGCTCGTTGAAAAAGAATGCTTCTGCGGCTGGTTGGCCTAAATTTCTGCGGTAGTGCAATACCACACTGTTGGCTCCGACGAAGACCCCCAGCAGTTCAAAATGCAATCCGGGATGCTTTTTCAGAGCCGCCTGCCAGTAGGCCTGTATTTTTTCTTTTCCCCGCAAACCACCGGAAGGTTCAGCGGCAAGTTCAATAATGAGCGGCGAACTCATTTCAAAATCGTTTGTGTAATGCGAGAGCACACCGGGAAGGTCGCGGGCATTCCAGGCGGCGATCCATTCAGCGGCGAACGACGCCGCAAATTCCCGGGTGATGGCCATGACGGGAAATTAAATTGTCGCTGCCGCTTGTCCAGCGTTTTGGGAGAAATGGTGTGCTGCCAGCCGCATTGGAGCACACGCGGCAAATGGAGGCAGTTCCCTCTCCCCGCCCAAGCGGGGAGAAGGGCAGGCGCGGGGGGATTTAAGCCCGTAAACATTGGCCCCACCCGCCCCTCATTCCTCGGGTGGGAAGAGGGACAAGACGGTGTTGGTGCCATGATGCTCCCTGCGCCGCCGGGTGCGAAAAGTTTAAACCGGGATCCGGAAGCGAACTTCCTGCAATGCCTGGTTGCCAAAGTGGCCGGCGGCTGGCTGGATAGATGAGTCTGCCAGAAAGTCGCGCGTTTCTCCACGTCCAGGTTATCCAAAACGGCATCCGGCATTTGACCGCGATAGGCCGCCTGCCAGCCGGCCACGTGGATTTGGGCAATTCGACGCGCATCGGAGACGGTGGCCTGGCGGATTGGCATGGGTAATTTTCTGGAAAAGCCTGGCCCAGCTTAAATTCGCACCGGGCGGAGCGCCAGCCGGATTTGATTTTCAAAGAACCTTTTTGCCAAATCACCCAAAGCTGCTAGTTTCTTCTCATGCTCAAGATCAGCCAAAACGGCGGCCCCGCTCGCGCTGCGCGGAAGTTGGCGGCGGCGGACAAGCTGCACGACATGCAGAGCCGGCGCGACTACCGCGAGTTGCGGATCGACAAGGTCGGCGTCCGTAATCTGCGCTTTCCGATCCAGGTGCGCGACAAGGCGCACAGCGTGCAAAACACCGTGGCCACCATTGGCATGTTTGTGGATTTGCCGAAGGAGTTCAAAGGCACGCACATGAGCCGGTTCATCGAGGTGCTCAATGCGCACGGGAACGTCATTCACGTGGAGAATATCCCGGACATCCTCCGCTCCCTGCAGAAGCAGCTGAATGCCTCGACCTCCCACATCGAAATCGAGTTCCCCTATTTCATGTCCAAGCGGTCGCCGGTGTCACGCGGGGAAAGCCTGATGGATTACATCGCGCGCTTCGACGCGGCGGCCTTCAACGGCGGGATTGATTTCGTCCTGACGGTGAAGGCGCACGTCACGACGCTGTGCCCCTGTTCCAAGGCGATTGCGAAATACGGCGCGCACAACCAGCGCGGGCTGGTGACGGTGGCGCTGCGGTTCCTCAAGCCGGTCTGGATCGAGGACGTGGTGGCGATGATTGAAAGCTCGGCGAGTTCGGAGCTTTACGCGCTGCTCAAGCGCCAGGACGAAAAGGCGGTGACCGAGCGCGCCTATGAAAACCCGGTGTTTGTGGAGGATCTGGTGCGCAATGTGGCATTGAAACTCAACGCGCATCCGCAGGTGAAATGGTACAAGGTGGAGGCGGAAAACTTCGAGAGCATCCACAATCACAATGCCTACGCCTGTATTGAGAAAGGCTGATAGTGCCAGGCCAAAAAAATTTGAAGATTGTTATGGCGTATTTATTTTCCTCTGTTAGATTCCCGGGCCTTTGATGGACCGGAAGTTGCTTGGAAAGCCGGGAAATCAATTTTTTGACTGTGACAACGAAGAAAAAAGAAGACAATACGGGAACGCCACGCGGCGGCTCGCCCATCTCCGCCACGGCGGCGGCCATTCTCGGCCAGACGCTGTCGAAAACCAGGACGGTCGTCGCGCCGAAACGGATCAAACCCGAATGGCAGAAGTATTACAACCGGCTGCTGGAATTGCGCGACCAGTTGCGCCACCAGATGAACGGTCTGGCCAAGGAATCCGCCCAGGAGATGCCGGGTTACAGCCTGCACATGGCGGATTCCGGCACCGACAATTTTGACCGCGATTTTGCCCTGAGCCTGCTGTCGTCGGACCAGGACGCCGTCTATGAAATCGAGGAAGCCCTCAAGCGCATCGAGAAGAAGACCTACGGCATCTGCGAATTGACCGGGAAAACGATTCCCAAGGCGCGGCTGGAGGCGATTCCGTGGACGCGCTTCACGGTCGAGGCCCAGGCGCAATTGGAACGCGAAGGCGCCTTGCGTTCGCGCCGGCTCGGCCAATTGGGCTCGATTGACAGCGCCGGGGTCACGGAAGTGGACGGCGAGGAGGAAGAGCTGGAGGAGAAGACCAAGGAAAAGGAATAATTTATGCCGCGCGAAATCATCACGATTGAATGCACCGAAGCGCGGAAGCAAGGCAAATCACCGTCGCGCTATACCACCACCCGCAACAAGAAGTTGCAGACGGAGAAACTGGAAATCAGAAAATACAACCCGGCGTTGCGCCGCCACACACTGCACCGCGAAATCAAATAACCATGCCCCGCCGAACCCATACCGAAAAATCGGATCGTCGCGGGTCGCGCCGTACGATGGAGACCCGCACGGCGCGTCCGAAGCCGAAAATTGACTTCACCGCCGACGCGCTTGATTTCAAGAACACCAATTTGCTCCGCCAATTCGTGACCGATCAGGGGCGGATCCTGCCCCGCAAATACACCGGCCTGCCGGCACATTACCAGCGCCGCCTGACCACCGCCATCAAGCGCGCGCGTCAGATGTTGCTGATGAAGTAACCGGCTTTCGCCGTTCGGTCCCCGCCCGTCCCGCCCGTGTGAAGGCGGTGTTTTATCTTAAACAACTGCAATTGGTTTGCAATTGAGCGACGTCTTGATTTTTGGAATGGCCCGTGTGATTTTTGATGCGTGATGAAGGTGCCCGCCCATGCCCGTGCGCATAAACGGCAGGAACTGTCGGTTTTAACCGGCCGCCTGCGCGGGCAATCGCGAAAGATTACCGGCCCGCGCCAGGCCATTCTGGAAGTTCTGCGGCGGCATCCCCATCCGATGACCAATCGGGAAATCTTTGCCGTCATGCCCAAAGGCCGTTGCGATCTGGCCACGATTTATCGCGCCATGCACCTGCTCGAGGAAATGGGGATGGTGAAGCGGTTTGATTTCGGCGACGGCGCAGCGCGGTTTGAACTCGTGGGCGAGGGCGACGATGGACATCATCATCACCTGATTTGCACGCGTTGCGCGGGAGTGGTGGAAATTGACGAATGTTTTCTCCGCGAAATTGAATCGCGAATTGCCGCCCGGAACGGCTTCAAAGCCGTGACGCACAAACTGGAATTTTTTGGAATCTGCCCGGCCTGCCAGCGGTGATTTTTCCTGGTCCGTTAGATCCGTTCGAATCCAACTGGTTCTTTCTGAACAGACTGTTCAAAACCGGCCCTAGGCCAATTCTTCAGCCAGCCAGTCGCCAAGATGAATGTATTCCTTGATTTTTCGCCGTTCGTAGCGATGTTTCCGCTCTTTTTTGGGCTGATGCTCCGCCTTGCGGAATGAATATTTGGGGTTGCGAACTGCTTCGCCGATGACTTCCAATGTCTTCATCATAGCTATTTCCTTTCTTCCCCCGGACTCGCAGCGTAAAGAATGCCAATTTTCACCGACCCGGCTTAAACTTTACGCCTTCACTAAATCAGACTGGCTCCCCGAGGGCGCCGTTCAAACAATTTTCAACCGTCAAAACGGAACGAACCCGAGCGCCATTCATTGCCATCCCGGTAAGAAACCAATTTCAACCCCACGGTTTTATAAGCCTTTTGGACTTGCCTGAATTCCGACTTCAGAATACCCGCCAGCACGAGCGCTCCGGCGGGATCCAACTGCGCCGCAATCCGGCGCCGCTCAGCAATTAACAGGGTGGAAAGCAGGTTTGCGCAGGCCAAATCAAATTGCCGCCGGGGCCGGACCGGCAGGTTCGTCACGTCGCCGCGCCTGATTTCCAGCTTTTGCTCCACGTGGTTGGCGCGCGCGTTGGCACAGGCAACGCGAATTGCTTCCGGGTCAAAATCCATTGCGACCACAGGTGAATATCCCAGCTTTGCCGCCGCAATCGCCAGAATCCCGGAGCCGGCGCCGAGATCGAGAAACGACGGCGAAGACCCGCTGTCCCGGCCGCTTTGGAATTGCACAATCTCGCTGAGACAGAATGCCGTGGTGGGGTGGTGACCGGTGCCAAAGCTCAGACCGGGATCCAGCACCAGCACCGTCTGGCCTTTCCGTGCCTTCCGCTTGCTCCAGCTCGGTTTGATCAGCAAGGATTTGGGTGGCGTGCGCAGTCCTCTGTCCGCCCTTGATGCGGCGCGCACGGAGTGACGCGCCCTGCCTGGGATAATTTCAATTGGCTGGAAATGCCGCTTCCAGGATTCGGCCCAGTTTTCCCGCCGCACCCTGGCCAGGACGATTTTGCCGGGACTAATTTTCAATCCGCAGCCACTGATTCGCCTCAATCCGGTGGAAATGTCCGCACGGGTTTTTCGTGGAAAACGTGTCTTTCGTTGGAGATAAACCGTCACCGTGCTGACGCCGGTTTCGATGTCGAGATAAACGGTCGCTGGCTGATTGAGGGTGGCGCTTATCAGTTCGGCGACGGCATCTTCCGCCTCGGGCGTCGTGGTGACGAAAATTTTCCAAAGCAATTTATGTTTCATTTATCGGTGGGGCGAGCGTCCTCGCGAGCCGTAACCTTGAAAAATGACCCTTGCCACAGCTCGCCGGCGGTCGGGCCCAACTTTTTGAATCCTGCCAGAAATCTTCGCAAAAATCGTTTCGACGGCATTTGGAGCGCCGAGCACCGCCCCGGCTCGTTGGGTAAATCCGTTGCCCCACGCCGAGACGGTGCTCGGCGCTCCGATTTTGCAGACTTTTCTGCTGTGTTTCATCTCACCCAATCACGCCAGGGCGTAAAGTTGAGCAGCTCGATTTCGTTCAATTCCGGGTGCAAGGCGACCTGCGTGACGCTGGTGTACTCGATTTCGAACGAATTCATTTTCGGCAGCGGCAGGTCGAGCAAAATTGACAGCATCATGCGGATGACACCGCCGTGGCTGAAAATGGCGATGGTCTCACCCGGATGACGGCGGATGCTTTCAAACAGGCACGCCTCGACACGGGCGCGGAATTGGACGCCGTTTTCGCCGTTCGGCACGGCCCCCAGTTCAATTTCGTCCAGCCAGTCGTAGGGATGAACGCCAAATTTCTCGCGCACTTCCGTCCACGTGTATCCCGACCAGTCGCCGAAATCCACCTCTTGCAACCCGGGCAGGATGGTCTGGGTGAGAGGATTTTCAGTTTGGTGGCGCCGACGCTGCTGCGGCGAAGTGCGCCGCGGCAGCGTCGCATCTCCCATTCCATTCAGGAACGGCGCGAGCGTTTGCTGGACCCGCTTCATCGGGCTGGCGTAAATCGCGGCGATTTGTTTGCCGCGCAGAAATTGGGCGAGCGTTCGGGCCTGGGCGCGGCCGCGGTCCGAGAGGTTGATGTCCAACCGCCCGCCAAATGCGCGCTGGTAACGCCGCTCGATTTCGGCGTGGCGAATCAGCAGCAATCGCGTCGGCGGCAACGGTTTGCTTTTTGGCCGGGAAATCTTTGAAGAAGCCTTGCCCACAGGTGAATCAGGCTGCTGCCAACGCGTCCTCCTGTGCGGCCAGCAATTGGCGAATGCCGGTCTTGCCGAGCGCGAGCAAATCGGCCAGTTGCGACTCACTGAAGGTGGCCTGTTCGCCCGTGCCTTGAAGTTCGATGAATTCGCCGACGGAATTCATCACCAGGTTCATATCCACCGCTGCCGCGACGTCCTCGGTATAGCACAAATCCAGCAAGGGCCGGTTGTCCACCATGCCGACGCTGACGGCGGCCACGGCGTGGAGAATGGGGTTGTCCGTCACCTTGCCGGAGGCAATCAATCGCCGGATGGCGATGCAAAGCGCCACGTACGCGCCGGTGATGGCGGCCGTGCGCGTGCCGCCATCGGCCTGAAGCACGTCGCAATCCACCCAGACCGTGCGCTCGCCAAGTTTTTCGAGGTCAAGCGCAGCGCGCATGGCGCGGCCGATGAGCCGCTGGATTTCCTGCGACCGGCCGTCAATTTTTCCGCGGCTGGCGTCGCGCGATTTGCGTTCGAGGGTGGAGTAGGGGAGCATCGAATATTCGGCGGTGATCCAGCCGCCGTTGACGTCCTGCTCCTTCATCCAGCGCGGCACAGTTTCCTCGACCGTGACGCCGCAGATGACGCGCGTGTTGCCCCACTCGATGAGCGTCGAGCCGGTGGCATGCGGGGCGATATGATTTTGGAAGCGCAACGGGCGAAGTTGGTTAGCAGTGCGCCCGTCGGCGCGAATGGGTTCGGCCATAAACGGCGCGATGTTAAACGCCCCCGACATAATGGCAACGATGAAAACCGCGCGAATCGACACAGAGCTTGACCTGAAGCGAAAACTGCGCGACCCGAAAACGGTCCAAAACCCCTTGGGCAGGCCCATTGGGCCATCCTGGGCACGCGTCACAAGTTGCACCCTGACAAAAAGTAATAGTGCAATATAGAATTAGCTTTACAAATGCACCGTATTTTGTTTTGAATTGGGCAGATTTCAGTAAGAAGCCCATGTTCGCAGCTCGACCAGGAAACCTATGAACCCACGCACTCAATCCATTCTCATCACGCTGACCTTATGCTCAGTGCTCATCCATCAACCCTCAACTGTCTTCGCCCAGGGCACGGCGTTCACCTATCAGGGACGGTTGAACACCGCCAGCGGCCCCGCCAACGGCAGTTATGACCTGACGTTCGCGTTGTATGGCGGCAGCAGCGGCGGCAGCGCCGTGGCGGACCGGTCACCAACAGCGCCACCGCCGTGAGCAACGGGCTGTTCACCGCGACGATTGATTTCGGCGCGGGCGTTTTCAATGGCACCGCGTACTGGCTGGAGCTGGGCGTCGGCACCAACGGCAGCGGCACGTTTGCCACGCTTGCTCCAAGACAGCAGATGACGCCCACGCCCTACGCCATTTTTTCGGCGAACTCCGGCGCGGCGGTCAGCGTAGCCGCCAGCAGAGTTTCTGCCAGTTCATTGAACACACCCGGCGCGCCCGCCAGCGGCCAGGTGCTGGAGTTTAATGGGAGCAGTTTGATCTGGACCTCGCCGGGCACGGCCCTGTCGGCCTGGGGGTTGAGTGGCAACGGGCACGACGGCAGGAGTGAACTTTCTGGGTACAACGGACAGCCAGCCGTTGGAGTTGAAAGTGGGCGGTCTGCGTGGTCTGCGATTGGAACCGACCGGGTCAAGTTATCCAAATGTCATTGGTGGTGGCCCGTCGGACCTCGCGTCCAACGGCGTGACCGGCGTGTTTGTGGGCGGTGGCGCCTACAATACGGCTGAATTCTTTTCGGCAGTGGCGGGCGGTGACCTCAACAAGGCCAGCGGTCTTTATTCGGTTGTCGGCGGTAGGTTCATTAATACTGCCAGCGGTGATTATTCATTCGTCGGGGGTGGCAGTGACACTTCCGATGTGAGCAACACCTTGTGAAACATTGCCAGTGGTGGTTGGTCGGCAGTGGTGGGTGGCGATGGCAATCATGCGTCCGGGGATGATGCTGCCGTTGGCGGAGGTGCCGATAATACCGCCTCCGGCGTCTGGTCCAGTGTGCCGGGCGGTGCCTTGAATATCGCCAGCGGCAACTTGTCCTTCGCGGCCGGTTACCGGGCCCAAGCCGTCACACCCGGGACTTTTGTATGGGCCGATAGTTCTTCCGCCAACACGTTCTCTTCGAGCGCCAATTATCAGTTTCTGATTCGTGCCAGCGGTGGCGTCGGTATTGGAACGTCGCACACTCCACCCGGTGGATTGCGCGTTGACAGTGGGGGATTGGCGGTCACGGGCGCGTCCAGTCCGAATTACGCCGGCGCCGCCGGAGTGTTTCTTGAGAAATTCGGGACCACGGCGGGCGCGCTCTATGCCTACAATTACACCGCCGGCACACCTTTGTCCCTCGCGGTGAAT